>JALCBJ010000113.1:0-10128 GCA_028066595.1 Thermoanaerobaculia bacterium
GCGGTCCTACTACGCTAGCCTACCGTCGTCGAGACGGGGCAGGGCGAGGTCATACATTCGTCTAACTTATTTGAGCCTAGCCTCAAGCAGAGAACGAAGTTTCACCCTCCAAAAGAACATCGGCACATCCTCAAGCTTGGCACATACACTATCTAGCTGCCAGAGTCACCTTATCGTTCGAGAAGAGTGGCGTCAAGACGAGGTCTTGCAGATCGACCGTCGGCTGATGGGTGTAGTTGGATCGTTCGTTCCCCCGAAGTCGGTGCCACCCTGCGGGCTGGTGAATCCTCGTTTCTCGGACGGACCTCCAGAGCAAGGCCTGGCCCTCGATCAAGGAGCCGTCCACCGTAGAGTGGTCTTTAGACGGCTGACGGTCCGGACGGGATCAGTAGGTCGGTCTCCCTGCCATGGCAATCTAGCCAGGTAGGTAGAAACGATTCAGCGGCGTCGACCGTTGAAAAGGAGACCGACCATCGCGCTTCAACGAGAAGTTCCGAGACGAGTCAGATCTTGGAGTGGTTCAGAAGTCAAGCAGAAGCCAAGGTCGTCATCGAACACGGCACCGTCGTTTCAACGAAGTCCGTCCCCACTCGAGTCTCGGCTACCGAACACCGAACGAGCACAAAGCAGTCTAGGCACCCAACCATAGGCGCTACTCGAGTAGCGCCTATGGTTCGTAGGAATCGGGCCGCTCTGAGGCACGCGACCTTCGTACGTCGACAGAGGCAAATCGAGCGACTTCACCCTACGCATATTCATGGACTCTTCAGCGAACTCCTAAGCGACGGCTAGAAAGCGAGCGATTCTCGAACTCTTCGGCTTCCTTAGAATCTCAGCGCCACCCTCCTCGACAACTTGCCCACGATCTATGAAAACGACTCGCTTCGCCAACCGGCGAGCAAAGCCGATCCGACGGCCGACGGTGCCACCCACATTTCAGAGAACCGACGCCTCACGGGCCCCGATCTGGCGCCGACAAGCCGACTAAACGCCCCAAGTCGGCCTCCATTGCACCGACGAGGGTCCGATTGGCCGTTCCAGATCCGTCCAATCCGCCAAAGCGGCCAGAATCCCAACCAGCAGATACACCACTCCCCGCCTCCAACCCAACTTCATCTCATTGAGGACCCAGCGCAGCCGTTCAGGCAGGCGACACGAAGGGCAGGCGCGAAGGAAAACAGTCCGGCGGAAAGACAACCTTCCCTTCTCCGCTCTTCACTCGCTCGGCAGCATCCCGATAGCTGATCAGGAACACACCGAACGCATCTCTCATCGCCGACCAAACCGCTCTCGTCGTAGCATGAAAGAGCGGAGCCGGCGACTTCTTCCGGTGGCCCGGAAGGAAATGCGGTGATCGCCGACACACGGCCGTGGCTCCTGCCGGTACTGTTTCATTCCGCCGATGCTCCTCCAGAGTCTCACGCTCGATCTCCCCCACCATCTCACGCACGAAGCTCCGCCAAACATCCTCGGTGAGATGCTCCCAGCACGGCAGAGGCGCCAGCTGGAGCTCGTAGCCGGTACCGAACTGGCTGACGACCACGTCTTCGCCACGACGGATGGCCTTCCAGTACTCGGTCCGGTCGATCCAGGTGCCCTCGATGGCGACACCATCACACAGCGCTGTGGCGCTGTGGACCCCAGGCCAGTCGCGCGGGTTGAGGACGAGCCCTTCCTTGCAGCCGTGGCGTAGCAAGTAATGCAAGCGCGCCTGTTGGGCCGCGGGCTCGTCGGACACCGGAATGCACTGGTATCTGCGCTCGAACATCGAGCCGGACCAGCTATGGATTCTACCGACCTTCTTCGACAGGTTTCCATTCAGGTGGCCCATGAACCCGGCCAGTTGGTGACTGTCTTCCGGTGACAGCAACAGATGGAAATGGGTGCTCATGACGACCACGGCATGCAGGCACACCGGGTGAAATTCCAGCGCTCGGCCCAGGCAGCCGGCGAAGACCTTGTTCAGCTCGCTACCGGGCCGGAGCAGGTAGCGGCTATGGATGGTACGGACGGTGACTTCGACCAAGCAGCCAGGTCGAGGTAGATGTCTTGGTTTCCTTGCCATACGGCACAAGACGAAACCGAACGCGGATAACGCTCAGAGAATGGGCTCTCCCGAATGAAACCCCACTACCCAAGGTAAGCGGCACCCATCCCCCAGTCGGTCCGGTCCGGTCGATCCACCGACCGTGCAGGCGCACCGACGCTTAGCCGTGACCACGTAGCGCTATTCTCCAACAGATGCTGACCACTGGCTGGTGTTACCCGATTCGAAGCCGTCCCCGAAGAGTAGAGAACCGAGCGGGAAGGCTCCGAGATCTACAGCTGGCAAGCCGTAGGGAGTCCCGTCTCCATGGCCTATAGCGGGTGACCCTTGGCGTAGGCGGAAGTCTTCGCCGGCCGGATCGAGAAATGCGGGATCCTGGCCACCGAGAGAATTCATCTCTCGCCCATAGGACGCCTGCATCTGCGCGACCGAGAAGCCTGTTCCATGTTCATCGCCCCCAAACCAATCCGGGCGAAGAAAGTAATCATGCAGATTCTCGAAAAAGAGATTGTTGTCTGAGGCGAACACTGCCAGCGCAGCCTTCATATCAATCGAATCACCGGACTCGTTGTCGACAAAAATCACCCGCTCGTTTCCAGCAAAGATGTTGTTCAACATCGACCAATCGTTGTGTTCGAACCTCATCCAGATCGCGATGTCGTTTTCCCAGAAGACGTTGTTGTAGATCTGTTCACCACCAGACGGAGACACCTGAGGGGAGATTCCGCGTCGATTGTCTATCAATAGGTTCTCGCGAATGATCCATGCTTCTCCGGAAACGCAGTCCGGCTGGCATCGCGTATGGCCACCTTCGACGCCGATACCAGAGTTGCGGATGACATTGCGCTCGACCAAGACTTTCGCGGCGCCCCCCTTGGAACCGATAGCGGGGCCGCCGATGTCGTACAGCAAGTTGTTGCGGACCGTTGGCGGGTTGTCCGGGTCGGTGAACATGAAGGTGATACCCCTGGAGTTCGGCACGCCGCCCCAATAGGCCGAGTCACAGACCTCGTTGCCCTCGACGAGTGCTCCACCACCTGAGATGAAGATCGGAATCGAGTTCTCGTGACCGTTGGCATGGTGACAGAACCAGTTGTTGCGAACGATCTGACCGTCGCCACCCTCGAGATAGACCCCGGTTCCCTGGGTGTACGCGAACTCGAGTCCTTCTAGTTCGAGGTGAGAGACTCCGATCGCAAGAAACACCGCCCGCTGAGAGAACTCATAGATCTCAGTCGAGGGGATTTCTTGAGCGACTGGTCGCATATAGATAAAGCAACCTGAGTTGTCTTCGTCACACCCCTGACCACTCGCATCCGCCTTGGTCCAATCTCCGGGATCGGTCAAGGCGGAGGTCGGTGCGTGAGAACGCAGATTGTTGCGGAATTCCATTCGATGGCGAACGCGGCGCTCACCGTTCCACATGCCCTTAGGGTCGTTGACGAGAAAGTTCGCAGGTAGCCTCCAAAGACCGCCCGCAACCGATTCCCATGTCTGCCCCGCGGAATGGATCGAGCCGAGGATCTTGGCCTGCTCCCCTGGAAAGCCTCGGATCGTTGGAAAGGCACCCTCGGTGGCGCCGGGCAGAATCAGGGTGATGTGCTTGACGGAAGAGTCCTCGTCCATCAGGCGATAGACACCCTGTCGGACGGTCAGAGTATCGGCGACTCCCAAAACCTCCATCCCACGATGAAACGTCTGGAATGGAGCTGCCAGGGTTCCGGGATTGGCGTCGTTTCCGGACGGCGAGACAAAGTACTCTGCAGCTCGGAGTGGAATCAAAGCCCCACTCACCAGGCACATGGCGACAAGCATCGACGGAACGGCCAGCAGGGTTCGAGTCATGGTTCTCTTTCGCATTGGGTAGGTTTCGTGGTTCTCGTTTTCGGGTTGCCCTGCGGTTTCTCAGGCGGCTTTCCCCAGCCCGGCAGCTCGCGACCCGCCTGGACGACTGCGTTGATCAAGGTCGTCCGCAGCCCCCCGGGTCTCCAGAGCCAGAATACCGTCCACGGTACTGCCCGCGGGAGTCGTGACCTCATCTTTCAGGAGTGCGGGACGATCGCCGGTCGCCCACCTATCGGACAGCTCATATAGTTGACCTAGAATATGACGGAAGATATGCTCACATCGAGCAAGAAAGTTCCGAGCAGGTGAGTTCGACGCGGACGTTCTGATCGCCGCATAGGCATCCAACGTAGGTATGGTGTTCAATCTTGGGAAGTGCGGCAGAGAGAACGCAGACGAATGAGTAGAGAACTACGCGCAGGTTCGACGAACCTGCCCTGGAATTCCTCGGGTGGAGGAAAGCAGAGCTTACAGCCAAAAACCACGACCTCCGCCGGTGCCTGATGTCTTCCCAATTCGCCTGATTCAATCTGAACGCTCTTGACTCTACTGTTGTTCGTGAATTGTGGAGCAAGAACACAACCACTTCAAACAGACCCCCCTCGACACAAGGAGAGTCCATGAAAACCCCGAGATTCAGCTCACTCACAGCACTCACGCTCGTTGCACTCGTAGTCGTCGTCGTTGGAACCGCACTGCCAGCCCTCGCGGAAGAGGAAACCTCTCACGCAGTGCCAAACGTTTCCGGTGCATTTCTCACGGAGATGCCCGTGACGCCTGCCGACCAGCAGGTAGCGGAAGAGGAAACCTCTCAGGCAGCGCCAGATATGTCCGGTGCATTTCTCACGGTCCTGGCTCTTCTAGAGGCGGAGATACCCATGACGCCTGCGGACAAGCCTGGAGCGGCTTCTCACTATGCCCCAGGAATTTGTATGAACAGCTGCCAGCCATGTTTCACAAACGCAGACTGCACGCTTTTTCCAGGCGGCGATCGCTGCCTGGCACTCCCATACTGTCCTTGATAGCAAGGACGACTTGACGCAATAGGAGACGTGTCATTCTCGCTGAGAATGACACGTCTCAGGCAAAGCACATGGTCAACTCGACCCGGCCGCTGCGTCCAATAAGGAGCGCCATAGCCCGTCCCGCTCCAGCTTCCGAATCGCGACGTGGTCGGCAGTGACGTGCGAGCACCTTGGTGTCACCGGCGAGTTCTACGACATGACCCGCCCGGTCGGTCATGGCGCGACGCTCGTCCACTGCGATAGGTCTCCCGATTCAAAGTTGTCACCGAATAGGGCCAGACTCTCGTAGGTCGCCGCTATACCGGTATTGAAGGCAGGGGCAAAATCCTTGCCCGGGACTCCAACCACGAGGTCGTCTGAGTTGCCGCTCCCGAGGGGTCCGGCGGCCATGGCTGCACCGAAGTGGTCCTCAACGTTCGGGAAGGGCAAGGAAAGATTCTGGCGGAAGTCGAGTCCGACGAAGCCAAACCCTTGAAGACCGCGCAAGATATGTACGAAACCCGCATCTTCCTTTCCCGCGAAGTCTTCGCCAGTGACCGCGATCGCCAAGTCGTCGGTACCGTTTCGGTCGAAATCACCTACGGCCAGCACTTCACCGAAGCGGTCAAATGGCTCCGCCTCCACGGAGGCGAAGTGACCCTGGGTCCACATCTGGCTGTCGGGTCCGCCGAAAACCGCTTGATATAGGACGTTGACGGCTCCTGCGGCGGACAGTGTTTCTCCGTCGATGTTCAGACCTTCGTTGACCCCAACCGCGATGTCGGTCACGCCGTCCCCATCGAAGTCTCCTACCGCGAGGGACCGTCCGAATCGATCGTAGTCCTCGGCTGTGCCCGGAACTCCGGAGCTGTTCTGGTTGAACTCCAGTACGAAAAGATCGGAAGGATCATGGGCGTCGATGAGTCGGAGCACAGCGCCAGCCTGGATCGCGCTGTCGACGTCCCTGCCCATCTCCGAAACGAATACATCCGCTCGGCCTTCGAAGAGTCCTGTGCCGACGGCGACCGCCCAACCGAAGTATCCGTCAGTCTGGCGAGATCCGGGAAAGTTGGTGGAGAACCGATCGTATAAACGGTGGCCGCTGGTAGCGAAACCCGTAGCCGAGCCCTCGCCGAAGAGGATGTGTATCGAGCCCGCGTTCTCAGCATCCAGAACATCCTCCCGCGGAACGCCGACGACGAGGTCATCGAATCCGTCTCCGTCGACATCGCCGGCGGCCAAGGCATGGCCGAACTGTTCCCCCGCCTCACCGGTGCTGGTAATGCCGAAGGTACCCTGGTACAGCGCTGTTCGCGGCTGGACCCCGTCCGAGCGCCCCAAGGCGACCGCTACTGCGCCGACATTCTCGGCGAGCCCAAAGTCTTTGAGCGGCGCTCCGATCGCGAGATCGTCGCAATCGTCACCGTTGAAGTCACCGACGGTCAAGACCTCGCCGAAGAAGTCGAAGTCCGCGATCGGCAGGGAACTGCCAAAACTGGCCAACGTCACGACCTGTGTGTCGGTGCCGAGGCCGTCCGAGGTACCGTAGACCACCGTCACCGAGCCGGCCTGCTCAAATGTTCTGAAATCCGGAAAGACAAACGTCCAGACGTCGTCTGCGGGCGCCCCCATCGCGAGATCGCCGAAGCCGTCGCAATTGAAGTCGCCGACCGCGACCGCGCTGCCCTGGCGTGCCCCTACTTCCGCCTCCGCCTGGAGACCGGGAAACCCCAACCAGTAGAAGGCGGTCGGCGTTTCCAAGAGCTGGGCGAAAGCAGCGTTTCCCCAAGTCCCGCTGGCCACCGCAAAAGCGAGGACTGTTCCGAGCTTCCTTATGTTGTTCTTCATCTCTTTACCTTTCTTGCCACGATCTCGTTCCCGCGTTCGGACGTACCTTGCTGACCTCGTACCGCGCCGCGAGGGAACGATCTCCGTACCGGGCTCTGTTGTCGGTTCAGGCGATCAACACGATGACCGCCTAATCCTTCCTGCGCCGAACCGAAAGGGTGAGCGCCATGGCCCACGGCCGGCGTGGACAGCCGCGACGGCTACAGCATCGCGATCTCCAAGACCAGTCCGAAGCTACGGGAAGGCGCTGAATGGCCTTCCTCGACCGTGCCCACCGATGGTGAGCTCGAGCGAGTGGCGGCGAAATACACGAGGATCAGCGCTGGAGTGATCCCACGCCATCGGCGCATCGTCCGACTGAGCCCGGCCTCGCGCGTCTGACCGGCGCTGTCTGTCTACGCCAAGCCGAGACGTCCGAGCGCCGTTCGCCCGAGAGCCTTGGCGCCCCCGGTGAGCTCCGCCATCCTCGGCGCAGCGAGCCGCGTGTCGCCGAGGCTAGGAGGAACACGAGCACCCCGCCAGCGCCATCTCCCAGGCGCGGCATGGTGATGGGCAGGCACTCTGGAGGGTAGCGCCAGGGAACAGCCGAACACGGCCGTCAGCGCGTCGAGCAGCAGACCGTAAGCCAGGCTTCCCACAGCCACACTACTCACGTAGACGCGGACGAAGCGAGCGCCGAAGGTACGCGTGACGCAGGCATTGGTAGCCGGTCCGGCGAGGAGGAAGTTCAGCGCCGCTCCCGGCGACAACCCTTTGGCGAGGGGTGCGGCGGCCACCGGTGTGGACGCCGAAGCGCAGTGGCCAGAACGTTCATGACGTCAGTCTAGCGTCCAACAGGGACCGCCATAGCCCGTCCCGCTCCAGCTTCCGAATCGCGACGTGGTCGGCAGCTACTTGCTCCGGATCCTCATGGAGAAGCTCGACGAGGCCAGGCGCGGACGGGAGGTCACAGGTCACCTCGAGCCGGCGGTCGCGCGCGATGAGGAAATGAACCCTTCGCACAGAGGGCAGCTCCAGCAGCCTGGCCTCGACCGCGCCGAGCTGTTGCTCCCTTATCGGACCCTCGGCATCCGAGCGTAGGGCCACGGCCCGAGCGAAGATCTCCCGCTCCGGGGCTGTCGGCGCCACCGAGATCGCCTCGGCGCAAAGCGTTACGTCGGCCAGGCGTTCGACCTGATCTGTATTCAGGGCCTCGCGGCTGAGCTGCGGAGGCAGAAACCCAATCAAGCGCGCCGCGACTTCGATCACGACGACCGCGTCTGGGCCTACCAAAACCTCCACATGAGCCGCGCCGAAACGAATCTCCAGCGCGTCGAGAGCACGCAGCGCGACGTCGACGACCGCGTCCCGCTCCGCGACTTCGCGTGGAGTCAGCAGGCGCATAGCGTCGAAGACGGCGGCCTGCTTCGTGGTCTCGACCACCAGCACGACCTCGTGGCGGCCGGAGTCGCTCACAGTGCAGACCTCGAACAGACGGCCCGACATCTGTCGTTGGACCAGAAGGGATTCGTTGCGCGTTCCAAACAAGTCCAGGGAACCCACGAGATCTGAGAAGGCAGCGCGAATCTCAGCTTCGTCGCGGCAGAACGTCACGCCGTTTCCGCCAGCGCTGGAGAGAGGCTTTACAACAACGGGCGTCCCACCGAGCTCGTCGTTCCAGAAGCGGACCGCCGATGTCGGGTTGCTGGTGCGCAGGCTGTCAGGAACGGGGACTCCCGCGTAATGCAGGGTGCGTGACATGGTGTCCTTGTCCCGGCGGGCTCGGGAGAGCTCCACGCTGTTGCCCGGCAGATCCAACGCGTCGGCCAACGAATCGGCCAGCTCGACGCCTGGTTCACTTCCCGCCAGAACGTGTGTCACGCCTTGTCGCCGGGCCCACAGGACGAGCGACGGGAAGTCACCACAGGCGCTTGGGATCCGGGGCACACCGCGGCTTCGAGACACAGGATCGTTGGGCAGGTAGTCGAAGCCCGACTGGACCCATTCCAAGTCGGGCTGTGGGATGACCTCTCGCTCGATGAGCCGCCGGCCGATAGGCGTAGCGACTTGCACGCACCGAGCGCCCCGGTTCGACAAGGCGTACGGCAGTCCGCTGCCGGTGCTGATGGCGTCGACGATGGCGCAGATCATGGCAGCATCGTAACGCCTGGAACGCGGAACGAGCCAGCCCGTTCCGGGTGCCACACACCATTCCGTTCTGGGTGCCACACACCATTCCGTTCCGGGTGCCACACACCATTCCGGAAACCGCAACTCTCCTCCCGAGCGCCGAGGTGCTGGCAGCGAAGTAGAAGTGAAATCGAGGGGAAACGCTCAGAACGGCGCCTGCCGAAACCGGAACTCCATACGCCGCGTTTCGCCGTCCCGATCGCTCTCCAGCGCCACGACCAGAAGGTCTCCATCACGATCGTAGACCAGGCGAGTGCCCTTCTCGTCAACGAAGGTGGCATGGCTCTCCTTCACGTTCATCAGCTCGAAGAGCACCATCTCGTCTTTCTCTTCCCAGGCCACCAGACCTGGATTGAAATGCTTGATGCGCAGCTCGACGCTTCCCGAGTCGGTCTCGGCGAGGGACATCAGCTCGTAGAACGTCTGCCGCGGGCTGTCCTGGCGGAACATTCCAAGGATGAGGCCATTGTGGGGGATTCCCCAGTTCTCCTCGATCATCGTCTCGTCGCCATTTTCCTCGCCCAGCCAGTGGCCGCCAAACCAGGCGAAATCGTCGATGGTGGCTTGGACCGGCGCCTTCGAGGACTCGGCCTCTTCGGCCGACGCCGTCGTCGCCAGCAGGGTCAGAGGGAAGAGGACGATCACGGAGGCTATTGCGATCTGTCGGAGCTTCATTTGGTTCTCCTAGGTGCGGGATGGTCGGGGGCAGTCAACGATCTGAGAGTGAGAGATCTCCCATTGAGGGATCTGCTTTGGAGACGTTCGAGAGGTCGGAAGATCGACAGACAGAATTCCGCCAGCGAGCAGAGAGCCTGAGGAAACGGTGCCACACACCGTTCCACACCGGCCGTTCCACACCACCTCGCCATCAGGCCTCCCTGGTATTTGGGGGGCAGATGAGCGACCACCGGCGCACACGCAGCTCGAGTCGACGGAGAGGACGCCCCCGCTCTCCTGGACCGATGACCGGTGAAGCCTGGCGGGACGGGCCCCGAGACGAGACGCCGGGCTGAGAGCATGCACCTTCGATGCGACGTCGAACTAAGCTGCCGGCTTCGGCGTCGGATCTTCTAGGCCATAGAATAGTGCTCATGTTGCTATCTGAGATCAGCGGAACGGGGCTGCGAAACGCTGCTTTGGTCAGCTTGTTGCTGTGCCCCTCGGCCCTTCACGGCGCGAATTCGGTCGTCCCTGGGGCGATTCGAGTCGACGCCA
>JALCBJ010000113.1:10228-18789 GCA_028066595.1 Thermoanaerobaculia bacterium
TCGGCCCTTCACGGCGCGAATTCGGTCGTCCCTGGGGCGATTCGAGTCGACGCCACGTTTCAGCACCTCGGCGTGACTTGGGAGATCAGCGGCGATGACGATCGGGACAGCACCTTTGTGCTCGAGTTTCGCGAGTCTGGCACCGGCCCGTGGCGCTCAGGGGCGCCGGCGATGCGTTCCGATCCGGAGTTGGTGGTCGACGGCGAGCTGCTCGGGTTACACCATTGGGCCGCGAGTGCGCTCTTCCTGGCCGCCGGTACCAGCTACGACCTCCGCCTCACTCTCGACGACCCCGACGGCGGCGGTACGGTCGAGGTCGTTTCGGGCACTACACGCCTACCTCTCGAGCCTTCGCTCGACGGGCGGCAGCTGTTCGTGGTGCCGGGGTTGGGCGGCGGCGACGGTTCGCCCGACGATCCCTTCCGGGGGCTCCAGGCAGCGGCGGACGCGGCGATCCCCGGAGATGTATTCCACGTCGCCGCTGGAACCTACGATTCGTTTCAGATCTCGGTCAGCGGAGCTCCGGGCGAGCCGATCTCCATTCTCGGTCCGAGCCAGGGAGAAGCGATCGTTGACGGCGGTAATACCTCGATCGGTGTCGTCACGGTCGGCACCTACACCTCGACCCCGATCTCGAACGTCATCCTCGAGGGTTTGATCATCCAGAACGGGCGCTGGGGTGTGGACGCCCAACACAGCAGCGAGATCGCGCGATCCGCTACAACGTCATTCGCGACGTCGACTACGGGGTTCTCAACCGTCGCGACGCCGACCACGAGCGCAACCAGACCGTCTGCGACAACGTCATCTCCGGGCGTACCGCCTGGCCCCAGGGCGGGATTCCCAGCGAGCGAGGCATCGATCTCCGGGGTTTCGGCAATGTGGTGTGCCACAACCGGGTGAGCGACTTTGGCGATTGCGTCTCGCTGCAGCCCTTGACGGGGCGTTCGTTCGGGAATGACGTCTTTGGCAACGACGTCACTCGCTGCGTGGACGACGGCATCGAGATCGACTACAACGAGGCCAACGTCCGCGTGTGGCGCAATCGCGTCTACAACACCCGCATGGGGGTGAGCGTGCAGCCCGTCCGTGGCGGACCGGCCTACATCTTGCGCAACGAGCTGTTCAACCAGGAGAACAAGCCACTCAAGGTGCACAACGGACCGGCTGGGCTGGTGGTGGCCCACAACACCAGTGTCAAGGTGGGCAACGGGATGCACGACACCAGCAGCTCGATCTGGCAGAACGCCTGGTTCCGCAACAACGTCTTCCTGGGCGACCGGTACGCCTTCGAGTTTCTCACGGTCGCCACGGGCGGCTTTCGCGACTTCGACTACGGTGCCTGGGGCTCGTCGCGCGACGGGACCTCGGCCGAGCCGTGGTTCAAATGGGACGACGTGCGCTACGACGACCTCGCCGACCTCCAAGCGAACACCATCGGCGTCGAAGATCACGGCCTGGCTGCCAGCTTCAGCGACCTGGTCCACGCCGCCTTGCCCGGTTCGTGGGACGTCGAGGTCGCGCCGACCAATCGCGACCTCCGCCTCGCCGACGGCGCTCCCGAGATCGACGCCGGCGCGGCGCTCGCCAACCTCAACGACGCCTTCTCCCTCGTCGGCGCCCCGGATATGGGCGCCTTCGAGCATGGCCAGTCACCACCCGCCTACGGTCCACGGGATCCAGCTCAGATCTTCGCCGACGGTTTCGAGAGCGGCGGGACGTCTCTCTGGTCGGCCCCCTGAGCCCCTGCCTGCTTCGCTGAGATCGAGGCGTCGGACACCCTGCGCAGTCGTACGGAGAACGGTGCCGGCCGGAAACGGGGAACGGAAACGAGAAACGGTGCCAGATGGGATGAGTAGGTCCGGAAACGGTGCCACCCACCGTTCAGAAAACAACGCATCACGGGCCCGATTCCGGCCCCGACAAGTCAACCGCGCGCCCCAAGTCAGACTCCATCGCACCGCCGAGGACCCAACGGCCGACCCTACTGCCGCCCAATCAACTCAAAAACGCCCGAGACCCCAACCAGCAGATACACCACTCCCCTACCTCGCCTCGAACTCACCTCACTGAGGACCCCGCGCAGCCGATCAAGCGGGTGACACGTACGGCAGGCGCGAAGGAAAGCAGTCCGGCGGAAAGAATACGGTCCCGTCTCCGCTCTTCACTCGCTCGGCAGCATCCCGGTAGCTGGTCAGAAACGCGCCGAACGCATTTCTCATCGCCATCCAGACCGCTTTCGTCGCGGCGTGGAACAGCGGAGCGGGCGACTTCTTCCGGTGGCCGGTAAGAAAATGTGGTGGTCGTCGGCACACGGCTGTGGCTCCTGCCGGCACCGTTTGATTCCGCCGGTGCTCCGCCAGAGTCTCTCTCTCGATCTCCTCTACCATCTCACGCACAAAGTTCCGCCAAACATTGGCGTCGAGATGCTCCCAGCACGGCAGCGGCTCCAGCTCAACCTCGTAGTCGGTCCCGAACTGGCTGACGATCACGTCTTCGCCACGGCGGATGGCCTTCCAGTACTCGGTCAGGTCGATCCAGGTGCCCTTGATCGCAACGCCGTCACACAGCGCTGTGGCGCTGTGGACTCCAGGCCAATCGCGCGGACTGAGGACGAGCCCTTCTTTGCAGCCGTGGCGTAGCAAGTAGCGCAAGCGCGCCTGTTGAGCGGCGGGTTCGTCGGACACAGGAATGCACTGGTATCTACTCTCGAACATCGAACCCGACCACTCGTGGATTCTGCCCACCTTCTTCGATAGGTTCCCGTTCAGATATCCCATGAACTCGGCCAGCTGCTGGCTGTCTTTGGGCGACAGCAGCAGATGGAAATGTGTGCTCATGACGACCACAGCATGGAGACGCACCGGGTGAAGCTCCAGGGCTCGACCCAGGCAGCCGCCGAAGATCTTGTTCAACTCGCTCCCAGGGCGTAGCAGGTAGCGGCTGTGGACTGTACGCACGGTCACTTCGACCAAGCAGTCAGATCGAGGTAGATGTCTTGGTTTTCTTGCCATGCGGTTTCAGACGCAGCCGAGCACCGATAACTCTCAAAGAACGGGTCAGTGCGAGTGAAACTCCACCACCCGGAGGTCGGTGACACCCATTCCAGGCGACACCCTTCCAGATGAGTCGCGAATGGTAGCCTGGTCGTCACGAAGGCCGACATTGGCGAGGTATTCGATCGAAGGTCAAGGCAGCCGATCGAGATGGAAATTCGCGACTACAACGGAGACGGGGTCTGGACAGCGACTGCGATCCTGGATCGGTACGCGCAGTACTGTAAGATTTTCAACGTAGCAACCCCTCGCTGCCTAGACCCTGACGTTCACGAAAAGAACGGTACTCGCTGGATCTACCCTGCAATGGAAAAGGTCATCGAGGGGATCGAAGCTGAAGACCTGGCATGCACTCAGATCGGCATCGAGTTCATCCAGGAAGACCAGGGGTTTACATTTGGAGCCATTCTGAAATCCAACACGGCGAGGGCTCTTCGAAGGCACAAGAGCTTGACCCTGACTCAAGTGTCTCAGATTCGATCTCGTATCGTTAAGCTGCTCAGAACCGGTATTGTTCCAAGGGAATATCGAGAATACGCGAAACTACTCCGCGCAATCGGAGTGGGACCCCACTGGCCCGAGATCCAGCGAGCCAGGCCTCAGAATAGGTACGCTCAGAGGGCCAAGGCGTACTTCCTCGCCTATTGCGCTCCTTGAGCACTCGACGGCTACTCTCAGATGAGCTGCCTCACGGACTGCGGATCAGCAGCCAGTCGTCGCGGTCTCCGAAGCGTGCTCGCAGGGCGCCGGGCTCGTCCTGCTGGGGACCGTAGAAGGTGATGATCAGAAAGACCTCTTCGAAGTCGATGAAGTGCTTCCACAGGCCGTTGACCTTGGAAGCCAGGATCTGATCCAGGTCGAGTTCGATGATCTTCGGCGGGCCCATGTCGGTGCGTCTCGACCGCATCCGCCAGATCTTCGCGTAGGCCTGCAGTGAGTTGTTGACGTAGCTGTCGAGCGTCATGCCCTCGTGTGGGGTGACGGTCGCCGCTTTGACCTGGTACTGCGGGTCGTCACAGTGGGTGAGGACGAGCTCGAGGACCGGGTCGAGCTCGCGGCGCCAGCATCCCGACAGCAGGATACGAGCACGGCCATCGGCGACGGCCCACTGCGACAGCGAGCTAGAGCCCGAGATGACGAGGCCGATCAGCGCCTTCCGCGGAGATTCCTGGGGCCCGGCCTCGACCTCGATGACGTAGTTGCCCGGCCGGTAGGCCCCGGTGCTCGGGCGGCGGGCCGTCAGATCGAACGGGTTCTTCTTCGGTGTAGCCAACGGCGCGTCCGGACTAGGTTCGGCACCGGACTCCGCTCTCGGCAGCGGCAACGCATTGGACCAGGTCGTCTCCTCCCCTGGCTCGCTGAACGTGTGGAACACGCTACTCGAGTGCTTGTCGCCACGCACTTGCAGCGAGATTCTCGCCAGCACCGAGGGATCGGCGCTCTCGATGTCGATGCGTAGCTCGGAGGTCGCCGCCGCTCCGAAGCATAGATCCGGCAGCGGTTCTTCCGAATCGAACCCGGTGCCCGTGCAGTCGATGAAGTCCGCTCCGGAGATCGACACCTCGAGCCCATCCTGGGCCACCGCTGCGAGGGTCGTGCAACCGAGTAGCAGGAGTCCAATGAGTATCGTCCGAGGCAGCATTCCTGTTCGATCCGCGGTGCGTGTCATGGTGATTCTCTTCGCTGAAGGTTGGGGGGAGCGGCGACGCCGCGGGCTGTCGCGCGGGGGAGTATAGCCGCAGTCTCGGCCATCTTTACTCCGACGGAAGATCATCGAGAACGACATCGAATCGCGACGTGCCCCTCTCAGGGCGTCGACGTCGTCCAGGCTTCCGTCGTTCCCGACTCGAAGCCATCGACAAAGATCTCCTCCACTGCATCGACGGTGACGGTCAGCGTCGATGCAGCGCCGTCAGCGCCCACGTTGCTCCAGCGGATCTTTTGCTGGCTGGCCAGGTCGAGGCGCGGAGACGTCAGGAAGAGAACCTGCATCTCAGAAGCCGAAGCGGGCACGGAGACAACCATGTCGTTCCCGGGAGCGAGGGCCGAGAGGTCCCCGGCGCAGCCTTGCTCCGTACATACCTGAACTCTGTAGGGACAGTAGGCGGCACCGGTGTTCTCGACGACTACCGCCACGTGGCCGGCGTCTTGGCGCACCGCATCTGTCGCGGTGAACTTGTAGCCCATCATTTGCGATGCCGTCAGAAGGTCGACGGATGAAACCGAACTATCGTGGAAGGCAGGGCTACCGAGCATGTAGCTCAAGCCGATGCGCCCAGCCTGTGCTCCGAGGCTCTCGCCATTGCCGCAATCGTGTGGTGAGACGATCCACAAGCTGTCCTTGTTGCAGGGGTCCCAGAAGGCCTCGCCACCCCACCCATGGCGAGAATGCAGAAGGAGTTGCTCGGCGGGGTGAGGCTGCTGCCGCCAGTTGCCCGGTGCGCCGTGATTCGCGATCAGCAGGCTGTCGTCGAAGAAGCCGACGCGCTCGGCGTCGAAGGATGTGTCGTCCGAGCCGAAGAAGCCATGGCTCTGAGATGAGTCGAGGGACAGAGAAGAGAGCAGGTCGGACGAGGTACTACCGAAGCCCTCCAGATAGTGACTGATCATGGTCTTCTGGAATGCGATGGAGGGGAAGTTGGCGGCCGTGTAGGACGCGCCATCGAGGTGGTGCTCGCCCCACAGTCCAGCCAACCCCATCTGGACGTAGGCGATCCGCAAATCGTTCTCGTACCGCGCGGCGAATGCATCGATGAATTGCAAGACACAGCTCTGTGTCGCCGGCAGGTCCCATCGGGGGTTGTCGTAGGTCTCGCCGTCATAGATGAAGTCGGCGACGGACAGGTCGTCGGGCGCAAAGTTCTCGAGGCCATAACCTGGCCCGAAGAACACAGGGCGGAGGATGGCCTGGTGCCCTCGAGATGCCACTCTCGCGAGGAACATGTCGACGATCGTCCAATCGAAAGGTCCGGAGCAGACCGGTAGGACTTCGCTGACCCCGACAAAGGCCCACTCCATCGCGAGCACGTCGGCGTTCTGGCTCGTTTCCCACGCGACACCACCGGTGAATGGGTTCACGTAGTCGTGGTCCTCGAACTCGAGGAGAGTCGACGCACTGCCGCGCCTGACCGGATCGTCGCCGAGGGGACGCTGGGCCGATGCACGACCATGATCCAGAAGCAGATCGCGACCGTCTCCTGCGGCGACTGCCGGCGGTGCCCACAGCAGCAGCGGAAGAGTGAAACCGATCCATCGGGAAACTCGGACGTTTCTTTGGCAAATCAAGATCGTGCATCCCTCTCGACTGTGCGCTCGCAGCCATATCAGATTGCTGTTCGCAAGCCTGCTTTCCGCTGCCTGCTGTCCGCGGAGGCGGCGATGGAAGACCAAGAAATTATGGCATGGGAACAGCCCAACCACTGGAACGTCTCACGGCCAGCCGCTCCCTTCGACTCAACACGAGTCCCGGTCCGACAACGTAAACTTGGTACGTGGGACACCCGAATCGAAGCTCGTACAGTTGGATTCTCCCCTTGGTAGGGCTCTTCGTCTGCCCCGCCGCTCTAGGGGAAGCTCCCGACAAGGCTCCGGTCGCTGAGCTTCAAAGCCCGCTGGCAGCCGCCGAGCTAGCGGCAGAGAACGAGGATTGGCCCGAAGCCGCGCGGCTCTACGCGCTGGCCCTGGACGAGCTGCCGGACTCCGATCGGTTGGATCGGCAACGCCTCGACACTCTCGAGGCGCTGGCGGACATCTATCTCTTTCGCCTCCAACAGTCGCGGGACGCCTTGCCGCGCTACGAGGAGGCGGTGGCCATCCGACGGCGGCTGGGTTCGACCACCGGCTCGCGGGCGGTAGAGACCTGGAGTCATCTCGGACACATCTATCACTCGCTGAAGGCGTACGGGAAAGCCCTCGAGCTGGCGCGGGACGTCGCGCAGCGCGAAGAGTCCGAGCACGGAGCCGAGGCGCCGGAGCTGGTGCCCTACCTTCTGAGACTGGGCTCGCTGACACAGAAGGTACACCCTGCCGACCCGGAGCTCGAACAGATCCTGCGCCGGGCGGTCGATCTGAGCTACGGAGGAAGTCTCGAATGGCAGCAAGACGCGTTGACCGCGATGGCGCGCCACTACCAACAGCAAGAAGAGTACGCATCGGCCGCGACCTACTACCACGATGCCATCGAAGCCCACAGCCAAGCGACCAACCCACGTCAGGACGACTTGGCGGATCTGCATCAAGAGCTGGCCGAAACGCAGATCAAGATCGGGCATCTCGACTCGGCGGAAGCCTCGCTGCGCACCGCCCTCGCCTTGCAGGAGAGTCGGCTCGGGCAACAGCATCCGTTCTTGTCCTACATCCTGGAAGATCTGGGCTGGCTGCTCGTTTCCCAGCAGCGTCTGCCGGAGGCGAAGGCGCTCCTGGAGCGGGCCATTCACATCACCGAGACGGCCCACGGGCCTTCCAGTGCCGAGCACCTCCGTCAGGGCGTGGCCGCCATGGAAGCTCACGCGGAAGGCCAGCCCGAGGGCTCGGGCGACAGCGACTGCTGCTCATGCTGTGATCAAGACCCGAACTCTCTCGAGGCCGAAGTCGAGGCACTGCAAGCGGCCGGCGAGCTCGAAGCCGCCGTGGCGCGAGCCCGTTCGGCGGTGGCTGATCGGCAGCGACGTGACGGCCCGGATGCGCCGTCGGTGGTGGCGGCTCTGGAGCTACTGGGCAACTTGCTGTGGAGCGCCGACGCCAAAGGGGCGATCGACGCCTACGAGCAAAGGATCGCGATCCTGAAACGAAGCAAGGCGTCCTCGGACGAAGAGCAGGGGCGGCTCGCCGACTCGGTGGGATATCTCTACTCGACTCTCCAACAGTACGAGGAGGCCGAGACCTGGCGTATCGAGAGCGTCGAGAAGCTCAGCAGATCGGCTCCGGGCACCCAGCTACTCGCCGACGCCGTCGAAGATCTGGCATGGACCCGCGTCAAGCTCGGCAAGCATGCCGACGCGGTGCTCGATTACGAGTTGGCACTGGACCTGTGGCGACATGCGGTGGGCGAGGAGTCGCGGCTGCTGCGCGAGAAATCCCGCAACCTGGCCGACGCGATGGCGCGGGTGGAGCGTTTCG
Source organism: Thermoanaerobaculia bacterium (assembly GCA_028066595.1). GTDB lineage: Bacteria > Acidobacteriota > Thermoanaerobaculia > Multivoradales > J023 > JAUIJL01. Next base: position 18,403 of record JALCBJ010000113.1, read on the forward strand.
ACGAAGCCGAGGAGATTCTGCTCGAGCAACTCGACGGCTTGCGCGAAGCCGAGCCGAGCCAGGAAACCTGGTTGGATCTGGAACGCACCTACGGCTCCCTCCACCGTCTCTACAAGCTGGCGGGCCGTGAAAGCGACGCCCTCGAAGCGGAGAGGCGGCGCAGCGCCCTCTACGACGAGCGCTGAGCTTACCCATCTGCCTCGAACACACCTCCGAGAACCGAGCGGCTCGACCTCGGTGAGGGTCGAAGACTGTAGAGCGATTGACGTCCAGGAACTGAGCGGGAAGAATTCGCTCCGCCACCAACCCGAGCGATCTCGAGACCACATCCTGGACTAGAGGTCCGGCCGGCAACCGGCGTGAATGCGGCGTAGAATGAGCCATGCT
>JALCBJ010000114.1 GCA_028066595.1 Thermoanaerobaculia bacterium
AGCGACTCTGGCACCATGATGCCGAACAAAGTCGCGGGGGAGTCCATCCCACCAGATCGAGGGTCTGACCGGGCTGTAAGTCCGGTCAGGCGATCACCGGCGGTGACGACAACTTTCGCTCTTTGGATTCTCGAGCCTTGCGGTGCTTGTGGCCGCGTCGGATCCGTGCCCAGATGTGCAAGCCATAGCCCGCTAGCCACAGACCGGAGGTGGCGACGTGCACGACGATCCAGGCGCTACGCCAACCTTCGCCGACCGCGGTCTGAATCAGGTAACCGCTGAGCACCATGGGGACCAGGGTGAGAAGCAGCGCCAGACCGCTGCGTCGGCCCGAGGACACTCCCCTCGTCAAGTGTTTCCAGATGTGATCGCGCCAGATCAAGCCGGCGCCGAAGACCAACAACGGCGCGAACCAGACGTGGGCATGCTGTACATGCGGCTGTAGCGGATGGTGTAGAACCGAGAACGGATCCGAAGGCGTCATGAAATAGAGCATCCAGGCGTAGATCAGCCCGGTACTTCCGACCAGGCCAACCGAGAGGTGTACCGTCCACGCCTCGTAGCGACTCATCTAGCCTTCGTCTCCTCCGTCAGAATCCGATGGATCGCCAGGACCCGGCGGACGGCTTCGGTCGTCGCGCGAGCTGTCAGCGTAGCTCCTGTGACCTCGCGGATACCGCGTTCCAGGTTTAGCTCGGGGTCGAGAGCCCTGCCGTCGAACTGTTGATACCAGACGTCGCCGGGGATGTAGTCTTCCGGCTCGCTGAAAGTCAGGATCTCGATCCTGAGGACCTTACCGTCCGTTCCTACCGCGACCATGATGGTCTCCGGCAGACTACGTACCCGATGGCTGTCGAAGTAGGCGGTGCCGCCCAGCTTTCCGTCACAGACGGCACGGTACGGATATACCAAGCTGCTGGTGATCTCGACTCCCGCCGCTTCCCGCGCGAGACGAAGTCTCTCGTCGTCGAGATGGACGCTATTCCTTTCTACCTCGCAATCCGGAAAGGCCATTTTCAACGCCTCGTCAGGACTGAGAAAGACTTTTGCAGTTGCCGGGTGTGCTGTGCCGACACTGAAGATCAGCAGAGCGAAGACGAATCCGAGCCAGGTCTGAAAGCGAGTGGAGAGAGAAGAGATCACGACGGGTTAACGCTCCAAGTAGAAGATGTGACGGTCGCGGGGGGTTTGGAACTGGTCGAGGCAAGCCCGCTGCTCTTCCTGACTCGAATCCCTTCGTTGACTCGTTCTGCCACCAGGACTTCGATACCTGGGTGGCGTGCTGCGAAGGCGAGGGCAGCGTCCGGGCCGAGGACGTAGAGGCCGGTGGAAAGGCAGTCGGCCAGAGTCCCTGCCCGGTCGAATCTCGAATCGACCCAAACAGTCAGGCTGCCGAAGTCGGGGGCCGGTCGACCGCTTCGTGGGTCGAGAACGTGTCCTAGGCGCTCCCCGTCGATCTCGATAGCGCGTTCTCCATTGCCGGTGGTGGCGACGGACCCCGAATCCAGCTCCAGGACGCTAACGTTCTGCTGGCGATCATCGGGATGCGCGACGAGGACTCGAATCGCCGTGCCGGGGCTTGGCTCGCGACGGTAGACGAGCAGCTGGCCGCCGAAGTCGAGCACTGCCGACCGGACGCGCGGGTCGGTGGCGAGCGCGGAAGATGCGTCGTCCAAACCCGCTCCCTTGCCGAAGGCACCTTCGTCGAGACGGAGCGCGTCCCGGGTGCGGCGAGCGGTCGACGTACCTACCTCCAGCGCCTCGAATCCGACCGCATCCCGCGCCGATTCCAGCTCAGTTGGGTTCGGGAAACGCCCACCTTCGCGTAGTCCCCAGGCCGAGACGAGGGGGCCCACCGACAGATCGAACGCACCGCCCGTCAACTCGTAGCAGCGTTTGGCGACTTCGAGGTCGGCTACGAGTTGGGTGGAGATCGGCACGTCGTATCCCGACACTGCCGAATTCAATCGTGCCAGATCACTGACGCCGGTCCATGTGGAGAGCCGAGCTTCAGCTGCGGCCACCGCCTGGAAAACGCGCTCCGAAGCGCTCAACGACGCCTCGCGGTCATCGGCTTCGATGCGTATCGTGAGTAGGGTCCCCATGTGAAACTGAGCTCGCTCCACCGTCGTGGTTTCGGACGAGTGGGGAGCAGTGGAAGCCGCAGCCCCTAGGGACATGCCGAATGCTGCCGCTGTCAAGGCGATGGATGGCAGGTGTTGCCGAAGCGGCGGGATCTGCGGTGATAGACGCATCGGATGAGTCGGGTTCAGGGATCATTATTGAGACGAAATCTCAATAAAGATTAGATGATTCTGGACTGACTCGGTCCTATTTGTCAATGAGCGAACGCGTCATAGACTCGGCGCCTTCACGAGCTCAGCTCCGGACCGCCCCATCGGAGACCCAAGATGCCGATCGCCCGCTCGTCGACCTGTTCCGTTGTCTCGACGCCCTATTCGATTTCGTTCGTGTGCCTGGCCTTCTTCTGGGTACTGATCTCGACCACAGCGACGGCCGAAACGCCGCAGAGCATGGTGCAAGACGAAGAACAACCACAGCGTGCGGCATCGGATCCCGAGGAGGCGACCGCGATGCAGTTTCTGACCGACTACGCCGAAACGGACCGGTTTCGGCTCGGCTTTCCGGCGTCCATCGAGATGACACCGGAGGGCGACGCCATTTTCTTCCTGCGGTCGGGGCCCCGTAGCCGCGTGCGCAGCCTCTATCACTACGATCCAGCGACCGGTACCGAGCAGCGGTTGCTGTCAGCGGAAGAGATCCTCGATGGCAAAGACGAGGAGCTGACCGCGGAAGAGATCGCCCGCCGCGAGCGAATGCGTGTCTCGGCCCGGGGATTTGCGTCCTACGGACTATCGCGGGACGGCAAGCACATCCTGGCGCCGCTCTCGGGTCAACTCTTCGTGATCGACTGGCGCTCGCGCCGACATGAGGCCCTGCCCGTAGAAGGTGGTGTGCCGGTGGATCCGCGGCTCTCACCCGATGGCCGTCACGTGGCCTATTCGGCCGAAGGCGACCTGTGGGTGGTGCCTGTAGGCGGCTGCGCACCCCGCCGGATCACCCAAAAAGAAGGCGAGCATGTTTCCTATGGCGTACCGGAGTTTGCTGCGCAGGAAGAGATGGATCGTGACCAGGGCTATTGGTGGTCTCCCGACAGCCGTCGCATCGCGTTTCAGCGCAACGACGACTCAGAGCTACCGGTCTTCTACATCGCGGATCCGTCCGACCCGGCAAAGGCTCCGCAGTCCTGGCGCTACCCGCGGGCCGGTACGACCAACACCGACGTGCGTCTGGCCATTGTCTCGGTGGAGGATCCAGATGCCGACCCTGTATGGGTGAGATGGGATCGCGAGGCTTATCCGTATCTGGCGACCGTGAAGTGGTCGGTGCCCGGAGCACCCCTGACCATCCTGGTGCAGGACCGTCGTCAGCAGGAGCAGGTGCTCTATCGCGTCGACGAGCAGACGGGCGCGACGACCGAGTTGCTTCGTGAAACCGACGAGGCATGGTTGAACCTGGATCAGCAGATGCCCAGATGGTTGCCTGGGAAGGATGGAGCTGAGTCACCGGGTTTCCTCTGGACCACCGAACGGCGCGGCAGCTGGCAGCTGGAGCTGCGCAAGCCGGACGGCACGTTGGACCGAGTCCTGACCGAACCGAATCTGGCCTACACCGGCTTGGTGCATGTCGACCTGGCGGAAGGCCATGTCGTGGTCGAAGGGCAGCCGTCCGTCCTCGACGTCCAGGCCTACCAAGTGTCTCTGGTCGGGGGCACTCCTCGGGCCGTGACTTCCGGTCTCGGGGTGCGCCAGCTCTGGATCAGCCGGAACGGGTCTCTCCAGGTCCTGCGGGAGGATCCGCCGGACGCTGCTCCGCGCTTCGTGGTGCGGGGAGCCGACGGTACTCCGATCGGCAAGCTCGGGACGTCAAATGACTGGCCTGCGTTCGGTGTTGACGTCGAGTACGCGTCTGTGGGCGAGGAGCCGAGGTTCTACGCGTCGATTCAGCGCCCGGAAGACTTCGACGCCGAGAAGAAGTACCCGGTCATAGTCCACGTATACGGCGGACCCCTCAAGCAGATGGTGCTCCGCCAAGCCGACGACAAGTTGCTCGATCAATGGCTGGCCAACCAGGGCTTCCTCGTCGTGCGAATCGACGGCCGCGGCACGCCCAATCGGGGACGCGCTTGGGAGAGGGCCATTCGCGGCAACTTCATCGACCATCCTCTGTCCGATCAGGCGAGTGTGCTCGAGCAGCTGGCGGAACGACATTCGGAGATGGATCTGAAACGGGTCGGTGTCTTCGGCTGGTCTTTCGGCGGCTACTTTTCGGCGATGGCGGTGATGCGAAGACCTGACCTGTTCAAGGCCGGCGTCGCCGGGGCACCGGTGACCGAGTGGATCGACTACGACACTCACTACACCGAGCGGTATGTCGGCCTGCCAGATGAGAATCCGGAGGCCTACGAGATGTCTAACGTGCTGACCTACGCCGAGGATCTGAAGCGGCCCCTGCGCATCCTCCATGGCACCGCCGACGACAACGTCTACTTCGTGCACGGTCTGAAAATGTCGGACGCCCTGGCGCGTGCGGGCGTGCCCCACGAGTTCTTCCCGTTGGCATCTCAGACTCACATGGTGGCCGATCCCACCTATGTGGAAATGGTCACCCGGCTGCAGGTGGACTTCTTCCGGGAACATCTCGGATCACCGGAGTAGCCCAGGCTGCGTCCGTCAGCCGTCTGTGCGTTCGCCTCGCAGTTGCCGGCCGCCTTGGTGAAGGGTCAGGGCCACGGCTCGTTCGCCGCTCTCGTCCATCTCGAAGACGATACGAGCTCCCAGAGTCTCATTGAAGAACTCGGTGGGAGATGAGGGGATCGATTCGACCGGCGGCTGACCCGTGCCCTGGACCATGAAGCGGTCGCCGTCACGGAATGCGGTGAGGGTGAAGCCTGGCCTGAGCTCGTAGACGCCGGCCACGCGCTCGTAGAGCGCCGGATCGACGTCCGCTCGCTGGGGACCTTCGGGAATCGGATCGTCGGTACGCTCGGCGCGTTCGGGCTCGTCACCCCACGGCGTCATGACCTGAGCGACGACTTCTGCGTTCTCGACTACGAAGTCGAGGGTCGTCAAGCTGTCGTCGTAGAAGAACCGAGTGTCTGAGAGGGGTATCGGAGTGGAGACGCCGCCACCGGTCCGTTGCGTCGTCAGCGCTCCGTCGATCAGCTTCACGATGCGAGTGGTTTCTTCGTCGATCCGGTACACGCCGACATAGGACTCCAGGGTCTCGGCCGCCACTTGGTAGACGACATCGTCCACGTCGGGCAGGGGTTCACCCAACAACAGCTGCACGGCTCGGCGGGCCATGGATGTGGGGCTGGTGCGTGCGCCGTTGGTGAAGACCGCGACGAAGATCTTCTCGTCGGGAATGCGAATGGCCTGGGTACGGAAGCCATGGATGCCGCCACCATGCTGGATCAACCTATGTCCGGCAACCTGGCCCACCGCCCAGCCATAGCCGTAGCCCGTCGCGCTGCCGTCGTTCAACTTCGCGGAGGTCCAGGCCTTCTCGAGTGTGGTCCGGGGTAGCAGCTTGTCGCCGTACAGCGCCTGGTCCCAACGATCCAGATCGGCCACCGACGACAGCAACGAGCCCGCGGAGTAGGGCCAATCCATGCTGATGTAGTCGGCGATGCGGAACCTTGCTTCACCTTGCGGCTGATACCCCTCGACCCGCCCCTTGACGATCCGCTCGGGATCGCCGTAGGACGATGAGCTCATTTGCAACGGATCGAAGATCCGCTGCTGGAGAAAGTCGGAATAGGTCGTACCGGCTACCTTCTCGAGGATGGCGCCGAGCAGCAGGTACGCAGAGTTGTTGTACTTCCACTGGCTTCCGGGCTCGAATTCCAATTCCTCGCTGCTGAAGAACTCCACCCGCTCCTCGAGCGAAGCATCGTCGTTCGCCACCTCCCAGAACGTGGGCTGATCGGTATAGCTGGGGATGCCCGAGACGTGGGTCAAGAGCTGCTCGACCGTGACCTCGTCACCATGGACCTGGGGGTAGTCGGGCAATACCTGGCGTATCGTCTGGTCGAGGGCAAGCTTGCCGTCTTCCACGAGCATCAAGACCGCGACGGCGGTGAACTGCTTGGTGATGGAACCGATGCGGAAGATCATGTGTGGCTCGATTCCAACGTCGAGCTCCATGTCCGCCATACCGTAGCCTTCCTGCAGCAGGATTTCGTCGCCGCGACGCACGAGAACGGCCGCTCCCGGTTCGTCAGCCGGGTAGGCAGCCGCGAACAGCTCGTCGAGCTGCTCTGCAAGGGAGGTCTCTCCCGACTCATTCGACAGCGCCGCGGTAGCGGCCGTCTCGGCGCCGACCGGTGCGGTGCACAAGACGAGACTCAGGACGACGGCCGTCGTCCAGGGACATCGGGCTTGGGAAGCCTTCATGGCAGGGATGTCACTCCCAGCGTAGTGCCTTGATGGGGTCCACGCTCGCCGCGCTGCGAGCGGGAAGGAAGCTGGCCAGCAAGATGACGCCGACCATCACGGAGACCGCAGCGCCCATGCCCACCATCTCGACCGGTACGAAACCGGCCATCACCTGCTCGAGGAGTGCTTTGACGCCCATGATCCCTGGCAGGCCGAGGACGAGCCCGATCGCTCCCAAGAACAAGCCCTGGCGCATCACCATGGTGACCACCTCCCTCCGGCTGGCTCCAAGAGCCATGCGCACACCGATCTCCTGGCGCCGGAGTGCGACGGAGTAGGCGAGAACGCCATAGGTTCCGATGGCGGCCAAGAGGAGCGCCAGGCTACCGAAGCCTTGGAGGATGGCGGAGATGATCCGTTGTCCCGCCCAGAACTGGTCGATGACGGCATCGAGGCTCTGAATCTGTGACACCGCCAGGCCCGGGTCGTACTCGAAAAGCGTGCGCCGTACGGGCTGGGTCAAAGACTCCGGAGAGACCTGGGTGGCGAGGGTGACGAAGAGGGCGCTGGCGGGTAACTGGCTCCACGGGAGGTAGACCGTGGGGGAGACATCTCGTCCCACGGTGAGCACGTGGCGCACATCTTCCACGACGCCTACGATTCGGCGAGACTCACCCACCAGGGTGACAGTCTGGCCGATGGGGCTCTGGCCCTCGAAGAAGCTCTCCACCACGGCGCGATTGACCACCGCCACGGGAGCTCCTCCGTTGCGATCGGTGGAGTCCAAGAGGCGCCCTTCCACCAGCTGGATGTCCAGCTGCTCGAAGAGCCCCGGACTGGTGGTCAGGTACGAGACTTGCGGTGGCGCTTGGTCTTCGGGCGGTGGCGCCGAGTCGACGATGAAGTTGTCCTGAGGCACGAAGATGAAGCGCGGCAAGATATTCGACACCAGTGCCGCGTCGACGCCAGCCACCTGTTCCAGGCGTTCCACCATGCCCTCGACGGCTACGACCTTCTCGGGGTCGGTGGGGAAGCGCTCCTCGGGCACCTGCACCTGCACCGTCAGGAGATTGGAGGTTTCGAAGCCCGCATCTTGATTCTGCAGGGAGTCGAAGGACTTGAGCAGGATTCCGGAGCCGCCGAGGAAGATCAAGGCGAGGGTGAGCTCGCCGACGACCAGGAACTTCGACGCGAAGCGTTTGCGTCCGCCGGATGTCGAAGCGGCGGCACCGTCCTTGAGCGCATCGACCAGGTTCATGCGCGCGGTCTGGAGCACCGGCGCCAGGCCGAAGAGCAGGCCACCAAAGACGGTGACGCCCAAGGTGTAGAGCAGTACCCGCGTGTCGACCACCGGTGCGTAGATCTCGGGCAACAAGGCACCGAAGGATCGCCGCATCTGTTCGACGCCCAGGTAACCCAGGCCGATGCCGATGGCTCCGGCGACGGTCGCCATGACCAGGCTCTCGGTGAACAGTTGGGCGACGATCTGCCGTCTTCCGGCGCCGATGGACGTGCGCACGGCGATCTCGCGTTCACGCTTCTGGCTGCGGGCCATGAGCAGATTCGCGATGTTGGCGCAGGCGATGAGGACGACGAAGATCATCGCTCCCTGAAGCATCTTGAAGAAGAGCCGGTTGCGGGCGTCGGGTATCTCTTCCCGCAGGTTGAGCATCTCCATGAGATAGCCGCGGTTTGCCTCCGGATACTGCTCCTTCAAGTCATCGTAGAGCGCCGACATCTCGCCGGCCGCGGCGCTCTGGGCGATACCGTCGTTCAATCGGGCCACCAGGAGGACCAGGCGGTCGCTTCGCCGCAGTCCGGCGCGATCCACCGCCAGCGGTACCCAAACCTGAATTCCCGGCTGTAGGAACTCGAAGTCCGGGCTGGTCACGCCGACCACTTCGTAGGGCTCGCCGTTGAGATTGAGGGTGGTGCCCACAATATCGTCGCTGGCGCCGTGCTCGTCGCGCCAGTAGTCGTAGTCCAAGATGGCGACCCGGTGGCGTCCGAGAACGCCCTCTTCTTCCAGGAACGACCGGCCGAGGCCAGGCGTCTCCCCCAACAAGTCGAAGAACTCCGGCGACACGCGGGCAGCGGTCACCGGCTCGAGGGAGTCGCCGCCACGGTCGATTCCCATGGGAAGGTTCTGGAAGGCTGCCATCGACTGGAACGAGCGCTGCCGTTCCTCCAAGTCGAGGAAGTTCGCCATCGATGCCGGCAGCACGAAGCCCGCCGGTGTGCTCTCCGACCGTTCACCCACCAGCAAGATCCGATTGGGCTCTTCGTAAGGGAGAGGCCTATAGAGCAGCGCGTTGATCAGGCTGTAGACGATCGTGTTGCCTGCGATGGCCAGCGACAGGCTGACGACGACGAGGGCCGTGACACCCCAATTCTTGCGCAGCGTGCGGAGCGCGAAGCGGACGTTCTGAAAGGTACGTTCCATGATGAGCCTCAGAAGGAGTTCGACATGTCTGATCTTTTTAACGGCGCCTGACGGTAATTGTTACTCGCGCAACAGGACCAACTTGGCCGACGCGGCGCCCTCGGCGTCGGTCACGAGAGACCAGAGAGCGTCGAGGCGAGTGCCGTCGCGGGTTCTGATCGAGCCTTTCCAGACGCCGTGCTGACGAGTCATACGACTGGCATGGTCGATCTCTTCGGCGGACTCCGTACTCAGGGCACTCGCCAGCGTGTTTCCCCGTAGCTTTTCGAGGGCTTGACCCAGCAACTGACCAGCCGCGTCGTTGCCGTAGGTCACGATGTCGTCGCGATCCATGACGACGATGGGATCGATCGCCAGATCCAGCAGTGCAGCCTGACGATGAAGAGCTTGGAGGCGTTCTTCTCGGCCGGTGATGTCGCGGGCCACTGCGAAGAGGCAGGGCTCGCTGTCGACCTGGAGGGCCTCCGCAGAGACGCTGACCCATCGTAGGTTCCCGTCGCGGGTGCGGACCTGCACCTCGCGATTGCGCACGTAGCCCTGTTCCCGCAGTGCGTCTGTCAGCGTTTCCCGCAGTTCCGGATCTGCCCATAGATCGATGTCGAAGACGGTACGGTCCGTGACCTCCTCGCGTCGGTAGCCGAGGATTTCTAGAAATCTGTTGTTGAATTCCAGCAGGCGGCCATCGTGGATGGTCGTGAGCAGTGTTGCGTCGGGGCTGTAGCGAAACGCTTTGACGTATTTCTCCTTCTTGCTCCACACCGCTTCTTCGGACTGGCGGCGTGCGTCGGCCAGGCGGAGGCTGCGTTCCGTGTTGGCCAGTGCGTTCTCGATCCGCCGGCGTTCGCGGAATGCCGATGTCAGTCGAACGGATAGACGCCGGTTCTGAAACAACGCGACGCCACCTAGACCGACGATCCAAAAAAACACCCAGGCCTCTCGACTGGCCTCCAAGGTGGGGTCGAAGAGATTGAAGCGATAGGCGCCGAAGTGGATCACCGGCACCGCCAGTGCTACGAACAACGTACGTTGTGCCACACCCGTGGGCTGCTCAGAGAGCTGGGTCACCATATCGACGTCTGCCATCAGATCGACCGGGAAGGAATGGTGCTTCAGTCGTACAAGGATCACCGCCAGGAGCATGGCGGGCAGCCAGAGCAGGGCATCGAACAGGCCGGGCTCACCAAACCACCGAGCCACGGCTGGAAGCTCACGGCCGTGAAACAGAACGATCGACACGGCCAGGAGTCCGACGATGGAGTACACCGCTCGCCATCTGGGCGTGTCGGTCTTCAGGGCGAAGTAGCTCACCCGGACCAACAGCAAGATGCCGAGGGTGGTCAGGATCTGCGACATGAGCGTCAGCTCGAGGGGTTGGTCGCGAACGGCTAAGACCGGTAGTAGCACGAAGTAGAAGATCAGGCCCACCACGAGGAGCAGAATCGTCGGCAGCGTCAGCCGCATCTCGGCGCTCTTCGAATCCGCAGAAGCTCGGTGGGGTTGTCGCTCGACGGCGATGACCAACAGCGTGTACGTCACGACGAGGGAGAGCCGGCTCAGAATCATGGCGGGATCCCAGTCCAACCCATCCGAAACACGACGCAGCACGACGGCCGCTATGGTGCTCCACGCTGCGAGCAGCAAGTCGCGCCAGAAGGCTGCCTCTACCCGCCGTGTCCTGCGCTTTTTGCCATGCAGCAAGGCGTAGGGGAGGAGCAGTGCAAAGGCCGCGGGTCCGAGCCAACCGATCACTACCCGTCGCGTCTCCGGTGGCGCGACAGGCAGGAGCAGGAACAGCGCGAGGAGGACGCCGAGGGCCAGGGCGACCAAGATGAGACGATCCGAGCCGATCACGGTCCAGACCGCGCCGGCCACCCGCCTCCAGGCGGCGAATCGTGCCATTCGTGGTTCTGTCACGACTCACCCTCGGCAGGCAGGCGACTGGATCGTACTGCTACCACCAGACGGCGGTAGGGTGTTCCATCCGCTGGTCGCAGCGTCTGATCATCGCTGAGCTCGATCGTCCGCGTCCATAGCTGCTTGCCGAACCCTGCGGTCAGATCCGACAGAGGGCGTTTCCTGTCCGATTCGTCGAGGTCGAGCAGGCGGGTGGCCGCTGGGTTCCAGTACTCGACGCGGTCGTCCGCATCGAGGGCCAGAATCGCGGCCTCGGCCTCGTCGAGATAGGCGGCGCTGCGGCGCAGCTCGCGTTCGGCTCGGCGGGCCTCTGCCACGTCGTGCAAGACGGTCATCATGTAGTGGCGGCGGCGGTCGAACAGCAGCTCGAAGGAAGCCAACACCTCGTGTCCGATTCCGTCTCGCGTGGGCAGCAGCGCTTCGACATGACGCAGATTGCCCCGTTCCCGTAGTTCTTCGACCACGGCCTGGCGATCCAGGCCCTCGGGCCAGAAACCCATGCTCTCGCCCGACTGCCCCAGAAGCTCGTCCCGTGAGTAGCCGGTGAGTCGCTCGAACGAGGGGTTGGCGTCGACGATCTCGCCCGTATCCAGCAAACTGATGGCGAGCCCGTCGTGATGAATGCGAAAAGCCCGCGTGAACTTCTCGTCTTCCTCTGCCAGGCGCTCCGCCGTCTTGTTCCGCTCGACCATCAATCGTAGGTCGTTTTCGCTGGACCGCAGCGTCTTCTCCACATCACGTCGCTGGTTCCACAGGGCTCGAGAGCGTTCTTCCAGTACTTTCTGCTGGACCAGCGAAGCGATGCCGAGCAGGACCACGCAGAGCAGCATCAGGTCTCGCCGAATAGCTCGGCTCGACGGATCGAGGAGCTCGAAGTGGTGTAGTGAGATGTGGGCGAGGGGTAGCAACAGCGCCCAAAGCAGGGTTACGCGACTCGAGCCTGCGAGGGCACCATGCCAGGGCTCGAGAATCCTGGGTTGGGCCGTGCGAGGTGCGTAGCGCACCCGGGCGAGGACCGGCGGCACGGCAAGGAGAAGGAAGGGCGCGATCCAGAACGCGTTCCACGGTGCGGTGCCGTCCACCGTGCCCGCGGAACGGAGTAACTGCCATTCGATCGCGTGGGAGGCTAAGAAGCCGAGGCAGGCCAGGCCGTAGGAAAGGTAGATGAGACGCCAGCGCAGGGAGTCGGCGATGCGCGAGAGGTACGTGAACCGGAGCGTCAGCAGGACGTCGAAGAACAGGTAGAGGTAGAAAGAAGACGAGCTGCTCTCGATCTCCGAAGGCGCGACCATGGCTGGAATGACGAAGAAATACCCGACCATGACCGCGATGAAGATCGCCAACGCCGGCAACAGAACAGCACGTTCCAGACCGCGCGGTCGCCAGGCGTTGCTGCGATGGGGTTGACGCTCGGCTGCCACCAGCTGGGTTGCGTAGGCGATGGCGTAGATCACCAGCTGCAGCAGCTCGTACTGTAGACCCCCGCCCTCGGAGGAGCGGGTCGAAGGCAGCACCATCCGGAGAACCAACCAGAAGGACAGCACGACCGAAAGATCGGACCAGAAGCTCCGTTCCTGGTCGTCGCGCACCGAGCGCCACAGGCTCCAATAGCTGGGCAGCAGGACGAGGATCATGACGCCTGGCGCCCAGGTGGTGACCAGCGACCGCATACCGTGGAGACCCGGAACCGATGTCCCCGGAATGACTGTCTCCGGAACCACGAACGGTACGGTCAGAGCCGCGGCTACGGCCAGTGTCCGGTGCGCCCAGGGATCCTGAGCCGCCCGACGTAGGGCGCTAGGGAGATCAGATGCAGTCTCACTCGGAGAACTCATAGGAAGGTTCGCTGCGACGGGGTTGAGGCGGTTGCGCAGCGAGACGCCCGCTAGACCGCCGCGATGGCACGATCTCGAGCAGATCTAGAGCGGTGTCCCGGACGACGAGTGGATCCAAGTAAAGCCGCGGAGGGAGCGGATAGATGTTCGTACATTCTGGCAGACACCCGGTGCTGCGGCAACGGGACGAGCAAGATCGCACGACCTTTCCGTCGCCGGAGCGTGTACTGGTATCGTCGCTCCGCGCCGCCGCCGGTTCTTCCAAGCCACTCATGTCGCCCCCACCTCAGGAACGGGTCGGTAGCACCCAGGATCAGACCATGCATCAGAACGCAGGAGCCCGGTAGGGAGACCGCCCGTGAGTGGAGTTCGTCTCGGCGAATACCTGATCCAGGAAGGGAAGCTGCAGCGCGAGCAGCTCGAGCGCGCGCTCCACACTCAGAAACTGGTGGGAGGCAGGCTCGGAACCAACCTTCTCGAGCTGGGACTGGTCAGCGAGAACCGGCTGCTGAAGGCACTGGCACATCTCCGAGCGACCCGGACAGTCGACAGCGGAGAGTTGCGCGCTGCACAGCCCGACGTGGTGCGGATGATCCCGGCCAAGCTGGCAGTCCGGTACAAGTTGGTTCCATACCTGCTGAAGGGCAAGACGATCTACATCGCGTCGATGGACCCCGGGGATCCGCTGCAGGAAGACGAGATCGGCTTCCTGACCTCCTGCCTCGTGAGGACCTGCATCGCCACGGAGATTCGTCTGGCGATCGCTCTGCGTCGTTTCTACCGCGTCAACGTCGACCATCGTTTTCTGATCCTTGCCAAGCGTCTGGCGGGTGCCGAGCGCACTACGAACACCGCGGCGGAGGGCGCTGCCGACAGGAAAGCCACTCCCTCTAGGACCGACAGACCGGACGCTCCGACCGCTGCGGAGAATGCTGCAGAGAATTTGGCGCGACCGATCCCGCCGGCAGCTGCACCCGTCCGTCCGCCGTCGGCCTCGATGGCTGCGGCGACGGCCGCTCCGAGGAGGAGGGCGGACGTGGAGCAGGCTCCTTCGGAGCCGCAGTTCATCGAGCTAGACGACGACGACCTGGCGCTTCTACGCCGCCCGGCCGAAGAGGAGGCGCCGGCAATAGCACAGCCGGCCAGCGAGGCGCCACCTTCCGCCGTCTCCACTGAACAGGAGGTTGCCGAGGCGGAGGCCTGGCTCGAAGCCGAGGCCGCTCCGGAAGACGAGGATCTCGCCGTCGAAGAGCGTCTGATGCGAGCCTCGGTCTCGCTGCAAGAAGCCGAGATCCGCGACGAGATCGGCGATGCCCTGCTGCGTTTTGCCGCGGGCTACTACTCGCGTCGGGCGCTTCTGATCTCTCGGCGTGATCGGATTTTCGGCTGGATGGGAGACGGTGAGGGTGTTTCGCAGGACGCCGTCCGCAGCATCGAGCTCGAGGCGGAGAAGCCATCGGTCTTCGCTGGTCTCACAGAGGCCTCGAGTTTCTGGCTGGGTCCGCTGCCACCCTTGCCGTCGAATCAGCAGCTCTCGGAGGCGTTGGGAGGGAGTCCTCGGGACTGCCTGGTGCTGCCCGTCACGCTGCGCGGCAAGATAGTCTGTTACCTCTATGTCGACAATGGCCCGGGCGATCAGGGTGTGTCCGGCACTCCGGTGGCGGAAATGAAGCGCCTCGTGGCCAAGGCTGGTCTGGCCTTCGAGGTCTACATTCTCAAGCATAAGATCCGCGTCTCGTGACCGACAACGAACCCACCCGATCGTCCGCGACCGAGCGGTCAAGTAGTCAGCCGCCGTGGCTGGCCCTTCGCTGGCCGGCCTTGATCCTGGCCTTGGCAGGACTGGCTCTTTTCGGCTACTGGCTGACTCTGCGACAGGCCGCGACCGGAGCGCGTGCTGCCACCGACATCGCCGGCCGCGCCGCCGACCGCGTAGAGGCGATCGCGGAGGGGTTTTTCACCGGGGACGTCACCGAGCAGTTCGTCTCGTCCATGCCCAAGGTCGACAGATCGGCTGGGGGTGAGCTCGAGGTGGCCGAGGTGGAGATCGTCGAGACCCTTACCCGCAGCGACGAGCGCCGTCTTTTCTGGGACACCTTGTCGCTGGGCACCACGACGGTGGAGGTCCAGGTGCCGGTGACCTACCGGTATCACGTGGTCCTCGACGACGACTGGAGCGTGGAGGTGCGCGGACCGGTGGCTCTCGTGCTGGCCCCGAGCCTCCGGCCGACTCTGCCTCCGGCCCTCCACACGGATCGGATGCGTACCCGTACCGAAGAAAGCTGGCTCCGATTCGACGGCGCCGATCGACTCGAGGAGCTGCGGGCCAGCCTCACCCCTCGTTTGACCGAGAGGGCGCAAGCAGCTGGTCACGTCGACTTGATCCGCGAGGAAGCCCGCCGTCGAGTGGCGCAGTTCGTTCGCCGGTGGCTTCTCGACCAGGAGTTTTGGACCGACGATCGGTTCTCTACCATCAAGGTGATCTTTCCCGACGAGATTCCCGCGGACGTCGTACCCGGCGAGGTCTCGACTGTCGACGAAGTCGACGAGATACCGTCCCCGGGTGCGCCGTAGCTGTTCTCCTGTCTTAGACTCACTCGTCCTAGACCTCCGCGACAACGACCCGGACCCAACCAACCCGGATTTCCCCGGATTCACGATACATGACCAATACCGTCGTCCTCGGCATGCAGTGGGGTGACGAGGGCAAGGGAAAGATCGTCGACCTGATCTGCCCTGCCTTCGACGCCGTCGCCCGATATCAAGGTGGCCACAATGCTGGCCACACTGTGAAATTCGCAGACCGTCATTTCGCGCTCCATTTCCTTCCTTCTGGAATCCTCCACGGAGATGCCCGCTGCTATCTGGGCAATGGGATGGTGATTTATCCGGAGGCGTTTTTCGAGGAGCTGGACGCCATCACCGAGGCTGGCATCGACGCCGAAGGACGGTTGTTCATCTCCGATCGCGCTCAGGTCATCCTCGACCTTCACGCGCGTCTCGACCAGGCCCGGGAGGCTGCCCGCGGCGCCGACAAGATCGGCACCACGGCCCGGGGGATCGGGCCGGCCTACGAGACCAAGGCAGCGCGCGTCGGATTGCGTATCGGTGACCTCTCCGGCACGGACCTGGAGTCACGGGTGGAGCAGTTGATGGACCACGTGGGGCCGCAACTGCGTGGGCTCTCGGCGACGGCGGAGGCGGAGCTGCCCACCGTGGCGGAGTTGGTGGCTCGCTGTCGAGGTTGGGCCGAGCGACTAGAGCCCTTTGTCCGCGACACGACGAAAGAGCTGAACGACCTGATCGATCATGGTGGCTCCGTCCTCTTCGAAGGCGCCCAGGGTGCACTGCTGGATCTCGACCACGGAACATTCCCCTACGTCACCAGCTCCAGTGCCACGGCGGGCGGCGTCGCCATCGGTACCGGTGTGGCGCCGACACGGCTCACCGGTGTGCTGGGCGTGATCAAGGCCTACACGACCCGCGTGGGAGCGGGACCGTTCGTCACCGAGCTCCACGACGAGGTGGGGAGTCACCTCGCCAAGCGCGGTAACGAGTTCGGCACCAGCACGGGTCGCCCCCGTCGCTGCGGTTGGTTCGATGCGGTTGCCGCGCGCTATTCCCGCCGCCTCAATGGCGTCGACGCCATGGCAGTCACCAAGCTCGACGTGATGGATGAGCTGGAAGAAATCCAGGTGTGCACCGGCTACGAGATCGACGGGGAGATTCGCACCGACTTCCCAGCACGAATCTCCGACCTCATGTCCGCCAAGCCGGTCTATGAGACCGTACCGGGATGGCAGCAAGACACGGTGGGTACTCTGGCCGTCGCCGAGCTGCCACAGGCAGCCCGCGACTATCTGGCGTTGCTGCAAGACCTGGTCGGTGCGCCGGTCGGGCTCATCTCCACCGGTCCGCGCCGCGAGGAGACGCTGGTCGTGGACTCCGAGGCCACGCGCCGTATTCTCGGCGGGAAGCTAGATGAGGTGATCGCAGGCCGGGGGGCATAGCCTCCCAGGCTCCCGATAAGCTCGGGCATTATGAAAGAACCTCCGTGGTTTCCGGGGTGGGTCGCGCCGATCACCTGCGCGGGCCTGTGCCTCGGACTTGCGGGCTGCGCCATCGGAGGGCGGCCACCGGCGATTCTCTATGCCGCCGCGGAGCCGATGGTCGAGCATCGGGCCGGCATGATCGACGAGCCGGTGTTCGGTGGGCAGCTGTACCTCTTCGAGGCCGGGCCCCTGGAGGAAACCGACGAGGTGGAGACCGTGGTGCTCGTGCATGGCCTGTCGGACCAGGGTGTGGGCGACTGGCGGCACGTGGTTCCCGGTCTCGCCCGTCGCTATCGGGTCCTGGTTCTCGACCTTCCGGGATTTGCCCGTTCAGACAAGGGCGACCATCACTATTCCTTCGAGCGCTACGGCGAGCTGTTGCATTGGCTGATCGAGGAACGGGCCGTCGGGCCGGTCACACTGGTGGGCCATTCCCTCGGCGGCGCCTTGGCGCTCTTCCATGCAGACAGGTGGCCGAACGATGTTTCGCGGCTGATACTGGTCGATACCGCCGGCGTACTCCACCGAACGGCCTATCTGAAGTACGTGGCGTCGCTTCGCGGAACAGGCATCTTCTCCAAATCGCCGGATTTGCGAGAGGGGCTGAACGATTTCATCGGTTGGCTGCTGGAGGCCACAGAGAAGCTGCCCGGCACGGATCGCCTGGGTCAGATCCTCGCCGACAGAAAGCTGCGGCGCCGCTATCTGCGTTCGGATCCGAGCGCGGTCGCCGGAGCGGCGATGACGGAGGTCGACTTCTCTCAGCGCCTACATCTGATCGAGCAGCCGACCCTCGTCATCTGGGGCGAGGACGATGACGTCGCACCGGTCCGCACGGGCCAGGTACTCAGTGCTCGTCTGCCCGACGTGCGAATGAGGATCCTGCCCGATGTGGGTCACGCTCCGATGCTCGAGAGCCCGGAGGCGTTCAATCGTCTCCTGCTCGCTACGTTGGATTCCTGGCCGCCTGCCGAGCCGCTTCGCCTGCCCGAACAGGTCCCGTCTCACCGCGTCGGCACCTGCCGAGGTCGCGACGACGTTTCCTTCCGCGGTGACTATGCGAGGCTCGAGATCCAGGGCTGTGATCGCGTCCAAGTCCGAGACGGGTCGATCGGGCAGGTGATCATCGACAACGCCAGCGTCGAGTTCCACAACGTTCGCATCGACGCCGACCAGGTCGGTCTGCAAGCTGGTGAGTCTTCCGTCGTCCTCACCAACGTCCGAGTCGAAGCCGACACCGCGCTGCTGCTGGACAATGCGAGGATCGACATGGCTGCCGTCGAGCTGGTGGGCCGTCGATCCGCGGTCCGCTCCGTCAACGATTCCAACCTGGTCTTCTCGATCTGCCGGATCCAGAGTCCGCACGGCAGCGGCACCCTCCATGGCGCGTTCGAGTTCAACGAGGACTCGAAGCTCTAGTTTCCTAGTGCACCGTTTGATTGGAGCCTTCCTGTTTGTTTCGAGGAGTTCCTGGTCCTGACAAGGCGCGCCGACGAGGAATAGCAGGCCTATTTCGAGGAGAAGCAACGCCGTCCAGGGCCAGAAAGGCCCGAAACAAGCGGAAGGGAATTGTCAAACGGTGCACTAGTCGTCCTGCCGAGCCAGCTCGGCTTCCGAGGCGATGAATCCGAAGCCCG
>JALCBJ010000115.1 GCA_028066595.1 Thermoanaerobaculia bacterium
AAGCATGGCTCATGCTACGCCGCATTCACGCCGGTTGCCGGCCGGACCTCTAGCGCTCTGAGATCGGCAGCCAAGGTGCGGCATCGACGCGTCGCCGACTAGACTCGGGGAATGTGGACACAGGTTCTCTTCATGCTCGGCACGGCGTTTCTGTCGAGCGTGCTCACGCTCGCACTGGCAGCGTGGCTCTTCGACAGACGGATCAAGCCGCGGTTGCAGGAGCACGTCGATGCCGAAGTGGATCGCGCCATCGAAGAGCTGGGCCGGAGCCTGGAGGAGCGGGTACGGGCGGGAGTCAAGTCAGGCGTCGCGTCGCTGCCTTCGACGGAGGTGCTTGCAGGTGCCACGAAGACTGCCGCGAAGACAGGGTTCGACATCGTCGGATTGGGGCTGGCTTCGCTTCTCGGCGGCGGTCGGCGCCGCAGCCAGCCCGATGAAGACGAGGATTGAATCGATGGAACGACTCGACACTCGCACCGTGCGTCGGTTGGCAGTGGCCCGCGCCGGCCTGCTGACACCGGAGAGAACCGGGCTGACCCGTCGCGCGTCCGGATCGGGACTGCGTGCGCGTCGTGGGGCCTGGGACGTGCTGTGCCGATTCGGCTACCTGCAGCTCGACTCGGTGTCGGTGGTCGGTGCCCGGACCCACGGCCTGGTTCTCCTGTCCCGCCTGGACGGCTTCGATCCGCGAGTTGCCGAGAAACTGTTGCGTCCAGGTGATCCCGTGTTCGAGTTCTGGGGTCACGAAGCCAGCTGGCTGCCGATGGAGCTTTACCCTGCCTTTGGCTTCCGGCGTCGCGAGTACAAGGTGCATCCCTGGTGGGGACCGCTGCTCGACGAGCATCCGCTGCTGGCGGACGAGGTCTTGCAGTGCATCGAGACCGAAGGGCCTCTTCGTACCCAGGAGCTACAGCAACGATTGGGAGCGGACGACGCTCGCGGTGACTGGTGGGGATTCGGCCGGTTGAAGAAGGTGCTCTCCGCCCTGTGGTCTTCCGGGGAGCTCGTGGTCTCGGAACGTAGGTCTTTCCACCGTACCTACGATCTCGCGGAACGGGTGATCCCGGAGGAGGTACGTCGGCAAGAGTCGAGCTACCTCGATTCGTTGGAGACGCTTCTACTCAGGGCCCTCGACGGCCACGGTTGGGCCACACGCTCGACTTTGGCCGCCACCTGGCGTTTCCAGAAGATGTGGGACGACGTCGATGCCGCTCTGGCCCGCCTGCAGGAACGGGGTGAGATCGTGCCGTGTCGCCTCGTCCGCCCGACCGGGGAGATCGACGGCTGGATTCGCCCACGGGACCTCCACCTGGCGGAGTCCCTCCGTCGATCCCGTCCACGTCGGGCCGCCGGGATCCTGCTGTCACCTTTCGATCCCTTGCTCTGGGACCGCGACCGGGTCGAGCAATTGTTCGATTTCGAGCAGATCCTCGAGATCTACAAGCCTGCCGCGCAGCGACGATGGGGTTACTACTGCCTACCGATCCTGGCCGGTGAGCATCTGATAGGGCGGGTCGATCTGAAGGCACACCGCGACAAGAAGGGAGGCGGGCGCCTCCAGGTCCGCGCACTTCATTTCGAGCGCGACGAGCCCACTGCGGCCGATCGCGAGGCGGCGCGCGCGGCTCTCGAACGCCTTGCCGGGCAGCTCTGCCTGGAGCTTTGGGCAGAGAACGTCACCGAGCTTCGCCGTCGCCTCGGAGCTGGACGGTCGGCCTCGGGCACGCGGGAGGGCAATTTACCCACTCCTGACATCGCGTCCTCAACTCGCGTCGAGATCGGATCGTAATCTCCCAACATGTCGGGAACTTCTCGATGCCATCCGTCACGAGGCAAGCTCCACAGGGTTTCGAGCCGAGGTGGTCTGCGCTTCGCGGGCATCTGCGCCGCCTTGGGTTTGCTGGCGTCGGCTGCCGCCGCCGAGACCCTCGCCGTCTTCGTGCAACCGGGTGAGGAAGCCGTTTCGCGACACTTTGCCGACGAGGTGCTACCGGAGATCCGTCGATGGGCCGGGGACACCGACTTGGAGCTGCGAGTGGTCGACGCGACCGCGGGTGCTCCTGCAGCAGTATCGCTGACGCCCCTGATCGTCCACGTCGGCCCGCGCGGTCGCTCCATCTTTCAGGGTCGCTACGCCGACGTGGGCAAGCTGGAGCATTTCGTGCGCACGAGCCGGGTCGTGCCAGCCGCCGGAGGCACGTCGACGCGAACCGATGTCGCGGTGCTACAGCTGGGTCGAGCCAAGATCTACGCACCTCTGAAGATCACCGACCTCTCGGGCGAGCTTCCCCCCGGCTTCGACCGGGACTCGTTCCACCGTCGCGCCCGTGCTGCCTTCCTCGCCGGGCTGGAGCACTTTTCCGTGGTTCCCGAAGTAGAGATCGGCCCGTCGGACCGGGCGTTCTACATGGATGTCCACACCTTCCGTAGCGCCGAGGGAGAGCTCTTTCTGTCGCTCGACCTCTACTCGCAGTTCCACTGTCTGGATCCAGTGTTTCGCCGTTTCGACGAGCCTGTCTCGGGTCCGGAAACCGCCTCGAGGGACCTGTTTGCGCGAGCGGCCCGCATCCTGGAGTCCGCGACGTTGGAGCAACTGCAGGGTACGGAGCGCGGCGATGGGTTCCAACCTGTTGCGGCTTCCACGCCGGTGACGTCGTGGGAGGCACTCGATCTGGCGATTCCGGACTCGGATCGTACCGACGCTTCCGCGCTCGTGGACGTCGAGCTTCCGGGCGTCTGGCGACTAGATCGTGAGGCGAGTGCGGCCGATCCCAGCCTAGTCTTCCGCTTTCCACCTCCCCTGGAACGCTATTCTGGCCAGGTCGATCGGTTCGATGCTGCCCTCGAGCTGACACCCGGCGAGAGCGGTCCTACTCTGGCCGGTGCTACAGGTTGGGTGGAAGCCGAGACCGGCGCCGTGACCTTTGGCGAAAAGGACCTCGACAAAGCGGTCCACGGCAAGCTGAAGACGACGACCTTCCCGGCCTCGCGATTTTCGCTGCAACGTGTCGAGGCGGACGGCGCTCCGCTCACCTTTGGTCGTACATCGCGTATGGTCGGCCTCGGCGAGTTCTCGCTCCTCGGTTGGGACGTGCCCGTGCGGGTCGACGCCGAAGTCGAACCGATCATCGGCGTGGACGGCCAACCCAGGCTTTGGGTGCGCGCCCGATTCGGGCTCGACATCGACCAACCTTTCGGCCTCGAGGGTCCCGATGGACCGCCCGAAGCGAGCCGACACTTGCTCTTCTTCCTCGAGTTCTTGCTCGCTCCGAGCTCCCACTGAACGCTTCTAGGAGATCCCCATGCGACGTTTCCTCCAAATCACGTTCACCGCTTCGTTCGCTCTGGCAGTCCTGTTGCTCGGCCTGGTCGCGTTGCCGTCCGTGGCAGCCGACGGTGACGCCCCGGGCACTCTCGAATGGCGCGCCGACAGTGACCGCTATCAGGCCCACGGCCGTTTCGACAGCTGGCATTTCACCGAGATCGACATTCCGGACGGCGACCTGGAGACGGGATCCGTGACCTTCGTCGTCGACCTGGCCTCGGTCTGGGAGAAGGCTGAAGATCTTGCCAATCACTTGCGCCAAGCCGACTTCTTCAATGTGGCCAAATTCGCCACCTCTACGGTGAAGATCCACGGGGCCGAGAAGCAGGCCGACGGAAGCTTTTCCGCCACTGCCACGATCGACCTCCACGGCGTGACCAAGGATGTGCTCGTCACGTTCCGTGTGGTCACCGAGGCGCCCCTCAAGATCGAGGGTGAGGCCACGCTCTCCCGGCTGGCATTCGGTGTCGGCGAAGCCGGTTCGATCAGCGACGAGGTGAGGATCAACCTGTCGGCGACGGTGGAGAAGTAGTCCAGGGGTCGGCATAACATCGCGGGATGAAACGTGCCCGCGCCCCCGTCGAGAGCTCCCGGGCTGCGCCCTGCAGCAAAGCCCCAGGCCGGATCGAGTCGTCTTTTCGGAACGGATGGACGGCATGGCTGCGACCGAGCTTGCTGGTCGCAGCTCTCTTTGCCCTGTGCTGCAGCACCCCGTCAGAGTTGGGTGAGGGAAACCGCGAAGCCCGACCCAACGTCCTCTTGATCTCCATCGACACCCTGCGCGCCGACCATCTCGGTAGCTACGGCTACGCGCGCGATACCTCTCCGTTTCTGGATTCGTTGGCAGCCGTCGGTGTGCGCTTCCACAGCGCGTTCGCCCAGGCTTCGTGGACGCTACCGTCCCACATGAGCCTGCTCACCTCGACCTACCCAGGAACCCATCGGGTGGAGACGAGCCGCCGGGCCTTGCCGTCGGCGATCCCCACGCTGGCAGAGCAACTACAGGGCGCCGGCTATGCCACCGCAGGGTACGTCAGCTGGATCTACTTGAAGTCTGAATACGGTTTCGGCCGTGGTTTCGACCGTTACGTCGAGCTACTGCCAGAAACGTCGCTGCAGGACAGCGCGACACATCACTCGATCCGTTCCGAGGCCTTCGTCGATCGTGCGCTCGAGTGGGTACGCGATCCGCCCGCGCAGCCTTGGTTCCTTTTCCTCCACCTCTTCGACCCGCATATGAGCTACGAGCCGCCGCTGGACATCGCCCAGCGGTACGACCCGTCGCTGGACGGCTTGCAGAGTGGCTCGTACGAGGTCCTGTCCCGGTACATCGACGGTCTCCGAGATGATGCACCCGCCGTCCCGCCGGAGGTTCTACGGCATGCGACAGCGCTGTACGACGGAGAGGTCCGTTTCGTCGACCGAGCGCTCCGGCGCTTCTTCGCTGCCCTCGAGGATCGAGGGCTGTTGGAATCTACCGTCGTGGTGGTCACGTCGGACCACGGCGAGGAGCTCGACGATCACGGGTCCATGGAAGGCCATCAGTGGACCCTCTACGACGAGGTGATTCGGGTGCCGCTGATCGTCGTCCTTCCGGGAAGCTTCTCGTCGCGAGAGAGGTCATCCCGGGTGGAGAATCGCATGGTACAGACGATCGACGTAGCGCCCACCGTTCTCGAGCTGGGTGGCATCGAGGTCCCCGCGGAGTTCGAGGGGAGAAGTCTCGTACCGCTGCTGCGCGAAGAATCCGTCGACTGGGAAGAATTTGCCTTCAGTCAGATCCGTCGCTTCAACCTCAAATGGGCCCTGCGTACTCCGAGCCACAAGCTGATCTACAACCAAGATCCTGAGACCGACGAACGCGGCATGCCCATCAGGGCCGGCTTCGAGCTCTTCGATCTTGTCGCCGACCCGAGGGAGCAAGACAATCTCTACGATCCCGAAGATCCGCTGACACAGAAGCTGATGGCCCGCCTACGCCAGCTGATCGAGGAGCGTCCCGACTATGGTGCAGGAGAGGCGCCGATTCTCAGCGACGAGGAGCTCGAGCGCCTGAAGGCCCTGGGGTACGCGCAGTAGCGGAGGTACTTGGCGAGCCACGAGCTATCGTGGCCACGGATGCGGTGCTGGAACTCGTCGCCATGCAGCCATTGCGCGATGGGCGGTTCGAGCCCGCACACTGCGAGGGGAGGCCGGTCCCGTTCGTCTACAACCCGACGATCAACTTCCGAATCCCACGCTGCTCGTCCTAAAAGCGTTAGTCACTGCGCAGCACGTGTGCCGGGTCCGTACGAGCCGCGCGGCGAGCGGGTCGGATTCCGGCGAGGCAGGCCACGGTCAGCACGACGCCGGCAGCTGTGATCATGGAACGGAGTTGCCAGGCGTCGTAGTGGATGAGGAAGGTGAGTCGGTTGGATAGCAACAGACCCGCGGTGAGACCGAGAGGCACGCCGAGGAGAACCTGGAGCACCCGGGGGCCCAGCGCCTCGAGAGCGACGCAGGCAGGCGAGCCACCGACCGCCATGCGGATGCCGATTTCACGCCGGTGTTGCACCACCGAGTGTCCGAAGACGCCGTAGAGTCCCGCTGCTGTGAGCAGCAGAGCCAAGGTGCCAAACAGCGTCAGGAGCGTCGACGCGATGTTCGGCACGAAGAGCGAAGCGGCCATGGCATTCTTCGCGGTCTCTATGGGGTCGGCGATCAGTCGCGGCTCCACGTTGCCGAGCACCGTCCCGAGCTCCGATTCTCGGCTCGATGTCAACGAAGTGAATCGCACGATGAGAATCCGTGCACCCGCGGCGTCGCGACGAAGTGGTCGGTAGAAGAAGGCCCGGTCCTCCTCCGACAGACTTCGGTACTTGCCGGTACGAGCGACGCCGACGACCCGTAGGGCTTGTTCTTGTCCGTGCTGCCAGAGCTGGCGTCCCAAGGCCTCCCCGGGCTGCTCGACGTGCCACAGGCTGCGCGCCATCGCGAGGTTCACCACCGCGACAGGCAGGCTCTCCTCTCGCTCCTCGGAGGTGAAGCCTCTTCCGGCCAGCAGCTCGACGCCCAGAGTCTCGAAATAGCCCTCGTCTACATCCGCTCGGTCGGCAGGCAGCATGTGCCTTTCCACCTCGCTCGGCTTCGTGGCGACCCGGGAGAGGAGCAGCTCCATCGACAGTGGCAGATGACTGGCGTAGCTGACCCCGCCGACACCAGGAAGCCGGCTCGCGGCGGTGATCAAGCGCTCGTGAACGTCGGACCGTTCGGAAGCGGAGAAACCCTGGAGAGCCGAGTCGAAACGGGCGGTGACGACACCTTCGGGCCGGCACCCTGGGTCGATCTGCCGAGCCTGGAAGAGACTCTGGCCGGCAGTGGCCGCGGTCGTCCACAGCGCAAGCGACACGGCGGTTTGAAGGATCACGGACACGGCCAGCAGGTGGTGGGGACGCGTGCTGGTGGCGGCGGCGCCAGTTCGTAGGGTGGACGCCAGGTTGGTGCGCCAATGCTCCAGGGCCGGTGCGGCAACGAAGACAAGCGACGCGCTCAGAGCCGCGCCGATCGCGACGAGCAAGGTTCCGCTGTCGACTTCCGCGACGAGCGCCACCGGGATCGGCACCGGCACGTCGAGCCATCCGAGGGCAAAGGACGTGAGCGCGGCTATTGCCAGCGCCCCGACTACGCCGAGCGTGGCCAGGACCGCGCCTTCCAGCCACAACAGTCGCAGGATCCCCATCGTCCCCGCCCCCAAGGCGCTTCGGGCGGCCATCTCACGGCGACGGCCTTGGGAACGGAGGACGAGCAGTGCCGCGACATTGCCGCAGGCGACCAACAGAACACACGAGGCGATCGTCAACGCGGCGGCGGCCGCTTCCCGCAGCCGCCGGTCCAGATCCGGAGCCAGTCGCAGATCCGCGTTACTGGACACGAGGAATCGTCGGCCACGGTTCGTATCGGGGTGCTCGCGAGCCAGGCGGGCACCGAGCGCCGAGACCTCGCTCCGCGCCTGCTCTTGGGAGATACCGTCGTGGAGCCGGCCCACAGCCCATACCCACCGCACGCCGCGATCCTCGAAACGATCGAGTCCCGGGCTGGCACGCCCCAGACGGACGTTCCTCGCCTGGTCGAAGCGCAGCTCACGGACGCAGTCCATCGGCAGCCACAAGTCCGGCTCCAGGCCTCGCATCAATCCCCGGAACGACTTGGGCGCGACACCCACCGGACGAACCGGCAGACCGTTCACCCGCAGGCCTGGTTGCTCTCCGCCCGCTGCCACACCCAGCCGTTGTTGGAGGCCCCGGCTCAACACGACGACGTCGCACGCGCCGTCGCCCTTGTCTCCAGATGTGAAGAAACGACCTTCGGCCGGCGTCACACCTAGAATGCGAAAGTAGTTTCGTTCCACCGCCTCTGCCACCGCGCCGAAGCCTTCGTCTCCTGTTTCCACAGTGACCGTCGTCGGCGCGTAGGCGGTCACTTCCTCGAAGCTGTCCGCGTTACGCAGATCCCGGACATCGGGATAGGCCATGGGCTCGTAGTCCGTCACGCCGCTGGAGCCCGAGCCACCCCCAGCGAAGACGCTGAGCAGTCGATGCGGATCCGCCACCGCAGGCGTTTCGAAGATCAACGAGTCCGCGACGGCGAAGATCGTCGTCCCCAACCCCAGTCCCACCGCCAGCACCGAAACCACCGCCAGCGTCCAGACTGGACTGCGGCATAGTCGTCGCAGCGTCAGGCGGAGATCTTGGAGCATGCAGTCAAGCTAGCACGGCGGTCTCGCTAAAGCCCTCGGTGGTACCGTTCCGAGATGGAATCCTCCCATCCGCGTGAGCGGGCATGGGCGACGCGTCAACAGGTCGGGCTCGTCGCCGGAGTCGCTGTATTCGTTGTCCTATGGACTCTGCCGGCGCCGACGGGTATGGACGAGCCGGCGTGGGCGACGGCTGCGGTGGGTTTGCTGATGGCCATCTGGTGGATGACCGAGGCGCTGCCCATCGCGGCGACGTCCCTTCTGCCTCTCTTGCTGCTGCCGCTCCTCGGAGTGACACCCATTTCGGGCGCGGCGGCGCCCTACGCCAACCCGCTCATCTTTCTGTTTCTCGGCGGTTTTCTGATCGCCTTGGCCATGGAACGGAGCGGGCTCCATCGGCGGCTCGCGCTGTCGATCATCCGTCGGGTGGGCACTGCGCCCAACCGCATCGTCTTTGGGTTCATGGTGGCTGCGGCGTTTCTCAGCATGTGGATCTCCAATACCGCGACAGCCATGATGATGCTGCCCATCGGGATCTCGGTGTCGGCATTGGTACGCCGACAGAGCACCGAAGGCCTTCCGGACGACGACGGCGGTGGGACGCGCAACATCTCACTGTGCCTTCTGCTCGGTATCGCCTACGGCTGTAGCCTCGGTGGCATGGCGACGCTGGTCGGTACACCGACCAACGCGCTACTGGTTGCCTTCGTGGCCGAATCGTTCCAGAAGGAACTGTCCTTCGCGAGCTGGATGACCGTCGCGTTGCCACTGTCGGCGGTGGGCATCGTGGTGGTCTTCGTGGTCTTGACGCGTTTCGTGTACCCGATCCGTATCCGATCGCTGCCCGGAGGCAGAGCGCTGATCGACGGCGAGCTGGCGAAGCTCGGTCCACTGAGCCGGGCCGAGCGACGGGTGGCCTGGATCTTCGCCCTGACGGCTGGCCTGTGGATCAGCAGGCCCCTTCTCCAGGATGTGTTGCCGGGCCGGATGGGCGAGCTGGCATCGAACCTCAGCGACCCCGGCATCGCCATTCTCGGTGCGCTTCTGCTTTTCGCTCTCCCGCTCGACTGGAAGCGAGGCACGTTTGCACTCGCCTGGGGCGATACGGCCCGATTGCCGTGGGGGGTTCTGCTGCTGTTCGGCGGTGGACTCAGTCTGGCCCAAGCTACGAAGGATACGGGTCTGGCGGAAGCCATCGGAGGCGGGCTGTCGGGCTTCTCGGGTTGGCCGCCGCTACTGGTGACGCTGGCGGCGGTGGCCATGATCATCTTGCTCACCGAGCTGACCTCGAATACCGCGACCATCGCGGCCTTCCTGCCGGTGCTGGCAGCCCTGGCTCAAGTTCTTGGGCGAGAGCCGTTGGAGCTTCTGGTGCCTGCGACCTTGGCGGCCAGCTGCGCATTCATGCTGCCGGTGGCCACGCCGCCCAACGCGATCATCTATGGCTCGGGGGAGCTGACGGTGCCGCAGATGGCGCGCGCCGGGGTGTGGCTGAACGTGATTTTCGCGCTGCTCCTGACTCTGCTGGCTGGTCTGACGGGCGGCGTCGCAGGATAGCTCGAGGTTCTCGTTTGATGGCGACGCGCCCGTGACATCACGGCCCGGCTTGTCTTCCTTGTCCGAGGAGTGACAGATTGACCGCAGCAAGGGATTGGGCGTACGGTGAGAGTGACCAGCGATCTTGACAAACATCTGACCGACCGAGAAAATCAAATCGTTCAATTCCGTCTGATCGGATCCTTTGGCGCCGGGCTTGCAGTTTCGCAATGCAACAGAGTTGCATCCACCAGCTACGCAGGAGGCATCATGGAAAACCAAAGCGCACGTCGCAGTCATCGCCGCATCTTTGCTTTCCTCTGTTTCGTCGGGATCTTGGCCTTCACAGCTACGCCTACGACGGCTACCTGTCAGTTTTGCTGGCTGACCGACGCGGGCTTTTTGGGTCAATGCCTCGACGTCCTCAATGCAAATCCAGGTCTCCCGACGATGAGCAACTGCGTCGGTACTCTGATCTGCTATCCGTACTTAGGTGGTCAGATCTGCATCCCTGGATGCCTTGGGGATCCGTGTTTCTGGGTCTGAGGTCTCAGCTTCCGATCTGACCATGGTGGGATCTACCAGCCCGTTGCGGAAGTGGTTCGAGGCGCGTTCCGAGCGTCTTGGGTCCGAATCCAGGGCGCGTCGACACAGGCGATGCGAGCCATCGCCGAGAGGGTGCAGCGCCGGAGTCGGGCCTCAAAGCCCGGAACCCTCTGGGCACCGGAGGTTTGAGCCCGGATACAGCGTCGGTCCTCGTCCACGAAGGCCTGCATCGCCGTCCTCGGACTGCCCTGTCTCCGACCGCAGATCCCAGGCGCGTGGCCGCACACGACTGACACCACGGGTTGCTAGACCGATCTGGTGCCTGCTGGGGTTCGCGCTCGTCCTAGCTCCGAGAGCATCCGCAACGGAAGACCGATCTTGGGACGTCGTGCTCGGGATCGCGGCGGCGGAGGGCTCCGAACGGTGCCAAGAGAGCGGTGTCCTCGTAGCGGCTGCGGCGACTCCAGAAACGGGTGCAGCTGCTCCGAAGGACTCTGAAAGGCGCATCTCGTTTCAGGCTCCTCGACGACTTTCGCTGACACTTCCTGCGGATCAGTCGTGGAGCGTTTCCGCGCAGGTTCCGGGTTGCTGGGCCCGCACGATCGATTTGAGACCTGAGGCCGGCGATCAGCCGATCCAGATGATGCTCTGGCCGACGGCTACCGTGACCGGGGAAGCTTCCTTCCCCGACTCGTCGGAGGGCGATCCCCCTCCGGGGGAAATCACGATTCGATTCGCATCGCCGCCGCCGCCGCTCGGTCTAAGTGTGGGCCGAGATGGTGACTCGGCGTCGCGCCTCTTCGAAAGCGAACAGTCTTGCCCTCTGAAGGCGGAGATCTTCTCGTGTCTACTACCGGCGACGAGACTGGATCTGCGACTTTCCGCCCCGGACCGCATCCCGAGCTACATTTGGGATGCCGACCTCTCGGTCGGCGAGGAGCTGAATCTCGGAGCCCATGTCATGGCGCGGGGTGCTTCGCTGGTCGGCTCGGTAACGCTGCCCGGAAATTCTGACGACGTGTCGGGCGTGGAGGTGATTCTGGAGCCGGAGGTCGTCGATTCGTCGCAGAGCCCGGCCGGCAACAGGATGGCCAGCCATCGACGACAGGCCGATCTGCAAGCCCGTGGGTTCTTTCAGCTCAGAGGATTGGCTGTAGGGATCTACAGTCTGACTCTCCGCAAGGAGGGGCTCTCGCCCGCCCGAATTGTTGGTATCGAAATCGCCGACACCGAAGAATACTATTTGGGAGAAGCCGTTTCATTGCGACCCCTCGCGAGCTTCGAGGTTGTCGTCACACCTCAGCTCGATCCCGAAGGAGCCCCTTGGAGCCTTCGCTTGAAACGCTGGAAGCCGTTGACCCGATTCCTCGAGGACAGCCAGGCCGGCCGGGCCTCCGAAGCCGGTGTCTGGCAGGTCGAAGGTCTCGAAGCCGGAAGCTACCTGCTGCAGATCGAGGACGATTCCGGCTCCAAGCACTACTCGAAAGAAATCGAGATCGATGCGAATCGTCTCCCTTTGGTGGTCGAGCTCGAGATGGTCCGGGTCACGGGCCGAGTGAGTGCCGGTAGCGAGCCCCTCCATACTTCTCTGACCTTCCTTGACACCCATGGCAGCAAGATTCAGATGGGCTCGAACGAGCACGGCGAGTTTCAGGGAGTGTTGCCTCGCTCCGGCGAATGGAAGGTCAAGGCGACACCGGCAGGCGGCCGCGGGCAACGCTTCTTGCCACCGGTGGAGGTCATCCGCGAGCCAGACGGTACAGCTTTCCTCGATCTCTCTCTGCCCGGTACCCGCGTGTCGGGTACCGTCGTCGACGAGGAGGGCGAGTCGGTCTCGGGAGCGCTGGTCAATATCTGGTCCGGAAAACAGATCCAGACTCAGCTCTACTCTGACGCCGAGGGAGCCTTTGAGGCCTTGGGCCTGCCGCCCATCGCCGTCGACATCTCGGCAGAGGCCGCGGGTGGCCTGATGAGCCAGAATCTGACGGTCGATCTCGAGGAGGAGGAGACCGTCGAAGACCTCGAGTTGGTGCTCCAGACCAAGAGACACCTGCGTGGCATCGTCACGTTTGAAGGTCGCACTGTCGCCGGCGCATCGGTCCGGCTTTCCAGCCCACAACCACCGCCCTTCGCCGGGGAGGCCCTTGCTGGTCCTGGAGGCCGCTTCGAGCTAGAGCTACCACCCTCAGTCCAAGACCTCGACGTCGTCGTCTTGGCGCCAGGGTTGCCGATCAAGATCACCAGAGTGGACGTCGATCGCCAAGGATCGAACGTGAACCTCGGCATCGACCCATTCCCGGGTCGATTGATCCTCTCCGTCGTCGATCAGCCTTGGCTGCGTCGGGAGCAGGGCAACTTCCTGCCGTTCTGGCAACTCTTCGTGATCCGGGGTGGGCAGCCCCCCCAGGGTTTCGATCCATCTACCGGAAGCATGGAGCTGCTACTCGAATCAGGCGAGTACACCGTATGCCCGGGCGGAGAAGTCTCTGACCGCTGCGCGAGCGGATATCTGGCGCCCGATGGTCTCTTGAGACTCGGCGCCGAACCTGGCCGCGAAGGGGGTGATGGCGACGTTGCCTCGCCATGAGTGTGAACGACCTCCGAGCTGAACGCGGAACGAATCTTCATCTGCTGAGAAACCGAGGAGTCTCAACATGTCTATCGAGCTGTACCGTCGTCGTCTCTTGTTCTCGGGCTTCTTGGCCGTCGCTCTGCTCGCTGCTCTCTCAGCCTCCGCTCGAGCTCTCGATCCGTCCAGCTCCGAATCGGCGCAGGTCGCAGCGGAAGAGGAGAAGAGTCCGCCCGGAATGCTCGGCTTCGGGTTCCATTACCATCGTCCACCGGCCGAGGAAGGCGAGGCAGAGAACGGGTTCCTCAGCGTCCACGGAGTCGCCCCAGGATCACCAGCCGAAAGAGCAGGTCTCCGACCTCGCGACCTGATCGTAGCCCTCGACGGCGAGCCCTTGCAGTTCCCGGATATTGCCGGAGTACTGGATTTTTTCTATCGCGTGAAGGCGCGGCAGGAGCTAAGGCTGACGGTCGAGCGCGGTGTCGAGACGATGTCGATGGTGATCGTAGCTGCGGTCATGACACCGGAGCAGGCTCGGCGGTGGGAAGAGAACTATGCTCGCGTTCAGAGCTGCGCGGGCGGGGACTGCGGCGCAGACGAGCAAGGCCAGTAGCCGACATGGTCCGGTGTCGCGCGACCTCCAGTGCGATGCCGCCCGAAGGTGTTCCAGGCTGGTGCGAGCGCTCTCAGTGCGCGGAAGAGCAAGAAACAATCGGGATTCAAAGCACTGTGCGACTCGTTGCTCTGTTTGCGGCCCGGCTGACGACTCCGGGATCCGATACCTTGGGTCCGCTGGGCTGATTCACCTTCGGCCTTCCTGACCGCATGTCTTCTGTCTCGGCCGCGACTCTGCGGGGCGACAGGGACGCCCTGATCCAGGGATCGAGCCTATTGCCCCTGATCGTCGTCAGGCTGTTGTTGGCGAATCGGGTAGGCGGTACCATCCACCGATGTTCCTCAACGCGTGCGGGTCAACCCGGCCTCATGCGGCAGTCGAGAGTGCTCGCATGATGAAGAACCATGTCCAGGGGATCTGACTCGGCGGGGTCGTCGATGCCGATCTTCTGGCTAGGAAGTGGAGAGATTGCCGATGAGATCGTTATGGATATCTGGCTGTTGGGTCCTTCTTTGCCTGAGCGCGTCCGCGGAGGCCGCGCAAGCCCAGGAGCACTGGGAGGACCCTGAGGTCTTCGCGATCCACCGCGAACGCGCCCACAGTACCTACATCCCCTATGCCAGTCGTGATCAAGCCCTCGCGGGTGACGTTGCCGATTCGTCCTACTATCGATCGCTGAACGGACCCTGGCGGTTCCATTGGGTGCGCAGACCAGCGGACCGTCCGGTCGATTTCTTCGCCGAGGACTACGACGACCGGGCTTGGGTAACTTTGGACGTGCCCATGAACTGGGAGCTCGCGGGTCACGGTGTGCCGCACTACGTCAATGCCGGCATGCTGGACGGGCCACCCGGAGCCATAGACCCCGACTACAACCCTGTCGGTTCCTACCGGAAGCGTTTCGTCGTTCCGGAGACGTGGTCCGGGATGCAAGTGTTCGTGCACTTCGCCAGTGTCGGTTCTGCGATGTATCTGTGGGTCAACGGGCAACAGGTCGGATACAGCCAAGGGAGCAAGGTACCTACCGAGTTCGACATCACCCCATATGTGCGGCAAGGCGAGAACGTTCTGGCGGTAGAGGTCTATCGGTGGAGCGACGGGAGCTACCTCGAGGACGTCGATTTCTGGCGGTTGAGCGGCATCGAGCGTGACGTCTTCCTGTTTGCGACTCCCCAGGTTCATATCCGTGATTTCTTCCTCGAAGCAGGGCTCGATTCGGCCTACGAAGATGGCCTCTTCCGAGGCGAGCTCGCGGTGCGGAACTCCGGTCAACAGACTCAGGGCGTCCAGATAGAGGTTGAGCTTCTCGACGAACGGGGCGCTTCCCTGTATCGAGAACGAAAAGGCCTCGCGGTTCCCGAGGCCCGAGAAGAGTCCCTCTCGTTCCGGCATCAGCTGGCGGCACCCAGGCGGTGGACCGCGGAAACCCCCAATCTCTACACGGTGGTCATGACTCTCTACGACGACGCGGAAGAGGTGCAGCAAGTCCTCACTCATCGCGTGGGCTTTCGCACGGTAGAGATGAAAGACGGGCTGCTTCTGGTCAACGGTGTACCGGTGCTGCTGAAGGGCGTGAACCGCCATGAGCACAATCCGGAGCGCGGGCGTCACATGCCGGAGGCCTTGATGATCGAAGACCTGCGGCTGATGAAACAACTGAACATCAACGCCATGCGGACCAGCCACTACCCCAACGACCCACGCTGGTATCAGCTGGCCGACGAGTACGGGATCTATCTCGTCGACGAAGCCTTCGTGGAGTCGAACGGCACGTCCTTCGCGCCGGACCAGACCTTGGCGGGCAAGCCGGAATGGAAAGCCGCGCATTTGGACCGCACTCGGCGCATGGTCGAGCGTGACAAGAATCACGCTTCGGTGATCATGTGGTCACTCGGCAACGAAGCCGGCGACGGGGCCAACTTCGAAGCGACCTATGCTTGGACCAAGGAGCGGGACCCTTCGCGCCCGGTCCTCTACGAAATGGCGGATCTCCGGCCGCACACGGATGTGTTCTTTCCGATGTACGCGCGGCCCTACACCTTGGCCAACTATGCTCGAGAGCCTCGGGATCGCCCTCTCATCCTCAGCGAGTATGCGCATGCCATGGGCAACAGCGTGGGTAACCTCGTCGACTACTGGGATCTGATCTACGCCAGCGACCAGTTGCAAGGTGGGTTCATCTGGGACTGGGTCGATCAGGGCTTTCCCATCGAACGCGACGGACACACGTTCTGGGGCTATGGAGGTGACTTCGGTGCTGCCGACTATCGAAACGGCGGCAACTTCTGCATCAACGGGCTCATCGCGCCGGACCGCACGCTCAATCCCCACAGCTGGGAAGTCAAGAAGGTCTACCAACCCGTCGGTACGCGGCTGGAGGACTGGGAGACGGGCACCATCGAGATCACCAACCGAAACGACTTCACGTCGCTCGACGCCTACGTCTTGGAATGGACTCTCAAGGCGGACGACGAGATCTTGGCCGAGGGAGAACGTCGCGATCTGGCGACCCCCTCCCATGAGTCCCAGCTCTTGGAGCTGTCGGTGCCGGCGATCGTCCCCGAGCCGGGCGTGGAGTACTTCCTCGAGGTCCGCTACAAGACCGAGTCGAGTGCACCCCTGGTTCCAGCGGGCTCCCTGGTCGCCTGGGATCAATTCGCGCTGCCGATCGGTATCGAGAAGACCGCCATCGATGTCCGCAAGACGGCGAAGATCACCCGGGAGAGAGAAGCCGAACGACTCGTGCTGCGAGGCGAAGCCCGGGATTTCGAGCTGACCTTCGATCTGACCGGCGGCACCATCGCTTCCTACAAATACAGAGGTGTCGAACTGATCCGGGAAGGTCCGGTGCCGAACTTCTGGCGGCCTCCGACAGACAACGACTACGGGAACGACATGCCGCAGCGCCAAGGTGTGTGGCGGCACGCGGGACGTGACCGAACCGTTCGTCGCGTCGAGCACTGGCAGAACAGCGATCGAGACGTCGAGATCTACGTCACCTCCATCCTCCCGGCGGGTCAGTCGAAGCACGTCGCGAAGTACCATGTTTTCGGCAATGGCGAAGTCGTCATCACGAACACGTTGACGCCTGGTGACATCGACCTACCCGATCTACCGAAGTTCGGAATGACCCTGACGATGCCACCCACCTTCGATCAGGTGCAGTGGTACGGGCGCGGTCCGCACGAGAGCTATTCCGACCGAAAGACCGGGGCGGCCGTCGGCGTGCATGACCAGAAGGTTGCGGACATGTACTACCCGTACATCCGTCCCCAGGAGAACGGAAACCGGGCCGACGTGCGTTGGGTGACGTTGAGGAACGCGGAAGGTCTGGGTCTCCTCGCTGTCGGAGATTCGCTTCTCAACATCAGCGCTCTTTCATACGCCGACGAAGATCTCGATGAAGGCGATCGGAAGACCTACCGCCATGTCTATGACCTTCAGCCGCGAGATCAGATATACGTAGATCTCGACTCCCAGCAAATGGGTCTCGGTGGAGACACTTCCTGGGGCGCGGTGATTCATCCTCAGTACCGCATTCCCGCGCAGGCCTATTCTTACCGGGTTCGACTGGTCCCCTACGGCCCAGGCGACAAAGAACCCATGGCCCTGAGCCAAGAGCGATTCTGAACGTCTTCTCGGTTGGAGAAGATCGCAGCCTCGTGTCACGTACCCACTCACAACGTCGAGACTCGTCCATGCTGTCTAGAACACTCCGGCTCTTCTTTTTCTTTAGTTGCCTTCGCGTTCATGGGTTGCCAGGAACCCCAACCGGCCACCGACCCGGCTGATCTCATCCTTCTAAACGGCCAGGTCTATACCTTCGCCTGGACCGACCCCACCGAGGAAGGGCTACCCGCGACCGACGCGCCGTTTCGTGACGGGGTCTGGACACCGGAGGCCGAAGCCATCGCGATTCGAGCCGGACGTATCGTCAAGGTCGGATCGAGTGCCGAGATGGAGGCTTGGCGAGGTCCCTCGACCGAGGTCATCGACGTGCGCGGCGGCACCGTGCTTCCGGGCGCGGTCGAGAGTCACGGCCATCTGCAACAGATCGGAGAATGGCACGAGGAGATCGACCTTCGTGGGCTCGACACCGAGCAAGCCATCGTAGATCTCGTCGCCACGCGGGCGCGCGAGGTGCCGGAGGGGGAGTGGATCGTCGGTGCGGGATGGGACGAAGGAGCCTGGGCCAACCGTCTGCCGACGATGGAGCTGCTCTCCGAGCGAGTACCGGACCATCCCGTGTGTTTGAAGGGTCTGCGAGGATTCGGCACGTGGGGTAATCGGCGAGCGTTCAAGGCGGCCGGGATCTCCCGATCGACTCCGACTCCAGACGGTGGCGAGATCCTTCGCAACGGTGACGGCGACGCCACGGGAATCCTGCTCAACAACGCAACGGATTTGTTGAACGGTGCGGTGCCGGAACGCTCCCTGGCCCAAAAGAAACGTATCCTGCGCTACGGGCTCGAGCAGTTGGCTGCCGCCGGCTATGTCGGGGCGCACCATGCCGGGACGCGTCTCAACTACATGCCCGCCTACGAAAGCCTGGCTGACGAGGGGCAATTGCTGCTTCGGGTCGAGACGATGCTGGCAGCCGAGGAAGGCAACAGAGCCCTTTTGGACGAATGGCTGGAGAAGGGGCCGACCCCGAATCGGGGAGCAATGCTTCAAGTACGGAGTATCAAAGCGTTCTACGACGGATCGTTGGGCTCCCGCGGAGCGCGACTGCTAGAGGAGTACTCCGACCAGCCCGGACATCACGGCGTGAGCGGTTCGGAATACGGATTCGACGAGGAGCTGGTGGCTCGCTTGATGAAAGCCGGGTTTCAGGCGGGCATCCATGCCACCGGAGATGCCGGCAACCGAGCGGTTCTCGACTTCTTCGAGCAGGTGTACGGGGAAGCGCCCGACACTAGGA
>JALCBJ010000116.1 GCA_028066595.1 Thermoanaerobaculia bacterium
GTCGGAGGTGGCGACACTCAACTAAAAAGGTCTCCGGAGAACTCGGGGCGGTTCAACATCGATGCCAGCGTAGAAGAAGATGGTGTGTTTGATGTCGGGCGTCGATTGGGCGGTGCTCCGGAACATAGTGGGAGCCTTTGGCTGCGCTATGAGTTCGAGAACGGTCTGGGATTGGGCGGCGGCCTCTTTCATCAGGACGAGACCCGCCCGTTCACGAGCTCCGGGTTCTTCCTCCCGAGCTTCACGACCGCGGACGCCACGGTGTCATATCGCATCTCGGAACATGTGCGAGCCCAGCTCAACGTCAAGAATCTCTTCGACGAGCGCTACTACACCAGCGGCGGCTCCAACTCGGCCTACCCCGCAGCTCCGAGAACTTCTCAACTGTTGCTGACCTACCGATACTGATCCCAAGCGTCTGTGAGATCGACGGGTTCGGCCGGCCGAACCTGTCGGCCCCGCAAACCAGGTTCATGGAGTCGAGATCTGTGAGATTCGCAACGCGCCGAGGACCGTCATTCGTCCCTAGCGGACGAGCCCTCCCATGGCTGTTGGTCTTGCTGATGGTCTGTGCAGGTTGCGGACCTCGGTCGGGCGTTTCGCCGGAGGATGAGGCGAACGTCTCATCCCCCCACCCTTCGCCTGGCACGCCGACCCACGACGCGTTCCCGGACAAGGCTGAGATTCGCCACGCGACCGGCTTCACAGTCAGCTACCACGGCACGTACAAGGTGGTTCGTGTGGCTGCCGACGTCAAGGCGCTTCAACTCTCGTCCGGCGAGGGTCGTGCTTGGGAGAAGGCAAGCTTCGACCTCCTGGTCCTGGTGCAGCGCGGAACAGATCCGCCCGTGGCGACCGGGCACCTTGCCGAGGCAACCTTCATCGAAGTTCCGATTCACTCGGCGGCCGTCAACCGAGACGCAGACGCCTTGCGGATCAAGCATCTCGGGTTCATGGATCGGTTGGTCGGGATCGGGGGAACCGGGATCTTCGATTCCGAGCTTCGAGACCGTGTCGAGTCCGGCACCTTGCCTGCCATCGGCAGTGCTCTTCACCGCACGATGGATCTGGAGCTACTGCTGACCGAGACTCCAGCAGCAGTCTTTCTCCGCGTCGCCAGCCTCGATCATACCTATGAGTTCCAACGTCTACGAGATCTGGGACTCGCCTCGGTACCAGTCTATTCCTGGGCTGAGACCAGCGCCCTGGCTCGCGCTGAGTGGCTCAAGTACATCGCCCTTTTCTTCAACGCGGAGGCGGAAGCACATCGTCAGTTCGAACAGATCCAAGCGCGATACGACGAGTTAGTGACCTTGGTCGGCACTCGCTCCGAACGCCCCAAGGCCGTTTGGGCCTATAGCCCGAGGGCAGGTGGCTGGCGGGCTCACTGCCGAGGGGTCGAAGCCGGGCTCCTGGGTGACGCAGGGATGATCAACGTCATGGCAGTTGAAGATGCCGCGGTCAGCTCTGGGGAAGTCGGGCATTCAGAGGGCCTTTCCTTTTCTGACGAACGCTTCCTGAAGCAGGCTGGCGACGCCGAGATCTGGATCACCTGGAGCCCGACCGACGAGAGATGGCCGTCTGCTCGCTATCTCGAAGGTTTTCTTGCCTACCGCGATGACAACGTCTTTCACCACCGAAAGCGGCGCCTGCCTTCAATCGGTGCGGATGACTGGTACGAGCTCGGGCAACTGCGACCCGACCTGATCCTGGCTGACCTGATCGCGGTTGCCCATCCCGAGCTGCTACCGGACCACGAGTTGGTGTTCCTGGACCGCCTCCCCAGGACGAAGGTGCGCGACCTCCATCTATCGATGGACCTCGGGACCAAGGACATTCTCCCCTCGAACACGAGATGGGCGAGCACGCGAAAGTACAGGCACTCCGGGGACCTGCACGAATGACAGAGCCGATCGGTCCACCTCGATCCGATGTCCGGCTGGCCGGCCATCGCCGGTGCCCACTGCTCGTTCTCGCTCTGGTGGTCTGCCTCTTTGGATGCGAGAGACAGATCGGGACACCGTTGGACGAGCTGCCGGCGGTCGGAGGGATACCCACCCGCAACCTCGAGAGCGCTGCCGTTGCAGACTTCGATCCGTCGGTCGACTACTTCCCCGACAAGATCAACATCCGCCACGCGTCTCAGATCGAGGTCGAGTATCACCGCCACTACAAGGTAGCGAGAATCGAGACTCGAGGAATGGGAGAAGAATTCGAGTTCGTTCTCGTCCAGCGCGGAACCGCGATTCCCGAGACGCGTCGGGATGCATTGGTGATCCAGGTGCCGGTGACTCGTTTCAGCTTGGGTACGTTCCGCTATGGCCGCGCTGCGGAGTTGCTCGGCGTGGTCGACCACCTGGTGGGCTTCGGGAACCACGCACACGCGACGGTTCCCGCCATCTTGAAGCTCTTCGAGACCGGCAAGCTGAAGAAGAACTTCAACCTGGAGGCGATCGCCGAGCGCGGCACCGAAGCGCACTTCGAGTGGTACTTCCCTGCAGCCTTGAACCGGTCCAGGACCGGCCGGCGGCTAGGAATACCCGGCATCCCCATGGCCGAACACCAAGAACCCACCCCGCTGGCACGCGCAGAGTGGCTCAAGTTCTTCGCGCTCTTCTTCAACAAAGAAAGGGCCGCAGAAGAGGCGTTCGACAGGATCGAAGAGGCTTACGAACAGGCGCGTCTGGCACTCCCCCCGACGGACTCGAAGCCCAAGGTGCTCGTGGGTGTGCCCTGGAGCGAGGGTTGGAGCCTACATGGCACCAATAGCCTCGGAGCCAGGCTCATCGAGGATGCTGGA
This sequence comes from Thermoanaerobaculia bacterium, assembly GCA_028066595.1. Classification (GTDB taxonomy): domain Bacteria; phylum Acidobacteriota; class Thermoanaerobaculia; order Multivoradales; family J023; genus JAUIJL01. The sequence continues at coordinate 2,801 of JALCBJ010000116.1, forward strand.
GGGCACTACCTCGACGCAGGCAATCGGAGCGGTGAAGCCAACGTCACGGTGCCGTTCGAAGCCGCCCTCGCGAGTGCCCGCGAAGCTGACGTCTGGCTACTCGGGCCCGACTTCTCGTTCGGGAACCGGCTCGAGGAGCAGACGATCGATGATCCACGTTTCGGCTTCGTACCCGCGGTGAGCTCGGAGAGGGTGTTCGTGGGACATGTCGGCTACCCCGACGGGGTCAATCCCTGGTGGGACTACGCGCTGGTCGAGCCCCATCTCGAACTACTGGACCTCATGGCAATTCTGCACCCCGAGATTCATGGAAATCGAAGACTCCGCTTCTATCGCCCACTGGAGAGCGGAACGAGGAGAGGACGCGGTGAAGGAAGGATCGATCTGTGAGTGAGCAATCTTCGTCGGCTCCGGCGCTGGAGCCCGAGACACTGCAACCCCGAGGAGTGGGGACGCTGCCCTGGGTGCTCTTGCTCGGCGCGGTGGTACTCGTACTTCTCCTGGAGCTCGCGTTGGGTGTCGTCTGGATACCTCTCCGCGACGTCTTCTCGCTGCTCCTGGGCCTGGAGAGCTCGGTGGATCGATGGCATCGCATCGTGCTCGACTTCCGTCTTCCCCGAGCGCTCACCGCCTTGATCGCCGGGTCAGCGCTCGGAGTGTGTGGTCTGTTGCTGCAGACGACCTTCCGCAATCCGCTCGCAGATCCCTGGTTCTTTGGTCTCGTCCACAGTGCTCGCCTGGGAGTCGCGCTCTTCGTCGTGATCTCGGGATCCTTCGGTAGCACTGTGCTCGCCAGTCTCGGTCTGCTTTCGAATCTAGGGCTCGCCATCTCGGCGGGACTGGGCGCCCTGGCGATGACCTCAGTGCTCCTCCTACTGGCCCCCCGCGTAGGTGCCGTGACACTCCTGCTCAGCGGACTCATGCTGGGCCAAACGGCCAGCGGCCTGATCAGCGTCGTCATGCACTTCACCACCGAGGCTCAGTCGCGGGCCTTCACGCAGTGGAACGACGGCACCTTCGTTCACGTCGGCTTCTCCCAGCTGGGTATTCTGGTGGCCATCGTCGCGCTCGGCTTCGCTTGCAGTGTGCTTCTGGCAAAGCCACTGAACATCCTCCTTCTGGGCGAGAACTATGCTCGCACTCTTGGGCTGGCGGTCGAGCGGAGTCGGCGCGCAACTGTCGCTGTCGCGGCGGTTCTCGCCGGTGCTGTCACCGCGTTCTGTGGCCCGGTGGCCTTCCTGGGTATTCTGGCCCCGCACCTGGCTCGCGTGCTCTTTCGGAGTGCAGATCATCGGGTCCTCTTGCCCGCCTGTGCACTGCTCGGCGCCGGCCTGGCCACACTGGCCGATCTCATCGTCCATCTACCCTGGAGTCGACACTTCCTTCACCTCAACGCCATGCTGGGTCTGGTGGGTGGTCCGACCGTCGTGCTCCTCCTTCTTCGCGGCTACGGTTCCCGGGAGGCCTCATGAGCACAGGGGCGATTACCCTCGATGGACTGGCGATCGGCTATCGGCTGTCGCGCCGGCGGGAAAAACGGATCGCCTCGGATCTGAGGCTGAGGGTGGACGAAGGCCAGTTCACGGTCCTCCTCGGCCCCAACGGCGCAGGCAAGTCGACCTTGCTGCGCACGGTCTGCGGGTTGCAGGACCCTCTCGAAGGTCGCGTGTTGCTGAGCGGCCGAGACCTCGCCAGCCTCCCCGCCCGCGAACGAGCCCGTTCGCTCGGCGTCGTGCTGACGGAACGGGTCGATACTTGGGGCTTGACCGTCTGGGATCTAGTAGCTCTCGGGCGAGCTCCGCACACCCGCTGGTCAGGTCGGCTCACAGAGCAGGACCGGACGGCAGTGGCCACCGCGCTAGCCGAGACGGACACCGAGGACTTCGCCGGGCGCAAGGTCTCCGAGCTCAGCGATGGCGAAAAACAGCGTGTGCTGGTGGCCCGGGCACTCGCCCAGGAGCCGGCGGTGCTGGTGCTCGACGAGGTCACCGCGTTCCTCGATCTCGCGCGACGTGTCGAGATCATGCAGCTGCTGAGGAGACTTGCGCACACCAGCGGCAAGACTCTTCTTCTTTCGACCCACGACCTCGACCTCGCATTGCGAACGGCTGATCGTCTGTGGTTGATCGACCGCAGAGGCGAGGTGTACGAAGGGTGCCCCGAAGACCTCGTTCTGGCAGGCTCACTGGCCGAGGTATTCCGATACGAAGGCCTCGAATACGACCCCGCATCGGGCCGCGTCGAGCTGAACCAGCCCCTCGGAGAACGGGTTGGCGTCGTTGGCAGCGGCGTGCCCGCTCTCTGGACGCAGCACGCCCTCGAACGTCTCGGCTTTCGGGTCGACCGAGAGGGTGGGGATGCTGTCGTCGCGCTCGTCGAGGTCGAAGGAGAGGAGCCATATTGGCGTCTGCACTGTCGAGACCACGAGTCCTGTCACTCGACGCTCGAGGATCTGACCCGCGAGCTCGGCTCGCAGCTCCAGACCGCAGTCGCGTAGCGGGTCAGGAACGAACGTCGACGGCCTACGACGACGAGGTCGACGGCCCTACGACGACGAGGTCGGGTCAGCGCTGCAGGTCGCGGGTCACTGGGGATGCCCCAGGATGACCAGGCTTCCTGTCTCGAACCCTACGAGCCCGAATGCGCCGGCCTCGGCCAGGGCTTGTTCGGGCGACAGCGCCCAGCAAACATATTCGGTGCTCTGATGATCGAGCTCCGATCCGTCCAAGCGCGAGATGTATTGGAGATGCCAGCGAAGCCTCGCGGCGTCGATGCGCTCTGCCGACGCGCGACACTCATAAGTGACGCGCCCCACCCGAATCTTCCCGATGCAGGTCTCGGGTATGTTCTGGGCCGTCGGACACTGGATCTCGAAGATGGCGCGTCCACAAGGTGACAACCGATCGGAAAGGAGCTCCCAGAGAAGCCTCCGATCCTGTGGATCGAAATGAACGAGGGAAGCACTGGCAACCGCCCCGGAGATGACAGCAGGCAGTGGCGCCGACAACAGCGGCGAGGGCAGGATGGTGACGCGTTGGCGCAAGTCCGGGTCGGACCAGAGCCTCGTCATCAAGGCGGGACGCATCGCCGGATCGGGTTCGACCGCCAGGATCTCGGCCTCCGGTAGGGCTCTCGCGATCACCTGGGTGGAGAGGCCGGTGCCGGCGCCGATGTCGACGACCGGTCCCGCTATCGTGTCCAGACCTTGCAGTACCCCCGCGATCTCAGCGTCGACCGCAGCATGCTGATCGGCGGCGACCGCGTCGTAGAACTGCGCCGTGACGGCATAGGCGCTCATCACCAGGACTTGAAACTCAGACCGACACCGAAGATCCGAGGCTGACCCAGCGAAACAGCTTCGACGCCAGGCCCGAAGAGAACGCCGTTGATCGCCAGTTCCTCGTCCAAGAGGTTCCGCGCGAACGCGAATACCTCGACGCGTTCGAAGGCGACGCCGGCCCGGAAATCGACATTGTGGTAGGCATCGAGATCGAAGCTATCCGCTACGTTGACAGAGCGCTCGCCGACATACTGATGCGTGACGGTCAGGAACGGGGAGACTCTCCGCCCCGACCAGTCCATCGCGGCACCTCGATAGTCGAGGGTCGCCGTGGTGCTCAGCTCTGGAACGTTAGGGATCGGATTTCCGGGAACAGCACCGGAGAAGATGTCGCGCTCCCTCATCTCCCCGTCGGTCCAGGCGAGCCCCCCGGAGAGCGACCACCCCCGCGCCAGAGCGAAGCTGGCCTGCGCCTCCACGCCGAAGGAGCGCGTGTCGAGATTCACCGGGACGAACTGGAATGCCACGAAATCCAACACGAACAGCTGCTCGTCGTCGACATCGTTGTAGAAGCCCGAGACATCGAGATTGGCGCGTCCCTGGAGCAGGCGCGTCTTGACCCCGGCTTCGTAGGTCCATGAGGTCGATTCCGCATAGGCGGGGCTCTCGATTCCGAAGGCGGCATTGAGAGTGAAACGCGGGAAACCCCCGCTCTTCGCTCCCCTGCCGATCGTCGCGTACAGATTGACGTCTTCGGTGGCTTCGAACATCAACGCCAGGCGTCCGGTGAGGAAATCGAAATCGGCCTGACTCTCCTCCTCGAAGAAGTCGACTGACCCCGGGAACCCCACGCCGCGAAAGGTCGCAGCGAGAGACTTCTCGTCATAGGTATAACGTAGCCCCGCCGTCCCTCGCAGACGCGGAGTGAAGACCGGTACGGTCACCTCACCATAGGCCGCATAGGAGTCGATGACCTGGTCGGCATCTCGATCTCCGTTCAGGACCGGCGAGAACGTCGATCGATTGTCGAGCTCCACTTCGAGGTTGGACCGAAAGTAGACGACTCCGGCAGTCCAGGAGACATCGTTCCCACTGTTGCTCGAGAGACGGAACTCCTGGAACAACCGGGCCTCGTTCTCCTCCCAATCGGAGAAATCCAGAGGGGCGAGAAAGCTGGAGACGGGCAGACCAAAGAGCGGTCCGTAGATCAATCCGTTGGTGTCGTCGAGAAGCTGGTCGGTGTCGAAGCCGTTTGCGGCCGTGATCGAAGTGAAGTCGAAGGAGCCCATTGGTTTCTCGAGTTTGACGCTGGCGCCCCAGCTCGTTCGCTCCACCTCGTTCTCGGGTGCCACCTCGACCTGGGCCTCGGACAGACCTCGCGACAGGTAGTAGTACGGGTTCGAGACACGGCGGTCCACGTTCGTAGACAAGGTCAGGCGGAGGCCGCTCTGGTCTTCCGGCTCGACCACGAGCACACCGCGAGCGGCGTAGTCGGTCTTGTCTCCGAGATCACCACCGCCTGGAGCCGTGTTGTCGACGAAGCCGTCGACCGTGGAAGCTCTAAAAGACAGTCGTCCGGATGCACGCTCTCCCGCGAGCGGGCCGGAGACGGACGCTTCCACGAGTCCGAGGCCCTGCTCACCGCCCTCCAACCGCACGCGACCCGTGGCGGTCTCGGAGGGCGCTTGCGTCGTGATACTGATCACGCCGCCCTGGCTGTTGCGTCCGAAGAGCGTACCTTGGGGGCCCCGAAGGACCTCGATGCGCTCGAGGTCGAGGTAGGCAAATTCCGAAGCAAAGACAGGTTGCGGTACACCGTCTACGTAGGTGACAACGGAACCGTCATCGGGCCCGATCGCTTGGGACAAGGGCCCGATGCCACGCAGCTGGAAGTATGCGAACCGGCCGTCGTCGAAGCTCGTCAGAGAGAGACCAGGGGCGTGCCGGAAGAGGCTGAAGGCGTCGTCGATCCGCTGGGTTTCGAGCGTCTCGGTATCGAGCACCGTGAGAGCGAAAGGGACTTCCCGGGCGTCTTCCTCGTGCTGGCGTGCGGTGACGAGGATGGATTCGACAACGACGGGCTCGGCGACGCTCACTCCTGGCTCCGTCTCGGAATCCTCTTGAGCTCGAACGGAGGAAAGTGGTCCCAGAAGGATTCCTAAAGCCATCCACCAAACACACATCTTCATGAGGCACCTCCACTGCTCTGATGAACGGGAGCACGCTCCCCCGCCTTGGTGAACGGGAGCGTGGTGCTACGGCGAGGACCGTAACCCGCGCGGAGACGACGACGTGTGCTGCGGGCGGGAGTCTTAGGTGTGGTGATCGGGAGCTTTTGGGGCCCTGCGTCGCGACACGGAGCTGGGCAGCATGCCGAAATGGCGACGGAACGCATCGGCGAAGCTGCGTCGGCAAGCGTAGCCAGCTTCTCTCGCCGCCTCCTGAACGGAGCGTCCGTCTTGTAGCTCGGCGGCCGCAACCTGCATGCGCCGCTTCCGAACGTAACCGAAGATGGTCTGCCCGAAGGCCCGCTTGAAGCCGCGCTTCAGGGAAAACTCGTTGGTCGCGACGAGCCGCGCGAGAGAACTGATGGTGGGCGGGTCGGTGAAGTGGGAATCGAGATGCTCCCGAGCGGCCAGCAGCTTCTTCATGAGGTCACGGTCGAGATCGCCGATGGCTTCCTCGGCGCCACGACTGGTGGCGTCGATCTGGGTCGCCAGCAAACCGAGGGCACAGGATTCGAGGAAGAGGGCACGAGCCGCCCCAAGATAAGGTGTCGAGAACATCGACTCGACGAGCTGCGACGTCCTGGTATCGATGGATCCCAGCCGGACGACCGCGACCTCCTCGCTGGCACATCGGGCCATCTCGGCGAGGAGCCCGGTCTCGTGGCCGTGCCGTTGCAGCAAATCCTGAATCGATTCTGGCGAGAACCGCAAAGAGACGGTCCTGAAACCGTGCTCGGGAAGCATGAAGGTGGAGGCCGCGCTCCGCGGTGCGGCTCCCGCCCAGATGTCGAGTGGTCGAGTTTCGAAGCGACACCGATCGATCTCGAATCGGCTACCACCCTCGAGGTGGAAGCCGAGCCCGAGCATGTCCTCGGGCTCGACGTAGCGGAACTCGCTCCGGCGGCCGGTCTCGATATGGCTGAGCACGAGAGAGATTCGGCCTCTGAGAGCCAGGGTCTCCACTCGTTCGCCCTCGGTTCTCCGGGCAGGACTCCAGTCCCGCACATCACGGCGATGCGACGGCCGGGGAATCGCTCTGCTACTCATGAAGAGGGGCGGCGATCCAAGAGCGCGACTCGCGTGGCCAACCGCCTCGTCGTGGTTTCGCATCGGGGACCAGCGCAGACCCCAAGGTTAACTCCCGATATGCCATCGCCATGTCTTGACCTCCGGATCCAGGAACACCTCCCTCGCGGCCGGACCACTCTGGAGGACTCATGCACCTCGAGATCTTACCGCCGCCGACCTCAGGCTAGCCCGTCTCGGCAGCGGTCGTCGTCGGGGGCCGCCAAAACTTGGTCAATTGTCTCAGGCCCTGAAGAGTCGCTCCAGCAGATCCTGTACGAAGCGTCAGGGTCTCCGACCTACCGGTCAGCTTCGACGCGGAGGATCTCAGCTCGCTACTCGATGGCCCCGATCACGAGCCTGTCACCGCGAGTGACCAGCCAGCGAGCCGCCCGGACGGGATACCCCGGGCGGCTCCTGGTGGACAGCGAGTCCGCTGATCAGCGACGGAAACCGTCGCTATTCGGGCCGCGGAAGCCGCTCCACGAGGCGTGGGGGTCGAAGGGTATCCCCGGCAGGTCGAGCAGGATCGTACTCACCGGCGGGAAAGGCGGAGCGAAGACCGGCGGCGCGTCCATGACGAGGGCGTCGATCGAGCCGTCGCCGTTGGCGTCGCCGAGTACGGGCGAGCCGGCCCAACTCACCGTGCCATAGGCGACGAGCTCTGACCCGTCCGCCCCCGAGTACACCGTGAGCTCGCTGGGCAGAAAGAAGTTCTGCGTCGCGATCCACAGATCTTCGATGCCGTCACCGTCGATGTCGGCGGCGGCGGGGGTCGCGAAAGGCGGCAGCTTGAGCGGCGCCGTCCAGATCGAGGCGCCGGTGGCACCGTCGAAGGTCTCGAGGGAGGCATCGATGAGCGGGAAGGTCGCAGGCAGGCTGGGATTGACCGCGATGCTGGCCACGGCGACGTCGAAAACCCCGTCCTGGTTCAGGTCACTGAGCGTGGGGTTGGCGATGACATAAGGCCAAGCCGTCGGCTGGCGCCAGAGTTCGTGGCCGAACAGATTGTAGGCGGCGACGGTGCCACACATCTCCGCGGCGACAACTTCCGGAATGCCGAAGCGATCACCGGTAATGTCGCCGAGCACCGGGCTCGCCACGAAGCCGCCGTTGGCGCAGGCCGAAGGTACTTCGGCGTAAGGGAAGAAGGTCTTGAAATAGGTGCTGTAGAGCAGGAAGTGCAGACTTCCCGGCAAGGTCTCGCCGCCGGAACCGACCACCAGCAGAATATCTCGCCCGTAGTGGCCGAGGGCTTTGACCGCGGGGGTGCTGTAGATTTCCGCCTGGTTGGGCTCGTCCCAGCGGGCCAGGACGTGGCCGTCGAGGTCGAGGGCGAGCACGGCGCCCGGATTGCGCGGTCCGTCCTCAAGCTCGACGCCGCCTCCCGTCGACACGAAGACCAGGCCGGGACGTTCCGGTGCCGAGACCGGGCTGTAGGTATTGGCGTCGGCGTCGATCTCTCCCGGGTTGAGGCCGTTCAGCGACCAGATCACGGTGCCGTCGATGCCGGAAAGAGCGCGCACGTCACCGAAGCGGCCGGCGGTCAAAACGTCGAGCACACCGTCATGGTCGACGTCGCGGCAGAGCGGGGCTGCGAAACCGGCGTCGCCCTGGGCGCTGCGCCACAAGCGAGTGCCGGTCAAGGCGTCGATGGCTTCGACATAGGCTGGGTCCGCAGGAAAGGGTGCGGCGCCAGAACCGACGGCGACAATCGCTTCGTCCAGGCCGTCGCCGTCGAGGTCGCAGTACGTCGGCGAGCCTTCGAAGCCGGTTCCGGGGTCTTCGGCGACGGTCCAAGCAACAGTAAAGCTGGGGACGGGGTTGCTCGCCAGCGCGACCGCTGGGGCGAGAACCGTCAGGGTAAGCAAGACGATGGCGATCTTCGAAAAGGGGGCTCTTCGCATCGGGATCTCCTTCGAACGGTGCAAGGGTGCGGGCGGCCCGCGACGTTCGCAGGGCCGATCAAGGCCATGACAGCCGGAATCGATCACTCCGGAACCGTCTTCGCGCGGACGTAGGCTAGTCAATGAATATCAATTCTCTGGCTTGAGTGTGGCTACGTAACTATATTATCCAGGGATAACGATCGACCATGTCAAATCACACCATATGGTCGCCAAAGATCGGCGGAAGTCGACACGATGGATCTTGCGTCGACCTGGCCCCTCCCGTCCGGCGCGGATGCGTCGACCCCCGTGCCCCATTCAGCCAGCTGCCGGGTTCCGTCTGAGGTCGCGTCTTTCCTGAGAGCAAGACCTGCCCCCGGCGGCGGCAGAAAGCGTCCCCGAGCCCTTGATCCATCACTCGGTCTCCTCGACGACCGCGGAGCCTCTCCCTGTCGTCTCGAACTCGACTCGGATCGGCAGGCGAGCAACGAAATCGTCCAGGTATCGCTGCGCCTCGTCACGGCGTCCAAGGCCATGGAGGATCGCGCCCTTGTGGTAACTGAGGCCTGCCGCGACGAAGCTGCGGGTCGCGGCATCCAGGCGAGCGAGGTAAGGATCCTGATCGGGAGGGGTCGTGGCGAGCAGCCGGTCCATGAGCTCGATCAGCTCGATGCCGGTGAACCAGGCGGCGCGTCCCGCGCGGGCGTTTCGATGACTGATCGGCGCCGTGTAGTCGATCACTGGATCGTCGTCCGTATGGACGGGGCCTACGGGCACGATCTCTCGGCTCTCGCTCAGATTCCCGGCGTAGAAGGGCAACGTCAACGCCAGGGGAATCCTCGGATCGAGGCCGGAGTCCCCTCTCAAGTGTCGCCCGTTGCGAAAGATCGCCTCCGGGTCGAGCGGTTCGAGCTCGACCGTGCCGACCAGGGCCATGATGGGCTTGTTGGCATAGAAGTCACCACGCCAAACTTGAACGTGTGGAAACACTTCCAGAAAGGTACGAACGATGGTCCAGAACTCGACGTTCGTCACCTGGTAAAGAGGAATCCACTGGACGTACACGCCAGCCGGCCCAAGCCGAGTCAGTGCTGCCTGATAGTGATCTCGGCTGTACAAGTTGCCGACGCCCGCTCTCCACGGGATGAACAGGTCGGCGATGATCGCGTCGTATTGCTCGGCTCGACCGCGGAGCTCGTTGCGGCCGTCGCGCGCCAGCACCCGTGCCCGGGGGTTGGAGAAGAGCCCTGAGGCCAGATCGTCGAAGTACTCCGCCGCGGCCGTGATCACTTCGGGCACCAACTCGGTGACAGTGACGTGCTTGCTCGGTAGTCGAAGACCCGCGCCGGCCGTGATGCCGGTCCCCATGCCGAGGTAGAAGATGCTCTCAGGGGAGGGGTGGGGCATGAGAGGAATCAGTGTCTGATTCTGTTCGTGCTCGATGGCCGCGGAGCTGCCGAGCGCATAGAAGTTGTTGATCTTGATGCGCCGCGAGCCATTGCGTTCGATCACGGCGACGAATCCGTCGCGGCCCTCCCACGAAGCCAGAAGAGTCTCGGTCTCGTGGTTGAGTCTCACCCCGGGAAGCGTCGAGGGGTTGGCCACCGTGAGGGCCACCACGAGGCCCGCCACCGGCACGAGAACCACCCGCCGGGAAGCAGCGAGCGCGAGCCAGGCGGCAAGCACGAAGTAGGCGCCGGCTGCGACGAGGAGACTGGCCCAGAGACCGATCGCTCCCAGCAAGACGAATCCTGTCACCAGCGAGCCGACGATCGCACCGGCCGTATTGAGTGCCGAGAGACGACCGACGACTCTGCCCGGCTGTCCGCTCCGCTCGGCTACACGGAGCAGATAGGGGAAGACCGTTCCGACGGCGACGCCGGGAACAAAGAGCACCAGCGCGGCTGCGCTGAAGACCGAGACGACGTAGACAGACCACTGCTCCCCCGAACCGAGGTAGCGCATACCGTCGGTGATCTGGAAGAAGAGAAAGGGCGTCGCCAGGGCACCGATCCCAGCAGTGGTCACGACGAGGGTAAGCGCCACCCAGGGATCGACTCGGGCCCGCGCGATCCGGCGTGCCACGAGCGCCCCCACCGCCAGGGCCGCCAGGAAGGTGACGAGAATGATCGAAAACGTGTAGACAGAGTTCTGAAGTACCTGCTGGAACATGCGCGTCCAGAGGACTTCCAGCGCCAGTGCGAACGCGCCGGATGCGACCGCGGTGACGACCAATCTCGGAGCCGTCAGGGTGACTTCGGCCCGGCGATCACGTCGGCGGCCCGAATCCTTCGGAGAGGGCGGGCTCCCGGGCGTCGGAAGAGCCGAGGCCTGCGGATCGGCCTTCCTTCCGAGTCTCCAAGCGAGGATGCCGATGACGAGGGAGGCGCCCGCCGCCAGCAGATAGGTACTCTTGAAACCGATCCAGGGCGGAAGCCAGAACCCGGCGGCCAGGGCCCCGGCGGCGGCGCCGAGGGTGTTCAGGCCATAAAGGAGAGTGCCGGTTCGGCCCAGGGAGCCCCGCGTGCCCACGAGGTACTGCGCCGCGAGCGGTAGCGTGCCCCCCATGAGGATCGCCGGTGGCAGGAGGGCGCCGGCCGCCAGGGCGAGCTTCGCAGCCAGCAGCAGGGCCGGTCGGTCACCGACGGCGTCGTGAAGCGGCGAGTACGCCACCGCGTAGACGGCCATCATGCCGAAGTACAGGGTGCCGGTGAGCCCGATGCCGATCTCCAGCAAGCCGTACTCGACCAGAGGGCGTCGAACCCGGGGCGCTCGACGGCTCCAGATCGCACCCCCGATCGCGAGCCCACCGAAGAAGACGCTCAGTGTTCCCGCGGTCGCGTGAGCCGAGCTGCCGAGGAGCAACGCCAGCTCCCGCATCCAGAGTACCTGGTAGACGAGGCTGGCGAAGCCCGACACGAAGAGCAGGCAGAGAACCGAGAGGTCTGTTGCCCTTGATTCACGCTCGGTCACTGGACTCTGCTCCGTTGTCGAGAGTGTCCTCGACATCTAAGACTCTGGCGCCACGGCGCAGCCTCGGAGGCGTCGCGGACGTTCCGGATCATCAGCAGCCGCCCCCATGAAGGAGGGCCGGCCAGGAGCTATCTGTTCGGCCGAGACAGTCCACGGCGTCGTTGTCTGACGAGGGCCCGAGCCAGGAAGCTCATCGAGGAGAATCGCCGGCGCGCTGGAGACACTCAGGACACTCGCCGCGCAGCTGGACCATCGCCTTCTGGATCGACGCAGCCCAGGGTCCATCCATCGACATCGACGCCGTGAGGTGCGCCGGCAGGCATGCGACGCGGCCACAGCCCTCGCAGAAGAAATGCGGGTGATGATGGCCGTCGTCTTCCGCCCCGACGAGCGCGTAGCGATCGATGCCGTCCGCGCGGCTGACCACTGGGGCGACACCGGCATCACGGAGTTTCACCAGGTTCCGGTAGATCGTCGCGGGATCCCAATCCGTCTCGCCGAGACGTTCGAGGACCTCGGTGTGCGAAAGTGGACTCCGGGCTTCCGCAAGGACCTGGAACACTGCCATCCGGGGGCCGGTGGCCCGGAGACCGCTCTCGTGCAGCCATTCTCGTGCCTGGTCCTTCGTGATTCTCATGCCCAACTCAGACGCGCGACCCAATCCACAGCCTTACCCTAGTGAAGAGAACTTGCACGAGCAAGCAATTTGAGTATAATTACTATACTACGCAAGTAGCTTGCATTTGCAAGCCCCATGCAATTTCGTCGAGAGGACTCAGAAAGCCCCCGATGAGGCATCCACGCCGCTGCCCGAGGGCATAGCGTTCCGATTCAACGGGCGCCGGAGATTTGACCATGCGATCCACACTGAACTGGTTGATTCTGCCGGGGTTGCTTCTGGCATTCTCGGGTTGCGAGCGAGACGATTCGCCGACACAGCGTCAGGGCCTCGAAGTCGTCGCGACATACAGCATTCTAGGGGACTTGGTGCATCAAGTGGGGGGCGATCACGTCAACTTGCGAACGCTGGTCGGTCCTGATGGCGATGCCCACAGCTACGAGCCCACTCCACAGGACAGTGTCGCCTTGCACGACGCGCAGCTTGTCTTCGAGAACGGCCTGGGTTTCGAGGGCTGGCTGGACGACCTCTTCGACGCCAGTGGCTCGACCGCAAAGCGGATCGTGGCTACACGATCGATCGAAGCCCGAGCAACCGATCACGAAGAGGAATCTCCCGGCCACGAAGACCACCATGGTCACGAGGTAGGTGAACACACCGATCACGTCGAACCTGCCCAAGGCCACGACGGCAACGGCGAACCTGCCCAAGGCCACGACGGCAACGGCGAACATGCTCATGACCACGGCGATCACGAAGATCATGCCCATGGCCACGATGACCACGCCGATACCGATGACCATGCCGGCCATGACGATCATGCCCATGGCCACGACGGCGACGGCGATCACGACGATCATGCCCATGGCCACGATGACCATGCCGGCCATGACGACGATGTCGAAAGTGCCGATGACCACGCTGGCCACGGCAAACATGCCCATGGCCACGACCATGGCGAGTTCGACCCACACGTCTGGCACGATGTACCGAACGCTATCGCCATGGTCACCGTAGTCGCCGAGGCGCTGGCGGAAGCTGATCCGTCGAACGCAGCTTCATACCAAGCCAATCGAGATCGCTATATCAGCGAGCTGCGTGAGCTGGATGCGTGGGTCCGGACACAGGTCGAGATGATTCCCGCGGAAAAGCGCGTCCTGGTGACCGCGCACGACACGTTCGGCTATTTCGCGGAGCAGTACGGGTTCCGCACGGTGACCGTCCTTGGATCGGTCTCGAGCGAGATCAACGATCCTTCGGCCGCCGCGGTCGTGGATGTGGTGGAGCAGATCAAGGCGACCGGCGTCACCGCCGTGTTCGCCGAGAACATCATCAATCCGCGGCTTACCGAGCAGATCGCGCGTCAGTCGGGGGTCACGGTGGTTGCGACGCTGTATACCGACGCGTTGGGCTCGGCAGACGCCGGGGGCACGAGCTACATCGCGATGATCCGGCACAACGTGCAGACCATGGCGGAGGCGCTGCGTTGATACGACGCCTGCTTCAGAGCTTCCGCCGGACCGGGTACGGTCATCGGAGCTCAGCTGGACCGGGCAACTGCTTCGCCTTGGAAACCCACCGTTTGACCGTGTGCTACCCCGGAGCTTCACGGCCGGCGATCTCCGAGGTGACACTGGCCGTCGAATCCGGCGAATGGGTGGTGTTGACCGGTGACAACGGAACCGGAAAAAGCACGCTTCTGAAAGCCGCAGCCGGTTTGATCGAGCCGCACCATGGATCGATCCGCGTGTTCGGCCACACCGCCGGACGTTGTCAGACTCGGGTCAGCTACCTTCCTCAGCGTGGCGAACTGGCCTGGCATTTCCCGATCGACGTGTACACGCTGGTGATGACGGGCCGGTTTGTCCACATGGGCTGGTTGCGCCGACCCACGCGAGAAGACCACCGACTCGTCGAGCAGGCACTGGAACGGCTCGGCATCCGGGAGCTGGCGCGCACCCAGATCGGCGAGCTTTCGGGCGGCCAGCAGCAGCGCGTCCTGCTCGCCCGCACGCTGGTACACGAAGCAGACCTGATCCTCCTCGACGAGCCGTCGAACGCGGTAGATGCCGACACGGTCGAAGTCATCCTCGACGTGGTGGCCGGGCTGGCACGCGAGGGTAAGGCGGTGCTGGCGGCCACGCACGATCATGCCCGCTTCCACCCACGATGCGATCGCCTGATGCGAATGCAGTCGGGTCGGCTCGTTGAAGACGCACCCAGCGCGGCGGCGCACCGGAACTGGGACGCGGCGCGACACATCCCGGCACCGGCGGCGGAGTTCGTGGCATGAGTTGGTTGTTCGAGCCACTGGCGTATCCGTTCATGCGGCAGGCCGCGCTGGCGATCTTGATGATCAGCGTGACCTGCGCGGCGCTGGGGGTCTACGTGGTGCTTCGCCGGATGGCCTTCTTCGGGGACGCGGTAGCACACACCACGTTGCCAGGATTGGTCATCGCCTACTTGAACCAGTGGAACCTGCTGGTCGGCGCGGTCCTTGCCGCGGTGACCACCGCCCTGGGCATCGGTTGGCTCAGCCGCCGCCAGCAGTTGCAGGAGGACACCGCGATCGGCGTGCTGTTTACCGGTATGTTCGCGCTGGGTATCGTCCTCATCAGCACGGTCCAAAGCTACCGCGACTTCTCGCACATGCTGTTCGGCAACATCCTCGGTGTCACGCACAGCGACCTCTGGGCTATCGGCGTGGTCGCGGTCGTCGTGCTGGGCACGCTCGCACTGCTTCACAAGGAACTGATGCTGTGCAGCGTGGATCCCAACCATGCCCGGGCCATTGGTCTCGATCCAGACCGACTGCGCTACCTTCTGCTGGTGCTCATGGCCCTGGCAGTGGTCACCGGGATTCAGGCGGTGGGCGTCGTATTGACCAGTGCGCTACTGGTGACGCCTGCCGCAACCTCTGGGCTAGTGACGAAACGACTGGTGCCCATGATGACCATCGCGGCCGCTATCGCCTGCGCCAGCGGCATTTGCGGCCTCTATGCCTCGTACTACCTGTCCATTTCCAGCGGCGGCGCGATCGTATTGGTTTGCACCATCGTCTTTGCGCTCGTGTTCACCACGATCCAGATCCGATCAGGCCGCCAGCGAACAAGAGAGGCTCTGAGTCTCTGACCGTTCGGCGGTTCGTGAACTCCACCCTGTACCGCGGCTGAGGTCAGACGTGGGTGCACATTTGCTCGTCTTCTTGGGGCGGGTGGGCGCCCCCCGGGGTATCGCGCGACTGGCCCGAACTATTCACGAGCCCTCGGTGACCTGCTACCCGCCATACGGCCCACGAGAAATGAGAGTCTGGGCCGGCCAAGG
>JALCBJ010000017.1:0-68842 GCA_028066595.1 Thermoanaerobaculia bacterium
CTAGCTAGATTCTTCGCCGATGACTACGTCGATCATGCGCATCGAGAGATCCGTCAGGGCGGCGCCGGTGATCGCGAGAACATGCTTGCCGCCTTCGCGGCCGTCGGTGCGGCCTTTCCGGATACCCACCACATCATTCACGACCTGATCGCCGAAGGCGACCGTGTCGTAGCTCGAGTTTCTGCTGCGGGGGTCCACGCGGGATCCCTGGATGGAGAGGAGCCCAGCGGGCGGCGAATACACAACGACGCTATCGTCGTCTACCGATTGGAGAACGGCCGCATCGCCGAGCGCTGGAGCCGCGAACGCGAGAGTATTCTGGAGCAGATCGGCGCGGTCCGGTGTCCAAGGTGAGGCTTCGCGATGTCTCGGTCTATTCGTGTCGCGGAGGCCGAGCTCGTTGGACTTCGAGCCGCATACTCACCCGGCTCTTCGGCCATACGGTGATGGCCAGGCCGATCAGAGCCAGAATGCCACCGACTCCGTCCGTGAGCGAGATCGAATAGGAAAAGTCGCTCGAAATCCGGCTCAGAATCAACTTGGACAGCGTGGTGATCGGCGGGTTGAGGAAGACCGTCATCCCAACGGTGGTTGCATCGAGGTAGCGCAATAGCCAGAACCAGATGGCGCTACCGATGAGAGTGCACGGAAGGATCAGGTAGGCGAGCCAGGCCCAACCGGCCGCATCGAGCTGGCGTAGATGGCTCCAGGTCTCGTTGAGTCCGAAGGGGAGGATCAACAACCCGCCTGCCGCCAGTGTCGTGGCGTTCCAGGTCACCGGGCCTACCTGGGCCACGACGGGTTTGCTCATGATCGTGAAGGTAGCCCAAGCCAAGGGAGCGACGAAGATTGCCGCCAAGGAGAGAGGATAGTCGGGCCGGGGGGCCGAAACGGTGCCACCGATGGCCAGGACCAGGACACCGCTCAACGCGACCAGCACTCCCAGCCATTGACCCGAGCTCATGCGTTCGCCGAGGAAGCCAGACGCCAGGGCGATGACGAAGATGGGGCAGAGGGCGGTAGCCAACGAAGCGACCGGGGCCGACACCCCGCTGCCCTGGCCATAGAAGAGGGCGAATCCGTAGATCGGAACGCTGCACAGACCACCGATGGCTGCACGCAGTGGCCGGCGTCGGAGCACGCGAGCGGTGTCCGTGCGACCGCGGAGCAAGCACCAGGCCAAACAGCAGAGACCCACCGGTAGATAGCGCGCCTGGGCAAGAGTCTGCCAATCGAAACGTGCTGCTCTGGCGTCGGCACCGAGTAGATGGCCGATCGCGACGAAGCTGTTGCCCCAGACTGCGAATAGCAGCAGCGTCATCGCCAGGAGCAGCCAACGGGGTGGTCGTCCGGCGGCGATCTGGCCGCAATCCCCCGTCGTCCGCCGTCGCCGATACTCGAGTGCAGGTCGACCCATGATGGGCGTATTCGATCGGTAGTTCCCGTCGCCGTATTGCACGGTATTGCTCTACCCCAGAGCGAAGCGGCCGACGGCGTCCTCTTCTCTCAGCTGCTGACGCCGTGCACGAACTCCCCCGGTGTCACCCCGACGATCTGCTTGAAGCGGCGGGTCAAATGAGCCTGGTCGAAGAAACCCGTGTCGCAGGCGACGCTGGCGATGGGGAGACCCCGACGCAGAAGCTCCTGTGCGTGCTCGACGCGGCGACGGGTCAAGTAGGCATGGGGTGTCTCGCCGTACTTGCGCTTGAACAGGCGTAGGAAATGAAACCGACTGTAGCCACTGGCATCGGCCAGCTCCTGGAGAGACACCGATCCGGCCAAGCTGGATTCGAGCAGATCTACACCGCGTGACAGCCGGGCGGCATCCGACGGAACCTCGGCGCGTACCGACGAGGTACCGTAGCGTTTGAGAAGACGGCCGAGAACCTCGACCATCAACGACTCGCTATGCAGCGCGTCGTCGCCTCCGCAGCTTGCACCGTGTGCGATCAGGAAGTCCCGGGCGAGCTCCGGGTCCGAATACACCTTGTGGCGGAAACTCGGCCCTTTCGAAGGACGGCCCGTAAGGTCGATCTCGAGGCGACGCAGCATCTGGATCGACGGGTACACGGCCCGATAGACCCAGGGCGCGCCAGTAGCACGTCGTCCGCCGTGCTTCTCGCCCGGCATGATGACGGCGATCTCACCAGGGCCGAACGTGAGCTGCCGATCGGGTCCCGAGAAGCAGGCCGAAACACCGCTCAGATTCGTGGCGATCACGAAGTGATCATGGCAGTGGTAGCTGAATCGGTGGACGTCGTAGGTGGCGCGCAGATAGTTCAGCCCGTCGTCCCCATCCAGCCAGCGCCGCGTCTCGATGGGCCGTGTCTGTCGACTTCCCCTTGTCGGTTTCGGCATGGCTCGGCCTCACTTGAGAAATGAACCACGGTGCTTCTAGATGAACCTGTCCGCCTGGGACGACGATCCTTGCACCACCGTCTGAGATCCTACGCGATGCAAACGCTTCGGCACCAGCCGGCATCCTAGAGGCGAACCTGGGTCAATCGAAGGAGACGCCATGTTTCGAGCCACCCGCCTCGTCGCCGACCTGAACACCGCGCTCCGGTCGCTGTGTCGCCGTCCGACCCACAGTGCCTTGGTAGTCACCTTGATGGTCCTCGGAGTTGGCGGTACGACGGCCATCTACAGCTTGATGCACTCGATCCTCGTGGAGCCCTTGGGTTTCGAGGCCGAGGATCGCTTGGTGCATCTCGACGAGCGGGCGCCGGAATGGAACCTCGAGTCGGTTTCCATCGACCCGGCCGATTTCCTGGCCTGGCGAGAGGGGTCGCGCCACTTCGAAGCCATGGCGCTGTATCGCGATCGGGAGTTCAACTTGACTCCCGGCGACGGCGAGCCCGAGCGGCTTCTGGGCGGTCAGGTCAGCCACGATTTCCTCGATGTCCTGGGACTCGCCCCTGTAGTGGGCCGCAGCTTTCGGGCTGAGGAGGATGTTCCCGACGGGCCGGCAGTGGTGATGCTCGGACACGAGCTATGGCGTAGCCGCTTCGGCGGTACTTCGGAAGTTCTCGGAACCACCGTGCGCCTCGATGCCGTGGCCCATGAGATCGTCGGCGTGTTACCGCCCGGACTGCACCTGCCGGAAGAGACACAACTGCTCGTACCGGCTGCACCCGATCCCGACCGTCCGGGTTCGTATTCCTACGACGCCATCGGCAGGCTGCGCACCGGCGTGTCGGTGCAGCAAGCCGCGGCCGATCTCGACGCAGCCTTGGCGGATCTCAAGGAGGCCTACCCGTACAAGCAAGCGACATCGGCGGTCGTGCAGCCATTGCGCGAGTATCTGGTCGGCGACAGCCGGAGGGCTGTCGAGACGTTGATGGTGGCGACGCTCCTGGTCCTCCTCGTGGCCTGCGCCAACGTCGCCAGCCTGATGTTGGCAGGTGGCGAGGCGCGGAGGCGGGAGATCGGAGTGCGTCGAGCGCTCGGCGCCGGTCGCTGGGACGTCGTCCGGCAACTGCTGGTCGAAAGCCTGTCGTTGGCGCTGCTCGGTGCGGGTGTCGGCGTCGGTGTGGCTTGGGCGGGGCTCGCGCTGGTGTCGCGCTTCGGCGTCGAGACGTTGCCGTTTTGGGTCGAGCTGGCGCTACAGCCAACCGCCACCGCCCTCAGTGTCACGGCCTGCGTCGGCGTCATGGCGCTCTTCGGTTTGCTGGCGGCGGTCCACTCGTCGGGCACGCCACCTCGAGAGACTCTGCGCAGCCAGGACGCCCGCGGCGGCGGAGACCCTCGGCGCCATCGAGCTTTGTCTGCCCTGGTCACCGGCGAAATGGCGTTGGCTCAGCTGCTGCTGGTGGGCGCGGCCTTGGTTCTGCTGTCACAGCTTCGCATGCTCGACAACGATCCGGGTTTCCGGGTCGAGGGAGTCCAGAGCTTCCACGTCGCACTGCCCGAGTCGACCTACGGTGACGCGGCCGACCGAATGATCTTCTACCAGCGCTTGCGCGAACGGGCCGCTTCACTACCGGGAAACACTACCGCTCTCATCGACCTGCCACCCCTTCAGGGCCACAACGGTGGCTTCTTCGGCGCCGAAGGCGGGATCGAGCGAGACGAGGACACACCGCGACCCGTGGTGCTGGTGCGCTGGGCCAGCGCTGACTACTTCTCCGTCGTCGACATACCGCTGGTGGCTGGCCGGACCTTTCGCGAGCCCGGGCTACTCGAGCTGCCGGAGCTGGACGACGATGGCGAGCTGGTGGATCCCGAGGCAGGCTACGCGCCCTACGAGGTGGTGGTGAACGAGACGTTCGCGCACACGTTCTTCGGCGATCGCGACCCGGTCGGCCGGCGCATCCGCACTGACGGTCATTGGATGACCATCGCGGGAGTCAGCCGCGACGTCAGACACTACGGGCTCGACCAAGAGGTACGGCCCGGCGTCTACCTACCCCTGGGCGCCCCGGTGTGGAGCCGGGTGCCGAGCCGCCTGGCCGTGGTCGCAGCTTCAGATGGCGCCGGCGCGGCCGCTCTGGAGACTTTCGCTCGCTCCGCTCGGCTGGTGGTCGCCGATATCGACCCGGAGTTACCGGTTTTCGATGTCACCAGCTTCTCGGGCGAGCTCGGCCGCTCGACTGCCCTGCGAAGGCTGACGTCGTGGCTGTTGGGACTGTTCGCAGCTACCGCCCTGGCTCTGGCCGCTTTCGGCACCTTTGCAGTCCTGAGCTTTGTCGTCGGTCAACGTCGACATGAGTTGGGCGTCCGCATGGCGCTGGGTGCGTCGCGGGTCTCGCTCCTCCGCCATGTTCTGGGCCGCGGTCTGAGCCTGGCTGTGCTGGGTTCGGCACTCGGCCTGGGTGCGGCGCTTGCCTTTGGAGGGCTGCTGTCGACCCTGCTCTACGGTGTCGAGGCGCGTGACCCAACGGTCATGGTGGGTGTCTCGCTGCTGCTCCTGGGAGTCGCAACGTTGGCCAATGCCGTCCCGGCATTTCGTGCCAGCCGTCTGGATCCGATGAAGGTCCTTCGCAGCTCGTGAAGGCGGGACGAGAATAGCCGGTCGTTGGCTCGGTAGCGCCGGACCTTGGTCAGCCTCGCTCGGAGACATACATGGTCTGCTTACTGCTCGGCTTTCGAAGCTTCGCTCGGAGTGACCCCGACGATCGGATCGATCGGTAGGTCTGTCGTGCTCGGTGCGGCAGGAGCGCGCAGACGCAGTGCCATCGCTTGCGCCTGCCGGCTGTAGTCGATCGATTCTCCGAGGATGCGCGCGGCTTCCTGGTCCGCGTGGAAGCCTCGTGAGTTCTCGCTACTTATGTAGTCGAGACGCCACATGGCTTTACGCTGCAATGCGTAGATTGGGGCGAGGTCCTCTTCCGTAGCACCCGTCGCCTTCGCTTCGAGAACGGCATCGAGCATGTCGGTCATCGCGATCGCCGCCTTCTCCATCAGCGCGCCAGTCCGAGCCTGGATCGTCTCGACCCGGTCCACCAGATCGGCTTCACCGACGTTGTGGCAATGCTGGCACGCGTTGTTGACGTTCTCGAGTGGGCTTCGCACGTTGTGGCTACTCACCTTCAATGCACCGTCGCGTTCGTACGGCATGTGACAGTCCGAACAGCTGACGCCACTCCGGGCGTGAACGCCTTGGCTCCACAATTCGAACTCGGGATGTTGCACTTTGTGCACCAGCGCCCCGGTCTCGCCATGCTTGTAGTCGTAGAACTCGGTGCCGTCCGGAAACACTTTCTCGTCCCAATGCGCCTCGAGTTGTTCCATCTTCAGGCCCTTCGACCAGGGGAACTCGAGCGTGTCCTTGTTGGCGCAGTAGTACTCGACGTGGCACTGGCCACACACGTATGAACGCATCTCTTGGCGCGTCGCATCCAGGTTCGGATCGTAGGGCGTGGTCCGGTCACCGCGCCGCCAGGCCTCGATACTCGGCAGATGAGGTGTCGGCTCCTCGCTGCCTGCAAGTGCCGCGATGCCCAAGACGAACCCGGGGCGCGTCACACGGATCGACATGGTCTCGGGATCGTGACAGTCGATGCAAGACACAGGATGGGCCTCACCACCACCGAGCGCCGGATGGTCCTCAGGGACCTCTTCTCCGGAGAACTCGCCCGAGAATCCTCCGAGCGGTGGTTGGGGAACCACCGGCTCGTGCTCTCCCGGAGTCCCGTCCGGAGCCGCCATGACCAAGGCAAGGACCTCGCCGTAGGGCAGGCGACTGACCTCCTGAAAACCGCGGATCACCGCCTCCATGTCGAATTCCGCGGCGAGTGCCTCGTCATCCGCCGGCCTGCCCAAGGCCTTCAGGCCTTCTCTCCGATACATCACCGTGGCAGAAGCATGGCAGTGCAGGCAGGCTCCGGCCTGGGGCTTCTTCGTTACTCGCTCGGTAACCCCTTGGTCGTACAACATGTAGGCGTGTCCGCGAGCCTCACGGTAGTCGAGGCTGAACGCGTAGCCCGCATAGAGTCGTTTCAGCCACGGGTGGTCGTCGAGCTTGCTCTGCGGCATGGCGCTGGCGCCACCGTAGAACTTATCGCCGGCGGTCGCCTTCCAGCCATCGAACTGATGGGGCCAGTTCTGTCCCCAGGGCTCGGGATCCGTGGAGATCTCACTGATCTCCGCCAGTCGGACGAAGGGCTGACGTGCTTCCTGTTTGTGACCGAACATGGTCACGAGCACCCATGTCACGAGAAGCGTCGCGACCACCGCTGCCACAAAGACCATGATGAGCATGCTGGTCTGGCGTCCAGAGGACGCTGGCGGTGGTGCCGTCGATGGGCGATCGTTCTCAGTCATGTGACTCACCTCGTCGCGCCTTCGCGCGTCAGTTTCGTGTGCCGAGTCCGGACTCCCTGGCCGCGTGTCCCACATCGCCGTGGCAATGAGCGCAGATCACCATGTGGCCCCCGGCTTGGGCGGGGAGCAGGTGCTGTACATAGTCCGCGTGGCAGGCAAGACACGCTCCCTGGGTCACACGGCGATTCCGGGGCTTGATCTGGATGGGCTCGGGAAAGTCCAGGGTCGTGAAGGCCAGCGAATGGAAGAAACCGTTGTCCGCCTTCGTGAGCCATTTTCCGATGTCGTCGTGGGGCAAGTGGCAATCGTTGCAGGTGGCGACCGAATGATGGCTCGACTTCACCCACGAATCGAGCTGGGGACGCATCACGTGACAGTTGGCGCAGGACTGCGGATCGTCGCTCAGGTATGCAGCCCCGTCTCCGTACCCGAACGTGAACAGTCCGAGTCCGGCGAGAACACCGAGCGCCGCAGCGCAAAGCGTGGCGAGTGCTGCCCACGAACTTCCACCGAGAACGCGCCGGCCGAGCGAATTCAACACTCGACCACCACGTTGACGCCACGACTGCGGAGTGGCCGGTTTGCGGGCTGATCGACCCCACCCGCGACCAGCTTCTGGTCCAGGTCCATGCAGACTCGACTCCTGCGGTCACTTCGTGTTGGTTCGGAAATCCTATCGCGCTTCGTTGGCCGACGAAGGGTCCTTCTGGGTCCGAAGTAACTCAGTTGCTTCGCGGAAGTCTAGCCGGGGGTCCCATTTCAGTGGCGACCTGAGGAACGTGGTTTGCCCCGGCCAATAGGAAGATCGGGGGAAACGAAACGCGGCCCTGTGAGATCGACAAGGGGCTACGCGCTCCCGGGGAATACTGGCGGAAACGCATGGGAATCGAACCCACCCCCCGAACCGTGCCGGCCCGGGACAACGGTTTTGAAGACCGCGGGAGGCACCAGCCCCCGAGCGCTTCCATAGGTAAATGCTATCCCACCGTGGCACCGGACGAGAGGTACGACCTTCGGTGGTAGGCGCCCCGAATCGTCGGACCCCGGGCGCCTCTCGCGTTGGCTACTGGCAGGTGGCGAACGCCGCGGTATCGGTGATGGCGTCGGAGGCCTGGCCGAGTGGGTTGAAGTAGGTCTTGGTGACGTTGGTCTGGGTGTCAGTGACTCGCAGGGTGTACTCCACGTTGGTCGTGGCGGCAGCGAAGACCCAGAATCGGTCATTGAAGGTACAGGCGTCGAGGACCTTGATCAGGAGCTCCCAGTTGTCTTGGCCGAAGAACCAGAACAAGCCGGAATCGTTGGTGCAGAACTGCACCACGCGTCCCGGACCGGTGCCGTCTTGGAAGTCCCGCCAGTCCACCTCGATCTCGAATCGGTCGTCGTTGAGGAACAGCGTGGTGTCGGTGCCGGTGGTTTGGTTCGAACAGCCGAGATTCTTGGCCAGCTCGAGCGGGGGCGCGGAGGAGATGGTTTGTGCGGCCTCGAGGGGCGCCGAGAAACCGCAAGTCGCGAAGGCACCGATGTCGGTGATCGCCGGAGCTGCCGTGCCCAAGGGGTTGGAGTAGTTCACCGTTTCGCCACTGGCCGTATCGGTCACCTGCAGGGTGTACTCCACATTGGTCGTGGCGGCAGCGAAGACCCAGAATCGCTCATTGAACGTGCAACCGTCGAGGTTCTTGACCAACATTTCCCAGTTGTTCGCGCCGAAGAACCAGAACAGACCGGAATCGGTGGACTGGTCCGTCAGAACTCGTTGACCTCGCCCGGCCTGGTCGCCGAACTCACGCCACAAGACACGATTCTGGAAGCGTCCACCGTTGAGGCAGAGAGTCGCGTCGCCGGGAACACAGGGCTGGCCCGCCGGGTACTCTTGGGTGCTGCCGGTGGCGGGCTCGGACCAGCTGCTGTTGCCGGTGTCTGTGAGAGCGCGAATCCGGAAGCCGAAGTGGGTGTTGGTGAGGATCTCGTCCAACGTGAGCTGTGTCGAGTTGGCGGGAGAGGTGGCGAAGGTGGCGAACGGAGAAGCCGCCCCGTCTTCGCGGCGGATCTGGATCTCGAACTCGGTCTCGTCGTTCGTATTGTCGACCCAGTCGAGGCGCACGGCGTGGGCCGACAAGCTGGTGACGACGAGGGAGGAGGGAGGAGTTGGACCGGAGGTGTTGACCGTGGCGAGGTTCGAATAGGCTGAGCCGCCGGCACCGTTGATCGCGCGCACGCGGTAGGTCAGGCTGCTTCCGGTCGGTGCGTTGGCGTCTTGGTACGAGCGGGTATTGGCTCCGAGAGAGATGATCTGCACGAAGCTCTGGCCGCCGGTCCGGCGTTCCACCAAGAAGTTGGATTCGTTGTCGGAGGTGTCATTCCAGCTCAGGTTGACCAGGCCGAGGCCGGCGTTGGACGCCGAGAGGCTCGTGGGAGCCGACGGCGGCAGTTGGGCCGCCCCGGGGTGAAGGAAGTTGATGCCGGCCCGATCATCGTTGTTGAGGCGGGCGCCCCGTCCGTCGGCGTGGACGGTCGCGCGCATGAGTGCATCGTTCTGCAGTGGTCGCCCGGAGCAGCTGCCGGAGGAGTCGTCGCCGCAGGAATGGCCCAGGCCGAGGGTGTGGCCCAGCTCGTGGCCGAAGACTTCCCGTGCCGTGGCCGGATTCCCCAGAATACAGCCCGTGTTTTCGTTGGTGACGATGTCGACCTCCACCCACCGGCCGAAAGACTGCCCTTGGTGCATGTGATCGTTGCTGAACCCGTAGCCGCCGCCGACCGCGATGACACCGCCCTGGGAGCAACTGAACGGCTCGTCGAAACCGCCAGCGCCACCTAAGTCGTCGAAGACGATGGTGTTGACGAAATCCCGGCCATTGAATCCGCTGGACGCTGTGGTCGTCCCGGCATACCGATACCGCACCTCGGATCCCGGATCGTTGTTCCATGCATTGATGGCGCTTTGAAATTCGTTGAAGCCGCCACCGGAGAGCCCAGGCTGACCATTCTGATGGGCGCGCAGGGAAATCGTTGCATTGCTGTCGAAGGCTCGCCAACGAAACGGCGGCGAAAACAGAGTGAACTTGTCGCCGATTTTCTCGGCAGCGACTGCGCGGAGTGTCTCGATCGGCTGGTCGCGCCAATACTCGGCCGCGGGTGCCCGGCCTGCGGCAATGCCGCGGATCCACGACACGAAGGGCTCGAGCTCGCGAGCTCTCTCGACCTCGGTGAGGATTTTGTCGTCTTCGGGTGTCAGAGATTTACCCGTCAGATCCATCTCGCCACCGCCGAGAGACCGGAAGGCGTAGTCGCGACCGCCATGACGCACGGTCCGGAACACACCTTGGAAGAGATGGAGCGCGTCCCAGGTGTCGCGAAAACCCGGTTTCAAGAAGAGAACAGCCGTGGCCTGTGGTGCCGGGGGCTCGACTCCGTAGATCTTGAGGAACAATCCACCGGACGTCTCGCCGCCGCGCCAGCGGACGGTCAACTCTTCGCTGTCGGCCAGATCACCGTGGATCACGCGACGTACGAGCATGCGCTGATACGTCGACGGCGACGGCGCGTCGTAGGCCGGGCGCCAATCGGCAGCCTCCACTTCGACGATGACGCCCCCGCGATCTACCACCTGGCGCACCAGTGACTCATCCGCAACCCGGACCCAAAGTGTGGCCGAAGCGGCTGCAGTACCGAGGATGCTGCAGAACGCAATAAGTGCGAAACGGAAGAAGAACGTGCTGCGCTGCTCGATCATGGCCGCTCCGGAACTGATGAAGGTTTGAGCCGCGGTATTCAAGGCGACACATCATGTCAGTCTAGCATCGGATCACCGCGGATGGTTGCTCTCGGTGCCCCATCGGTCGCGCGAGCCAGGTGATTCGTCACACCGCGGGCAACCCATGGATCAGTTGATCGATTCCAACGCCTGCTCGACGTCCGCCACGAGATCTTCGATCGACTCGATACCCACCGACAGCCGCAACAGATTGTCTCCGATGCCCAGCTTGTCGCGCGTTGCCGCGGGCACAGAAGCGTGGGTCATGATCGCCGGATGGTTCACCAGTGACTCCACCGCACCCAGCGACTCGGCAAGCTGGAAGATCCTCACCGACTCGGCGAAGCGCCGAGCCTCCGCCAAACCACCGTCGATGCAAAACGTGATCATTCCTCCCGCTAGGCGCATTTGTCGTTTCACCAGGTCCACTTGGGGATGGTTGTCCAGGCCGGGATAGATCACGCTCTCCACGCGCGGATGCGCCTCCAGGAAGCGCGCCAGCTCCGTCGCGTTCTCGGTGTGCCGCTCCATCCGTATTCCGAGGGTCTTGGCACCTCGCAACGTCTGCGATGCGTCGAAAGGTGCCATCACCGAACCGATGGCGTTTTGGAGGAAACGTAGCTGTTCGGCCAGAGGTGTGGTCTTCGCTATCAAAGCGCCTCCCACCACGTCGGAATGGCCGTTGATGTATTTGGTGGTGGAGTGCATGGCCACGTCGAAGCCCAGGTCGAAAGGGCGCTGGGAAAACGGCGTGGCAAAAGTGTTGTCACAGACGAGCAGCACGTTTTCGGAGGCCGCCCGAGCGATGCGTGTGACCTCCTCCAGGTCGATGATCTTCATCATCGGGTTGGTCGGTGTTTCTACCCAAACCATTGCCGTCGCCGGTGTCATCGCCTGTGCAAAGGCGTCCAGGTCGGTCATGTCGACGTAGACCACTTCGAGGCCCTGAGTACGCTCTCGCACCATGCTCAGCTGGCGACGGGAGCCACCATAAAGATCGTCGGAGGCCACGATGCGGGCGCCGTGTTCCACCAGCTCGAGGCAGGTGGCCATGGCCGCCAACCCCGAAGAGAAGGCGAAGCCGCCGAGGCTCGGGTCTTCGTCGAGGGTGATCTCCGAGCCCTCGAGCGTCGCCAGCAGTCGCTCGAGGGCGTAGCGGGTCGGGTTGTGCGAGCGTGTGTACTCGAATCCCTTGTGTTCGCCGGGCGAACTCTGAGCATAGGTGGCTGAGGTGAAGATGGGCGGTACCACGGCGCCGGTGACCGGTTCGACGCTCTGGCCGCCATGGATCACCAGGCTGCCGGGCTTCAGCGATTTGGCATCGATCATGTCAAGTTTCTCCTCTGACATCTGCCGGGATCGTAGCGATCAGGTCTCTTCTTGGGCTGTGGCTCGGCTCTTGCCTAGCTCGGCGACGAGGCGAGAGGGCAGACCGCCGAAGGACCCCGACGACATAGTGGCTAACACGTCTCCGGTGCGAGCGTCCGCGACCGCCCGTTGGAGTATGTCGTCGGTCGATGTCGCGATGCACGCCTCGACACCCACGCTGCGGAGAGCCACTACCAGCTCCTGCAGGTCGAGCACTTGGTGACCTTCGCGGAGCAGCCGCTGCTCGTGGGCCAGAGGTGCGAAATAGACTACGTCGGCTTCTGAGAATGCGGATCTGTAGGCATCTCCGAAGAAGGCGCGGCCGGCGGTCAAGCTGCGGGGCTCGTAGCACAGCACCAGGCGGCGTCCGGGGTAGCGTTGGCGGAGGCCGCCGACGCTTTTCTCCACGGCGGTGGGGTGATGGGCGAAGTCGTCTACCACGGTGACGCCGGCATAGGTGCCCAGCTCCTCTAGACGACGCTTGGCGCCCTCGAACTCGCCCAACGCCTGCGCAACGGCGGTCTCCGACAGCTGGTCGAAACGTGCTGCCGTCCAGACGGCGAGAGCGTTGAGCAGATTGTGCTCCCCAGCGACACGCAAGTGGATCCTGGCGTCGCCGCTACCGAGGTCCGAACCAGGTCGCGCCGAATCGTGCACGACACCGAATCGTGAGCCCGCGGCATCCATCTCGAGGTCCACGGGATAGATGTCGCTGGAAGGATCGAGCCCGTACGTGAGGAGAGGCGTACGGCGCCCGGTCTGGGTGATCGCATCTCGCGCCAGGGCGGAGGCGTCGCCGGCGCACGCGATCACGAGTCCCTCTTCGGGCACTAGAGCCGTCAGCTCGCGATAGCGAGACAGGAGCGCCTCGTGGGTCGGATAGAGATCGGCGTGGTCGTGTTCGACACTGGTGAGGATCAGTGTGTGGGGTCGGTAGTGTAGAAACTTGGGTCCGCGGTCGAAGTAGGCCGCGTTGTACTCATCGCCTTCCACTACGAAACGTTCGCCGCGGCCTACCGCGAAGCTGCGTTCGAGATTGCGCGGAATACCGCCGACGAGCCAGCCGGGGTGCTGGCCACAGCGGTGCAAGGTCCAGGCAGCCATCGACGATGTCGTGGTCTTGCCATGTGTGCCGGCAGCTACCAGAGGCTTGCGACCCGCCAGCAGGAAACGGGCCACCGTCTCCGGCATCGAGAGAATGGGAACGCCCGCCGCGCGTAGCCGTTCTGCGGCCTCGGCCTCGACGTTGCTGCGCGGTACGGCGTTGCCGATGACGATCAAGTCCGGCTGCTCGGCGCTGGCGCCCTCCAGGTGGGCCGCGTCGTAGCCTACGAAGGGATCGATGCCAGCATGCTCCAGCAGCGTCGACATGGGAGGGTACAGAGGACCGTCGACACCGCGAACCCGGTGACCGAGATCCTTCAGCAGGCAGGCCAAAGGGGCCATGCCCGTGCCGCCGATGGCGACGATGTAGACGTCCATGGGACGCTGTCGTTGTTCTTCGCGGCGCTCTTCCATCTTGCCCATGGCCTGTCCTAGGAGCCAAAACCCCTTGCGGTGCAACGGAAAAACACGTTCCGCCCCGTCCGCTTTTACCCGGAATTTACGGACTTCGAAGCGCCTCCCGGCATGCCTGCCGTTACCATTTCGGCTCGGGCGGAGATCACCGCGTCCGTGGCCTCCCAGGTCGGTGGCAGCGCGACCCTATCCTCAGCAGGCTGCGGCCGTCCACTTCGTACCATCCGCCGACTTTCCCAGGAACCCTGTCGATCACCGAGACTCTCCAGGAGCTCATCATGCGCCGTTCCGCACTCTCTCTTCTTTTGCTCTCGATGGTGGCCATCCCCGCCCTGGCCGGACCGAGGGCTGTTCCCATCGAGCCGATCCATGATTTCGACGTCGTGGCCAAAGGTGAGGTTCTAGTCCACGACTTCGAGATCCGCAACGACGGGGATCAGCCACTGATGATCGAGAACGTGCGGCCCGCCTGTGGCTGCGCTGTCGCGAAGTTCGACAAGAGCATCCCACCCGGCAAGATCGGGCGAATCCATGCCGAGGTCGATACTCTCGATTTCTTCGGCCCGATCAGCAAGTCGATCGCGGTCTATACCAATGATGTGGAGAACCCCAAGCTGCAGCTGGTGGTTCGGGCCAAGGTCATGGCCTACATCAGCGCAGAACCGTCCTACGCTCGGTTTCTCTACGTGCAGCAAGAGCCCGTTCAGCCGGTGCAGCAGCTGATCTGGGCAGAGGACGACCATCCCCTCGACGTCGTAGACGTGAAGACCGACTCGCAGAAGATCTTCGTCGACTACCGGCCCGCCAGGGCGGACGAACGTCGCGAGGGCGTCGAAGGACCTCAGTGGATCGTGAACGTCAACCTGCGGGATAACGCGCAGGTGGGCCCGTTGCGGGAAGAAGTCAAGGTGATCACCAACCATCCCAAGCAGCGCAGCGCCGTCATTCCGGTGTCTGGCTTCGTACGCCCACGTCAACACATCACGCCGATGGAGGTGGATTTCGGTCCGCTGCAGGGTGACGCCTTGCCGCTTCGGCGCAGTCTTGCTTTCACCAACTTCATCACCGACCGTATCCGCGTGACCAAGATCGACACGGGAATCGAGGGCCTGTCGGCCGAGGTGACCGACAGTGAGGAGCGTCCAGGTCACCGGTTTCGCTTGCTTCTCGAGTTGGGCCCTGATCTACCGAGGGGAGAGTTCGACACGGTGATCAGGATCCATACCAGTGACGCAAAGAATCCGGTGATCGAGTTGCCGGTCAAGGGTGTCGTGATCTGATCGGCCCCAACCGAGCGACGAAGCGAAACAACGGGCCTCGCGGCCCGTTTTTTCGTATGTGGGAATGCGAGCGTCCTATGCGCTCGTTTCCACTCGCGTTCTAGCTCACTTCCCAGCCAGTGCTTCGGAGCTCCGATGTCCCGCAGAACGTCACCCGTCGCCGCCTGCTCGATCCCCACGATATTCGTTCTTACCTGGGCCTTGGCCTGCCCGGCTCTGCTCGCGTCCGAACCGGCCGCGGTGGAGTCGCGCACCAGAGTCTGGATGGGACAGGATGGACCGCTTCCGTTTCAGGAAGCCGACGAGGTACTCGACTTCCTCGTCCATGCGGAGATCGTAGATAGGAAGCAGCTTTCTTCCGGCACTACCAATCCATGGCGGTTCGATCTCGAGCGAGACGGGGTGCGGGCCCGTGCGATCTTCCGCACGATCAACCGGGAGTTCGGTCAAGACCTTCGCAAGGCCAAGGACAACTTTCGCCACGAGGTGGCAGCATGGGAGATCTCCCGTTTGCTCGGTCTCGAGCTGATTCCCCCGGTGACATTGCGTACCTGGGGTCGCAAGAGAGGGTCGATCCAGCTGTGGGTGGAGAACGCGCGCAGCGAGACCGAGCGCATCAGGGCCAACGTCACCCACGGCGACCGCGAGTGGGTCGAGACCCACAAGCAACGAATGCGGGTATTCGACGCGCTGATCTACAACTTCGATCGCAACACCGGCAATCTACTCTTCGACCAAGCCGGTAGCCTTTGGTTGGTCGATCACACCAGGGCGTTCAAGATCGAGCGCAAGCTGCCGCTGGATATCAGCCTCGACCGCTGCGAGCGGCAGCTCTGGTACAAGCTTCGGGATATGGATCGGAAACGGTTGAGGAAGGCTGTGAAGCCCTACCTCGAGCCTCTCCAGACAGCAGCCCTGATGGAACGGCTCGAGAAACTGCAAGAGCACTTCTCCTCCCGCATCGCGGAGTTGGGAGAGGAGGCCGTCCTCTACGATCTTCCGTGACGGCGGCTGGTCCACGCGCCGGACCCCGCTCTCTAGCCTCGTCGGTATAGTAGGCGCCTCGCATGGCGGACGCGAAGTTTCTCACCTTCGAAGGCCTCGACGGTAGCGGCAAGAGCACCCATCTCCGGCGTGCTGCCGAGTGGCTGCGCGCGCGCGGTGATGAGGTTCTGGTGACACACGAACCAGGCGGAACGCCCCTCGGAAATGCCATTCGCGGCTTGTTTCTCGATGCCCGCTGGGGCCGGATGGATGGGAAGGTGGAGGCGCTCCTCGTGTTCGCCAGCCGCCGCCAACATCTGCTGGAGCTCGTCGAGCCGACACTGGACTCCGGCGTCCACGTACTGTGCGATCGCTTCACGGACTCGTCTCTCGCCTACCAGGGTGGCGGTCGCGGTCTCGGCGCCGACTGGATCCTGGAGCTGGATGGGCTCGCGACCTGCGGCCGTAGACCCGACGCGACTCTCCTATTCGATCTGCAGCCCGAAGCCGCCATGCAGCGCGGTCAGAAGAATGACCGCAAGGGCGGCGACGGTCCCGACAGGCTCGATGTCGAAGGACTGTCGTTCTACCGAGCGGTACGTGATACGTATCTCGATCTAGTGGCGGCGGAGCCCGGCCGATTCCGGGTCGTTGATTCGGAGGGCGAGCGTGAGGAGACCTGGCGGCAAGTGGAGGTCGTCCTGGAAGACCTCTTCCGATGAGGACGGTAGAGAAGGCGCTGGCGCTCGCGAGCAGGGGTCGCCTGTATCCGTCGGTGATTCTCTATGGCGGCGACGCTGCAGGTCGCCAGCAGACGGCGCTCGACTTCGCTCGGACGTTGCTCTGCGCGGCGGCCGATGAGGCATCGCGGGGTTGCGACGCAGAGGCTCCAGACGCCTGTCGGCACTGTCGGCGTATCCGATGGCGCGACCGTGGCCAGGATCGTTTTCATCCCGACTTCCGCGTGCTGGAAAGGGATCTCCGTACGGCTACTTCGGTGGAGGCCACGAAGGCCTTCCTCCAAACTGCGTGGTCGGCACCGTTCGAGGCTGCAGCGCAGGTCTTCGTGATCGCGGAGGCCGACACCCTTTCCGGCGGTGCTGCCGATGCACTATTGAAGCTGCTCGAGGAGCCCCCCGCGCGGACGCCGCGTCATTTCCTCCTGTTGGCGGCGTCGCAGCTCGATCTCCTGCCCACCCTTCGCAGTCGGAGCTTGGCGCTCTTCCTGGGGCAGAAAGAACAGCTTCCCCAAGAAGAGGTAGAGGCTGTCGCGGCTGCCTTGGCCCGGTCGCTCGACGTACATTTCCAGACGCCCTCGCCGATCTTCCTTTTCGGTGCCGCCGCCGCTCTCGGTGAGGCCACCGGATGGGACGATCCCCGAGCTCGCCGGCCTTGGGCGGTGGGCTCCGCTGCAGTACTGCGCTATCTGGCAGCCGGAGGTGAGCTGACCACGGAACGCCGCCGCGCGCTCCTGCGTCTGGCTCAGGAGTTGCTCGACGGGCCCCTACTGCGGATGCGTGGAATTTCGCACGGTCGCATTCTGGAAGGACTCGTCTGCCGATTCATACCACCTGATTCGTTCCGGCCTTGATCTATCCCTCGCTCGATCTATCCCCCAAACTTGATGGGGTCGCCCAGCGAGTCCACCGAGAAGTTGGCCATGATCTGGTGGCCGTTGAAGTCGAGGACTCTGATGTCTTCGCGATCCTCCAAGTCGTCGCGGGCCTGTTTGAAAGACTGCGGATAAACCGACTCCACTTCTTCGAGATCCACCTGATAGGCGATGAACCGGTCGATGCCCTTGTACCTCAGTTTTTCTAGCAGGCGGTCGTCGGTGAGCTTGGGGTAGGTGGACAGCACCAGGATGGGTCCTGTGCCGGTGAAGATCAGGTAAGACCGCATACGAGACTTGGGCATGTTGCTCCTTCCGGTTTTGGCGGCGACAGACAGTTCTGCTCATGGGAATTCTAGCCTCATCCACGCCCGGGCGTCGATCGCTCGGGTGAGCCTGCGCAGAGGTTTCGCCCGCCTGGGCGGGGCAGGGCACGGTGATACAGTCGGCGTCCATCTCGTCGACCGAACCGAGTACACACACGACCATGAGCCGCGACATCCGGCCGCGCCAGATTCTCTTCGATCCCACCGCGGAAATCTTCGCCACAGACAGCGGTGGCAGCTTCTTTTTCGCCCTGACCCAGGGAGGCGAAGCCTGGCTTGAGACGGCCGACTACGACGAGATCCGGTTCACGGTGTCGCTGTGGAGCCCGGCGAGCAAGACCGTCCTCGATCTGGATCGTTGCTACGCAGAGCTCCGTGGCACCTTCGATCCGGAAGAAGAACATTGGATGAAGCTGGCGGAGCTGGAGCCGGTGGTGCCGCCGTACGGCGCCGGCGATAGCTTCGACGGCTGGCTGGTTCTGCCGGTGCTCGGCGAGCGCTGTGGCTTTGCTCTCGCCGGGAGTGGCTTCGACCCTCGCGTTCGGCTACAGATCCGGGCGACGGCCTACCTGGTTCCGTAGTCGGCAAGATCAAGGAGTCATGGGCCGCGAAATCGACATCTCACGCAACATCCTGGCACCGGCCGATACCGTGTGGGAGCTGCTCGAGAAGCCGGTCACCTGGAAGTCTTGGTGGCCTGAGTGTGAGAACGCGCGCATCCTCGACCGCGGTGCCTTGCGAGAGGGTTCGTCGATCGAAGTCACCCTGCGTCCCGACGCCCGCACGATCGACCTGCTGCCCACCGTGGATCTGTTCACCATGGGCAAGACGCTGAGCCTGACCCATCGCTCTTGGGCTCTCGCCGCCACCGCCAGTTTCTACCTATCCGCCAAGGACAGCGGTACGCATGTTCGTGTACAGGCAGTGGTCGAGGGCCTCGGCGTGCTGTACGCGAGCCTCACGGGGAACGGTACTCTACCGCTTCAGCTCCTCGACTCCGCTTTGCGAGGACTAAAACGCACTGCGGAACGCCTGGGTTGAGCGAGGCGAAGAAAGGACGGATGTCCGGCTCCTCGTTCGACGACGACGGTGGCGGTGTCCGCCCCGATCGACCGTATCGGTTCGACACGAGCAACCTTGAGATCCCGCACTCTGGATCGGTTCGGACAACCGATGTCGACACCTCTGTCGAAGGCGAGGCCGCCAACCCTCGAGGACGTCTCGGACGGGCCGTGCAAAGACTCTTCTTTCCGGATCAGTGGGCCAAGGAGCAGGTCCTACTCGATCTGATCGAGGACTTACCTCTCTGCCGATCCGAGCACGAGTTGGCACGTCGTACCCTTGACGCCGTCGACCAGGCACTCCGGCCAGAGGTGGTGCATCTCTTCGTCCGTCGGGCCGTACGCTTTCGGTTGCTGCGCTCCACCGACCAGCCCACCGACGGCAAGACACTCCTGCCGGCCGAATTCGGACTGCCAGGATTGGCGGCCGATTGGCGGGAGCCACGCCACACTTCGTCGATGCCCGACCTCCAGCACGACGAGAGAGCGTGGCTGCGCAGCAGACAGGTGCGCTGGGTGGTTCCACTCTGCCATCCCGACCCGGAAGTCGGGCTCTGTGGCCTGCTGCTTCTGGGCGCGCGGCAAGGAGGATATTCGCCAGTGCAGCGCGATCTCCTGCAAGCGGTCGCCGGGCGATTGGCACTGGAGCTCTTCCGTCAGTTCGAGCGCCTACGTGAGCGCTTGCGTGAACGCCGCGGTCGCGGTGACTGGCTGCTCGAATGCCCGGAGTGCGGACGTTGCTACAGCGGCCGCGACTACTTCTGCCGGCACGACGATTCCACCATCGAGCCGACGCTCTTGATCGAGCGCGATGTCGACGGCCGCTATCGCCTGGAGCAGCGGCTCGGATCTGGCGGTATGGGTCGGGTCTATCGCGCACGCGACCTGGAGGCAGACAGTCCTGTAGCGCTGAAGATCCTCACCGGAGGCGACCGGGTGGCACTCGGCCGCTTCGCCAACGAGGCGCGCGCCGGACGCAGGATTCGCCACCCCGCGGTGGTCGAGGTGGCAGATTCGGGCACCCTGGGCCGCCACGGAGCCTATCTGGTGATGGAGTTCATTCCCGGCGTCACCTTGCGCGAAGCGCTCAAGCGAAGTGGTGCTTTCGATCCAGTCGACCTGGCCGACTGGTTCGACGACGTGCTCGCGGGCGTGGCGGCTGCCCACGAAGTGGGTGTCATTCACCGCGATCTGAAACCCGAGAACGTCATGATCGTGGACACCGAGACGAGATGCCGCGCAACGGTTCTCGATTTCGGCCTCGCCAAGATGCGAGCGTCCGACTCGAATCCGAACACGCTCACAGCTGCCGGCATGGTCCTCGGAACGCTGGCCTACATGTCGCCGGAGCAACTCCAGGGTGATCGGGTCGACCATCGCTCCGATCTCTACACTCTCGGTGTCCTGGCAGCCGAAGCGCTCACCGGAGACCTACCGTTCCAGGCCGAGACCTTGGGAGAAATGCTGCGCAAGGTCGCCGACACGCCCTTCCGAATGAAGGTTCGGAACACGGCCCAAGCAACAGTCGCCGACATCCTGGCCAAGGCCCTGGAGAAAGCGGCTGACGATCGCTATCCCGATGTCGCGAGCTTTCGTGGGGAGCTGATTCCGGCGCTTCGGCAGTGCCCCAAGTTCTGATCTAGATCGCGGACAGTCGTCGCCGGGCGTCGAGATCTACCGGTCAGCGGAAGCCGCGGCGCAACTCGGTCTTGAAGACTTCGAACTTCTCGTCTGTCGGCAGCACCACGACGACCCGCTCGATTTTGGTACCGCCTTGCAGATAACGATATACCTCAGTGAGCAGGATCCTGGCACAGCGATCGAGAGGGAACCCGAAGTTGCCGGTGGCGATGGCCGGCAAGGCTATGGATTTGAGGCCATGGCGGTCAGCGAGTGCGAGGGACGAACGTACCGCACTTTGTAGCTTCCGATCTTCCTCACCTTCTCCCTGGCGCGGACCGACCGCGTGGATCACGTGAGGCGCCTGCAAGTTTCCCCCTCCGGTAAGAACCGCCGTGCCGGTTGGAGTGTGGCCGATCCGATCGCATTCTTCCTGGATCGACTGAC
The DNA here is from genome assembly GCA_028066595.1 of Thermoanaerobaculia bacterium. Classification (GTDB taxonomy): domain Bacteria; phylum Acidobacteriota; class Thermoanaerobaculia; order Multivoradales; family J023; genus JAUIJL01. Next base: position 20,733 of record JALCBJ010000017.1, read on the forward strand.
CGCCCTTGTTCAGGATGGCGCCGGCCACGCCCGAGCCGAGCTGCAGGTCCTCGTTGGCCGCATTGACGATCGCGTCTACCGCTAGATCGGTGATGTCGCCTTCGAGAAGCTCGAGCTGAGTACCTTCCAGCTGAATCGACAGGTGTCTGGGTTCCATCTCGAATCGGTCTCCAATCTACGAACGAATGAGGCGGTGTCTTTTCTTGGCAGGCCTGGAGCTGCAGCGTGGGGGGGACGGGTATCTGCGTAGGAACTATCGATGATATCGCGGCCTCGGCCCCCGTCTCAAGCTACGCAGCGCGTCCCACGAGGGGTGCTCACATCTCTTCGATCGGCTCCAGAGCCAGGAGTCGCATGCCGTTGCCAAGGGCGGTTCGTGCCGCCTGGACGAGAGCCAACCGCGAAGAGCGGTGGGGCTCGTCGGCATGGAGCACAGGCAGCTCGTGCCAGAACACGTTGAAGCGCTGGGCTGCGTCGTGGAGGTGGGCAGCCAGGCGCGAGGGGTCGTGGCTGTCGGCAGCGTCGGCCACCACGGCGGGCAAAACGAGAAGATCGCCGACCACCCTCCACTCGGCGTCTTCCGTGAGCCGTGTCTCTGAAGGCTGCCGCCAGTCACCGGCCTTCCGCAGGAGGCTTGACATCCGGGCGTAGGTGTACTGAAGGTACGGGCCGGTCTTGCCTTCGAAGGCGAGGGACGCCTTCGGATCGAATTGAATGTCGGTCTCACGGCCTACGAGCAGGAAGTTGAAGACGATGGCCGCCAGTCCGATGGCCTCGGCGCGATTGGCCAGGTCCTCTGGAGAGATCTCGGGCGATCGCTCCAGGATCTCTGCCTTCGCCAGGTCCGCGAGCTCGGCCATGAGGTCGTCGGCGTCGACCACGGTACCTTCGCGTGACTTCATCTTGCCCTCGGGCAGGTAGACCATGCCGTAGCTGAGGTGGAATACCCCATCGGCCCACTCGAAGCCGAGAAGACGCAAGGTAGCGACCAGCTGCTGCATGTAGTAGTTCTGCTCCGATCCAATGCAGTAGATCGATCGGTCGAGATCGAAGTCACGGAACTTGATGGTCGCCAGATTGATGTCCTGAGTAATGTAGAGACCCGTTCCGTCGGCCCGCTGGACTACTTTGTCTTGTAGGTTCTTGCCCAGCTCCGGATGCTTGGACAAGGGTGCCACGATTGCACCGTTGTCCGCCGTTTCGAACAGACCACGGGCCACGGCGTCGCGGATCACCGCCTTGCCGCCTCGATAGATGTCGCTCTCGTAGTAGTGCCGATCGAATTCGATACCGAGGCGAGAGTAGGTCGTATCGAAGCCATCGTAGACCCATCGGTTCATGCGGCGCCAGAGTGCCCGCACGTCCTCGTCTTCGGCTTCCCAACGCTGGAGGAGATCGCGCGCCGCGGACATGAGCTCGGATTCGGCGAGGAACCGCTCTTCCTGCTTCTTCTTGACTCGTTCGTCGACAGGATCCGGGTCGTCCTGTTGCGCCAGCCAGCTCTCCCGTTCGTCGCGCAGAGCCTGGTCGAATCTCACGTAGTACTCGCCGACGAAATGATCGCCCTTTGTGCCCGAAGTCTCGGGGGTGCTTTCAGCTCCCCAGCGTAGGTACGCGACCATGGATTTGGCGATGTGTATTCCGCGATCGTTGATGATGTCGGTGCGGAACACCTCGGCGCCCTGGGATGCCACCAGATTGGCTACGGCTCGTCCGAGGACGGCGTTTCGAATGTGGCCGAGATGGAGCGGTTTGTTGGTGTTTGGGGACACGTACTCCATCATCACTCGCCGGCCATCCTGGCGTTTCGAATGACCGTAGGTCTCCCGGAGCCGCCCGACGTCCTTCAACACGGTGTTCGTCGTGAGGTCGCGCCGGAGATAGAGATTCAGATAGGGCCCCGCTGCCTCCGCTCGCGCTAGCCACGGGTCGTCCTCTTGCTCCGTTTCGGCATGAAGCGCTTCTGCGATCTCGCCGGCGATCTGCGCCGGGCTGCGCCGCCAGGCCTTGGCCAGTGGGAAACAGGCGAAGGCGAAGTCGGCGCCGGTGTGTTCGGGCGCCAGGGTCAAGAGGATGTCAGGGGCCTCTACGGCGGCGCGAGATGCCGCGGCCAGGCGGTTTGCAAGGTGGTGGTAAGCATCGGCCAACGCCGGGCCGATGGCGGTCTCGGGAGTCAGGGCTCGCAAGGGTTCTCCTACTTCGAACCGGCCGTCTCTTTTTCGGCCGTCGCGGTCTTCTTGGAGTCAGTCTTCTTGGTAGCGGATTTCGATCCGGGAATCGTAATCTCGAGGCTCTTGATACGTCGATACAGCGTCGGTCGTGAAATCTGCAGTTGCTGTGCTGCCAGCGAGGTGTCGCCACCGGTCGCGTCGAGGGTCGAGATGATCTCATCTCGTTCCACGGCCTCGAGAACCTCTTGGAGGGAGCCGGCCGCGTGCAGCGTCTCTTCGTCCCGGATCGCCACCGAAAGGCGTCCAGTGTCCAACAGCTCGTCGTTCTCGAGAAAGAGCACAGCGCGGGCGATCTCGTTCTTCAGCTGGCGGATGTTGCCCGGCCACCGGTAGCGCCGAAGAGCCCGGAGCGCGGCGCGCGAGATGCCGCGCACGCGAATACCGTAGCGGTCGGCTTCCTGCGTGAGGAAGTAGGCCGCCAGGTTCGGGATGTCGCCACGACGGTTGCGCAACGGCGGTAGCTCCACCTCCCAAGTGGCGATGCGATGGTAGAGATCTGAGCGGAACGTACCGTCGGCAATCATTTTCTGGATCGGGCGGTTTGTCGCAGCGATAATCCGAGCTCGCGCAGGGTGCGGGGTGTGGCCGCCGAGTCGGAAGACCTCTTTCTCTTGCAGCACCCTCAGGATCTTGGCTTGGGTCTCGGGCGCCATGTCCCCGATCTCGTCGAGGAAAAGCGTGCCTTGGTCTGCCGACTCGAACTTGCCGGGTCGCGCTTCGACGCCGGTGGCAACACCCTTCTCCACGCCGAACAGCTCGGCTTCCAACAAGTCGCGGGGCAGCGATGCGCAGTTGATGGCCACCAGGTGCTGTCCGGCACGGGGCGAGGCGCCGTGGAGAAAACGAGCCAACACTTCCTTGCCGGTGCCGGACTCGCCGTAGATCATCACGCCGACATCGCCACGTGCCACACGCTCGGCTTGCGCGTAGATCTCCTCCACGACCGGCTCGACGGTCGGCGGCAGGGGTCGCTCGGCCGGCGTCGCCGACAGGACCGTGCGTGGGGATTCGCCGCCCCGTACTTGATCTGCCAGCGATAGCAAAAGGAGCGCCGATTCCACAACGGGCCGATAGTGATCGGCAGCGCTCTTCTTGTAGAAGCAGGTTCGCACCTGACAGCGGCTGGATGCCGCTTCGACCCAAGCTTTGTCTCCCTGGCTCTCTTGCTCTCCCTGGGCCGAGTAGAGCACGCCGCGGTCGATTTCCGCGCTCGCCTCACCATCTCCATCGACGGCCGATCGGCCGCTCTCGATGATCTCGACCGCAGTGACGGGCATCGTCTCGTAGAGAGCGTGCCCTATCTTCTGTGCTACCTGCTGGCGTTCCGGCGAACGTCGCAAATGGGAGAGGACCTTCGGCAGATGGTCGAGGGTGAAATGATCTACCGGCGAGAAGCTCTCTGTGTGCTCGCGGAACCCTGGACCGGAGGGTGCTTCTCCGATGGGGCGAGGGTTCGACTCGTCGCCCATGTCGATGCCCACTTCGAGATCGTCGTCGGGCACTTCTTCCAGCAGCACCACCACCCGTCCGACGACGAAGATCTCACCTGGCGTCAGATCGACTTGTCGTATGCGCTGGGAGCGCAGCAGCGTGCCGTTGGTCGACCCGAGGTCTTCCAGCTGGGTTTGTTCTCCCTCGACGGTCACCGCTGCGTGACGGCGCGACACGGTGGCATTGGGTAGGCAGATGTCGCAGGAGGGGTCGGAACCTAAGACGTTGCGGCCTTCCTTGAGGTTCGCGCGGAAGGTCTGATCGTCAAATCTGGCGAGGACCCGAAAGGCCATGAAGATTCCTGCTCGTCGTAGGGGAAGCCGCCGGGAAGAATCGGCGAAGAGCCACCTATATTCTCACATCTGAGAACGGATGACACGATTTTCGTGGAAGAGTGAGCGTTTCCGACAACCGTGGTCGTGGCCTCCTCCGGCCGCGGTATGATCGCGTTTCCAGTAGATTCGCATGGCAGCAGTAACTCTCCTTTGGCAAACCCGAGCCACGTCGGAAGCTCCGACGGATCGATCACGACAGGCGTCCCGGAGTGACCATGGCCAGCCAACCCCGCAACCCGATCCCTGTACCGTCCCGCCCCGTCGGGACCCGCCTCGCCCGCCGCGGCCAGTGGCCGATCGTCTGCGTTCTGGCCTTCGCCGCAGCACTCTTGCTCAGTACTGCAGCTACAGCGTATGTCGTGGTCTTGAAAGACGGCACCCAGATCATCACCGCCAAGGAATACGAGCTGGACGGTGACCGTGTGATCCTCACGATGCCCAACGGATTGACCACCTCCTACGATGCGTCGGACGTCGACTTCGAGGAGACCGGCAAGATCAACGAAGTTGGTAAGGGTGGGCGAGCGAGATTTATCGAAGAGAAGGTGCTGGAGGTCGAGGGCGACGACCAGGATCTGATCGACGTCGACGCGTCGATCTCCCAGGTCGTGGGCCGCGGACTCAGTCTTCCGGAGCCGAAGAAGCGGCAGCCCGTGGCAGAAGGCGGACCGGAGCTGCCCACGACACCTGCCGGGTATGTCGATCTGGCGCGCGTCCAACGAGAGCCGCTCGCCGACGCGGAAGTGACGTCCGAGGTGCAGGCCTATATGGAAGGTCAGGGTACTTCACTCGGCCTGTTCCAGGGGGTCAATGAAGGCCTACCGCTCTTGCTGATCCGCGCCAATACCGAATCCGAAGTCTTCAAGGGGATCCGCGACAGTGCCAGTGCCTTGGTGCAGCTGACGCAGCGCTTCCCCGATCGTGTCCAGGGTTTCGACATCCTCTTTCTCACGGAGAAGGAGGTCCGCGGCGGACAGTTCAGCATGACGCCGGAGCAGGCACAGCTCATCGTGTCGGGGCGGCTGGGGCCCCAGTCCTACTTCCTGCGCTACGTAGAGTTCTGAGACCCGAGGATGGTGACTGGAGCACCGAGAGACTGAGAATCGCCGGCTAGCTCATCCCGCGACCACTGTCTCCATCGCGCGGCGAATCTGATGGACGTGCTCCAAGGTGTGGGCGCGTAGCAAGATGCAGTATGCTTTCCAGTCGAACGGCTCGAGCCACTCTACGGGTCGGATCGAGCCGTCCTCGTACCTGCACTTCACTACCATGACGATGGTGACTTTGGCGTCGAGTGGGGCGTCGTCGGAAGCCTGGTCGACCGTGCCGAGCAAGTCTGCGTGGACTCGCCGCAGTCGAGCTACCATCTCGGCCCAATCGATGCTCATCGGATCGGCGGATTGGAGCCCGGCAGGGATCGGATCGGTTGCGGGAGCTCGGCCGCTGAGTACGGATTCCAGCTCGGCCACCGCGGGGCGATGGCTTTCCACCAGATGATCGACGACCTGCTGAATCGACCAGGAGTCGGCAGCAGGCTTCTCTCTGGCCTGCGGTTCGGAAATCGATCCGAGCAGATCTTCGAGGTCCGCGAATGTCCTCGCCATCTTGTCGCGGATGCGATCCTTGGCCGCTTCGGTACCGGCACGGCGAGCGTAGTCGAGGGCGAGCTGCTGTTCGGGTCGTAGCTTCATAGGGGGCTCCACGGTCGGTGTAGCCGAGATTCTCGCACCGCGCCGATCGAAATGCAGCCTCGATGTGGACGCTTCCGCGGTCTCCTCGGTCGCGAGATGTGCTCGGCCGACCGATTCGAAGCACACCCCGTTGCGTTCGCCGTCGGCGGAGGTCGTTGTGCCCCTCAGCTGCTCGGCAAGGAGATCTGGAAAACAGTCCGCCGCCGTTCTGAGCTCACGCCGACCTCGCCGCCGTGGGCGACCACCAATGCCTTGACGATGGCAAGGCCCAGCCCAGAGCCGCCGTCGTCGCGACGAGTCGTGAAGAAACGATCGAAGACCCGAGGCAGATTGGCATCCGATATTCCGGGTCCGTCATCCTCGACCTCGAAGCAGACCGTTCCGTCGGTGTTGGATCCGGCGCGCAGCTCGATGCGGCTCTCAGCGTGCCGCACCGCATTGTCGAGCAGGTTGCCGAGGACGGACTCCAGGGTTTCGGAAGCCATGCGGACACTGAGCTGGTCGGCACCTCGATCGTCGAAATGTACCGACTCGAAGCGCTTGCCCAGGCGTTCGAGGATCCGTGCGACGCCGGCTGTTTCGTCGCCCAGGCGGTGGACGTCGGCCCGTGCCAGCTCCAGCAGCCGTTCGACGAGGCGTTCTAGGCGCCGCGCGTCACGGGCAAGCATGGAGAGGAAGCGTTCCCGCTCCTCGGCACTCATCTCGTCCTGATGCTCCTCGAGCAATTCGACGGCGCCTCGGATCGAAGTGAGAGGGGTCTTGAACTCATGGGAAACGTTGGCGGCGAAGGTGGAGATGTAGTCGGCTCTCTCCCCGAGAGCTCCCGCCATCTCGGCGACGGCCTCGGAGATCCGGGCGATCTCGCGCGTTCCGGGATTCTCCAGAGGCGTCACCGCGTCGCGCTCGCCGCGCGCCACCCGTTCCGCCTGGTCGATGAGCGCGCGGACCGGCCGACCTACCTTCGCTGCGGACCACAGCGTGACCAGCGAGACCACGGCGAGAATCAGAAGGCCCGCAGCGAGTAGATGTCCGCGATCGCGCCATAGCGCTTGGGCTGCCGACATGGGCGTGCGCGCCAGCAGCACCGCGCCCCAGATGCGTTCGCCCCCCTCGACAGGGTCGGACTCGATGGGGAACGCAACGACGACTCGCCACGGCGTGGTGCGCTGAATGTCGTTGAGGGCTGCGTTCGGATTGCTTACCGATCGGTGCCGCAGCACGCTGGTCTTTCGTCCGGCGAGCGCCGCGGCGACCTCCGGCCGGTGGGCGAGCGACAGTCCGGCCTCGGCGCCGGTCGTGGCGACCACCACACCGTTGGAGTCCAGGATGCGGATCCCTGCGAGGCTGACGTGCTGGAGCTCCTCGAGCTGGCCCGCGAGTGAAGTTCCGGCTGCGGCGGCGAGCGGATCCGGCGGCAGAGCGGGTTGGCGACCCGGCAGATCCTGTGGCAGTACCGGATGGCGAGCCAGATCGAGTCCGGGGATGGCTGGGTCGAAATCGTCGCTCTCTTTGGCCGCGGCGGAGCCCGTGGATCCGCTTGGCGCACGTCCATAGCCGTTCATCTCGATCTGCCGGCTCTCTGCAGCGAAAAGCAAGGCTGCCCGTTGGGCCGCCGCCAGCGCTGCGCCCTGGACAATCAGCTCCGATTCGGTTTGCCGGACCAGCTGCGACTCGTAGAGTCGGAAGTAGAAGATTCCCACCAGGGGGAGGCAGAGGATGAGAAGGTGCACGACGAGAAGCACCGTACGCAGGCGGGGTGCGCGGACACGCTGACCGAGCTCAGTCACCACTCAGGTCGGCGCGCAGGCGATAGCCGACGCCATGGACCGTCTCGATGGGCTCGCCTCCGTGGGCAGCCAGCTTGCGCCGAAGACGTTTGACGTGGCTGTTGATCGTGCGGTCCGAGACGATCGTGAGGTCATTGTAGGCGCCGTCCATCAGCTCGTCACGGGTGAAAACGCGCCCGGGACGCTGCATCAAGGTGCGCAGGAGACCGAATTCCGTGACGGTCAGCGGGATCTCGCGACCCCTCCATGTCGCCTCGAAGCGGTCGGGATCCAGGCGTAGCGGACCGCACTCGATCACCGTCTGCTGGTCCGCGACCGATCCGACGACCCGGCGCAGCACCGCCTTCACCCTGGCCACGAGCTCCCGCGGGCTGAAGGGTTTGGTGACATAGTCGTCGCCTCCGAGCTCCAAGCCGAGGATCCGATCGATCTCGTCACTCTTCGAGGTCAGAAAGACGATGGGCACACTCGCTGTCGTGGCGGCCGCGCGGAGCTCTCGACAGACGTCCGTCCCGTCCATCTCCGGCATGAGGATGTCCAGGATCACGAGGTCTGGTGCGTCGGTGCGGCAGATGTCGAGCGCCCGTCGCCCGTCGCCTGCCTCGGCGACCCGGAAACCAGCCTTCTGCAGCGCGAAACGGATGACCTCGCGGATGTGGCGATCATCGTCGACGACGAGGATGCGGTGACGCCCGGGTCGTATGGTGGGCAGGCTGGGAAGATTCTGGGTCATCTGGGAGAGTTCCATCCTATTCTCCTGCCGTGTCACCGAGCTCAAGGTCCGCTCGCCTCCAGCTTGAGCTCTAGCTTCCCGATTGCGGTTCCGGGTTCGCCGTTTCGACGCGCCTCGTCGTCGCGTCGCAGCAGAAGTCTCGCTGCTCGATGATCGGGATCCAGCGCCAACACCAGCTCCAACTGGGCGCGGGCCGCGTCCTTGCGTCCGAGGCTGCGCAGGGCCAGAGCACGCTCCACCATCGCATCTACGGCAGACGGCCGCAGGGATACCGCCTCCTCTGCGAGGCGTAGAGCCTGGTCTGCTCGGCCCCGGCGGTTCTCCCGCTGCAGGAGCGACATCAGGACGTCGAAACGCTCGGGATGGCCTGAATATCTCTGCAAGAAGAGACGCTCCACTGCCGCCGCCTCGCCTTCAGCTCCACGTTCTAGGAAAAGCCGATGTCGTGCGAGGAGCTTCCAGGGTGTGACGCTCTCCTCGGTGTGTACCTCCTCTGCACGCCGCAGAAGATCCGTTTCTCCCTTGGCTAGGGCTGCCTGGATCAGGTGTTCCAGAAGCTCACCCTTGTCCCCCTGATCCTCGGGCAGTAGGCGCCACTGGGCGAGTGCGACGTGTAGGCGTCCCGCCCGGATCAGTTTCTTCACACGCCGGGTTCGCCATGGCGCAGGTAGCTCGGGCAACGTCAGATGGGGCAGTTGCGCGGTTCGTGCCACCAGCGTGTCCACGAGGGTGGGATCGCCGTCGGCCAGCTCAGGGCGAGCCAGCAGCAGAGGCAGTGCTTGCTCCACCCGCCCCGCCAGGATCTGTGCCCGCGTCAAGACTTCGAAGTACTTGGCGTCTCGTGGTGCGTCTGCCGGAAGCGCCTCCAACCGGCTCAGAGCGCGGGCGACGTTGCCGCCATCGAGCTCCAGTCGGGACAGGCGGACCGTAACCACGAGATCACGCGGGTCATAGCGCAAGAAGCTCTCCAGGGTGGCAGCCGCGGTGGCGCGATCTCCCTGTGTCAGAAGCTGTTCTGCGAGCTCGATCGTCCGTTGGCGACGTTCGTCGGCCGTGGTACAGGCGACCAGCACCCAGGCCAGCGCGAGCACCAACAGGCAGAGTCGTCCGAGTTGCGAGCGCACGTTCAGGCCCCGAAGAGCTTGCTCAGCAGGAAGGAGAAAAAGTTGCCCGGGTCGGTGGGAGCGGGCGAGCGAAAGAGCTGAAATGGCAGGGCGGGCGAGCCCACGTAGGGCCGAAGCATCCAGGCCAACTGGGCGCCGACCACGCCGAAGATGCCGAAGTAGACGGCCAGAAACTTGCCGCGTAGCAGGCCGGAGCGGGGATCGCACAGCCTACGGTAGCCACCCAGCAGTGTGAGCAGCCCACCAAGCCACCGAAGGCACCCACCGCTACTGCTAGGAACTGTGCCAGCTGATAGTGCCGGGTAGAGATCACCAGAAAGAGGACCGGAGGTGCCAGTGCTCCCCAGACCAGACCGGTGGCACCGAGCATGGAACACAGAAGAGCGATGGCCCGGCGCCAGTCGAGAGACCGTGGAGCGCGCCAGCTCTGCAAGACAAAGAACGTTGGAAAAGTCAGCAGCGAGGTGCCGAGCAGCAAGATGGGCATCTTGAGAAGAGATGCGAGGACTTGCCCAGCACTGCCTGCATAGGCGCCCAGAGACAGCCCGAACACGGCCGAGCCGGCGACGGCGGTGAACAGGCATCGCAGGGCGATACGGCGCAGATCGTCGCCGCTACCGATATCGTCGAATAGCGAGTTGCGATCCCGCAGCAGGTCGAAGGGCGAGCCGGACGAAGCGTCGAACGGCTCGAATTCGGGAACGGGCTGCAGGGCGTGATCCATGGTGCTGGCGTCGGTGGTCATCAGGAACCCTCGGGGTCGTTGGGAGCTCGTCGTCGATTGACCATCCCAGCGTGGACCCTGTGGGTAGGTTCCCGGTGCCCGGGGGGTGCCGATCCGGTGCAAGATAGACTGCTGCGGCCGAAGTTCCATTACCCCAGCCAACACCGGCCATGGTGCCGTTGACCGCCCCGGAGACCATCCATGAAAGCAAGACTCCTCGTCACCCTCCTGCTCCTCATGACCTGCCTGGCCGTCCCGGCTCTGGCCCAGGACGCGGGCGATGCCGGTGGGGCCGGCGGTTATTTGAGCGACTTTCTCAAGGATTTCGAGGGCGCTTCCGACAAGTTGCTGCAGTTGGCGGAAGCCATGTCACAAGAGCAATACGGGTACGCTGCCTCCGAAGAGGTGCGCAACTTCGGCCAGGTTCTGGTGCATGTAGCCGGGGCGAACTTCTTCCTGTCGCGGGCTCTCGGCGTGGAGCCGCCTGCCGAGCTGAGCCAGAACATGGAAGAGCAGGTCACCTCGAAAGACGAGATCATCGCGCTGCTGAAGAAGTCTCAGGACCATGTGCGCCAAGCGGTGGAGAAGACGCCGTCCGCGAAGCTCGACGACGAAATCGAGATATTCGGCGGTAAGCGCACGGTGCGAGGCGTTTTCATGATCATCGCCGGCCACAGCCACGAGCACCTGGGCCAAGGCATCGCCTACGCTCGAGGTGCCGGCGTGGCCCCGCCGTGGAGCCAGGGAGGCTAGCTCCCTCCGGCTGCTCGCGTTGGCAGGACGAGGTGGTACCGCTTAGTCTTCGAACGGTTCTTCTTGGAACCGGTAGCCGACCCCGCGAACGGTGCCTATGAGACTGCGATGCTCGCCGAGCTTCTTACGGATGGCGCGGATGTGAACGTCGATGTTGCGGTCGATGACCGCTGCTCCGCCGCCGATCACCCGTGATACGAGCTGATCCCGTGTGAAGACCCGCCCAGGGTGAGCGGCGAGCAAATGGAGGAGGCGAAACTCGGTGGCTGTGAAGCTGATCACCTCGCCACCCAGTCGGACCTCGTGGCGGATCGCGTCGATTACGAGGTCGCCACGCATGATGCGCTCGCCCTCTGCTTCTTCGTCTTTCAGCGCGCCGCGACGCAGTACCGCCTTGACGCGGGCGATCAGCTCTTTCGGGCGGAATGGCTTGGTGACGTAGTCATCGGCTCCGACACCCAGGCCGAGAACGATGTCGCTCTCCTCGCCCTTGGCGCTCACCATGATGATCGGGATCTTCTGAGTCACCGGATCCATCTTCAGCTTGCGGCACACTTCGATGCCGTCGAGGCCCGGCAGGAGAAGATCCAGCAAAACGAGATCCGGTGCCTCCCGCAGAATGGCTTTCAGACCTTCGTCACCACTGGCTGCAGCGAAGACACTGAACCCCTCTCGCGTCAGGTTGTAGTCGATGACTTCTAAAATATCGGGTTCGTCTTCGATGACGACGACTTTGCGACGGGACACGAATCAGAGGCCTCCACACGGATCATCCATTGCGCTGGACATCCCACGAACGATGCCGGACGACATCGCCGTCCACCAGGAACACCACGTCTTCGGCGATATTGGTGGCGAGATCGGCGATGCGCTCGAGATAGCGTGACACCGAGAGTAGTTGAATCAGCTTCGGTATCTGATCGTGATCCTCCTGCATGCGACCTTCGAGGTGGGAATAAAGGTCTTTGTGTACCTGGTCGACCTGCTCATCGTCCGCCAGGATCTGACGTGCAAGGTCCGTGTCTTGTTGGATCAGGGCGTCGAGGGACTCGCGCAGCATTTTCGGTACAGACTCAGCCAGCTCCCGGATTCCGTCGGGAATGTCCACCGGCGGCTGGTCGGCAAGGAAGATCGCCCTCCCTGCCAGGTTGCCTGCCAGATCGCCCACCCGTTCCAGGTCGTTGTTCACCTTCATCACCGTGACCACGAAACGGAGGTCGTTGGCTACGGGCTGATGTAGAGCGAGGATCTTCAGACAGTCTTCTTCGATGCGGATTTCGCGAACATCGATCTCTTTGTCGCCCTGTTGTATCTCGCGGGCGAGATCGCTTCGCCGGTCCATCAGGGCGAGGACCGAGCGATTTGTCGCTTCCTCGACCATCGTCCCCAGAAGCAGGATGTCTTTCTTCAGCTTTTCCAGATCACGTTGAAGATGGATGGCCATGCGGCGGGTCCTTCGGGTTGGCTGGGTGTGGGCGGAACGTGCCCTAGGGCGTCGCCGGGACGCTATCAGGCGTGCGGGTCAGGTCCGGCGCCCGGGCACACGAATACCGAGGCGCGCGGGGAGAATTGTCGACGACGAGACGTAGCGCCGCGTAAAGACACGAAGAACGGATGGTGAAGATCCTCACCGGTCCGATTCGGAGGTGTCGAGTCATCCGAGGGGATCCTCGCCGCGAATCGGCACTTCGAGCTTCACGATGTCCTCGTCGTCCGCATCTTCGAAGCTAGCGGTGAGCTTCCCTCCAAGTCGCCAGGCAAGCATGTTGGCCAGCGCCAGCTGGAGCGCCGATCCGCCATGGCGTCGAGAGGCGACGAGATCGCCGTGGTCCATGGGGTCGAGGATGGCGGGTTCATGCCAAGGAATCGGCCGGCCACCGGAGCTACGGAATGTACATGTGATGCTGCCAGCGTCCGATCGTACTTCCAGCGTTGCGGAAGCCGAGCGCCCAACCGCCCAGTCGGCGCACAGCTCGACCGCATCGCGGAGATAGTCGAGGTCGAGACAGCTGGCGATGGGTTCGTCCGCAGGATCGACATCCAGACCGGCGGCCTCGGCGCCGGCCTGGATCGAGCGGACGATGCTCGCGCCCGTCGCTTCGATCGGACGAGTCTCGAACCAGCCGGTACGCAACCGAATCAGTCGCACGAAGGACTGCAGCAAGTCGCGGATCTCGCTCGCAGCTCGTCTCAAGCCATCGGCACGGGCTCGAACGCCGCTGTCGGAACCGTCGGCGAGTAGCTCGGTGAGCATCAAGAGGCTGCTCAATGGAGTTCCGATTTCGTGCCCGAGCTGGCCGAGCAGCCTGGTCGTCTGCTCCGCAGGCAGCTCGTCGATTCGCGTGCGTCTTCCATCGCTGGTCGCCATCTCGGAAGTCTATCCACCGACCCGACTGCCATAGACTCGGTCGCGATGAAGGTACCGTTTTTTCGACCCGAGCTGAACGATGACGAGGTGGCAGAAGTCGTCTCCACCTTGCGTTCGGGCTGGTTGACTACGGGACCGAGGGTGCGGCGTTTCGAGGCAGAGTTTGCGCGGGCTGTGGGTGCGGAGTACGCCGTGGCGATGAACTCGTGTACGGCGGCACTACACCTGGCGACCCTGGCGTTGGGGTTACGGGCGGGTCAGGTCGTGCTGATCCCCACCATGACCTTTGCCGCCACAGCCGAGGTGATTCGCTACGCTGGCGCGATTCCGGTTTTGGTCGACTGCGATGCCGAGCGCCTGCACATGGATCTGCGCGATGCCGAACGCAAGATCGAGAATCTTCGTACGGGGCACCTCCCGCCAAGCATCGATCGCGACGCGGAGATCACGGGCATGGTGCCGGTGCACGTCGGGGGGGTGATGATGGACATCGCCTCGAACCGGGAGTTCGCCGCTCGTCATGGGCTGTGGCAGGTGGAGGATGCGGCCCACAGCTTCCCCTCCGCGTGGCGGCCCGAGGGCAGCGAGGACGACGGTGACTGGCAGCGCTGCGGCGAGTCGACGGCCGATGTGTCGTGCTTCTCGTTCTACGCCAACAAGACACTCACCACCGGCGAAGGCGGCATGGCTACCACGGGCGACGAGGCTCTAGCGGCCCAAATGCGGTCGCTCTCGCTCCACGGGCTGTCGAACGACGCCTGGGGGCGCTACACCTCCAAGGGTGCCTGGGACTACCGGATTCTTGCGCCGGGCTACAAATACAACCTCACCGACATCGCCGCCGCCCTCGGTCTCCAGCAATTGGCCCGCGCCGAGGAGATGCGGCTGGCCCGGGAACGGATAGCGCTCGAGTTCATACGGCAGCTGAGGCACGTCGACGAGCTCGAGATCCCTACGGATCCCGGACCAGACCGAATCCACTCCTGGCATCTCTTCCAGGTCAAGCTACGACCCGGCGCGCTGTCCATCGACCGCGACGCCCTGCTCGAGGAATTGCGTGAGCTCGGTGTGGGCTTCTCCGTTCACTGGCGGCCTTTGCATTTGCATCCCTACTGGGCCGACCAGTTCGGTTGGCGGCCGGAGCATCTTCCAACGGCAACAGAAGTATGGCGGCGGACGGTCAGCCTTCCGATCTTCCCCGCCATGACCGACGCCGAAGTGGCGCACGTGGTGGCGTCGGTAGAAGATGTCTGCCGCCGCCATCGCACAAGATCCGTTTCGGCATGAACGGTCTGCCTCGCTGGGTCGACTCGGTGGTCGCCGCGGCCGGCCTGATCGCGGCGCTACCGTTCCTCACTGTCGCGGGCGCCCTCGTCTGGATCACCTCTCCGGGGCCAGCTCTCTTTCGGCAAGCCCGAGTCGGGCATCGAGGTACGACGTTCACGCTGCTCAAGTTGCGCTCCATGCGCCCCGGCCGGCCGGGGGAAGCTGGCCCGGAAGTGACCGCCAGGGGAGATGCCCGCATCACGCCCATCGGACGGCTCCTTCGGCGTACCAAGCTCGATGAGCTGCCCCAGTTGTGGAATGTGATTCGTGGTGACTTGGCTTTGGTGGGCCCGCGGCCGGAGGTGCCCGGTTGCGTCGCACTGTCGGATTCTCGGTGGCGACAGGTGCTCGCGGTGCGCCCCGGGCTCACAGACCCGGTGACGTTGCGGCTGCGGGACGAGGAAGCGCTTCTGGCGGAGCTCCGCTCGATCTCCGGTGTGGAGGCCGAGGAGGTGTATCGGCGTCATCTGCAGCCATGGAAACTACAGGGCTACCTCCGCTATTTAGAGCAGCGGACGGCCTGGAGCGACCTAAGGTGTTTGTTTGCCACGGCGCTGTCGCCGTTAGGTCTCTCGTTCGGCATGCGGCTCGATCCGCCCACCGTCGAAGAGCTCCTGGTTCCGGCCGAGACGGCCGAGGCGGGCCAGCAGGACACCGGAAGAGATTCCAGCGACTGGCATATGGGCTCTTCATGAATCCGCACCGACCTATCGAGACGTAGGGAACATGTCAGGCAACCCAAGGGAGCGCTGCTGGGACCACCGGCATCATCTAGCCGGCTTCTGTACGCCAAAAAATACCTGTTCGGGTTGCCGCTATACTGAACGCGATGCGCTATGTCCGCTTCCTCCGTGCCTTCGCGGCTCTGATCGCCAGCTTCTCGTGCCTGGCGGCGCCGCTTCGCGCAGTGGGCACCTGGACGGCAGACTTTCATCATGGCGAGGTTGCCTCGACGCTACGTTTTGTCCCGGCCGACGCAGGACACGATTCCTGCTGGACGGCCGAGGTCGAACCGCATCAGCGTCACGACGACCGGCGCTTCGAGCCGCAGCTTGGTCTACGTCATCACCTCCACGCTGCGGTGGCTTGGAGCGGTACCGTTTCGCTGACGGCACCCGGGCTGGCGATCCAGAAAGAGCTGCCGCGTTTCGACACGGCTGATGGCGAATCGCTGGCGTTGTTGGCCCGCGATCGGGAACGCTCGCCACGCCAAAGCAGAGCCCCGCCGCAGATCTGATCGACAGCTCATCACGGCCGCCCAGAGCGGCCGGCTTCACGATCCTGTCTGTCCGGCAGGATACGTCTCGTCGATCACGAAAGCACTACAGCGCCGCCGGTGTGCGGGCGCTCTAAGGTCGGGCTCCCAGAGTCAAGGAGCCTGCGATATCGCTCCGAAAAGGACCTCACCATGTTCTGCCTCCGTACCTCCGGTTCGCGGGCCAGCCTGTTGGCGCTGGCTCTTTCGCTTGTCTTCGCACTTTCCGCATCTGCCCAGTCCGGCTCGTTGTCCGGGCACGTAGTCCCTCCACACGACCATGACTTCGTGCTCTCCGTCGCTCGGATTCCGGACCTCGGTTTGCAGGTCGATATCGGGAGCGACGGCAGCTTTCGTTTCGACTCGGTCCGTTCGGGCTCGTTTCTCGTGGAGGTTCGCGTCCCCAGCCTGGGTATCGCAGTCCAGCGGGTAGAGGTTCGATCCGGTGAAGAAACCTCTGTCGAGATCGAGTTGAAGCCCGGCAGCCACTCGGACGAGATCGTGGTCACAGGTTCATCCGAGGCGCGAAGTCCGTTCGAGCTGGCCTCTCCGACTCTGAGTCTGGGCGGTGCCGAGCTCGATCGCCTCCGGGCGTCGAGCCTTGGGGAGACCCTGTCCGGAGAGCCGGGAATCAGCTCCACCTTCTTCGGTCCCGGCGCGAGCCGTCCCGTGATCCGGGGGTTGACCGGAGATCGCGTACGCATGTTGGAGGGTGGAATCGGAACCGGCGATGCATCGGGCATCAGCGCCGATCACGCCGTCACCGCCGATCCGGCTCAGGCCGAGCGCATCGAGGTGATCCGAGGCCCAGCGACCCTGCTCTATGGCTCGAGCGCGATCGGGGGTGTGGTCAATGTGATCGACGACCGGGTCCCCACCAATCGGGCCGATGGTGTCCACGGCGACTTGGAGCTGCGCGGCGGCACGGTCGCCGAGGAGTTCTCCACCTCTCTCAAGTTGGATGGCGGCAGCGGATCTTGGGCTTGGCATGCCAGTGCCTTCGTTCGCGAGGCCGAGGACTACGACGTTCCGGGCTTTGCCCGCCTCGAAGGGGACGAGCACGAGGAGGAAGAAGGGCACGAGGAGGAGGAAGACGAGCACGAAGAGGAGCCGTTCGGAACAGTGGGCAACACCAATCTGGAATCCGAAGGCGGCCGCTTGGGTGCCACGTACTTCTTCCCCGGTGATCGGGGATTCTTGGGTGTTTCCGTCAGCGGTTTCGATACCGACTATGGACTGCCGGGTGGCCTCGAGCACGCCGAGCATGACGAGGAGGGAGAGCACGACGACGAACACGGTGAACACGACGAAGACGAAGATGACCACGACGAGGACGAAGACGAGCATGACGAGGAGGAAGAAGGGGAACACGACGAGCACGAAGAGGACGAACACGGGGACGTGCCGGTACGGATCGACATGGAGCAGCGCCGCATCGATCTGCGCGGTCAAGTAAACCGGCCTTTCCGAGGCATCGACGCACTGAAGATTCGAATGGGTGCAACCGACTACGAGCACCTCGAGCTCGAAGGTGACGAAGCGGGCACGTTCTTTTTCAACGACTCGTTCGAAGCACGGATCGAAGCCGTACAAGCCCGGCGGGGCCGCTCGGGTGGCTCGTTCGGTTTCCAATACTTCGATCGCGACCTGGAAGCCATCGGAGCAGAAGCGTTCCTGCCGCCGACGACCACAGAACGGTGGGCCGCCTTTGCGCTTCAGGAAGTGGAGTCCGGACCGGTTCGATGGCAGTTCGGAGCTCGTTTCGAAACCCAGGACATCACTCCGGCGTCGGCGAGCGGGATCTCCCCGGTCTCTCACGAGGGGTTTAGCGGTTCTCTGGGTCTCGTGTGGGATGCGACCGACATCGTTTCGATCGCGGCTTCGGTCGCTCGTTCGGTGAAGCTGCCGGCAGCAGAAGAGCTGTTCTCGGACGGGCCTCATGTGGCGACACAGGCATTCGAGATCGGTGATCCGACGCTCGACGAAGAAACCGGCATCGGACTCGATGTCTCTCTGCGCTGGGAGTCCGATCACCACGAGGGCGAAGTAACGGTGTTCCGTCAGGATTTCTCGGACTTCATCTTCCAGGCCTTCACCGGCGAGATCGAGGATGGTTTCCCGGTGGTCGTCTACTCTCAGAACGATGCCGAGTTCGTCGGCGTGGAGCTCAAGTCGCGCATAGAGATCTGGGCTCAGGACCAGCATCACGTTCACCTGCGGCTAGTTGGTGATCTCGTCGACGCCGAACTGGATTCCGGAGAGAACCTTCCACGTATCCCACCGTTACGGCTAGGTGCCGGGCTCCACTACCACAGCGAGGTGTGGAACGCTTCGTTGGAGAGCTTCTGGGTCGACGACCAGGATGACGTGTCCACGAACGAGACGCCCACGGACGGGTACACCATGGTCCACGCTAGCTTGGGATACCGATTCCTTCTGCGCAATCAGATCATCGATCTCTTGCTGCGTGGGCGCAATCTGACGGACGAGGAGGCTCGTACGCACACCTCGTTCTTGAAGGACGTGGCGCCTCTTCCTGGCCGGGACATCAGCTTGGCTATCAAGTTTCAGTTCTGACGTGACTCCAGAGGACGACACCGGGCTCCGAACAGTCTGGGTCTGGCTGACGCTCGGTGTCGTCTATCTAGGTATCGCGATCGCTCTCACCTGGCCCCTCGTGGGCCGGGCAACTGATGGCATACCGCTCGGCACCGAGCGCGTGGCGACGGTTCCGTTGTTCAATCTCTGGACGCTCGCCTGGAATGCTCGCGCCGTCGGGGAGCCGGGCTATTGGGATGCTCCGATCTTTCACCCCACCCCGGCGGCGCTAGCACTCTCTGAGCCACAGCCGGTGACCGGGCTCCTTGCCAAGGGGCTGAGTCTGGTCTCTGGTTCGGTCGTCGTGGCCTACAACGTCTTGTTGCTCCTGGCCCTTGCGACGAACGCTCTGGTGAGCGCCGTGGCGTGCAGATGGGTGGGCCTCGGCTGGTCTGCCTCGATTGGCGGTGGCCTTTTGGTCATGACGACGCCGTTCGTGTGGCAGGAGCTCGGTGTTTTTCAGCTCGTCCCGCTGGCCGGCGTTCTGGGTCTCACGATCGGCATGGTCCGGTTTGCTCGGCGACCCGGTCTTGGCAGCGGCCTGCTGTGGGGAGCGCTGTCCGCCGCGGCGGTGGGCATCTCTCTGCAGACCGCTGTATTCGGTGCGTTGGCTCTCGCACCATTGGCTCTCGCTCTTCTGCGCTCCCACTGGAGGAGCCGCTCGGCCTGGCTCGGCCTGGCTGCGGCTGCTGCCTTGTGTATCGCCCTGGTCTCACCGTTCGTCGCGGCGCAGCAGCGGGCCTTCGCCGACGGCTCTGGCGGGCGCTCCGATGCGACGCGAGCGAAGCTCTCGGCGAAGGCCGACCACTACCTGATCAGCGCTTGGGCCCCGTCCTGGCCGACACCGGGCATTGGAGTCGCGGAGGACCCAGGCCACCGCGCGTTTTGGCCTCGGACCCTGGTCGTGCTGCTGGCGACCGCGGCCTGTGTCCTCGGGTGGCGAGACCGAACCTGGCGCCCATACCTGGCCGGGGCGCTCTCGGTTTTCCTGGTCAGCTTCTTCTTGTCGCAGGCTGGCAGGCTGGATGGACTGCTTCTCGAATGGGTGAGAGGCCTACCGGGCCTGTCGCAGATCAGAAGCTGGTTTCGCTTCGCTCTCTTCGTTCAGCTGGCACTGTGCAGTCTGGCGACCCTCGGGCTGCACCTGATCGGACAGCGCATGTCAGTTCGCTTCTCCTCTAGCAGAGCTGCGGTTCTGGTGCTTGCCCTTGCGCTCTTGGCTACCTTCGAGGTCCAGCCGTCAGCTGGGCGGATCCAAGACCTGCCTCCTCTCGATTTGGAGTTGGCGTGGCTGGACTGGGTTCAGGAGAGGACCACTCCAGACGACGTCCTCGCCTTTGTGCCGTTTCCCGAAGGCCGTAACTCTTCGGACTATCTCGGGACCAGTCAGTGGATGTACTGGCAGATGCGTCACTGGCGACCGATGGTCAATGGCTACTCCGGTTTCTTTCCCGCATCGTTTCGGGCTCTCAAGAAAACGATGGTCGACTTCCCCTCCGACGAGTCCTTGGAAGCTCTTGGGAGGAGCGGCGTTCGCTATTGCGTCGTACATCGAGCCTTTTCGGATCTGCCGACAAGAGTCACCGGTCGAAGTCACGAGCTGACACGCGTGTTCCGAGATAACCAACACGCACTCGATATCTTCGAGCTCAGTCCTCGGTAGCGACGCGATCCGGTCGATGCGTTGGGATGTTCGGGCGGTGTTGGGTCCCCGCTATGGTCGGAGTGATGGCTGTGGCGCCTTCGGCGTCCGCGAGAAATCCACGAGAAAACGAGCTAGACTGAGTTCATGGGCGCACTCGCGACATGGCTCACACAAGCGGGATGGGAAGCCTGGAACATGACCGTTCTGGCAGCGCCCTTTTTGCTGCTGGGACTGGCGATGGCCGGGTTCGTCCACGTGCTTCTGCCGGAGCGGGTAGTGCAGCGCTACTTGGGGCGCCCCGGACTGGGTGGCGCCGCCACTGCCGCAGCGATAGGCGTGCCTTTACCGGTGTGCAGCTGCGGCGTGCTGCCGCTCGTCGTCGAGATGAAGCGCAAGCGGGCCACCGATGCGGCCAGCATGTCCTTCCTCACCACGACACCCGAGTCGGGTGTGGACTCGGTGCTCTTCAGCTGGGCGCTGCTCGGTCCTCTGATGGCGGTAGCCCGCCCCGTGGCGGCATTCACAACCGCCATGGTCGGAGCCACCTGGATGACACTCTTCCCCGGCGGGCCGGCTGGCTCCGGTGAGGAGGAAAAAGTCTCTGAAGCCTCCTGTGGATCCTGCTGTAGCTCGGAAGCGGTACCTGCGCAGGAAGAGCCAGAGGGCGACCGAGCGGGCTTCGTAAGCACCACGACGAAGGCTCTACGCTACGGATTCGGCGAGCTTCTCGACGACATCGCATTCTGGTTGGTCCTGGGTTTGGTGTTGGCCGGTGTGCTGTCGGCGGTGCTACCAAACGACCTGGCGGTGTATGGACTCGGTGGCGGTCTGTGGCCGATGCTCGTCATGCTCACCATCGGCATCCCGCTCTACATCTGTGCCTCGGCATCGACGCCGGTGGCAGCGACCCTGCTAGCCAAAGGACTCTCCCCCGGAGCAGCGCTGGTCTTCCTACTCGCGGGACCCGCGACGAATGCCGCGTCGTTGGTGGTGCTGACACGCACCTTCGGTGGCAGGTTCGTCCGTGTCTACCTCAGCAGCGTGGCTGCGGGTAGCCTGCTCTGCGGGCTGTTGCTCGATGCCGTGATGGCGGCCGTCGGTTGGACGCTGGTGCTGCCAGCCGTCACCACGGCCCACGAGCACACCGCACCGTGGGAGGTAGCTCTCGCCGGTGTTTTGGTCTTGCTACTCGTAGGTTCGGCCGTGCGAGGGTCGCTACTGCGGGGATGGGCGGAGTTCGCTGGTGGTGCCGGAACACTCGGCCGACTGGCGCTCTCTCGCTTGGGCCTTGCTAGTCAGAAGACCTCGTGACCCCGCCCCGTGACAAGACGTCGGCCCCCTGTCCGTCGATGTGCTTGGCCAGGAACCGTTCGATCTCGCCGCTGGCGTGAGCTCCCTCGAGAAAGCCGTTGAGGGCCGAGAGAAGTTTGGTACTGCTCTTCCGAACGGCAACGCCGTAGTCGTCCCTACCTTCGAGACGGAACGCGACCTCTAGACCCGGTTCGGTATCGACGAAACGGCGAGCACTGAGAGAGTCGGCAAGGGTGTAGTCGGCGTTGCCTTCCAGCACTGTGGCGTAAGTTTCGATGCTGAAGTCCACCCGCAGAAGTGTGGCGGGCTCGATTCCCATGCGGTTGAGGCGCTCCTCGTGGCTGGAGCCGGCAGTCACTACGCCGACCAGGTCGTTCAATTGCTCGAAGGTCGACACGTCAGACCCGGCACGCGTAACGAGCACGGGATAGACCTCGAAGTACGGACGAGAAAAGTCGACCAGTTCCTGTCGTTCTTCCGTGATGGTCAAAGAGCTCGCTATCAGATCACCTCGACCGTTCAAGAGGTCCGGGATGAGAGCGGAATAACGCGGCTCTGAAACAGGACGGATCTTCAGCTCGACGCCGAGGCTGTCGGCGAACGACTTGACCAGGTCCACGTCGATACCCACGAAATCGGAGTATCCGCCGAGACGTGGCATCGGCACACCTTGATCCAGGTTGGTGCGAGCGAAGATACTCTCCTGATGCGGAAACGTGAGCATGATCAGTTGACCGGACTCGACGATCTGATCGAGGTCGCGGGTCGCGGTCGAAGTGTCGGAAGCCCGAGTAGAGGCCGGGAGTATTGCTAGCAGCAGGAACGCGCCGACGAGGAAACTGAGCGGCTTCAATTGACGAATCGAGATCCACATATGAGGTACTCCTATGGCCGACCAGGGGTGGATGAGCAGAGATGATGACGGGAGCCTAGGGGAGTAGATGAAATCGCAGTCCAATACCGACCGTTCGGTAGTCTATGAAATCTGATCCTTGGAATGTAGCAAATCCGAACGGACAAAGGGTTTGTCCGATTCGAATTCGACGGAGGGTGTCCTCATTCAGCAGAGGAATCCTCGAAGTTGGCCAGAGGAGAATCACCTCCGTTGTGCCAAACCGCGGCGTCGACGTCCTGCAGCTGACCTGGTGAGGCGATGCGGGTGACCCCGAGTTCGCGCAGCCCGGTCTCGAAGGCGCCATCGCGATGTCCGAGGGCGATACCTTGTAGACGACCTCGCCAGGAGCGAAGCAGTTTCCAGACCGCCGTGCGCGACCTCACCGGCACGATCCGAACGGTTCGGAGCCCGGGGCTCTCCAGTCTTCTTGGCTCTTGATCCTCGTCGATCCGTTCCAGGAGAACAGTTCCGAGCCGCAGAGGCAGGTCGATCGCACGGTGTCCAGCCATGACGGCCTCTTCGCGCGCGGCGCGCACCGCGGCCAGCTGGTCGACCCTTGCCGGCCCTGGAGGCAAGTCCTTGGCCAGGGCGATCAGCTGCTCCGCCAGCGCGTCGGCCAGATCTGATGCCAAGCCCTCGATGTGATCTGGAGCGGACGAATCGGTCACCAACACCGAATGTATCGACAGACAGCCTTGTTGATCGAAGAGAGCCACGTCTCGGGCCAACCCGCGCGCAGTGGTGGCCAGCTCGATCCCAGATGTCGATGGAACGATGCCAAGCGAGATCCGGTGACCTTGACCGGTGAAGCTTCCTGTCGCTCGGCCGCCGAGATCGGCGATAGCACCATCGCCACCGTAGGCGATCACCCTTCCGACCCGCGCCAGGATCGGATCCTCGATGCCCCGTACTCCGCCTCGCCACGTGGCTGTGGCGACAGCATCCCGGATCTCCGGTGCGACTGCCTCTAGCCGCCGAAGAAACCAGGGTGTGAAGTCTGGCTCCGCCGAGGGTGTCTTGAGGAACACGGGGCGTCTCGCCGCCAGGGCGGGCAGAAGACACTGCAGAGCGAGCCCGGGCAAGTTCGACGCCAACACGACGAATGCGGGTCGGAGCCGTTCGTTCGGCGGAGGCGTGTTCAGCAGTAGATTCCGTGCTGCCTCCGTGCGGACGCCGCGCACCACGACGCAGAGCCCGGCCTCGAGTCCCTCAGGAGACAGTCTCGCTGCCTCCGCCATGCTGCTTCGGAGGTCTGCAGGCAGCTGTCGCGGCAGGTCGTTGGTGGCGCTCCACCATGCCTCTGCCAGGTGTTTCCCAGGCACTCCACGTAGGCACTCGGCGCCGAGGCGCTCCAGGCGATCGAGCTGCCCGACCGGGTCCATGGCGTCATTGTAGCGGGCCGTCTCCACCGCCGCGCTCCATCGGCTGTCAGGTGCCCGGCTGATACTCTCCCGCGCGATGGATGTCTCGACCTCCCACTCGCCGCCGGTGCACCACGCGTTCGGTCTGTCGGTGGTGATTCCGGCGTATAACGAGGAGCAGAGGCTACGCCCGACTCTCGAAAGCGTCTCGAGTTTTCTGATCGCTCGGGGCCAAGACTTCGAAATCTTGGTAGTCGATGATGGCAGCACAGACGGTACGGCCTCCGAGGCCCTGACCTACGCCGACCAGGGCGTCCGCGTCGTGTCCCTTGGTCGCAACCAGGGCAAGGGAGCCGCCGTACGGCGGGGCGTTCTGGAGAGCAGGGGCGAGACGGTGCTGTTGTGTGACGCGGACCTGTCTACGCCGATCGAGGATCTTGCCAAGCTGGAGGTTCATCTGGGCGAAGCAGAGCTCATCCTGGGCTCCCGCGCCGTCGAAGAGTCTGACGTGGCGGTCCATCAGCCGATCTACCGGGAGCTCATGGGCAAGATCTTCAACCGGCTGATCCGACTCGGCGGCGTCGACGGCATTCGCGACACGCAGTGTGGCTTCAAGCTGCTGCGGGGTGACGTCGCCCGCGAGCTCTTCGAGAGTATGGTGACGCCAGGCTTCGCCTTCGACGTGGAGCTGGTGTGGCTCGCCCGTCGCTCCGGACACAGAGTGGCCGAGGTCGGCGTCACCTGGCGCGACGCACCGGGCTCCAGTGTCAACCCTCTGCTCGACCCGCCGAAGATGCTGTTGGAGATCGCCCGCTTCCGCTGGAAGCACCGGGCTCGGAAGTAGACGCCGACCTCGCTTCGCATGACCTAGTTGCCTTTCGGCACGACGGCGCTCCATCGAGCCGCGTGACCGCGTTCGAAGTCGTCGCTGAAGACACTCTGGCTACGCAGCACTAAAGCGCCTCCGGCTCCTGCCGAGCCTCCGCTCGACTCGCGACCAGGCACACCGACCGCCAAGCCGGCGCCACCCGTGCCCTTGAAGTTCCCCGCCGCGAGAGCGAATCCGAGCTCATCACCTGCCTCGTTCGTCAGCAACAAGAAACCGTTCCAAAGTTGTGCGCCGGCTGTTTGAAGTCCGGAAGACGTGCCATAGAGGATCGCGACGTTGCCCGAGTTCACCGTCCCGAGAACGTTGTCGAGCGGATAGCCGATCGCCAGGTCGTCGCGTCCGTCGGCGCTGAAGTCGCTGGCAGCCAACGTCTCTCCGAAACGGTCGAAAGCGGCGATCTCGGGGCTTATCAAGTTCTCGAAGAAGATCTGATCACCAGCGACGCCGAGACCCGCGCCATCACCATAGAGGACCTGCACTGCACCGGAGGCGTTCGGGCCGAACTGCGATTCTCCTGGAATGCCGATCGCCAGGTCGAGGTCTCCATCACCGTCGTAGTCTCCGAGGGCCAGCGAGGCTCCGAACTCATCACCGGTCGCCGAGTCCCCGAGCAGGCCGTCCCGGTCCTGGTTCCATATCTCCTGATTCGAGGCAATGACGACGCCATTGCTCCCGCCGGCCAGCATCTGGACGGCTCCCGATCCCGGCTGGAGGCCGACCAGGTCCCCGGGTGAGCCGATGAGCAGATCTCCCCGCAAGTCCTCCGTCACGTCACCGATGGCCAGGGCGGCACCGAAGCGATCGTCGGGAGATGCGATGCCAAACACGCCGCTCGAGTTCTGATGCAGGAATACATGATCGACGACGCCCAGCCCGTCCGCGCTGCCCGAGACGATGATGTTGACCGCTCCGGCATTGGAGAATCCGCCCACTTCCTCGCCGGGAGAACCCACCACCAGGTCCGGATGCGGCTCTATGCCGAGTCGCCCAGCGGCCAGGGTGGCACCAAATTCGTCGCCTGCGTCGGCACCACCGGCAAGCACTTCCTGATCGAAGAAGGTCGCACGAGAGAAGTCGAAGCTGAGGCCAGGTGAGCCATAGACCACCCCGACTCGACCGGCATTGTCATTGCCCATGATGGACTCGCCCGGGATGCCGATGGCGAGGTCATCGAAGCCGTCCAGATCGAAGTCTGCAACGGCCAACGAGGAACCGAATCGATCGCCAGCCTCCGCGTCGCCACCCGCCAGTATGCCCTCATGAAACACAAGATCGATCACCTCGCCAGCCCCCTCGCCGGCACCGCCGAAGAGAATACGGACCGATCCAGCGTCAACCAAGGTTATGAGGTCTTCCTCCGGGATCCCTACCGCCAGGTCATCGAAGCCATCGCCATTGAAGTCACCAACGGCGAGCGCCTCGCCACTGCGGTCTTGTGTTTCGTTGCCAGGAAACCAGTCGCTGTCCGCCGCGATCAACTGCGCCGTCACCGGTACCGTGACGAAGAGCGCTACGAGACAGGACAAAGCCGAGATCCACGCCCAGTTCCAGGAGCTAGGTCTTGTCTCGATGTCGTGATGAGCTTTCTTCATGGGTTGAACCTCTCTCGTTGCTCTCAATATGAAGCGACCCGGCTCCACGTCGAGATGTATTGGCACCCATCGACATCCTGGTCTGCCGCCGTGGTCCGGCGCTCGACCTGACCATGGTGCGCGAGATGTCGCGAGAATCGATCTGTTGCTTCGGATCTTGGCGCTTCGCGAACGCGCGTGGCCTGATCCCCTGCTTATAGATCGCTAAGGTTTCGCCAAGGGACCGGGTCGGTTCCTCGATGGTGACCAAGAAGAAGCCGTTCCAAGCGGCGCGCCGGCAGTCTGCAATCCACGCCGCCACCCATCGTGCCCTCATGAAGTATGGGTGCCGGTGGCGGGGCCGATGGCCTGCTGCCGTAGTGAATACGGACCGATCCCGCGTCGACCTCTTCCTCGACGTCGTCCCTGGTATCCCCACCGCGAGCTCATCGAAGCCATCGGCCGTTGAAGTCGACGGCAAGCGGCTCGCCGGTGCGATCTCGAGTTTCGAAGCCTACAAACCAGCGCCGGTCCGCTGCGATCAACTGAGCTGCGACTGAGACGGTGACGAAGAGTGGTACGAGACAAGACAAAGCCGAGATCCATCTCCACCTCCGAGGCGAGGCGTTCCCTCGATGTCGGAAAGAGCCTTCTTCATGGTTTGAACCTCTCGTTGCTCCCGACGTGAAGCCCTGTAGCTCCACGTCGAGGTGTATTGGCACTCATCGACATCGCCGAGACTCGGCGTTCGGCCGAGATGTCGCGAGAATCAATCTGTCCGGGCGGACCTTGGCGCTTCGCGCTCGCGCGAGGCCTGATCCCCTGCTTAGGGATCGCTGAGGCATCGCCAAGAACGAGGCCTTGTTACGATCATCGTGGCCTTGGGGGGCACAGATACACGGATGGAAACGACGGACCGACCTCTGCGGAAATCGAGCCTCGAGATCGGCGACTGTCGTCTCGAGCCGGCGCTCCTGCGCCTGCGTCGCGCGGGGCAGGTGATTCGACTCGAGCCCAGGGCCGTGGAATTGTTGCTCTTCCTCGCCGAACGAGCACCGCAGGTGGTGAGCCGGGCCGAGATCTTCGAGCACGTCTGGCAAGGCCGTGCGGTGGTCGACGAGACGTTGACCCGCTGTGTCTCCTTGCTACGCCAGGCCTTTGGTGACAGTGCCCGGGATCCTCGCTACATCGAGACCATTCCAAGACGCGGCTACCGTCTATTGGCCGAGGTCCGGCAGGCCACTCAAGATTCTGGAGCCGAGAATCCCGAGGTCGAGACTCCCCCAAACGAGAGGAAGAATGGGAATGGAGCCGAATCCCGGAAACCGGCTCTGCCTTCTGAGACGTCCGCGAACGAGAAAAGGCCAAGAGCACGAAAGTATGCTCCGGCGCTCCTGGTCGCGATTCTGGTGGTGATCGCCGCCGGTCTTTGGTCGCTCTTTCTAGAGCGTACGCCTTCGCTGTCTTCCCCACCAACGCTGTCGGAGCCACGCCTGGCCGTCTTACCCTTCGAAAACCTCTCGGGAGTGGAATCCGATCGCTACCTGGCCGAAGGTATGACCGAAGAGCTGATCCATCAGCTCGCCTCCCTTTCCGGTCTGCGCGTGGTCTCTCGAACCTCGGTGACGAGCAAGATCATCGGCGAGCAACCGATCGCGGAAGTCGCTCGGCAGCTCCGAGCCGACTACTTGCTGGAGGGCTCGGTCCTGGCTGTGGACGAGCGCATCCGCATCACCGCCCAGCTGATACGACCGGATGTAGACGAACACCTGTGGTCTGGGGCCTACGATCGGGCGCTGGCCGATGTGTTGAGCCTGCATCGCGACGTCGCCTTCGATGTCGCTCGTCAAGTCGAAGCCGAGCTCACGGCCCCAGAGAGGGCTCGCCTCGGAGAGGTCCGTACGGTGGACCCAGAGGCCTACAGGCTTTATCTCGAAGGTAGCCAGGCCCTCAGCCGCCGCACCGTCGCCGGAATGGCAGCGGCGCTCGACCTGTTCGGGAGAGCCGTCGAGATCGACCCAACCTTTGCCGACGCGTGGTCTGCTCTGGCCAGTGCTCACATGCTCAGCGATCCCTACCTGAAAGTCGCGCAAACTGTGGCTTACAACCGAGCCCGGCAAGCCATCGAGAAGGCTCTCGAAATCGATCCGAATCTGGCGTCCGCCTACGTTTCACTTGGCCTTCTGAAGCTCTTTCGAGACTGGGATTGGGCTGGATCGGAGGAGGCCTATCGACGCGCTGTGGCTTTGGAGCCGAGCCACGCACGAGCCCACCAATGGCTCTCCGAGATGCTGTCTCTCGCCGGCCGCCATGACGAAGCCCTGGACGAGGTGCGGATCGCCGTCGACCTCGATCCACTGTCGCCGCTCGTTCACGCTGCCTGGGGCCAACGTCTCAATGCTGCCGGCCGGCATCGCGAGGCGCTGCTTCGCTTCGATCAGGCCGACGCTCTCGGGGCGACGTTCAGCTGGCATCTCCGCGAGGTCGCCTATGCTCACGAACGCCTGGGCTCCGAATCCGCGGCTTTGGAGGCGCGCATTGATCAGGCACGTAGCGGCGGCACCGGCGGCGAAGAGTTGGCCTCCTTGCTCGCGGCCATCGACGAAGGCGGCATCAAAGGGTACTGGCGTTGGCAGCTACCGCGCCTGCTGGCGCCGCAAGCCGACGAGCCGGTGCTGATCGCCGAAGCCTACGCCGCTCTCGGCGACCACGAAGAGGCCCTGCCCTGGCTTCAGCTCGCGGTCAGAAAACGCGGTGGGTGGTTTCTGCACATCTCGAAGAGCCCGGCCTTCGACGATCTCCGGAACGACGCGCGATTCCGGCAGCTGCTCAGCGAAGCCACTCCGGCCGCGAGTCCGGCCGCCACCGAGTAAGATGCCGCAACGGCGACCCGGACCGCTGAACCACGCTGTGGAGGAAAGAGTGAGTGTTCTCGAAGCGTACGAAACCATGAGCTACGGCCCTGCACCGGAGAGCGCTCAGGACGCCATCGCGTGGCTTGATCGTCGCGACCGCAAGTTCGGACTCTACGTGGGCGGCGAGTGGGTAAAGCCCCATTCGAAAGAAACCTTCGACTCGTTCGACCCATCGACGACCGAGACGCTGGCGGCGATCACCCAGGCGGATCAGAACGATGTCGATCGGGCGGTGAAGGCAGCGCGCGCGGCGTTACCGACCTGGCGCGACTTGGGCGGCCATGGTCGCGCGCGGTTTCTATACGCCATCGCCCGACAGGTGCAGAAGCAGTCTAGGCGGCTGGCGGTGTTGGAAACCATGGACAATGGCAAGCCGATCCGGGAGACCCGGGACATCGACGTGCCGTTGGTGGCCCGCCACTTCTACCACCATGCTGGCTGGGCCCAGCTCATGGAGCGTGAGCTGCCAGGTTACGGTCCGGTGGGCGTCTGCGGCCAGGTCATCCCGTGGAACTTCCCGCTGCTCATGTTGGCCTGGAAGCTTTCGCCTGCGTTGGCCATGGGGAACACCGTGGTGCTCAAGCCGGCCGAATTCACGTCGATCACCGCCATGGCTATGGCCGAGATCTTCGATCAGGTGGGTCTGCCCGCTGGCGTCGTCAACATCATCACCGGTGACGGGCGGACCGGTGAGGCTCTGGTTCATCACGACGATGTCGACAAGGTGGCGTTTACCGGATCCACTGAGGTAGGCAAGCTGATCCGGAGCGCGACGGCGGGCTCGGGAAAGAAGCTGAGTTTGGAGCTGGGCGGCAAATCGCCGTTCCTGGTCTTCGACGATGCAGACCTCGACTCTGCCGTCGAGGGAGTGGTGGACGCGATCTGGTTCAACCAAGGCCAGGTGTGTTGTGCCGGCTCGCGCCTCTTGGTGCACGAGGGCGTGCACGACACCATGGTGGAAAAGCTGAGCGCGCGCATGGAGACGCTGCGGGTGGGTCCACCACGCGACAAGGCCGTCGACCTGGGAGCCATCGTGGCACCGGTGCAGCTAGAACGTATTTCAGAGCTGGTCGAGCAGGGCAAAGCGGAAGGTGCGACGTGTTGGCAACCTTCGTGGGCCGTGCCCAAGGAGGGGTGGTTCTATCCGCCGACGCTCTTCACCGGCGTCTCGAGCTCTTCGACGGTGGTGCGCGAAGAGATCTTCGGTCCCGTGCTGGTGACGATGACCTTTCGCACTCCCAAGGAAGCCGTCCAGCTAGCCAACGACACGCGCTACGGGCTGGCGGCCAGCGTGTGGACCGAGAACGTTAACCTCGCCCTGGACATCGCGCCGCAGCTTCAGTCCGGTGTGGTGTGGATCAACTGCACCAACCTCCTCGACGCCGCCGCCGGCTTCGGTGGCTATCGGGAGTCGGGCTATGGTCGCGAAGGAGGCCGAGAAGGGCTGTGGGAGTACGTTCAGCCGGAGGACGGTCCGTTCGGGAAGAAAACCGCGAAGACCGCCGATCAGGAAGCCGGCGCCGAGATCCCCAGCGGTTTCGAACCGCCGAAGAAGCCGTCCGCAGGGTCGGGTCCTCGAGCGATCGACCGTACCGCGAAGATGTACGTCGGCGGCAAGCAGGCACGCCCCGACGGTGGCAACTCCTATCCTGTCGTCGATCCGGAGGGTCATCTGGTGGGAGAGGCAGGGCTCGGTAACCGCAAGGACATCCGTAACGCGGTCGAAGCGGCTCGCAAGGCCGGCGGCTGGCCGCGGACGACGGCACACCTGCGGGCACAGATCCTGTACTACATCGGTGAGAACCTCGAAGCGCGGTCGGCTGAGTTCGCGACACGCATCCGGAGCTTGACCGGAACCACCAAGAAGCTTGCCGACGCCGAAGTCGCCAAATCGGTAGATCGACTCTTTCTGTGGGCGGCCTGGGCCGACAAGCACGACGGCGCCGTCCACGGCACCCCGTTTCGAAACGTCACGCTGGCGATGAACGAGCCTTGGGGCATTCTCGGCATCGCCTGTCCTCAGGCTCCGGCGCTCCTACCCTTTGTTTCGCTCGTGGCGCCTGCCATCGCCCTGGGCAATCGGGTCGTCGCGATTCCTTCGACCCGCAGTCCCTTGGCCGCCACCGACCTCTACCAGGTGTTCGACACCTCCGACGTGCCCCCAGGTGTGGTCAATCTGGTCACCGGCCATCGCGAGGCCCTTTCGGAAGTACTGGCAGGTCACGATGCCGTCGACGCCATGTGGTACTTCGGCACCGGCGCCGGGTCGGCGATGGTGGAGAAGGAATCGGTGGGCAATCTCAAGGCGACTTGGGTCAACTATGGGCGCGCGGTCACCGACTGGTCTGGAGACTGGGCAGAAGGCGATGAGCTGCTACGCAGGGCGACTCGGGTGAAGAACATCTGGGTCCCCTATGGTGAGTAGCCACCGATACGCGTCGGTGGCACTTCCTGCCAGGAAGCGCTCCTGGAGTCGCTGCGCGCTCTGAGCTCGTCACTCCTCCCGCAACGCCACCACCGGATCCCGGCGGGACGCTCGTAGAGCGGGTGCCAGGTTTGCGAACAGCGCGACGGTGAGAATCACCACAGCAGCGCCGAGAAAGGCCAGAGGGTCGGCGGGGCTGCGGCCATAGAGGATGCCCGAGAGCCCTCGGCCGGCGAAAACGGCGACGATCGACCCGAACGCGCAGCCCACTGCCACCAGTACCATCCCTCGACCTGCCAGCAGTCGCAGCACGTCGGCCGGCGACGCCCCGAGGGCGACTCGCACTCCCATCTCACGTTGGCGCCGACGGGCGGTGTAGGCCACGACGCCGTAGAGACCTACCGCGGAGAGGAATAGCCCGAGCGCAGCGAAGATGGTCAGCAACACGGAGGCGATGCGTACGGGATAGAGCGTCAAGCCTGCGATGTCCTCGAGTGTCTGGGCACCGGTAACGGCCAGAGACGGGTCCATCTCCAGGGCCACCCGGCGCATATCGGACACCAGTGCGTCGGCATCCCGGGCGCGGGAACGGGCCATGACGTATCCATTGTCGGCCGGGCGCTGGTTCCAAGCAAAGTGCGCCATGGGCCTGGGGTCCTCCCCCACGGCGCGAACGGCGTAGTCGGAGGATACGCCGACGACTTCGAATTCGGCGCCTTCGGAGTCACCCACGCGAAAACGGCGGCCCAACGCATCGCTTCCGGGCCACAGTTTCGCTGCGGCCGCCTGGCTCACCACGGCCACCAGGTGACCACCTCGGCTGTCGGAGTCCTCCAGCGCCCTGCCGCGGACGATTGGCACACCCAGGGTGTCGAAGTAGGCGTCGTCGGCCCAGGTGACGTCGATCGCGATGCCAGTGTCTTCCCGAGTCCACTGCCGGCTGTCGGGCAGCAAGCGTTGCGCGTGATAGTTGACGATCAACGGAATCCGCTTGGCCAGCGATGCCTGTTCTACCTGTGGCAGGGCTTCCACCCGCTCGGTGAGTCGGCGCAGAAAGTCGTCGGCCGCCTCGAGTTCGTAGCCGTGCATCGACAGGTTGAGGCCGAACGTGGCAATCCGGCCGGGCTCATAACCAAGATCGGTGGCATGGGCCTCCGCCAACCCACGCAACACCAGGCCCGAAGCCACCAGGAGCACCATCGATACGGCCACCTGTGCGAGCACCAAGCCGCTCCGCAGCTTGCTGGAGCTGCCCAGGTTGCCGCCGACGCCCTCCTTGAGGGCGGGAACGAGGTTGGGATTGGTCGTCTGAAGTGCAGGAAGAGCGGTCGCCACCAGCGCCGAGACGAGAGACAGCAAGGCAGTGAATCCCATGATGCGACGATCGATGCCCACCGCCAGATCGAACTGCACGCCCACGGGTGGCAGATGGGTCAACAGTGCCTTCGACGCTATGGCCGCCACCGCCAAAGCCAATGCTCCGCCGAGCAGCGAAACCAAAACCACCTCCACGAGCAGCAGCCGCATCACCTGCATTCGCCCTCCGCCCAGCGCCAAACGGACCGCCACTTCACGGCGACGACCGACGGCACGAGCCAGAAGCATGTTGGCGAGGTTGGCGCAGGCCACGAGCAACACCAGCGCCACCAGCCCGGTGAGCGCGACCGCGCCGGCGCGTAGCGCCCCGTCGATGTCGGGATGGAAACGCACGCGCGACTCGGGGAGCACACGCACCCCCACGTTGCTGTGGCTGACGGGATGGCTCTCCGCCAGCGACGCCATCACCAACCCGAGTTGCGACTCGAGATGCTCCGCCGAAACGTCGCCGGGAAGCCGCGCTTTGAGCCACATCCAGCGATAGCCGCGGCGCTCTTCGGGAGGAAGATGAGCCTCGCGGCGATCGTTGTGGATCTGGCTCACCGGATCCAGCTCGGTGAAACGTATCGACGGCGCCCAAAGCTCCACCTTGCCACCAGGAAACATGCCGGCGAAGTCCTTCGGCGCCACCCCCACCACCTCGTAGGCCTCGCCGTTCAGACGGATCATCTGACCCAAGCTCGACGGATCGGAGCCCAGTCGACGTTGGAAAAAGCTCCAGCTCACCACCACCACCCGCGACGAACCGGGACGATCGTCATCGGGTGTCAACATGCGTCCATGGATCGGCTGCACTCCCAACACGTCGAAGTAGTTGCCGGTCGCCAGTTCGCCGACGATCAACTCTCCGCGGCCCGATACCTGGAGCGTGGCGATCATGATCGAGTGCCCGAAAAGATCGCTGGACTCGTCTCCGGCGCGCTGGAGGTCTAGCCAATCAGGACGAGAGGAAGTGGCGTGAACTTCCTCCGGCCACGAGGTGAAGACAGCGACCAACTCACCGGGATCCTTCACCGGCAGGGGGCGTAGCAACACCGCGTCGACGAACGTGAAAATCGTCGCATTCAGGCCGATGCCAAGAGCCAGAGTGAGCGCCGCCACGATGACGAACAGCGGGCTGCTCGCCAGGCGGCGGACTGCGATCTTGACGTCGGATAGGAGCGATCCCATTCGAATCTCCAGGTGTTCGTCGTGGCCTCGCCATGGTGGAAATGAGCGGCTCGGCACTCGCTATCGTACCTCTGCGGAGGCTTCCGCGCCGTCCTTGACTTCGTCAGGGTGAGGGGCCACAATTCCACGGATCGATAGGATGCGGGTCGCTTCGCTGCCGTCTGAACTACCGGCCGCCGAACCGGAAGCGGCCTCCTTCGGACAGCATCCGCGGTCGGAGCCAATATGGGCCGAATGGAACTCGAAGTCGGATTCGCCACGGACGTCGGACGTCAACGGCAGCGAAATGAAGACAGTTTCGCCGTCCACGTTCCGGCCACCGGCCTCGAGGACACTGGAAGCGGCTCCGACGATCGGCTGTCTTTGTCGGGCCTCATGCTCGTGGCCGATGGAATGGGCGGCGAGCGAGCCGGCGATCGCGCCAGTCAGATCACTGCCGAACGACTCCGGGATTGGTTCGTCGATGGGACGTATCGTGAGTGGCCGGAGGCCACCGGCCCTGGGGGTTTGGAGGCGGCGCTCGGTCGAGCCATCCGAGCAGTGAGCCAAGAGATCTACGAGCTGGGCGAGGGTGACCCCAACATTCGAGGGCTAGGGTCCACCGTGGTCGTCGGTCTCCTGAGCCAGGATCGACTGGTGCTCGGCCACGTCGGCGACAGCCGCTGCTACCGCTTGCGGGGCAGCACACTGGAATTGTTGACCACGGATCACTCGTGGGTACAGCGACAGGTCGACGCGGGTGTCATCAGCGCCGAGGCTGCCCGCAGCCATCCCCAGCGCAACATCCTTACGCGCTCCTTGGGCGACTCGCTGCCGCCGGAGGTCGACATCGCCAGCTACGAAGTGCGCCACGGGGATCTGTACGTCTTGTGCTCGGACGGTCTCACCGGTGGCGTCAGCGATGGCGAGATTCTCAAGATGTCGCTTCTGGGCAAGACTCCACAAATGTTGGCCGAAAGCTTGGTGCATCTGGCCAATGAACAAGACGGCTCCGACAACATCACTTGCGTCGTCGGCCGAGCGTGTGAAGCGGGAAAGACGTTGCTGGATAGCGACATGGAAAACCGCACCACGCAGCAGTTGATGCTCGACGAAGAGTTCTACGAGGACGAGACGCGGGTCGATATTCCACTGCCGGAGAGGAATCAGGCGGGTGCCGACTGGAAGACTTGGGTGTCCGCAGCGGTCCTCGCAGTTGCGTTGGGTCTGTTGGCCAGCTGGCTCGTGCAACACGCCCAGACGGACGCTACGCAGTCGAGCGAGGAGCGGGTAGGAGCACCGACCGCGCCGCCCGGCTGACGTCAGGGCGATCACGGCGCCGTCCGAACCGCGAGACCTCGATGCCATGACCGATACGTTCATCGGCCGCTCCTTGGGCAAGTACGAGGTCGAGAGCAAGCTCGGTCAGGGCGGCATGGGCATGGTGTATCGCGGCCGCCAGCGGTCGCTGAACCGTGCCGTGGCGATCAAGGTATTGCCGGCCCAGATGGCCATGGACACCGACTTCGTCGAGCGTTTCCGTCAGGAGGCGCAGGTCATTGCCGGTCTGCAGCACGAGAACATCGTCCACGTCTACGACATCGACCGCGTCACGACCGACAGCGGTGAGCCGATCTACTTCATCGTCATGGAGTACGTGGATGGCTTCAACTTGCGCCAGCGACCGCGGCGCGAGCAGCCGATGGATTGGCAGAAAGTGCGCGCGGTCGGGTTGCCTGTGGCACGAGCGCTCGACTACGCGCATCGCCGCGGCATCGTCCACCGCGACATCAAACCGGCCAACGTCATGGAAACTCGGGACGGCAAGGTCAAGCTGATGGACTTCGGCATCGCCAAGTCCGCGGGCGGCGTCAAGACAGCGACGGGCTCGGTCCTCGGTACGCCAGAGTACATGGCGCCCGAGCAGGCACAGACCGGACAAGTGACACCGCGCAGCGACATCTACTCTTTGGGAGTCCTGCTCTATGAGCTGGCCACCGGCCGCCTACCCTTCGTAGCCGCCGAACCCTTTGCCATCGCGCTCAAACACATCTCGGAAGCGCCGGAGCCTCCGAGCCGACTGGTACCGGAGATTCCACCGTGGCTGGAGCGAGTGATCTTGCGTGCCATGGAGAAAGATCCCGGCCTGCGGTTCGCTGACGCGGCGGCCATGGCCCATGCGCTCGAGCTAGCCGGCGCGGATGCGTCGTCGTCGCCGTCGCAGGTACCGACGGAGCGCCCTGGACCCGCCGTCCTGCCGCTGGACCTGGCGCCGACCGTTGCGACGCCGGCCTCCGGAGTCGACCCCGCAGCGCCGACGTTGGAGACGCCGGCGTTTGGATCGGCGGGTGCGGACTCGCACCCCTCGGCCGATCGGGTGGCGGGAGCCCACCCGCCCACAGTGCCCGCTCCCCCTGCAACGCCGCCACCGATCCCGCCCGTGTCCGAAGGAGCTGGTTCGCCGCCGGAGTCCGGCTGGGGCGCTTCGGGACCGCTCACCAGCTCGAGGCGACCCGTGGCTTGGTGGCCCGTGGCCGCCGTGGTGGGTGTGGTCGCCGTGGTGGCTGCGGCGGCGGTGGGCTATTTCACTTTGGGTGGATCGGAACCAGCACCCGAGGTGATCGCCGCGGATCTGGCGAGTGAACGGGATACGCCCGACCTGGCCGCAGCCGAGAGATTGCTCGCGTCGGGAGATCTGCCGTCGGCGCGACGCCACCTCGATGCCCATCTTGCAGGTCATCCCGACGACGCGGCGGCTCAAGAGCTGGACCGCCGTCTGCGGCACGCCGAAGAGAGCTTGGCCCAAGCGCTGGCCGCAGGCGATCTGCTCGGCGAGCTCGGCGATGCTCCGTCCGAGCTGGAAGAGCCCGACGCGGACAGGGCGGTGCCTGCCGACCCAGATCCGGAACCCGTTGAGGATGCGGTTCCTCCCCCAGTCGCCGAGCGCACCACCGCACTGCTTCCGGACGAGCGGGTGGCGCCCGCCGACCAGCCGGAAGCCCGTGATCAAACAGCGTCCTCGCCGACGGTGGAGAAGCCTGCCGCCGCACCACCGGAAGCGGTTCCCGCGGCACCCCCTGTGGTGGTTCCCTCCCGGCCGTCGTTACGTGAACTGGTGCGCGCCGCGCGCAGGCACCGTGCGAACGATGAGTACCATTCGCTGCGCGAGGTGATCGAACAGATCGAGGCCCGCGGGCCAGGCCGACGCGATGAGGAGCTGGAGAAATGGGGCCGCAAGGTCGAGGGTTGGATCGAGGATCGCGAGGACGACCTACACGAAGAAGTAGAAGATCTACTCGACGATTTCGTCGACGCCGTGGAGGAAGAGGATCCCGACGAGATGGACGAGGTCTGGGGTGAAGTGATCGACGCGAGAACGTCCGAGTTCTTCCGCCAGTGGTGGCAGACCTATCGCAAGTCGGAGGCGAAGGTCGAGCTCCGGAGCGTCGATCCGTGGGACCACGAAGCCGGCTTCGTCGCGGTGGTGCACCTCTACGGCAAGAAGGAACGGGGCGATGATCTGAGCCTCGTGCGCTCGGTGACATGGCGCGGGCGGATTCGAGATCGCGACGGTACACGCATGATCGCACCGTTTCCCGGTTGAGCTACCGACCGCGCTGTCGGCCCCTGACGACGCACTGCCCGCCAACGATCCTTGACGGGCCTCGAGTCGCAGTGCTACCTTCCCGCCGCTGCGCATAGTTTCCAGGACTTTCGGGGAGACGATTCGATGGCCAGTTCGAAGCTTGGAGCCAAGCACCTCTGCTTTCATTGTGGAGTCAAGTTCTACGACTTTGGAAAGTCGGACATTATCTGCCCGAGCTGTGGCGCCGACCAGAAGAGCGGCAAGCCGCCGGAAGAGGATCCAAAGGTCCAGGTGGCAGAAGAGGACGCCAAAGCCGACGCCAGCGACTCGGAAGAGCAGATGGATGGCGAGGAGACCGAAGGCGAGGAGGGCGACGGCGAAGAGCTCGATGGCGAGGACGAGGACTTCGAGGGCGAAGAGATCGAAGAGATCGCTGAGATGGACGACGATCTCGAAGACTACGACGCCGAAGACGAGGTCGACGACTACTGAGCCAAGAGCTTTCGATCGAGGGCGCCTCGCCCAGGCTCGTGGTCCTCGGGTTGGGTGGAAACTTCGGTGGTCCTCGAGCAGTGGCCGGGCGGATCGCGAAAGCGATCGAGGAGCTGAAGCTTGGTCCGCTCCGAGGTTTGCAGCGTGCGCCGCTGTACCTGACGACTCCCATCACGCGCGTTGCCGCCCCCGACCAACCCCGCTACGTCAATACCGTCGCAGTGGCGCAGCTGGCGCCTCCTCTCGAGCCGGATGCGGATGCGGCCCGTCGCCTGGTCGGATGGTGCAAGCGGTTGGAGGTGGACGCGGGCCGTGATCTCGGCGCGCCGGTCGACAGTCCCAGGCCGCTCGATATCGACCTGCTCGTTCTCGGATCCCTTCGTGTCGAGCTCTCAGCTTTATCCCAGGGATACCAGCAGCAAGGGTCGCATGATCGACACGACCCATGGTGGCCGGGCGAGATCGTCGTCCCCCATCCGCGGATCCTTCAGCGACGATTCGTGCTACGTCCACTCTGCGATCTATTGCCCGAGCTGCAGCTGCCTGCTGCGTTCCCCGGCGAGCCACGAGTCGAGGTCCGTGAGGCCCTCGCCGCGCTCGAACCCAGGGCGGCCGAGCAGCGTGTGGACCCGCTACCCGAGCCTTCCGTACGCGATAACATGTCGTCGTCGTCATGACGCATTCCCTCGAGCCCATCGATCTGCGCGCGGTTCATCGTTTGCCGCTGTTCCCGCTCTCAGACGAGGTCCACTTCCCTCACACCGAGCTTCGGCTTCACGTCGTGGATTCCGAGTACTGCACGCTGGTGCAGGACCTATTCCTCCGACGGGGACGCGAGGCCCACGTCGGAATGGTCCTGCTGCGCCCGGGCTATCGAGGTTCCCGAGTTCACCCGCCGGTGTTCGCCGACGGGACCGCGGCGCGCGTGCTGGAAGTCGAGGAAGACACCGATGGCGTCCACGTGGTGGTGCACGGCGAGACCCGCTTCCACGTCGAGAAAGAGACGGGCTCGCCGCCCTGTCGTGAAGCTCTCGTCCGCTGGGTCGACGAGCCCAGCCTGTCGGAGACCGATCCGGAGATCCAGAGTTTGCGCCGCGAGCTTCTGGAGACGACCACGGTTCTCGCCGGCGAGTTGGGAGAGGGCTTCCGGCTTCACGACCACCTCATGGAGCTGGAAGCGGATCTGCCCTTCGAAGCGGTGGTCAACCACATGGCAGCCAATGTCGACGTGGGTCCTCTACGCAAGCTGCAGCTGCTGCGCGACGCGGTACCCGAGCGCGCGTTGCGCCTCCTGACGATCCTGCGCCATCGATGTCAGGTACTCGACGTTCTGCGTCCCTACCGTCACCTCGAGCCCGCTTCGGCACGGAACTAGTGCGCTAGTGCTCTCCATCCGCGACCCGATCCACGGATTCATCCAGACGGACGAGCTGGAGACCGCGCTGCTCAAGAGCCGCCCACTGCAGCGATTGCGCTACGTCCACCAGCTCGGCGTCACCTATCTCGTCTATCCGGGTGCAGAGCACAGCCGCTTCAACCACACCATGGGCGTCATGCATCTGGCCGGTCGCATCTACGATGCTCTCGCGGCGCGTAGCGGCGGTCTGCTGCCCGAGGGCAACTGCCGCGAGCGTCGCCTGGTGCGGGTGGCAGCGCTGGTGCACGACATCGGTCATGCTCCGTTCAGTCACTCGGCGGAGGACCTGTTCGAGGGTGGCATCGACCACGAGGACATGACCCAGCGTCTCCTCGAAACGCCGGAGCTGAGGGAGTTGTTCCGACGCCATGGCGACGGTATCGACACGGAACAGGTGATGCGCGTGCTGCGCAAGGATGGCTCCGAGATGGAGTTCTTGCTGTCGGAGATCGTCACCTCGGAGCTCGATGTCGACAAGATGGACTATCTTCGCCGCGACAGTCTCTACTGCGGCGTCCAGTACGGCAGCTACGACCTGGAGCAGCTGATTCAGACGGTGATCCCGATCCAGGATCCCCACGATGGTGTGTGGCGCATCGGAGTCGACCATACCGGCGTCCACGCACTCGAGGGTCTGGTCATGGCTCGGTACTACATGTTCACCCAGGTCTACTTCAACGTCACGTCCAAGGTGATGGAGCTCCACTTCAACCAGTGGCTACGGAGCCAGGGGCGGGAGTGGGCATCGGATCCGGAGCGTTTTCTGCGGGAAGACGACATCACAGTGCTCCAGGAGATGCGGACCTCGGATCATCCTCACGCTCGTGCCATCATCCACCGCGAACGATTCTCACTCGCCTACGAGACGTCCGAACACCTGAGCCGGGAAGAACGCGACTCTTTCCAAGCGATCTTGCCGGGGTTGCGCCAACGATTCGGCGACCAGAACCTGCTGGTAGACAACTCGAACAAGGATCCGCACCGACTGGCCAAGAATCGGGTTTGGGTGCGCCGGCGGGATGGTGATCTAGCACCGATGTCGCAAGCCTCCGACTTCATTGCCAAGCTGTCGCGTATTGATGCTTTCCGAGTCTATGCGCCGAAGGCGTTGCGCCGAGACGTCAATGATGCGGTACAGAAGCTCTGGGGTTCCGAGTAGGGACCTAAATTCCGCAGCTACAAGGTCACAGTCGAGATTCGATAGGAGATAGACGATGGGTTTTCTCGATCGCATGGTCGCCGGAATGGTGGCCGACGCGACGGGCGTCAATGCCCGTACGGCACGCAAACTGTTGAAGGGCAAAGGACTCTTGATGCTCGCCGGTGGTGCTGCCCTGGCCGGCGGCGCGGCCGCCTGGGAGTCGAAGAACCCGAGCCAAGGTCCGAGCAACTGGGGCAACCCGGATCACGCGCCACAGCCGTCCTCGCCTCCTCCTCCCCCTCTACCGTCCGTTCCATCGAGCACAGCTTCCGCTGCCCCTTCCGAGCTGCCACCGCTACCGCCGACTCCGACGGCAGCGCCGGTGGCGGACGCGCACGAAACGGCCAGGGAATCGGATACAGGAAGTGGGCTCGAGGAACAGTTGCCTCCCGAGCTGACCTACGGCTTGGTGCGTACGATGGTCGCCGCCGCCCTGGCCGACGGCGATCTCGAGGAGCGCGAGAGGTCGCTGGTCCATGACCATCTGGGCGACTCGGGCCTGTCACCGGATCAGGTGAAGCAGGTGCAGCGCGACCTCGTGCTGCCTCCTTCGATCGGGGAGCTAGCCCGTCATACGGAGGACGTCTCCCACCGCGAAGCCATGTACCGGTTCGCGGGTCTCGTCATCCTCGCCGACGACAACGTCAGCGACCTGGAACGTTCGTGGCTCGATCGCCTGGCGGAAGCCTTCGGCTTCTCCAGTGACCAGAAGGCGCAGCTCGAGTCCGAGATCTTCTCGCCGGGCTAGCCAGCGGCTGACTTCTTCGCCTCGGAGGGACTGGGTGCTGGCGCCGCACCGGACTTCTGATTGCGCTTGAACTCGATGAAGGCCTCGACCTCGCGTCGGGCTTCCGGGCCGAGCTGGCTCAGGTCGCGAACCACCTTGACGTCGCGCGGCGTCATGTTCTCTTGCGCGACATCGTCGAAGAACTCGCTGATCGAGACGTTGAACTCCGCCAGGATCTTGAACAGCGTGTCGAGGCTGACCCGATACTCGCCCTTCTCCATGCGCGAGAGGTCAGACTGCTGAATACCGATGCGCGATGCCAGCTCGGTCTGTGTGAGCTTTCGTTCCTTGCGAATCTTACGGATCTTGGGCCCGATGAGCTGCACCTGACGGATCTTGTGAACGAAAGCCATGAACGTCTCCGTAGCTGGGACTGGGGGGTCGGGGCCGAAATGCGCCCGAATCGAATGGGAAGGAAATCTATGGGACCGCGGGTAGCGACGTGATTCCACGAGATGGTATCGCGACCTGTGCGAGCCGCGATCTTATGGTGTACCAACATCACTGTCAAGCTCTGATAGCGTCGCCCGCCATGCCGCGAACCCAACACCTGTCTCTCCTGCGCGAGTTCGTGCGGCGTGATTTCGAGGGCCGTTACGCGGGTTCGGTGCTCGGATTTCTGTGGTCGATGATCCAGCCTCTCTGGCAGCTCCTGCTGTTCGGTTTCATCTTCGGCGTGTTGATGAAGATTCCCCTCGACGGGGAGCCGACCAGCACGTTCTGGATCTTCCTCTTCGCCGCCCTGATGCCCTGGTTGGCACTTCAGGAGGGTATCCAGCGGTCGACCACGGCCATCACGGACAACGCCAATCTGGTGAAGAAGATTCACTTCCCCTCGGAGATCCTGGTAGCGACCGTGGTGATCGCCGCGGTCATACATCAGGCCATAGCGGGGGCACTCTTCCTGGTGGCCTTGGCCATCGTCGGCGAGCTCGATCTGTCAGGTTTGCCTCTACTGTTCCTGGCACTTCCGCTGCAACTCTCACTAACCACCGGGATGGGCTTGTTCGTCGCCGCGTCCAACATCTATCTGCGCGACGTCTCGCAGCTCCAGGGAATGCTGCTCATGGCTTGGTTCTATTTCACGCCGATCGTCTATCCCATGGCCATGGTGCGACAGGTCGAAGACCATGGTCAGCTGCTCGAGGGCATGCTGTTGCTAAATCCCGCCACCGCTCTCGTGGACCTCTACCGGCAAGCGTTTCTGGGCGGTCGTCTGGCGGACGTCGAGGGGTTGGCGTCGTTGGCCGTCTGTGCCGTTGTGGCCCTCGGAGGCGGCTGGTGGTTGTTTCGCAAGCTGAAGCCGGCGTTTGCCGACGAGCTGTAGGGCAGAGCTCGCAGATATCTCGTCCTAACACGCGCGCCACACGTACTCGTCTGTCGGCCAGTGTGTCCTTCAGGAGCTGCGTCTTCGTACCTCACCTGCGCCCGGTGCGGCCGGCCAGACGATCTGATGCAGGCCGTGACGCCAGCAGGTGTTCACATCCGGTAACCTCCATCGACCATGTCATCCACTCTCATTCGCCAGGCCACCTGTGTTCTGCCGGACGGTATCGGCACCGCCGACGTTCTCGTTGCCGACGACAAAATCGTTCGCGTCGACGCACCGGTAGGCACCCGCGCCGACCATGTGGTCGACGCCCGTGGTCTACACCTGCTCCCCGGTGTCGTCGACGACCAGGTCCACTTCCGCGAGCCGGGGCTGGAGCACAAGGAAGATCTGCATACCGGTTCTCTGGCGTGCGCCAA
Organism: Thermoanaerobaculia bacterium; assembly: GCA_028066595.1. Taxonomy (GTDB): domain Bacteria; phylum Acidobacteriota; class Thermoanaerobaculia; order Multivoradales; family J023; genus JAUIJL01. The sequence continues at coordinate 63,919 of JALCBJ010000017.1, forward strand.
GGGCGGCGTCACGACCTATCTGGAGATGCCCAATACGCAGCCCGCCACCACGAGCGTCGAAGCACTCCACGCCAAGCTGGCGTTGGCGCGGTCGAAGTCGGTGGTGAACTACGGATTCTTCGTCGGCGCGACTGGCGACAATCTCGCCGAGTTGCGCAAGGCCCGACGGACACCGGGGATCAAGATCTTCATCGGCTCTTCGACAGGCGATTTGCTGGTGGACGACCAGACCGCGCTGGAGCGCATCTTCGCGGAGACCCGTCTACCGATCTGTGCCCACTGCGAGGACGAGGCCACGGTGCGGGCCAACCGTGCTCGCCTCGAATCGCAAGGTCCGCTGGTGCTCGCCGATCATTCCCGGATCCGCGATCACGAGGCGGCTCGCATTTCCACAGCCCGAGCCCTCGACCTCGCCGAACGGCACGACCATCGCTTCCACGTGCTCCACGTGTCGACACGCCAAGAAGTCCGCATGCTCTCGGCCTTGCGAGGCCGGCAGCGGCAGCGCATCACTGCGGAGGCTTGCCCGCACCATCTGTTCTTTTCCGTGGACGACTACGAGCGTCTAGGTTCGCGGGTACAGATGAACCCTTCGGTGAAGACGGCGAGAGACGTCGAAGCCTTGTGGGAAGGCTTGCAAGAAGGTGCGCTCCAGGTGATCGCCACGGACCACGCTCCCCACACCTTGCAAGAGAAAGCGTCACCCTATCCGGGCTCCCCATCCGGCGTGCCGGCGGTGGAGAATTCCCTGCCGCTCCTTCTCGACCAGGTGAACCGAGGGCGTTGCACCTTGGCCCAGGTGGTGCATTGGATGTGCGACGCTCCGGCCCGTGTCTGGGACATCGTCGGCAAGGGGCGCATCGTCGAGGGCTGGGACGCCGATCTCGTCTTGGTGGACCTTCAGAAGGAGGCGACGGTCCTCGACGACGAGCAGGCCACCAAGAGTCGGTGGAGCCCCTGGCACGGGACCACGCTCCGCGGTTGGCCAGTGCGTACCTGGGTCATGGGGCGCACGGTCTTCAAGGACGGGGTCTGGAACGCCGGCGAGCGGGGTCGGGAGGTCCTCTTCGATCATCGGTTGGGTGGCTATTGGGCGACGCGCGGGTGATGTGGGTCGAATTCCCGACGGAAAATGCTGAGATGTCATAGAATGTAGGTTCCTACTGACGCGGCGCCGTGGTTCGCGACGCAAACCTTGCGTGGCGGCACGCCGCGGAGCCCCACGGACCATTGCCCAGGTCCGTGGTCGATGTTTCGGAGGTGATGTGATGTCTGATGACGAACGGAGTTCGAGGACCGTTGTGGACTTCGAGGCGGAGAGCGAAGAACGCAAAGCGCCTGCCGGTCTGATCTACGACTATTCCGACTTCCTGCTGTGTGGTCCGGCGGTACGCGATCCCGTGCTCGCGGCGGAGGTAGAAAGGCACTTGGCCTGTCACGTCGGGCCGGTGGAAGAGGTCTTTCACGACCCTACCTCCGAGGCGTTGGATGTGGAGATCCTGCGGGTGGGGCCAACGGATGAGCGTCCCTTTCACCTCCTCACGACCTGCGGCATGGCGCAGCGTGCCATGGCGGTGCCGCAGGAGCTGGCGGATCAGAGCTTGATCGAGCTGACCCTGGCGCTGCCGCCCAGCTGGTGCTTCGACGACGCCGAAGTGGAAGGTGACGCGGGCTGGCCGATCCGTCTACTCCAAGATCTGGCCCGCTTGCCACACCAGGTAGAGACCTGGCTGGGCATCGACCACACAGTGCCATGTGGTGAGCCCGGGGAGACCTTCGCTCCCGACACTCTGCTATGTGGTTGCCTCCTGGAGGACACCGGTTTTCTGCCCGAGACCTTCGGGCGGCTCGACCTGTCGGACGGGCGTAGTCTGCGTTTCCTCCACGTGACGACTCTCTACTCCGACGAGCTCGACTTCAAGATCGCTCTCGGGGCCGAGGCCTTGCTGGAGCGATTCGAGGAGCTGAGGATGCCACGCGTCGTCGACCCAGACCGACTCTGCTCGGTGAATCCGGACCACCCGGGTGTCGTTGCTCAGCCGCGGTCCACGGTGCGCGGCACGCCTTGGTGGCGTCGTTCGATGTGAGGCGGCCAGAGCCCGAAAGACCGAATCAGGACGTCCTCGTCGACTAGAATCTAGGCGTGGAAGCGGGCATCGAGGCGAGCTCGTCCTGCGGGCGAATCGGGACAACGGACCTAGGAACGAGCGCAGATGGCGACCTGGATCGTCGGTGACGTCCACGGCTGGTCGGCGGTTTTTGATCGCCTGTTGAAGAAGATCGAGCTCAGACGCAAGAAAGACCGGCTCTGGCTGGTCGGCGATCTGGTGAACCGTGGCCCGGATTCCCTCGGCATGCTGCGTAGGGCCATGGAGCTGGATCGCAAGATGGGCCGGCGATTCGTCTCGGTACTGGGCAACCACGACATTCACCTGCTGGCCATGGCCAGCGGGCTGCGCTCCCCGTCACCGCCGATGCGGAAGATTCTGCAAGCCAAGGACTCCGACCAGCTACTGGACTGGCTGCGTCGTCGACCGTTGCTGCATCAGGACGACGACGTGCCGGCGGCTGCCCTGGTCCACGCCGGGTTGTGGCCGTCCTGGACCCTGAAGAAGGCTGCTCGGAGAGCCCGCAAGACCGAAGAGATGCTGCGCTCCCGCCCGAAGGAGCTCTTGGCCGCGAGTTATGCATTCGAGGCGCGCCGACGGTTGGGGCCCCGCGCCGGCCCCAGAGCGAGCAAAGTACAACGCCGCGCGCGCGATCTCTTCGCGTTCGTTCACCTGCGCATGATCGACGTCAGGGAACGCCCTTGCCGGCACAAGGGGAGGCCGGAGAGCGCATCGAAGGGCTGCTTTCCTTGGTTCGAGGCTCCGGGAAGACGTTCTCGAGGGACCACCATCGCGTTCGGCCACTGGGCGGCGCTCGGCCTGCGTCAGGGGAAGGACTGGTTGGGTCTGGATTCCGGCTGCTCCTGGGGCAGATATCTGACCGCACTGCGGCTGGAGGACAGAAAAACCGTGCAGGTCGCAAATCCGGACGGGCCGCTTTGAAGCGCCTTTGTCAGCGGAGTGGCAGGTGGTTTTGATAACGTTCATGGATATTTACCCGCCGCAATGGCGGGCCCCAATCCGATCCGATTCGTATCCGAAATGTAGGACTTCGAGCCGGACCACGACGGAGGACGAGCCGAGGGAGAACGCATGGGACAGAGGCGAAGCGGAGACGACAAGGTTGCACGAGGCATCGACGCGAGACCCGCGATGGCGTTTTTCAAGGAACGCGTGGACGAGGCGTACGCGCAGCGGGAGGTGCGCACCTCCGAAGACGCGGCCTACTACCTTGTCCAGCTCCTGACCCGCTTCGTCTGTCCTTCCGGAAGGCTCGCCGACGTCGGACCTCGGCCGCCGCACCCGCTCGGCGGGATGCTGTTGACCGCCGCCCAAGAGCACGATTCCTACCGGCGATTCGTCATTCTGCGCGACGTGGGTGACATGTCTCTGCTGCTAGCGGGCTTCTTCGCCGAAAGCCTGCGCCAGCGTTGCGTCGGTGCCGACTACTACGCCGACCTCGGAGGAGCGGCATATGGCAGCGCCGCCGAGACCTGCCAACCGTCGGCGAACGCGGTCGTCTTCGAGGAGCTAGCCTGCAACTTCCTCATCTTCGCGGGGGTGCTCGCCGACGTAGCGGCACGCTGCGACTTGGCCGATGAAGATACAGTGCGCGGGACCTGGTCTCGCGTCGTGGCCTCCTGATTCACCCCGCACGCTCGCGCGAGGTCGGCCGGGCTTCTCAGTAGCCTCTCAGCTCTGCGTCACCGACTCGGCCGACCGGGTCGCTGCTCGCACCTGTGCGGAGCGCCAGACCATCCAGGCGAGCCAGAAGAGCCCAGCTGCCAGCGCCGCTCCGCCCGCGAGACGGTTCATGTCGGAGAACCGTTCCCGAATCTCGTTCCAGGAGCCAGCTGTGGCCCAACCTGCGCCGAACAGAAGCGAGACGAAAGCGAGCGCGCTGGCAGCGTTCCATGCCATGGACTTCTTGAAGTCGAGACCGAACGCGCCCGCACCGTAGAGCATGATGCTGCGCACCACAGGCAAGAAGCGATTCACTGCCAAGATCGCCTCTCCTCGCTGGGTCGCGAGGGCACGGAAGCGGCTCATGGCCAGCCTTTGGCGGCGCCACACTACCCGCTGCAGAACTGCGTCGCCGTAGCGGGCTCCCAGTCGGAACGAAACGGCGCCACCCGCAAGGCAGCCGAGGAACGCGGCGGCGAAGACCACAATGGGATCGCAGGCACCTTGTGCTGCGAGGAAGAAGCCCACCAGCATGCAGCTATCGCCCGGCACCGGAGGCACCACATACTCCAGGAACGCCGAGAAAAAGACGAACGCTGGAACGGCCAGCGCAGGCCATGCGACGAAGAACGCCAGTGGATCGTCGAAAAGGGTCATGCAGTGTGGGCTGTGTGCGCTGCGCGGGGATGTGACGGGCCCCGGCAAGAGAGCCGCCTGCCAGGATGAACAGGGCGAAATGGCATTCTATACACAGCCTTAACGTCATGCTCATTTTCGATATCACTCTATGACGCAGTGCGGCATATCCTGTGATAGGAAACCTTGGTGCGAGATTCCGACTCTTCCAGAGACGTGGGTACTGCGGACGCCGATCCGCTGACGACACCACATGCCGAACCGCTGCGATCCGACTCGCGGATCCACGAAGGTCGCAGCACGCAGCGCGAACATCGTCTTCGCACCGGGCGGTTTCTACGCCTGCTGGCCTTCTTCGCTCGCGCCTTCTCCCAGGTGCTGCTGCGCGATGTCTTCCTGTCGCAGGTTCCGTTTCTCCGCACCCTGCGCGGTGATCCGCTGCCGCGATGGGTGGCCATCGCCCGCCGCTTTCGCCGTCTGGCCATCGAACGGGGCGG
>JALCBJ010000017.1:68942-95288 GCA_028066595.1 Thermoanaerobaculia bacterium
TTGGCAGACGGCACCACCGTGGTGGTGAAGGTGCTGCGGCCCGAGATCGAGTCCTTGGTGGAGACCGATCTCAAGGCCTTGGGCATCGCCTTTTCGTGGTTGTCGGTATGGGGCGCGGTGCGCCGCCGAATCGATCTCGAGTGGCTGGAGGAGGAGTTCGCGACCACGACGAGGCGGGAGCTCGACATGCGGATCGAGGGCAAGCACGCCGAGCGCTTCCGCGACGCATTCGCCGGCCGAGGCGACGTCGGTATTCCGGAGATTCACTGGCCGGAGACCTCGCGGCGTGTGCTGACCCAAGAGAATGTTGCCTACATCAAGATCGCCGATCTCGAGGGGCTGCGAGCCGCGGGCATCCAGCCGAAACGGGTGGCCCGCAGGCTCTATCGCCTGTACATGGAGCAGGTCTTCGTTCACCACTTCGTGCACGCCGATCCTCATCCCGGCAATCTCTTCGTGCGTCCCCTGCCGCGGGACCCGTCGATCCTTGAAGAGATGAAGGAACGTACCGCCGTGGCGGCGGAGGCGGTGGGTCTGGAAGACGGCCTGCCCTTCGACTCCGGCGGTACTGCCTTCCGCATCTACTTCGTCGATTTCGGGATGATGGCGGAGATCCCACGCCGCCTGCGACAAGCGCTTCGCAAATACATCATCGGCATGGCCAATCGCGATGCGTCGGCGGTGGTTCAGGCGTTTCGAGATTCGGGCAGTCTGCTCCCGGGTGCCGATCTGGCCCAGATCGAGGAGGCCGTCGAAGCGATTTTCGATCGTTTTTGGGGTCTGGACATGTCGCGCATCAACAAAATGGCGCTCGATCAAGCAACCGCCCTGTGGCGGGAGTTCGGCCAGATGCTCCTGGAGACACCGATCCAGGTACAGGTGGACCTGATGTTCACCGGACGCGCCGTCGAGATTCTGAGCGGCCTGACGAAGATTCTCGACGACGAGTTCAATCCCTGGCTCGAGACCCTCCCCTTCGCCCAACGGCTCGCCTTCGAAGAGTGGGGTGACTGGAAGGCGCAGACCTCGGAATTCTTCCGCCAGGCACGTTCGCTCGCCCGTTTGCCGGACGAGTTGGCTCGCACCGTGGGCCTCGCGCAGAGGGGAAGGCTCACCGTCCGCACCGCGATGGCTCCGGACCTTCGTCGACGTCTCGGGCGTTTGGAGACGACCTTCGATCGCCTGGGCGACACCGTGTTGGCTGGGGCCCTTCTCGTCGCGGGTGCGATCCTCCACTCCGAAGAGCCGGAGCTCGGCGTCTGGATGATGGGGGGCGCCGGTGTCGTCTGGTTCATCTCGAGATGGGCACGTCGAGGTTGATGGCATCGCCTCGCGAGGCCGTTTGCACCTACAATCCACGTCATGAAGAAACCGATCGACTGGCAGCCGCCTGAAGGCTGGACGCGTATCTCGGTAATCGATGCCCACACCGGCGGTGAACCGTTCCGCGTGGTGACGTCGGGTGTTCCGGAGATCCCGGGCGACACGATGTTGGAAAGGCGGCGCTACGCGCGCGAGCATCTCGACACGTTTCGGCGTGTGCTGATGTGGGAGCCCCGCGGCCACGCCGACATGTACGGTTGCTACGTTACTCCTCCGGTGACTCCCGGCGCAGATCTGGGGGTGCTGTTCCTGCACAACGAAGGTCTCAGCACCATGTGTGGACACGGCATCATCGCACTCACCAAGGTGGCGCTCGAGTCGGGCATGGTGGAGCGAGGTCGCGACGGCGAAGCGACGGTCCGTATCGATTCTCCTGCCGGACTGATCACCGCCCACGCACGCCTCGTCGCGGGTCGGGTGGAAGGGGTCCGGTTCGAGAACGTAGCGTCGTTTGCCGCCTCGTTGGATCAGGAGGTGGAGGTTCCCGGTCTCGGGCCCATTGCCTACGATCTGGCCTTTGGCGGCGCGTTCTATGCGTATGTCCGGGCGGCCGATGCAGGACTCACTGGCCGGGCCGAGGACTTCCGCGCTCTGATCGAGGCAGGTACGGCCATCAAGAAGGCAGTGATGGGTTCGAGCGCGATCACTCATCCCTTCGAAGAAGATCTGGGCTTCCTCTATGGCGTCATCTTCACCGACGACTCTCCAGCGGGCGATACCGTCCACAGCCGTCACGTCTGCGTCTTCGCCGACGGCGAGGTCGATCGCTGTCCGACGGGTACGGGTGTCAGCGCACGGCTGGCCCTGCTGCACGCGCGAGGCGAGATCGGTATCGACGAGACGGTCACCATCGACAGTATCGTCGGCAGCCAATTCACGGGGCGGGTATTGCGGACGACGACCTTCGGCCCACAGAAGGGTGTGATCCCAGAGGTTGCGGGCACCGCCTACGTCACCGGACGGGCCGAATTCGTGATCGACCCCTCCGATCCGCTGCGCGACGGCTTCATTCTGCGGTAGAGCTGCCGTGAAGCTCACCCTTCTTTCGGCCGCCGAGTTCCGTCGGGCGCTGCCCATGCCGGAGGCCGTAGAGCTCATGAAGGAGGCCTACGCCGAATACTCGGCGGGAGCCGTCCTGGCACCCCAGCGGTTAGCGCTCGACATCCCCACGGATGGCATCACCCTGGTCAAACCTGCCTATCTGGAGTCCGGTGGACTGGGTGCCAAGATCGTCTCCGTGTTTCCGGGCAATCGGGAGCTTGGCCGGCCCGTCACCTCGGGTTTGATGGTGATCCTGGATCCAGCCACCGGCGAGCCCCTGGGCTTGGCCGACGGCGGGTTCGTCACGGCTTGGCGAACCGGCGCCGCCTCCGGCGCGGCCACCGATCTGCTAGCCCGGCCCGATGCCCGTGTCGGAGCGATCTTCGGCTGCGGCGCGCAGGCACGCACACAGGCCCTAGCTCTCGATGCGGTTCGATCCTTCGACGAGATCCGTGTGTACGCGCGGACCGCGGCCGACGTCGCCCGGTTCGTCGAAGACATGTCAGCGGACGTTCGGGCGCGGCTGGTGCCAGCATCGACGCCGCTCGAAGCTGTCGAAGGCGCGGACGTGATCTGCGCGGCCACTACGGCGAGCCGACCGGTCTTCGACGGCACGTCACTAGCGGACGGAGCTCATGTCAACGGCATCGGCAGTTTCACGTTGGAAATGCAGGAGGTCGATGAGGAGACCGTGGGCCGCGCACGTGTTTTCGTCGACTCCCACCGTTCGGCGACTGCCGAGGCGGGAGACTTGATGATCGCTGCCCGAAAAGGCCGCACCGACCCCACAAGCTGGGTGGAGTTGGGGGAGGTGGTCGCCGGCCGCGAACCTGGGCGCCAATCGGCGGGCGAGCTGACCTTCTTCAAGTCGGTGGGTCTGGCGGTGCAGGACGTCAAAGCCTGTGCCGTCGCGATGGCTCGCGCTCGGGAGTTGGGCTGGGGGCGACAGGTCGAGATCTGAGCCCGCACCTCCTCCATCCCGATGCGATCATCCGCCGGTGTACCTCCGACGGAACAGATGCCACGCGAGAAACGAGGTTGCCAGGGCGAAGGCCCAGAGGACCGCGAGTGCCTGCAGGACCGAGGGGGCGGTCCACGAAGCCTGATCCCACAACATCTGCTGGTAGGCGCTCATCGCCCACCACGTCAGAGTAGAGCGGGTGATGATCTCGGCGTACACGGGCAGGTCGAAGAGCTGGACGGGAAACCAGGCGCCGCCCAGTGCCGACATCACCAGGATCAGAAGCGTCGAGACTCCCTCGGCCTGTTTTGTGGTCTTGGCCCAGGCCGCGATCAGGACACCGAAGCCGGTCACCGCGGCGGTGACGCTGACCGATACGACGAGCAACGTCGCGGGCCTCTGGAACATCCCGACGTCGAACAGGAGCTCGCCCCAGCAAAACAGCAGCGCGAGTTGGAACAAACCGACGGCCGCCGCGAACAAGAACTTGCCGACCAGGATCGCGTCACGGGGCATCGCGGCAGAAAGCAGGCGCGGCAGCGTACCCTGCTCCCGTTCCAGAATCAGCGTACCGCCGCAGGCCACCAGCCCGAACATCAGCATCATGACCGTGATGCCGCTGACGGACTGCGCCAACGTATAGGTCAACATTCGTGGTCGCTCCGGAGGTTGCCGGTCGACGACCGTCATGGGTACGAGATTGGAAAATACGGACTGGACGTCGAGTGCAGCGGTGTCGCCCCCGCTACCGCCCTCGCCCGCGGCTTGGGCCAGGTAGTTCTCAAGGGCGGCACGGCCAGCCTCCTGGGCCTGGACGACTTCGGCGACGACGTCCTCGGGCAGGCCCACGTCTCGAAGCCGCTGTCCGAGTAAGACCGGGATCAACCTGCCGCGCGTCACCGTCGTGACGGCCTGGCTCAGACCGATGCGTACCAGCCGGTCCTCCATCGTTCGTCCGGGATCGCGCAGCAGTGTCAGCTCTGGGACGTCACCATGGCCGATCCGGTCCCCAAAACCCGCCGCGATTACCAGGACATGATGGGCCTCACCGTCATCCATGAGCTCGTAGGCGTCATGAGCCTCCTCGTCGCCTTCCGGGCGTAGGCGCAAGGTGGCGGACCGCTCTAACTCCGCTACAAGCAGTCGGCTGGCCTCGCTGCGATCTTCGTCCACCACCCACAGCTCGGCTCTGGGCATGTCACCGCCTCGGAAGGCGAACTGCGTGATGAAGCCGAACACCGTCACGAGACCGATCGGCAAGGCGAGGCCGAGCAGCATGCCGGTCCGGTCTCGGAAAAAGACGCGAAAGTCTTTGCCGGCCAACAGCAGGGCGGTCTGCAGTAGCCGGCGCATCAGTCCCGCAGCCTCCGTCCGGTCAGCTGGAGGAAGACCTGTTCGAGGTCGGCCTCCACCTGGCCGATACTCCGTGCCAGCTCACGGCAGCTGCCGAGGGCCACGATCGCCCCTTCGTTGATGATCGCCACACGGTCGCAGAGTCGCTCGGCCTCCTCCATGTAATGCGTGGTGTAGATCAACGTGCGGCCGGAGCGACGCAAAGCGCGAAGACACTCGAAGATATGACTCCGAGATTGGGGATCGACTCCCGCAGTCGGCTCGTCGAGTAGTAGCAGCTGCGGTTGATGCAGGTCCCCGATCGCCAGGTTGAGGCGGCGCTTCATGCCGCCGGAGTAGGTCCCGACCCGATCTCCGGCGCGCGCAGCGAGGCCGCTGAGCTCGAGCGCAGCTTCTACGGCGGTGTCGAGCTCGCTTCCCGCCAGCCCGCTGAGGCGGCCGAAGAAACAGAGGTTCTCGAGGCCGGTGAGATCGTCGTAGAGGGCCAGCTCCTGCGGCGCCAGTCCGAGGGTGGCACGATCCGCAGTGCGCGATCCGGGATCGAAGTCGCGCCCATCGAAGTGCAGCGAACCCTTCCAGTCGGAGAGTAGTCCGGCGATGCATCCGAGGGTCGTGGTCTTGCCGGCACCGTTGGGGCCGAGGAATCCGAGCAACTCGCCGCGTTCGACGGCGAACGTCACGCCGCGCACCGCCTCGACGGTGTCGTAGGAGTAGGAGAGGTCCCGGACCTCGAGCAGCGGCTCGTCTTGTGCCAAGAGCTCGTTGGTTCTCATCATGCCCCGAGCTACGGCCGTCGTCCGACGTGGTTCCGCGACGGACGGCGAGTGGCGGCAGAGGGCCGGTGAGCAGCAACCCCGCTCGGTAACCGCTGGTTCTGGGCGTGCAGGATCGGCCGGGGCTCAGCCTTCGGTCGACCGCACCGCTCGATCGACCGGTTCGGGGTCGAGTAGGGTTTCGTGGGTGGCTGCCGTCTCTTCCAGACGCCGCGCCGCGGGCATGAGCCGGCGTTCGAGGCTGCCAACGGCGCGGTTGTAGGAGTCAATGGCACCGTCGAGCCCTCGGCCTACCTGGGCCAGGTGTTCCAGAAACAGGCGCAAGCGTTCGTGAACCAGGCGGCCCGCGGCAGCGATGTCTCCGGCTCCCCGGGCCAAGCGCTCCTGTCGCCAGGTCCAGGCGACGGACTTGAGGAGCGCCAAGAGGGTCACTGGCGTGGCCGGGAGCACCCGCCGTTCGACGCAGAAGTCGAGGAAGCTCGGGTCGCGCTGGAAGACTGTGGCGAGTACACCGTCATGGGGCAAGTACATGACTACGAAGTCGGGTGCGGTCTCGAAGTTCCGCCAATATTCCTTGCTGCTCAGCTCGGCAGTGCGGCGTCGCAGGGCTTGGTGGTGGGCGTCGAGCAGAGAGGCTCTCTCAGCTTCCGCGCCTTCGTCGAGGCGCGCGAGCTCGAGCCAGGCGTTCATGGGCGACTTCGCATCGACCGGCAGAACGGCATCTCCAGGTAGCTGGATCACCAGGTCTGGACGCAGGCCCTGGGCGTCCTTCTGCTCCTCGAAGTCGACGTGTTCCATGAGGCCGGCCAGCTCCACGAGGCGGCGCAGCTGAACCTCGGCCCAGCGCCCTCTCGGGCCCGAGGCGGTCAACGCTCGGCGCAGATCCTCGGTGCTGCCGCTGAGCTGGTGATGGGCGTCCCGCAGCAAAGCGACCTCCTTGTGTAGGCCCTCGTAGGCACCAAGTCGCGCCGCCTCCAGTTCGCGCAGCCTCGCTTCGAGACCTTCGAGCGCCTTGGCCACGGGTGCCATCGCCTGGCCTACCTTTTCCGCCGAGCGCGCCGACATCTCCTTGCCATTGCGCTCCAAGGCCTCGGCGGATAGAGAGCGAAAGCTGTTACGCATCAGCTCGTCGGCGGTGTGAATCCAGGCGAGGCGCTCCTGATCTGCTTCGCGATGAGCTCGTTCCCGTTCCAAGGCCGCGCGAAGCGCCGACGCCCGTTCCTCCGCATCCGCCAGCGTGGTCAATCGTGCGTCGGCAGCACGCAGTCGCTCCTCCACGGCGGCGCGGCGAGCGCGAGCCCAGAGAGCCGACAGCACCCAACCCAAACAGAGGCCGACGAGAAGGCCGAGGAGCAGGGCGGGGGCAGGTTCCGCGATCATCGTTCGAGTGTGCCGCCGAGTCCGGTCTTCATGATGCGTGAATGGCGTCCTCCGGGCATTCGCTCCAGCCCGAAGACCGGGCCCGACGGCCCCTCCGATCGGCCGACGATCGAATCGAGCTGGTGACGATCCTCGTCCGATAGCTGCAGACCGAACACGGCTCGGTTGACTTCGAGATGACCGTCACTGCGCGCGCCCACGATGGCTGCAGCAACCTCGGGTCGATCCAAGGTCCAGCGGATGGCGATGGCGGAGGCCGTCGTCCGATGACGGGCGGCGATCCGACAGAGAGCGATCAGCAAGTCCTGTAGATACTCCCAGCCACCGGCTTCGTCGACGATCAGCCGGTACTTGACCAAGGAGCGGTTGGCCACATCCTGTGGTGTGGGCCGATCGAGCCACCGATCAGCCAGGAAGCCGCCGGCCAACGTACCGTAGGCCAGAATGCGGATCCCGTGATCTCTGCAGAACGGCTGCAAGTCGGCGGCCGGACGCTGGTCCAGCAGGGAGTACTGGCATTGATGGGAGGCGATCTTCACTCCGGCGTCCACGACCTCTTCCAGATGGCGGCGATCGAAATTCGTCACGCCAAGATGGCGGATCTTTCCCTTGCGGCGCAGCTGATCGAGGGTCCATGCAGTCTCGACGTAGCCCGGCACCGTATAGTCCCACCAGTGGAACTGTACGAGGTCCAGCGCCTCCACTCCAAGGCGCTGCAACGACCTGTCGAGGGTCCGTTCCACGTCTGTAGCTGTCAACTGCGCCAGCGCCTCGAGGTCGGGTACGAACTTCGTGTGGATCTGGACCGCCTCGCGATCTATGCCTCGACGCCGCAGCCGAACCACCAGGCGGCCCAGGAGCTCCTCGACTCCGGTGTAGATGTCGGCGCAGTCGAACGTGGTGAAGCCAGCGTCCACGAGCCGCTCTAGCTGCGCGAGCACGTCGCTCGCCACGGCGCCCGCCGAGTCGTGTTCCGCGGACAGCTGCCAGCCGCCGTTGATCAGACGGGCTATGTGGTAACCGGGGCACAGTTCCAGGCGCTCTACTTCGGCTGGGCTCGGCGCCGAGATCAAGAGCCGCTGCTCGGAGTCGGACTCGGCATCGGGACCACCGTCACGTCGTCGTGGCGGAAGGTGCGCCGGGCGATCCGGGTGATTCGGAAGATCGCGCCGCAGTGGGGGTCGGGACAGGCGATGTCGGTGTCGGTGGTCATCCAGTCGGCGGCGTCGGTGGGTCGCTGCTTGGCGGGCAGCAGAGGGAGGAGTGCCGCCAGCGGATACATGGGAAACGGCTGACCTGAGGGAAAATGCAACTCTTCGCCGCGGACCTCGAAATAGGAGCCCTCTGCGTGATTGCACACCATCTCGCGACCCGCCACAGCGCGGGTTTCCACTCGAAGGTCCCAGAGCACGAAGGTGTCGGCTTCCTCGTTCTGGTCAGGGGTCTGATTCAATGCGTCGCTCATATTGGCTCCGTAGGTCCCGCCCACCGGGTCTGGTAACCTGCCGATCTTTCCATTCTCCTCGATCCACGGTATCGCGACCGCCGGTAGCCTTCGATTCGGGACGAGTCGATACGCGTCTGCGGAATCCGCTTCGTCATGGCTCAGCGTACTCCCAAGACCCGAAGATCTGCCGAGCGCCTGCTATACCGCGGCGGCTATTTCGGAGCGCTTTTCCCTCTCGTCGTTTTCCTGATCGGCGTCGCGTGGCTCGGCTTGGCAGGAGCACCGGCGGAAACAGGACTATGGCCGGTCCTGGTCCTCGGGCTCACCGTGGGGTTGCTGCTGGCGCGCGACCGGCATGCGTATTCCGAGGCGGTGGTGTCGGGCATGGCGCAGCCCATCGTCGCGGTAATGATCTTGGCCTGGCTGTTCGCCGGCATGCTCGGTGCCTTGATGAACGCCAGCGGCTTCGTAGAGGCTCTGGTGTGGTTGGCCCAGGAAGCAGGCGTGACCGGCGCAGGATACGTGCTCGCCGCTTTCGCCATCTCTTGCGCGGTCTCCACCTCTACCGGCACCAGCCTCGGAACTCTGATGCTTTGTGCGCCACTCCTCTACCCGGCCGGCGGCGCGCTCGGCTCCGATCCGATCGTTCTCATCGGAGCGATTCTCGGCGGTGCCACGTTCGGCGACAATCTTTCCCCCGCGTCCGACACCACCATCGCCTCCACCGTGACCCAAGGAGCCAACATGGGGAAGGTGGTGCGCAGCCGGCTGCGCTACGCCGTTCCGGCCGCAGCTATGGCGGTGGTGGTCTTTGCCGCGCTCGGCACGAGTGGCGTGCCGCCGGAGGTCGAAGCAGCGATACTGGAGACCAGTCCTGCCGGGCTGCCCATGCTCTTGGCGCCCGCGCTGGTGGTGTGGTTGCTCTTGCGCCACGTGCACCTGGTGGAGGGCCTGCTTCTGGGAATTCTCGCTGCGGTGATCCTCGGATTGGCGCTGAGGCGCTTCGAACTGGGGGAGATCTTTTTCATCGACCCCGAACGATTCACCGGCGCCGGTATTCTGGTGGAAGGAATGGAGCGCGGCGTCGGCGTTTCCATCTTCACGCTGCTGCTCATGGGATTGGTGGCCGGAGTGGAAAGGTCGGGCGTGATGAAGCGATTGCTCGACCGCGCGGGCGAGCGGATCGACTCTCCGCGCGCCGCCGAGAGCTGGATCTTCACCACCGTCTCGGCCGCCACCTTGGTGACTACCCATTCGGTGGTCGCACTGCTGGCCGTGGGACGCAGCGTCCGGGAGACAGGTCGTCGCTTCGGCATCTCGCCCGAGCGGCGCGCCAACATTCTCGACGTCACGGTATGCACCTATCCGTTCCTCTTGCCATATTGCATACCTACGGTCTTTGCAGCATCCACCACGTCGTCGGGCAGCGATTTCGGCATGCCCGTGTTGTCGGCCCTGCCGGTGGGCCTGGCCAACTTCCACTCCTGGGCCCTGCTGCTGGTGATCCTGGTCGCCGTCCTCACCGGCTGGGGTCGTGACGGCGGAACCCAACCTAGCTCCGAGGTCGACGAGGAGATCCCAGAGTCGGGTTCCAAGGCGGCCCACCGCATCGATTCCAAAGAGTTCGGGACCTTCGGAATCGGCGAGCTGGAGGAAACGATAGCGGAAGGTCCGTACACGACCATCCTGTCCGGCGACGGAACGGAGATCCTCGACCGATCCGAAGAGCTGGACGAGGAGCTGCGAAGAGCCCGAGACGCTGTGAAGGACGAGTCGGGATGATGAGGCACTCAGTGGTCCAGAGGTGCGGACCTTGGCTTGCCAGCTTTCTGGCACTCCTCGTGTTTTGCACGGCTGGGGCTCTACAAGCGGCTGTGCCGGACAGCGCGACGGACCGTAGGCCGGCGACCGAGGTCGACCAGATCGTTGCAGGCTACATCGAGCGCTATCTGGCAATGTTCCCGACCCGCGCGACGGTCGCGGGCGACCGCCGCTACGACCGCGAGTTGGAAGATCTGACCGAGGTGCGGCTGGCGGATTGGGTGGAATTCAACCGGAATGTGGTGGAAACCCTGGAGGTCCGCCTCGGTGAAGACTCGGCGCAACAACTCGATGCGAGGGCGGTGCTACGCCAAGCTCGTTCGGAGCTCTTCCGGCACGACACATTGCGGGTCAGTCGCACGGACCCGCTGTTCTGGACCGGGATCGTCGGTGGATCGGCGAGCCACCTGTTGGTTCGTGACGATCTACCCCTTCTGGACCGCTTGAGGGCATTGGCGGTCCGGGTCGGAGACGTACCGCGATTGTGCCGGCAAGCCCGGGAGACACTCGCAGGCACTCGGCCACAGGACCTCGCCGCGTTCCGCGTGTCGACCGCGGCCCGGCGGGCCGAATCGCTCGCGGTGTTCTTTTCCGAGGGCTTGGCGGAGGCGTCCGCGGGTTTGACGGATTCGGAGTCGACCGCGCGGGGAAGAAACGAGCTACGTGAGCGCCTCGCGACGGTCGGGCGTGCGGCTGCCGGTGCATTGCGAGAGCTAGCGGAGTTCCTACGGGGCTTGGAGTCGACGGCGTCCGGCTCGGCACGACTGGGTGATCTCTATGCCGAAAGCTTCCGTCTCGGCACGGGAGTAGACCAGCCGGTGGCGGAGGTCCTGGCCGATGCCGAGCGCCGCCTCGGCGAAGAACGTTCACAGACGGCCGTCTACTGTCGGTCGATCTGGACCAGCGAGGGCATCGATCGTTCCTCGGGACTCGCGGGTCCGCCTCGAGACGATGTGGAGACCGTTCGTGCCTGTTTCGCGCGCATCGCACGGGACCACGCCGACGATCTAGAGGACTTCCTGCGCGATTTCCAGGACCTGGCAGCGGCCGCGGAGACCTTTGCAGTTCGCCAAGGTCTCGTGACACTTCCCGAAGGCTTTCGCCTGTTCGTCAGGATCTCCCCTGCCTATCTCGTTGGACAGACCGTGGGCGGCGTATACCCGCCGGGCCCGTTCATGCCGGAGGGTGCGGTCCTGCTCTTCGTGCCGTCCTATCCAGAGGGTACGCCGGAAGAGGCCGCTGCCGCCTTCTACCGGGACTTCAACGATCATTTCAACGCGATGATCACTCCACACGAGACGGTTCCAGGCCACGGAGCGCAGCTCGCCCAGGCGGCGCATCGGGCAGCCCGGACCGGCCAGATCGCCCGGGAGCTCTTCTCCGACGGCGTCTACGTGGAGGGATGGGGAACCTTCAGTGAGCTGCTGATGCTCGACGCCGGATGGGGCAGTCCGCTAGATCGCGTGGCGCACTTGAAGAAACGGCTGGAAAACATCGCCCGCCTGATCGTCGATGTGCGCGTCCACACCAGCAACGTGTCGAAGGATGAGATCCTGCGCTTCGTGCGAGACGAGGCGGTACAAGACGAGCAGTTCGCCGCCAATATGTGGCGCCGAGCGCTCCTGTCGAGCCCGCAGCTCACGACCTACGACTTGGGCTCGCGGCGCATCTACCAGATCTACCAAGCGGAGCGTAGACGCCTCGGTTCGGCGTTCGATGCCGGAGGATTCGTTCGTGCCATGACCCGGCTCGGCTCGGTGTCACTGGCGGCCTACGAACGAGCCTTCCCTTCGATCGCTCCGTCGTCCGATCGTTTGCTAGACTCGCCTTCCGCATCGCGTGATCTATCTTCTGCCGGTCCACCTGCGGGAGCGGGTATTCGGCCGGACCGCTCGCCTAGAACCGCGCGGGTCGCCGCCTTACCCGGATCGTCCAATGGCCTATAGCTCCGTCGAATACGAAGCAGGGGACGTGGTTTTTCACGAGGGAGACCACAGTACCTATATGTGCTTGATCCAAAGTGGTCGCTTCGAGGTGGTGCAGGAGCTGGGAGGCTACGAGAAGCAGGTGGCGGTGCTCGAGCGCGGCGACTTTTTCGGTGAGATGGCCGTGTTGGAGGACGAGCCGCGATCACATATGGTGCGCGCACTAGAGCCCGGCAAGCTGATCCAGATCGAACGCGCCGATTTTCCCAGCCTGCTGATGAAGAAGCCGGAAATCGCGGCGCGAATGATCCGCAAGCTCAGCCACCGTCTAGCCGACACGGAAGACATGTTGCTACGAGCTTGGGCCGGTGTTGCCAGCCAAGAAGAGAAGGCGGAGATGACCGACGTACGCGCGCGGCTCGTCTTGCTCGCCGACCAGACCGAGCTCGAGCTGCCGGTACAGGAAGTTGTGCATATCGGCCGGGTGGATCCGGTGAATCAGGTCGAGCCGGATCTCGACCTGACGAGCATCGACACCAATCTCACCACCAGCCGCCGACACGCTCTGTTGCTACGCCGGGGCGAAGGTTTCTACATCCAAGAAGAGCGGGCCACCAACGGCACGTACGTGAACGGCACACGGGTCTCTGCGGAGTATCCACTCGAGATTCGGTCGGGCGACGACATCATGTTCGGGGCCGTGCACATGCGTTTCTTCGTCGGTTGATCCACTCGCCCGGGCTGGCCGTAACAAGAGGGTCCGGTATAGCCTCGGACGCTGCTTCGATCTGTTCCATCCGCATTCCCGGACCGATCCGGCCAGAGAGACCCCTTCCATGTTTCATCGCACCGATGCCGAGTCCGCCGTCAAGGATCGCTACGGCCAAGCCGCCCAGGCCCGCGAGGCCCAGCTCTGTTGTCCCGTGGACTACGATCCGCAGTATCTAAAGGTCATCCCCTCAGAAGTGATCGAGCGCGACTACGGTTGCGGCGATCCGAGCCGACACCTGCAGCCCGGGGAGACGGTCCTCGATCTCGGTAGCGGTACCGGCAAGATTTGCTTCATCGCTTCGCAGGTCGTAGGTCCTCATGGCAAGGTGATCGGCGTCGACATGACGCCCGAGATGCTCGGCATCGCGCGGCAGGCTGCGCCGGAAGTGGCCGAGAAGATCGGCTTCGGCAACGTGGAATTCCGCCGCGGTCGGATCCAGGACCTCGGTCTGGATCTCGATCGGCTGGAGGAGCAATTGGGCGCGCGTCCGGTGGACACGGCCGAAGGGTTCCTGGAGCTCGAGAACCTGATCGCCGAGCTGCGGCGATCCGAGCCGATGGTGGCGGACGACAGCGTGGACGTGGTGGTGTCGAACTGCGTGCTCAACCTCGTCGCCGCAGATCAGAAGCAACAGATGTTCGCCGAGATCCACCGTGTGTTGCGCCGCGGCGGCCGAGCGGTGATCTCCGATATCGTTGCCGACGAGGATGTTCCGGAGGACATGCAGAAGGATCCCGAGTTGTGGAGTGGCTGTATTTCGGGTGCCTTGACCGAGGATGGTTTTCTGCAGGCGTTCGAAGATGCGGGGTTTTACGGGATCCGCGTGCTAGAGCGTCAGGAGGAGCCCTGGCAGACGGTGCGCGGCATCGAGTTTCGTTCCCTTACCTTGGAGGCCTTCAAAGGCAAAGAGGGGCCTTGCTTCGAGCGCAACCAGGCCGTGATCTATCGTGGCCCGTTCAAAGAAGTCCTGGACGACGACGGCCATCGTATGGAGCGTGGCCGACGGTATGCCGTCTGCGACAAGACCTTCCAGATCTACCGACAAGAGCCGTATCACCAGTATTTCGACTTCGTCGAGCCGCTGGAGTCGATCTCCTTGAGCGAAGCCGAGCCGTTCGATTGCTCGCGCACGGAGCTCCGTCATCCTCGCGAGACAAAGGGGATGGACTACGACGTGACAGCGGAAGGCGAGTCCCGCTGCGTCACGGGAACCTCGGGAGACTGCTGCTGAGCTCGGAGGCCCGACTCGTGTCGTCCGTGGCTGTGCACAGATCGCATTTGCGGTCCGCTCGGCGTCGCTCGTCCGGTCTCCGGCGGTCGCGTCGACCTCGCGGGGGCGAGATGCATCTTGGATACGTGCCGCCGAATCGGCTGAGAACATGTCACTCCTGACGCCGGCCGTCGATCGTCCGTCGCGAACGCGCCGGGCAGTGCCACGAGTCGAGCTTCGTTCTCTGGACACCTTGTGGTTCCAGGTGGCCGGAACGGTGTGCAATCTCGCCTGCAGTCACTGCTTCATCTCTTGCTCACCGACGAATCGGACCCATGAGTTCCTTTCGCTCGAAACCGTGAAGCAGCATCTCGACGAGGCCACTCGACTCGGCGTGAAGGAGTACTACTTCACTGGCGGTGAGCCGTTCCTCCATCCCGACATGGAGGCGATCCTGGAGGCGACGCTGGAAGTCGGCCCTGCGACGGTTCTGACCAACGGTCTGCTCCTCGACCCACAGCGGTGTGCGCGCCTGGCGGCGATGGCTGAGCGCAGCGAATACTCCTTCGACCTGCGACTCTCCATGGACGGCTACGACGCTGCCACCAACGATCCGATCCGGGGTACTGGGACGTTCGAGCGCATCATGGAGGGCGCTCGCAACGCTCATGCGGCGGGTGTCAACCCAGTCCTGACGGTTACCGAGGTGCATTCGGAGAATTCGACGCCGGCAGGCCGCGATCGTTTTTTCGACTTGCTGCGGGAGCTGGGTATCGAGCACCCACGACTCAAGATCCTGCCCGTATTCCAACTCGGCGCTCAGGCAGAGCGCCGTGGCGCGTACGAGAGCTGGCAACGTTTGGCAGCGGGCGACGTCGACGACGGTAGCTGGGAACACCTTCAATGCAGCTCATGTCGCATGGTCACCGACCAAGGGGTGTGGGTCTGCCCCATTCTGGTCAACGAGCCCGAGGGGCGCATGGGCGAGACACTGGCCGATACGCTCGACAGCTTCCCGCTGGGCCATCCTGCCTGTTGGACCTGTCATGTCCACGGTGTCTCCTGCAAGACGTGAGCCTCTCTACCCGATGAGTCATCGAGTTCCCGAAGACGCCGCGCGGCGCAGTCGCCGTCACCTCGATGCCCAGGCGATCGACAAGCTCACCGCCCACCGCGGCAAGGCGACCTGGGGCGAGAAGCTCGTCCCATTGGACGAGTTTCGCGATGCCGCTCTCCAGTACGGGCGTTCGCTGGACGAGGCGGAGCGTAAGGGTGCAGTCAGCCGGTACCTGTCCACCGCCTCCGACGGTATCGAGGTAGAGGGCCCGTATCAGCGCATCGCCGTCTTCGGCGGGATCTACAACAACAGCTACGGACTGGAAGCGGTGTTGGAGGATGCGCAGCGTCGAGGAGCCGAAGCGGTGTATTGTCTTGGCGACTTCGGCGGCTTCGGGCCGAATCCCGAGAAGATCTGGCCGCTCCTGGAACAGGGTGAGATCGGCTGTATTCAGGGCAACTACGAGCAATCCCTCAGCTCCGGCGCAGTCGATTGCAACTGCGGCTACGCAGATCCCCGGGACAATCACTTCGCTGCGATCTCCTACAGGTATACGGCGAAGAACGCCAGCGAGGCCTTCAAGCGCTGGATGGGTGGCCATCCACTGCGCCGGCGTGTGCGTGTCGGCGAGAAGGAGTTGCTATTGGTGCACGGTTCACCTCGTCGCATCAACGAGTTTCTCTTCGCGTCACAGACGCCGACGGCGTATCTCGAGGTGCTTCTCGATCAGGAGGGTGCCGACGCCGTTCTTTGCACGCATACTGGCCTGCAGTGGCATCGTAGGTTGCCGTCAGGGCGCGATGTCGTCAACGTGGGTGTCATCGGGCGCCCAGCCAACGACGGCCAGACCCACGTCTGGTATTCGATGCTGCATGCCGGCTCCGAAGGAGATCTGCAAGTCGAGCTGCTACCGTTGCCTTACGATCACGAGAGTCTGGCCGCGGACATGCGCCGCGAGGATCTGCCGGAGGAATTCGTGCAGACGATCCTCACCGGCTGGTGGACGACCTGTCTCGAGATCCTGCCTGCCAGGGAACGTGCCGCGTCGCGGTTCTGAGATGACCAAACGATGAGCCAGGAACACAAGACCCACTTTGCGATTCTCGGTGCCGGTCCCACCGGCCTCGAAGCGGCTCTGGCGTGCGCCGAGCACGGCCATTCCTTCACCCTATTTGAGGGCTCGGAACGCGTGGCGGGGCAAATTCGGCGTTGGGGACACGTACGACTCTTCACGCCGTGGTCGATGAACGCTTCGCCCCGTATGCGCAGCGCTCTGTCCGCCGTCGGCCTCCAGGTTCCCGGCAGCGGCGATGAGTACCCGACCGGCGACGAGCTGGTCGCGAAGCTACTCGAGCCGCTGGCGGATCTGCCGCAGATCCGAGGCAGCCTTCGCCTCGGTGCTCGGGTGACGGCCATCGGCCGCCGTGGCCTCCTCAAACACGACGAGATCGGGACCGGCGCCCGAGCGGGCCGGCCGTTTCGCCTCCTGATGACCGGATCCGGCGGTCGAGAGAGTGTGGCATCGGCGGATGTCGTGCTCGACTGCACCGGAAACCCGCAACCGAATTCACTGGGCGATGGCGGTATTCCTGCGCCTGGCGAGGGTCGCCTCGGCCAGCGCGTCTCTCGAGAAGTGCCGAACATGGATCGAGATGCCGCCGTGTTCGCTGGTCGAACGACGCTCCTGGTTGGCGCGGGTCATTCAGCGCAGACCGCGCTGCGTGATCTGCTGGCATTGGCCGGAGAACATCCCGGCACCCGCGTCGTCTGGGTGCTGCGTGGCGATGGACCCCAAAGCGAGGAGGACGATCCGCTGCCGGAACGCAGGACGCTGACCGATCTCGCTCGTGGCATCGCAGACGAAACTCGTAGCGATGTCGTGGACGTCCGTCGCCGCCGCCTGGTGGACGCCTTGTCCGAGGCCGACTCTGCGTCTGCGGGCGGTCGTGTTGGGGTGACGCTTCGCGGTACGGACGACGACTCCACCGAATCCTTGGTGGTAGACCACATCCTCTCTCTCACCGGTAGCGTCGGCAATCATCTGCTCTATCGTCAACTTCAGGTGCACGAATGCTACGCAACGTCCGGACCGATGAAGTTGGCAGCGGCCCTCCTGGCGTCGTCCGGCGCTTCGGGTGACTGTCTGAGCCAGACGAGCCTCGGACCCGAAACCCTGCGTAGCCCCGAGCCGGGGTTCTTCATCCTGGGCTCCAAGTCCTACGGCCGGCGAGGCGACTACCTGCTTCGGGTCGGATGGCAGCAGGTCGACGAGATCTTTCAGCTGCTCGACTAGTGCACTTGCTGCTCGGATCCCGGGCTAACGCGGGTTGGCCTGGTCGAACATCGCCTCGATCTCGGCGGAGTAGCGACGTTGGATCTCGTTGCGCCGTGCTTTCAGAGTCGGAGTGAGGGTCCCGTCCTCGACCCGGAACGGAGTGACGAGAAGCGTCCAAGCGCGGACACGGTGGGAGGTCGAAAGTCGCCTGTTGACCTCGTCGATGCGTTGCTGGACGATGCGTCGAACATCCGGGTGGTCCAAGAGCTCCTGCGAGATCGCCTCATTCTCGGGATCGTCTTCCCGATCTGCCAGCGCCGCCAACCTCTCGCGGTTCGGCACCAGTAGCGCCCCGATGCAAGGGCGGTTCTCGCCAACCACGACCGCCTGGTCGAAGAGTTCGTCCGAAGCCAAGAGCATCTCGATCGGGCGGGGCGCGATATTGTCCCCGGGCGCCGTGACGAGTAGGTCTCGCTTGCGATCGGTGACGAAGAGGTAGCCCGAGCGATCGACCCGACCCAAGTCGCCGGTGCGAAACCATCCCGACTCATTGATCGATGCCGCCGTCGCCGCCTGGTCCTGCCAGTATCCCTTCATCACCCCCGGGCCGCGCACCAGGATCTCGCCGTCCTCGGCGATGCGCAGCTCGACGTCGGAGAGCGTGCGACCCACCGAGCCCGATCGTTGACCCTTGGGGTGGTTGGTGGCCAACACCGGCGAAGTTTCGGTGAGCCCGTAGCCCTGGTATAGGGGGATGCCGACCGCATCGAAAAAGTCCGCCACTTCACTCGACAGCGGCGCGCCTCCGGAGATGGCGAAACGTAGGCGGCCGCCGAAACGTTCTTGTACGTCCCGCAAGACGAAGCGTTCCGCGAGCGTCCGTTGCAAGGCCAGCAGAGGGCCGATGAACCCGTCCCGTGACGCCGAGACGTAGCGCTTACCCGTCTGGAGTGCCCAGTGAAAGAACCGTCGCTGCAGGGCGCTCTTCTCCTCCAGGAGATCGAAGGTGCGCTTCCATGCTCGTTCGTAGACGACCGGCGCTGCCGCCATCAGCGTCGGTCGGCAGCGGCGGAGCGCAGCGGGAACGTCATCGGTCCGTGGCACGTAGTGAATCGAGACACCGCGATAGAAGCAGAGGAGGTCGACGGTGCGCTGGAATACGTGGGAGAGGGGCAGGAACGAGAGCGCCAGGTCGCCGTCGCCGATCTCGAAGACCTCGGCACAACCTCGCACATTGGACAGGAAGTTGCCGTGGCTGAGCATCACGCCTTTGGGATCTCCGGTGGTGCCCGACGTGTAGATCACGCTCGCCAGGTCATCGGGTTCGGCGCGTCCACGAAAACGCTCGAGAGGTACGTCGGAGAGGCGTTCGGCGCCCTCGCCGAGAAGACGAGTGAACGACGGCACGTCGTCGTCGATGACCGCATCGCCGTCGAACGCGATGGCGACCGGGAACTCAGTCACAGCATGCCGCAGTTCTTCCAGTCTCGCCTTCTTCGTCTCGTCGCTGTAGAAGATCCAGCGACATCCGCTGTTGCGCAGCACGAACGCCACCTGTTCGCTGGTGAACTCGGCATGGATCGGAACGGTGGCCACGCCCAGGAGCTGACAAGCGAAGTCGGTGACGTGCCAGTCGGGTCGGTTCTCCGAATAGATCGCTACCCGCTCGCCACGTCTTACCCCCCGATCGTCCAGGGCCACCGCGAGGCTGTGCACGTTGCGTACGAAATCAGAGGTCGAGAGACCTTCATGACGGTCCGATCCGGTGTCGTCGCCCCTTTCGCCGGTCCAGCTGACGGAAACCAGCTCGGACCGTCCGCCGGCGACGTTGCGCAGACGGAAGACCAGGTCACCCAGGGTTCGAGCGTCGCTCAAGCCGAACCGCCTTCGACCGATTCGGCAGAGGTGGTGACGACCTCCAGAAACTCCTCCGGGCCGCTGTTGCGCAGCCGGGCCGCTACGAACAACCATCCTGCGATCGTCAAGATGAATCCGATCGGGAGGAGCGGCAAGACACGTGGCACGAAGGGGCCGAGCAGCACGAGGAGGGCGCCGAAGAGCGACGTCAATAGTACGACGATGGTTCCGCGATCGACATGCAGGTACTCCTCTGCCTGCCGTAGCTCCAACTTTGCTCCACCGCGCTCCGACGGAGTGGCCGAGACTTCGAATCCGACCCAGCCGCGACGAACACCGGCACTGACCGGCAGAATCAACCGGCCCGCCCGCGAGCCCTCGCGCTGCCACTCGCCGCCCCAGGACTCAGCAGATGCTGCGACGTGTTCCAGAGCGCTCTCTGGGGTGGTGCGCAGGTCTGCGACGTGGTGTCCGTCGGCAGGCCGTTCCTCGGTCGGCGACCCTTGTGGGTCCGCATGATGCGGACTGTGCGGCATGGGTTCATTCTACGCCGTGCCGACCTGGCTCCGGGTCTTATGACAGTCCTTTTCGAATCAACTTGAACAGCTCGGCATGGGCTTGGGGTGTTGGGATGCCCATGTGCTCACCGACGCCGAAGCACTTCTCGACAATGGAGTAATAGACCAGCCAACGGACGGCAAAGGTCATCGCGAACCCCGGATCGACTGCCTCGGGGTCCTCGTCGTCTGCCTCGTAGCGCTGTCGGTAGCGGGCCGCTGTGTCGAGGTAGAAATTGCGGATATGTTCCCCTTGAAACTCCACCACGTCGACATAGATGAGGAGGAAGTAGGAGAGGTTCTGCGTCACCAGCTCGTCGCAAGTCGTCGCCAAGATCTCGAGGTCGGCAGGGAAGTCGAGGGGTTCGAAGATGCGGCTGAACGGCGAATCGGAATCGAAGATGCGGTGAGAAAAATCCTCCAGAAGACGCTCGAAGATCGCCTCCTTGGAAGGGAAGTGATAGTAGACGTTGCCGACCGACAGATCGGCGGTCTCGGCGATCTGCCGGATGGTCGTGGCCCGGAACCCTTGCTGAGAGAAGAGCTGTAGTGCCGCGTCGAGCGCACGCTGCCGCGTCGCCTCCGACTTCGCCTGCTGGTGTCCGCGGCTCAAGGTGATCCCGGTACGAATCGGTCTTCTGCAGTTTGTGTCAGGCGCTCGGATCTGGACACACGGACCTCCGAAGAACCAGCGGGGACTGGCCGCTGGTCCTCCGATCGTATCGGAGGCGTTACGATCATGATGCGGTCTGTCCGCACTCCAATCCATTCTCAAGGAGGAACCGTGGCGACCCTCGGCCACAACGACTACCAGCGACAGTACTACTCCCAGCCGGAACGAAAGAGGCGGATGCGGCCTATCCGAAGCCGTTACGTTTTGCGCCACTTGGAGGCTACGCTGCGCGCGGCTGGGCTCGCCGGGCCTGGGTCTTCGGAGCCCGAGCGAACTTCCGTGCTGGAGATGGGCTGCGGTATGGGACGTTTCACTCACCTGCTGACGGAGCGTGGATTCGACGTCACGGCAGTGGATCTCTCGTCCGACCTGCTTTCGGTACTAGGCGAAGAGGGCGACGGCCGTGCGAATACGATCTGCTGCGATGCCGCCGAGGTCCATCGCCACGTGGAAGGTCCGTTCGACGCGGTGCTCGGCTTCTTTTTCCTCCACCACCTGGAGAATCTCGAGCCCACGCTGTGTAGCGCCCGTGCTGTGTTGCGTCCTGGGGGGAAGATCGCGTTCTGCGAACCGAACGCGTTTCACTTGCCGTTCTATCTCCAGATCCTCCTGACTCCGAGCATGACCTGGAACGGCGACCGCGGTGTCGTCCGCATGCGAGCAGGACTTCTACGCCGGTCACTCGAGGCGTCTGGGTTCGAGGATCCGAAGATCGAGCGTTATGGCTTGTTCCCACCCGCGATGTCGAATCGGTCGGCCTGGGCTGCTGCCGAAGAGTGGTTGGAACGACGTCGTCTGCTCGAGCCTGTCCTGGCTTTCCAGGTGGTGTCGGCAGGTCTCGAAGCAGGATCCGAGTAGTGACCCGCGAGTCCCTCGTTTGTGGTCGGCGTCTCGTCTGGCGCTGTGACCGGTGCACCGGTCGTCTCCGAAAGGAAGCGGGGCGCCTACGCTGCGAGACTTGTGAACGGGTGATCTGTTTCGATCCGGCCAACTATTGGGCCTGTGCAGAGGGATTCGAGCCACCGGGTTTCCCAGACTCCCGGCGGAGGCACCTGACAGAGATCGAAAATCGACATTTCTGGTTCCCGGCGCGCCGACGACTCCTGGCATCGCTTCTCGAGCGCCACGTTCCCAGGTCGAGCACGTCACGGGGTGCAATCGAGTTGGGTTGCGGGACAGGTGACTTTCTCCAAGTGTTGTCCGGGATGTTCGAGAGTGTGGTCGGCGTCGAGGCGTATGGCCAATCCCTGGCCGTAGCGGCCGAAGGCGACTCGACGGCAGTGCTGATTCAGTCCGATGCCACGACAGTTCCTCTGGACTCGGGCCAGTTCGACCTGGTCGCGGCACTCGACGTACTGGAGCATGTGGAGCCCAGATCCTTTCTGGAGGAGGCCGCTCGTCTGGCCAAGCCGGCGGGGCGATTGCTCGTTAGCGTGCCTGCCTTTCCCTCGCTGTGGAGCCCACTCGACGAAGCCGCCGGTCATCGCTGCCGGTACCGCTTGCCAGATCTTGTGCGGCAGCTCGCAGCCTACGGCTGGCGAGTGGTCCACCATACCCACTATCAGGCGCTTCTCTTTCCGGTCGTCTGGCTGGCCCGGCGTTTCTCCACCTCCCGTGTGAGGCGGCTCGAGCGCAGGCCTTCGGATGCCATCGCGATTCCCTTCGGGATGATCAACCAGCTGGAAGTGAGCCTCTTCGGAGGTCTGAGACTGCCTTGGGGCTCTTCGCTGATCGTCGTGGCAGAGCGGATTCCGACGATACGGAGTGCGGCATGACACCGACGCCAAGGGCAGAGGATCTCGAGCTGATGCTCTTCGCCAAAGAACCGAAGCTCGTATCCCGCGCCCGGAATGCAGGCCTGCGCTCCATGATCGTGGATCTCGAATGGCGCGGGAAAGCGATGCGACAGCGTGACCTGGACACCGAGATCAACCACGATCGCCCAGAGGATCTGGAGACCCTCTGCAACCTCGGAGTACCGCTCCGTACCTGTCGGCTGAACCGGTTCGGTACTTGGACCACCGGGGAGGTGGAGGCTGCTCTGGCGGCCGGTGCGAACCGACTCTTCCTACCGATGGCGGAGACGGTACAGGAGGTCGAAACCACACTCGCAACGGTCGGTGGGCGGTGCGAGTTGGGAATCTTGGTGGAGACACAGCGCGCAGTCCGTGCTGCAGACGAGCTCGCGAGCCTGCCCTTGTCGTGCGTCTACGTGGGACTCAACGACCTGGCCATCAGCCGTAGCCGGGAAGGGGTGGTCGGGTCGATTTTCGATGCGCTGGCCGATGGCACCGTGGAGTCACTTCGCAAGATCTTCTGCGACATACCGTTTGGGTTCGGCGGCGTCACCGTGGTGGATGGTGGCGATCCGGTGCCGTGCCGCCTTCTGTTGGCAGAGATGGCGCGCCTTCGCTGTGGCTTCAGCTTCTTGCGTCGTTCCTTCCGGCGTGACGTGAAGGGTCGCGACATGGCCGTGGAGGTGGAGAGCATCCGCGCACTGTGGTCCAAGCTCGTTTGCCGCAGTCAGATCGAGATAGCCAGTGACCACACCGAGCTCCTGCGCCGGCTGGCGGTCTCCGGTACACCGTCCGACGCTGGAGCATCGCCGTGATTCGTACGCGGTACCGAGCTCTGGTCACCGGCGGTGGTGGGTTCCTGGGGACACATCTGTTAGCAGCACTCCAGGAAGCGGGGCACGAGATCCACACCACACTCCGACCCGGTGGATCCCGGCTACCGCCTCCCTTGCAACGCAGTGTCCGCACTCACGAAGTCGATTTGGGTCGCTTCGAAGCTGTACGGACCGTCGTCGGTGAGATTCGCCCCGACGTGATCTATCACGCTGCGTTCCCCTCGGCCTACGCAGATCTATCTCTGCGCGATCAGGTGGCGGGAGGACCGCTGGTTCTGGCGAATCTGCTCGACGCGGCGAAGCGCCCAGGGCTGTCGCGGTTCGTTCATCTCGGCTCCTTCCTGGAGTATGGCCCGTCGGAGCAAGCGCACCGTGAGGACGATCTACCCAAGCCGGCAACACTGCGTGGAGCCGTCAAGGCGGCCGAAACCCAGTTGGTTCTCGGAAGGACGCGAAGCGGCGACGTACCCGGGGTAGTGCTTAGGGTTTTCAGCGCCTACGGTTCCTGGGAGCCTGCCCACCGCCTCGTGCCCAAGGCCATTACGGCCGCCCTGCTCGGCTGTGAATTGCCCTTGACTGCTCCGGGTATCGGTCGCGATTTCGTCCACGCAGCCGATGTCGCTGCTGCTTGCTTGAAAGCAGCGGTCAGCGATTCCGCGGTGGGCGAGACGTTCAACGTCGGTGGTGGACGTCACGTGACCAACGAGGAGATGGTGGCGGAAATCGAACGGGTCAGCAATCGGTCGATCCAGGTGCTCCGCGGCGCCTACGGAGCCCATCCCACGGACGGTCAGGTGTGTCGGGCGGACATTTCGAAGACCGAGCGCATTCTGGGTTGGACACCCACGGATCTGCCGGTGGGGTTGCAAGAGACGATCGCCTGGATGGACCGCTCGGGGTCTCGGGATTGACCCGCTCGAATCGGTTGAGCTTGGTGGTGCCGGTGTACCGCAATGCCAGCACCCTTCCCGCCCTCGTCGAGCGCATCCACCGTACCTTCGCCAGCCGCGAGGAGCACTACGAGGTGATTCTGGTCGACGACGCGTCGCCCGACGACTCACTGGCAGTTGCCCATGCGCTGGCAGCGTCGGACGACTCGGTGAGCGTCGTCGCGCTACCCCGCAACATCGGGCAGAATGCTGCGCTGCTGGCGGGCTTCGCCGCTGCCGGAGGGGATTGGGTGGTAGCCCTCGACGGGGACCTGCAGGACCCTCCCGAGGCCGTTCCACGACTTCTCGATCTGGGCTATCAGGGAAAGTTCGATGTCGTCTTTGCGGGCCGACGAGGCCGGTATCAGAGCGGGAGCAGGATGCTCAGCTCGCGCCTCTACAAGTGCACATTGCATCTGCTTTGTGGGTTACCTCGGGACGCTGGGCTCTGTTTCGTTGCTCACAGGCGTGCGGTGAGCTCCCTGCTGGAGCGCCGTGCGGACGGTTGGATCCTACCGATGCTCGGCCTCTCGGGGCATCCCGCCACCTCGCTTCCGGTGGCGCGCGACGCTCGGTCCGAGGGCAGGTCGGCCTACTCCGGATGGGGCAGGCTGCGAGTGGCCGTACCGCCGATCGTCTACGCTCTCCGCAGGCGGCTCGGTGATCGGTCTTCGGCACCGTTCGTTTGTTTTGCGGTGGCCCTCGGGTTGCTCCTGGCTACCGTCTTCGAGCCACCGTTTCAGTTGGCCGACGAAGGATTTCGCTACGTTCTGTCCCGTTCCTGGGCGCGCGGAGACAGCCTGTTCGAACGCTTCATGGTGCTTTATCCCACAGGGCAATACGCATACTTCGGCGGTTGGATGGGCCTTCTGGGCGAGCAGCTGTGGGTGCTGCGTCTGGGTCGCGCTTTTCTCGGCGGTGCGGCGGCGGTCTGCCTGTTCGCGGCTCTGTCGAGAATCGCGCCGCCCGTCGTCGCATGGTCCACCGTGCTCGCGGTCACCCTGGCTGTGCCGCCCCAGGCCAAGGTGACGGCCATGGCGTTGGTGATCTACCTCGGACTGCGACTGGCGGACGAGCGGGTTCCCAGGCATGTCGTGGTGACGGCCGCCATGATGGCAGGAGGATTGGCCGGCTGGCGAGAAGATAGCGCGGTGCTGGCCCTGGTGCTGGCTGCGCTCGGTGTGGCCCTTCGCGGTCGGCTGAGGGAGTTGATCCTTCTTCCCCTCTTTGGCCTGCTCGGCTTCGCACCGTGGTGGCTGCTCGCGGCATCGCGCGGTGATGCCGGATCCTTTGTCCGCCACGTGATTTTCCGGCTTCGTTTTCTGGTGGAGCGGATGGCCGAGCCCACCGACGTGGCATGGTCCTGGTCTCTTCGACTACCGGAGACACCGCGACACGCCCTAGCCCAGACGATGCCGGTACTGGTCGCTTTGCCGTTTCTCGTCTACGGACTACTTTGTTTGCTTCAGTTGCGGCGTTGGCGGGCGAGCCGACCGATCCAGCGCGACGCGGTCGTGGCGGGCTGTCTTGGTTGGGCCTATCTCCCACAGTTCGTCTGGGAGCGGCCTGATCTCTCTCATTTCATCTACCACCTGCCGGTGCTCCTCGTGGCGGTCTCCGTCCTCGGTTGTGTCACGCTGCCGAAGAACCATCGGCGCTGGGCTGCCGCCGTGCCGGTCCTTGTCTGCGCGGCGGTGCTCGTAGGCTCGGCTTTGACGCCCGATCGGCCGTCGCGCCCGTATCCCGGCCCGGGTGGCGAGAGATTCGGTTTGGCGATGACGGGTCATCCACCCTGGGCTGGTCTCGAGCGAGATCCCGGGCAGACTCTGATCGTGCTCGGCTGGGGTCCGGGCTGGTACGCGGTCGAGGACATCGAGCCAGGTACTCGGTTCCTCTCGACCTTTCGGCGGCACGTCGGGACGTCGGAGCTGCAGGCGGAGCTAGTGGACGACCTGAAGCGGCCGACGAATCGCTGGGTCATCACGACCGGTTTCGAGGCGCCCGCCAGTGCTCGGCAGGTTTTGCGAGACGACTACTGCCGAGCTGGATCTTGGCGGGGTACCGACCTTTGGGAGCGCTGCACGGACGAGCCGTGGTCCACGTCGACAGACTCGTAGGATCGATCCGGGCTACGCTAGCGAGCCAAGTGTCCCGCTTGGAAAGTTCTGTGGTGTTTGATCCGGCTCCCCGCCGTGCCACCGGCGTTGCGCCTCCTCGAAATGGGCCTGCTATTCCTCGTCGGCGCGCCTTGTCAGGACCAGGAGAACTCCTCGAAACAAACAGGAAGGCTCTGATCAAAC
>JALCBJ010000117.1 GCA_028066595.1 Thermoanaerobaculia bacterium
TTACAGCGCGGGGCACAACCCTTTCTTCATATCTGGTGAGAAATGCGGGCTAGACGCTGATCCGAAATCAGGTCAGAGAACGCCTTTCCTAGAGAAGGTATGGGTAGGGCGGATCGTCGCACGGCGACGGCTACGAAACCGTGCCCCGTGGACCACTGGGGAGCCCCGGACGCAAATGCGATACGGTACAGGCGCCTGATCCATTTCGTCCATACGCCTGCCAGGGAGGTCTCCTTGTCGTATCGAAGCACGTTTGTGTCCTGTTGCCCCGCCGATCTCGTCATCCGGCCCCTGCTTTTGGCTCTCCTGATCCTGGTCGCTCCATCGGTTCCCGCCGAAGACGACTGGCTGCCCGTCGAAGCTTCCTACGACGAGCTGACTGCCGAGGCGCTGCCAGGTGTTCCCGCCGTGGTCCTGTTTCGAAAAGCTCGTCTACGCTTTCGCGACTATCCGGCCGAGGCGAATTCGCAGCTCGACGTGCAGGTCCGGATCAAGATCCTCACCGAAGAGGGAACCGGGTACGGCAACGCCGAGGTGGCTCATAGCCGCTGGGTCCGTCTCGACGACTTCGAAGGCCGCACGATCGCCGCCGATGGTCGGATCGTGCCCCTGGCCGCCGATCAGATTTTCGAAGAACGCGTATCGCGTCGCGGCAAGGAATTCGTCACCAAGGCCGCCTTCCCGGCCGTGGAGCCGGGCGCCATCGTCGACTTTCGTTATCGGCTTTATTGGGACAATCTGTTCTACCTGGAACCTTGGTACTTCCAGACGGAGCTGCCCACGCTTCTGTCGGAGATCGTCTACATCATTCCCGGCCGCTACGCGGCTCAGCCGTGGGGCATCCAGACCACCACCCGCAAGCTCAATTCGGAGATGAACAAGGTACCCCAGGGTCGGGCGGTGCGCGTGTGGATCGAAAACGCACCCAAGATCCCGGACGAGCCGTTCTCACCACCCAGCGAAGTTCTGTCGAGCCGCTTCATGATGGTGCCGAAATCGATCAATGTCGGCGGTCAGACGGTACTGCTGATGGACAACTGGAGGTCGGTGAGCGAGCTCTTCGAAGATAGCTACTACTTGGAATTCCGCCGTCGTGACAACGACGTCAAGAAGCTGGCAAAGGAGCTAACCCGCGGCTTGGCCAATGACCGGGAGAAGGCCGAAGCCATCTTCCGCCACCTCCGCGACGAGATCCGCACCGTCTCGGGCTGGGGTGTATGGCCCAGCGACTCGAACGCCAACAAGGCCCTAGAAACCCGGCTCGCGACATCGGCCGAAAAGGCCGTGATGATGCAGATCATGCTCGACGCGGCGAAGATCGACTCCGACCTGGTCTGGGCAGCCCACAGAGACCAGGGCGTGGTCAATCTCACGGTAGCCAACCCCGCCTGGTTCGACGGAGTGTTGGTACGGGTGGACGTCGGCGAGGGTCCCGTATTTCTCGACGCGTCCGATCCCGGACTGGCGTTCGGCCAGCTGCTTCCCGGCTACGAGGGCATGGCCGCGGTGGCCCTCCACTCCAAGAAACCGGAGACCCTCGAGCTGCCGGTATCGGAGCCGAAAGATTCGAGCCGCGTCGCTGAGCTAGACCTGGCGCTGGACGAGGACGGTCGGCTTTCCGGTACGGGTTCGCTGATCCAGACCGGCCACTGGGCCTGGAGGCTCATCTACGGATCCGACGATATGGAGGCTCAAGCCGAGGCGTGGGAAGAGATCCTGGAAAAGGACTTTCCGACCCACGACGTGACCGACGTCCAGGTCACCGAAGATGCCGATGCTTCGCAGGTCACCGTGACCTGGTCGATGGCTCAACGGGAGGAAGAAGTGCTGGGTGACGAAGTCAGCTTCGTACCGTCTGCGGTGCTTCGCACCACCCAGCCGTTCGAGGCCGAGAAACGCCTCACACCGGTACAGATGGATCTGCACCTCGACGATTCCGTGAAGCTGGAGCTGACCTGGCCGGAAGGCTGGGAGATCGAAGCCGTACCGGAGATGGTCGACATGCTGACACCGTTGGGTAGCTACCGCGTCGATCTGAGCTGGGACGAAGAGGCAAGGGAGCTTTCGTTCCTGCGTTCGTTCCAGAGGCCGGCCGGTGAGTATCGGAGCCCCGAGGAATACACCACATTGCTCCGCCTGTACGACAATGCGGCCCGCAGC
Source organism: Thermoanaerobaculia bacterium (assembly GCA_028066595.1). Taxonomy (GTDB): domain Bacteria; phylum Acidobacteriota; class Thermoanaerobaculia; order Multivoradales; family J023; genus JAUIJL01. The sequence continues at coordinate 2,161 of JALCBJ010000117.1, forward strand.
GACGCATCTTCCATCACGCTCTTTCTACCGTGATGCTCCCGCCACAGCCACGCCTGGTCCGGCCTTGCCGCAACCGTCTCCTGGCCCCCGTCGCCGTCGGAGCGCTCGTGGCCGCGCTCATGCCGGCGCACCGCGCCGACGCCGCCATCGTCGAATCCGAACATCGTACGGTGACGATCCGCGCCGACGGTTCCGTGCGCGAAGACCACCGTCGCGTCGTGCACTTGGAATCGGAGTCAGACGTCGAGGAATGGGGCACGTTTCCCATCTACCTCGACTTGAACCGCACCCTCAAGGACTTCGAGGGCAAGGTCACCGGCGCCGACGGTAAGGTGCGGAAGATCCGGCGGAAGCACCGCGACGAGATGCAGCTGGCCGGAAGCAGTGAATTGCATGCATCGCGCAGCTACTATTTGGTGGAACCGGAGGGACTGCGCCCAGGTGCCAAGCTGGACCTGGCCTGGAGCCTCGAGATCGAGCCCTATTTCCCGGCCAACGCCATCTTCCTCGAACGCGACGATCCCGTAGAAGACTTCCAGCTCACCATCCGGTTGGAGCCCGGCGTCGAGGGCTGGCGCTGGCGGGTCGACGGACCTGACGGCGAGGGGTTCGGGCGCGAGTCTCTGTCGTTCGACGAATCTGCGGCCGGACCTTCGGGAGGCTTGCGCGTCACGGGCTCGATCTCAGAAGCCCAGGACGACCTGGATTCTGCCGCCGGCCCCACAGCGCCGGTCCTGCGCTATGCGTGGGGAGGTGATAGCTGGAGGCACGTGGGATCTTGGTACCGCGGCCTCCTCGAGGGTGTCCCACGGGATGACGGTGCCCTGTCTTCGTTGACGACGGAGCTCACGGCGGGCGCGCAGAACGACCGCGAGCGGTTGGAGCGTCTGGTTCGGTACGTCCAGGACCGCGTTCGGTACGTGGCGGTGCAGATCGGCATCGGAGGCTACGTGCCGACACCGCCGGGAGAGACCATCGACCGGCAATGGGGCGACTGCAAAGACAAGGGTGTTCTCCTCGTCGAGCTACTGCGGCAGCTGGACATCGAGGCATTCCCGGCCTTGGTCCGCCTCGACGCCAGCAAGTCCTTCGACGCCGACTTTCCATCGGCGGATCAATTCAACCACCTGATCGTGGCGATTCCCGAGGAGGAAATCGCGGTCACCGCCGAAGATCCCGTGTCCGGCGGCTATCTCTTCGTCGACGCCACCCAGAGCCGTGGCTCGGCGCGCTACCTGAACTCCTGGGCCGGAGGTCAGCAGGCGTTGGTCGTGACTCCGGGTGGTGGCAGTCTCGTAACGACTCCCACGAATCCCGAGTCTCAAAACAAACGTCTCGCCGGCATCTGGACCGTCGACGACACCGGCTCCGCCGAGGCTCGGCTCGTCCTCGAGTACGCTGGCGACGTAGCGGCGAGCTTGCTGGCCTTCCAATCGTCCACCGATCCCGCCCAACTGGAACCCCGTGTCCAGTCCATCTGGCGATCCGTGGTGCCGCAAGCCGAGTTGTCGGAGGTGAAGTGGGGCGGCCACGCCGACGAGCTACCTGTTTTCCGCCTGGAAGCCGAGGCCCGAATCGACTCCTGGATTTCGGGACGCGGAGATTCCTACGCAGCAGAATTGCCGAAACTGGGACAAACGCCGAAGCTGCGTGACCTCGGCGAAGTTCCCGACGAACTGCCGGTGGATGCAAAGGCCGGACGAGCCGACGTCCACTTCGAAATCCACCTGCCACCGGGCGTCTGCGCGCCGAAGCAGAAGGACGACGCGGTACAGAACACCGTTGGCAGCTTCTCTCACGAGGTCAGCTCGACCGGAGACCCGGCATCCGGCGTCAAGGTCACGGTCAAACGTACGACCATCGTTCAACGACCGTACGTGGCTCCGGAAGCACGTCAGGATCTTCTCGATCTCGCGACGGCCGAATATCGAGCCGGCCGACGCAAGCTCAGGTTTCGCTGCAATTGACGCTTCCGGTACAACGGCCGGGAGCCGAGGACGGCCCCGGCCGAGAGGAGCGGAGCGTCAGGGTGCCCGGACTTCCAGCACGGAATCCTGGCCGGAACCGATCGAGGTGCGAATTCTCACCACCCTCGGCAGATCGGCCACGGTTCGCTTCAGGACCCAATACTTGCCGCCGGCTCCAGCTACGCCGTCGCCGCCACCGGACGAGAAGTTCGCCTCGGTATTGGCCGCACCCATGCCCCACCAGTCGACCTCGACGACCCAGGCGTCGTACGAGCTCCCACCTACCTGGACGCGTTCGCTTCCCACGACCCGCGGAACGGCCCAATACTTCGTACCGCTGCTGGCAAAGTAGGTCGGAAGTCGCGCGGTGAAGCCCTCGCGCAGCGGCAGCACCGCGATCCAGAGGTCGTGAGCACCGACCTCGAACATCGCGAGATCTAGCGAAACCTCGCCGAACTCGGCTCCTTCCGAGCCGGGATACGTCCTTACGACGTGGCGGGACCAGTCGTACTCGACCCGCGTGGAATCCCCTCCGCGGGAGGTCGTCGCGACCAGCGGCAAGAGAGTGTCCGGATCCAGGTCGATCGATGCTCGCATCAACACGGCGTCGCTGTCCGGGCGCCGGACTTCGTGAACGCGGCGCAGGACTTCCCGACCGTCGGACTCCATACGCCGAACAGACGTCTGCTGCCATGCGCCAGGCGCGGCCAAATCCTCGTGCTGACCGGCGCGGCCCATGGCCCAGAACACTTCGTGCTCCATGAGCACCCCATTCTCGAAGGCGCCCTGGCCCGGTAGAAGAACCGGTGCCGTCGGCGGGATCGGTGGCGTCTCAGCGGTCGCAGGTGCCAAGCCGAGACCGGCGGCGAGAAGAGTGAGTAGGACGGCTCGTGCAGCTCTGAACATCGCGTGGAACATGACGGGATCTCCTGGTCGATCGATCGTTCGCCCCGGACGTCCGAGGCATCGACCGCTGACTACGAAGCGTCGGGTTCCGTGACCTCACGGGACGATGACTAGGGTCTGATCGTCGTCTGACCACGCGTCTCGGGTGCTTCGAGCCCCCACTGGGCAAGGCGCGCGACGAGCTCACCCTCGGACCGGATCTCGTCGAACCGAGGATCGACCCCGAGGTAGACCAGGAGCATCTCCCGTCGATCGAAGGCGGCGTCGAGATGATCCAACGCGCGGTTGCCTTCCCCTGCTGCCGCTGCCATTGACGCGGCATGGAACGAGTTCCCGCTCGCCGCCAGCGCACCCTCGAGCCAGAGAAGTGCGCCCTGCAACGTCTCGGGCGAAGGGGTGGGTCTGGCCTCACCCTGCTTGGCGGAGGCACGGCGCATCAGGAACTCGACCAGTTGCAACGCTGTTCGGGTCGCATCCTCGGTCCGTCCCATCTGACGCAGGGCCTCGAGCTTGCCCAGCGAGCTCCAAGCATTGTCCGGTTGCAGTGCCAGCGCAGCCTCACACGCCGTCAGGGCCGCGTCGTAGCGTCGAGCGTAGTTGGAAAGCCAGCACAGGTCTGCACGGACCGCCATGGAAAGCGGATCGAGCCGCCGCGCCAGGGCCGCCCGCTCCAACGCTTCGTCGTGACGGCCGACCGCGGACAAATAGGCCGCGTACCAAGACTGTGCTCTCGCCGAACCCGCCTGCTGTGAGACGGCTCGGGCGAAACGCCGCTCCGCTTCGCGGAAGTCGAAGTCGACATACAGGGCCGCGTAGCCGAGAAGGCTCTGCGCCACGGCCGACCGTGGGTCCAGCTCCAGCGCACGGTGGGCTGCCACGCGGGCTCGATCCACCGCCGCGCTCGGATCCTCGGCACCGAACCAGGAGCTCCACAACTCGGCCTCAGCCAGCCCGGTCCAGCTCGCGGCATGGGTCGGCACTTCGCGCACGACGGTGCGGAACGCCTCGATCGCGCTCCCATAGCCCGAGCCTCCACCGGTGCGCAGACGGTGTAGACCCTGCAGGTACTCCTCGTAGAGCTCCGATGAGAGAGGTGGATCCGAGACAGGCGGTGGCAGCTCTTCCGGAACCAACATCGCGGCGAGCCACGCGGCGATGCGTCCCGCGAGATCGGACCCGTCCGGCAGCGATTCTGGATCCCAAGAGCCGAACCGCTCAGCGGCTACCTGTGCGCCAGAGCCGGCATCGAGAAGCCGAACTTCCACCTGGGCGCCTTCCCTCCCTCGGATCAGCCGCCCTTCAGCCGCGAAATCGATCCCCATGCCCGCCAAGCCCATCTGCCGCAGCACAGCCGGATCGGCTCCTGCAGTCGGGCGACCTACCCGCGACCACAGACCAGACGAAGACGAGTGCGCCAGGACGGCAAGCCGCGACGGATCCACGCGTCCCAGCCGGGCGATAGTCTCCTCCACCAGACCCTGCGCGAAGTAGCCACCCGTCTCGTTCCCTTCGTCGACGAACGGCAGGATCACGAGCAGGCGCGAGCCACTCTCATCGTCCTGGCTCGGCAGCGGTCCAGTGCCGCTGGAATCGCGCAATAGACGTCCGCCGAATACAAGGAGTAGCGCGACCGTCAGCAGCGCGATGGCCGGCCACCGGTATCGCCCGATCGGGGACATCTCAGCCCGGAGCCGATCCGCGGCACTCGCCTTGTTTTCCTCAGCCGCCGAGGATTCCACGGCGGCGATGAATCGATACCCACGACGCGGCAAGGTTCGGATGAACCGTGGATGATTCGGATCGTCCTGTAACAGCGTACGGATCTTCCGGATACACGAGTTCAGACCTTGGTCAGCTTCGACGAAGGCCTCTCCCCAGACCTGTCGTTTGATCTCGGAACGACTGACGGTCCTACCAGGCCTCGCGGCCAAGATGGCCAAGATCTGCGCCGGCTGGGGTGCCAGCGGCAAGAGCTCCCCGTCCCGCGTCAGCTCGCAGGTCTCGGTGTCGAGCTGGTAGCCATCGAATCGGAGAAGTGCCACAGCCGGAGTCTACGGTCTCAGCTCTCCTCTCGGGGCTCCACCTCGATGGTCACCGATGCCAGACAACGTGAGTCGTCACACGGCTGGAACCGGATTCGCAGACCGGGTATCCCGCGACTCTTCAGCTTTCCTTCTAACGAGATTTCACCCTCGTAGACGGCGAGGGTTTGACCCCCGGCGGACCAAGCCGCTGGTTCAGGCCACGAAAGCTCGGCGAGCTCGGTCTCGACACCCTCGACATGCAAGGTCTCTAGATGTCCCGGGTTCGATCGTACATCGGCGTAGACGTGCCAGCCATGCTGAATCCGAAGCGTCAATCCGAACCCACGCCAGCCGCCTTCTCCCGGCTCGCCGACCGTCACCTGCGCGGACACGAGCTTGCGGGCTGCCTTCTCCGCCAAGTTCATCACCGTCGCCTCGACCTCGGCCTCCGGCCCGATGGGCCCGTCGGTGAGACGGTGATAGCGCCCGACAGCCAGCGCCATCATGCGGGCACCTTCGGGCTGACGCTCGGCGAAGTGGGTGAATGCCTTCAACGTTCGCTCGGTAAGAGGCAACCACGGATCCGGTCCCTCGATGCGCGCCATTTCCAGGTAGTTGAGCGCCGCAACGGCGTTGGCGGCCGGTAAGGCACCGTCGAAGATCTCCTTGGAGCGAAAGAGGACATCCGGTCGCTCGCCGGCCGTGAAGAAACCACCCTTCGGATCCTCGAGGCGAGAACTCTGCTCGTCCAACAGTCGCCGGGCTTCTCGAAGCCAGCGCTGGTCGCCGGTCGCATCGTGCAACGCCAGCAGGCCCCGGATCAGGAACACGTAGTCGGAGAGAAAGGCTTCGTACCTGGCCTCAGCCGCCCCGGTCTCGGCATCCCGACGCCAGCTATGCAGCAACGTTCCGTCTTCCGAACGCAGCGTGCCGAGCACGAAGTCCGCGGCGCTCGACGCCAGGTCCACCATGTGGGCGTCGCCGAGGAGATCTCCGGCTACGGCGAGCCCCGAGATCACCATGCCGTTCCAGTCTGTGAGGACCTTGTCGTCCACCAGGGGCATCTTGCGTTGGCGTCGCGCTTCCAGCAACTGCTCCAGTAGGGGGCGAGCCTGATCGAGCAACTCGTCCCGCGACAGTTGGCGGCGCGTCGCCTGCTCCTCATAGCTCACGGGCAGGTGCAGTACATAGTGGTCGTTCTCGAAGAACGGCTCGTCTGCGAAACCGAGAATCGGCGCCAGCCAACCCGCGTCTTCCTCACCGAGAACCTCGGTCAGCTCCTCGAGCGTCCATACGTGATGTCCGCCTTCGCGACCGTCGACCTCGGCGTCGATGGCCGACCAGAAGCCGCCGTCGGGATCACGCAGCTCTCGCTCCAGGAAGGTCACCGTCTCGCGCACGGTGCGGGCTCGTTCTTCGTCCCCGGTGCGAGCGTAGTCCCGAGCGTATAGCTCGAGGAGGTGGCCGTTGTCGTAGAGCATCTTCTCGAAGTGCGGGATCTTCCATTCCCGGTCGGTGGCGTAGCGGTGAAACCCTCCGGCGAGCTGGTCATAGATACCGCCGTGTGCCATGGCATCGAGCGTCGCCGTGAGCATCTCGGCCGAGCGCGCGTCGTGCTCCGCCAGCTCCTGCATAAAGTAGAGGTTCGATGGTGACGGGAACTTCGGCGCGTCGCCGAATCCACCCCACTCGGCGTCGAACCGAGCGATCAGTGCTCTCTTCGAACGTTCCACCGAGTCGACGGACGCCACGTGATCCGCCGGCTCACCGCGCTCTTCCAGGAACCGCTGCATGGCACCCGCCATCTCGGTCGCCTGCTGCTCCACGTCGTCACGACGGGTTTGCCAGGCGTTCTGCATCGACAGGAGCACCGTCTTGAAGCTGGGTCGACCATGCAGGTCACGCGGAGGGAAATAGGTCCCTGCAAAAAACGGCTCCAGGGACGGAGTCAGAAACACCGAGTTCGGCCATCCTCCCTGCTGGGTGAAGATCTGCGTCGCCGCCATGTAAATCTCGTCGATGTCCGGCCGCTCTTCGCGGTCGACCTTGACGTTGACGAAGGACTCGTTCATCAGCGCCGCGACCCCAGCGTCGGAGAACGACTCGCGTTCCATCACGTGGCACCAATAGCAGGTCGAATAGCCGACCGACAGGAAGATTGGTCTGTCCTCGTCGCGGGCCTTCTGGAGTGCTTCCTCACCCCAGGGATACCAGTCAACCGGATTCTCGTCGTGAAGGAGCAGGTACGGGCTGATCTCCCCGGCCAGGCGGTTCTTCCGGCCCGTTCTCGAGCCGCGGCCCGCGGTCATTCGTCGACCTGACCCGAGTTCGCCGCTTCCCCAGGGTACTCCTCTTCCCAGATGGCGACATCGAAGCGACCGTTGGAGTCGGCCGCGCCGCGGAACATTCCCTGGCTGTTGAACACGAGCGCGATAGCGCCGTCGTGGCCGACCGCGATCAGACCGCCGTCGCCTTCCGCCAAGACACCGTGGACCACACGGTTCGCGGCCTCCTCGACGCCGAGCCCTTCGTATGCCACCAGCGTCGACACCGAATTGGCCACGCTGTGACGGATGAACTCTTCGCCTTTCCCGGTGCCCGACACGGCGACCGTACGGTTGTCTGCGAACGTGCCTGCACCGATGACCGGCACATCGCCCACACGGCCCCACTTCTTGCCGGTGAGGCCACCGGTGGACGTGGCCGCCGCCAAATCGCCGTTCTTGTCACGCGCCACGGCGCCCACCGTTCCCATCTTGCCTTGATCGTCGTTGGCCAGCTTCTTTTGCCACTGCTGCCAACGATGTTCGGTGTAGAAGTACTCGTCGTCCGCACGTTCGACGCCGACCTCGTCGGCGAACGCTTCGGCACCGTCTCCCATGAGCAACACGTGGCCGGTGTCGGTCATCACGTGTCTCGCCAGAGTAATGGGATTCCTCACCGTGCGGAGCCCAGCGACGGCGCCACACGACAGATCGCGACCGTCCATGATCGCCGCGTCCAGCTCGTTCTTGCCCGCGGCGTTGAATACAGCGCCCTTACCGGCGTTGAATTGGGGTGCATCTTCGAGGATACGTACCACTTCTTCGACCACGTCGAGGGCCGACGCTCCGCTTTCGAGCTGGGCTTTGCCGTGGGACAACGCCTCGCTCAGCGCCGCGATGTACGCGCTACGCGTTTCCGCATCGGTGTCTCGATCGATGGTGCCGGCACCGCCGTGAATGGCCAGTGCCCACTCGGCGACGATGGCCGTGGGCTCCACGGACTCGACCGCGGGCGGGTCAGAAGACGGCTTCGTGCAAGCGAGAACGAGTAGGGTGCCTAGGAACGAAACGGCGAGAGCCGGAAATGTGGGACGGGGTCGGAAGGTCATGAGAGCTCCGTGAGGTCGGATGGGCCTGAAGGGAACGACAGATCTGAGATCTAGGGACATAGGATCCTATCGAGCCAGTGTGCGTGTTGGATGCATCAGGGTCAAGATGGCATTGACTTTCTATCGTGGCGAACTATAATTTCGACTTATCAAAAATCGACCGGATCACTCCGAGCTGGATGACTACCATGAGCCGCATCAACCCACGCCTCCCCTTCTCACTACTCTTGATCGCTGTGATCGCGGCGACCACCGCCTGCGTCGACCCAGGCGGTCGCGATACAGCCGCGCCGGCAGGCCCACTCCGGGTCGTCGCCACCACGGGCATGATCGCCGACACGGCCGCTCGGATCGTAGGCGAGCACGGCACGGTCAACGGTCTCATGGGACCCGGCGTCGACCCGCATCTCTACAAGGCCTCCGAAAGCGACGTCCGCCTGCTTTCGGACGCCGACCTCATCCTCTACAACGGCCTCTTTCTCGAAGGCAAGATAGGCGACATTCTGGTCAAGCTGGCCCGCAGCCGCCCGGTAGTAGCGGTCTCCGAGCTGATCCCGGAAGAGATGCGTCGCGAACCGCCCGAGTTTCAGGGCCACTACGACCCCCATATCTGGTTCGACGTGAGCCTGTGGATCCAAACTCTGGGTCCGGTGACCGATGCGTTGGTCGAGCTGCGACCCGAGCACGAGGCTTCGTTCCGCAGCCATGCCGACCAGCTCCGAGCCGAATTGGAGCAGCTGGATTCCTGGGTCCAGGGGCGGATCCAGGAGATACCGGAGGAACACCGCGTGATGGTTACCGCTCACGATGCCTTCGGCTACTTCGGCGAACGCTACGGCATCGAAGTGGTGGGTATTCAAGGGATCTCGACCCTGGCAGAAGCCGGGCTACAAGACGTCCAGCGAGTCGTCGACCTGGTGGTGGAACGGGGAATCAGCGCGCTCTTCGTGGAGTCGAGCGTACCCCGGCGCACCGTCGAAGCCGTCGTGGCAGCCGCACGAGAGCGTGGTCACGAGGTGATGATCGGAGGGGAGTTGTTCAGCGACGCGATGGGAGCCGCGGGAACCGAGGAGGGAACCTACCCGGGCATGGTGCGCCACAACGTCAACACCGTCGTCGACGCCCTGACCGGTAACACCGGAGCACCGGACCATGACTCCTGAACCCGTGCTTCCGATCCGGCCGTTGGCAGATCCCGAATCGGATCGGGAGCCGGCTCTGGAGATCCACGATCTGACGGTGGCGTACCACACTCAGCCCGTGCTCTGGGACATCGATCTCACCCTGCCGGAAGGTCAGCTGATCGCGATCGTCGGACCCAACGGTGCAGGCAAGTCGACCTTGCTCAAGGCCGTGCTCGGCCTGATCAAGCCGGTCACCGGGTGGGTGAAGATCTGTGGCGCCAGCTACCGACGAAGACGATCGTGGGTTGCCTACGTGCCACAACGCGAAAGTGTCGACTGGGACTTTCCGACCTCGGCTCTCGACGTGGTGCTGATGGGTCTCTACGGCAACCTGGGGTGGTTCCGCCGACCCAAGGCGGCGCACCGTGAGAAGGCACTGGACTGTCTCGACAAGGTAGGCATCCGCGACCTCGCAGATCGCCAGATCAGTCAGCTCTCCGGCGGGCAGCAGCAACGCGTCTTTCTGGCCCGCGCCTTGGCTCAGGACGCCCGTATCTACTTCATGGACGAACCGTTCGCGGGTGTCGACGTGACCACGGAACGGGCGATCCTGGCCTTGCTCCAGGACTTGCGAGCCACGGGCCGCACCGTGATCGCCGTCCATCACGACCTGCAGACCGTAGCGGAGTACTTCGATCACGTCGTGCTGCTGAACATGCGACTGGTGGCGTCGGGCCCGGTGCAGGAGACGTTCACCGACGAGAACCTGCAGCGGACCTATGGCGGTCGTCTCACGGTGCTGACCCAAGCCACCGAAGACCTGCTCAAGGCGCGTGCTCAAGACCCGAGTCTCCAGCATCGCGGTGGACGCAGCCCAGGCTGAGACCGCGCCCACCAATCGTGATGTTGGAACTGGACTTCACCACCCGCAACGTGCTCCTCGGTGCCAGCCTGCTCGGCGTCGTCGGCGGTGTCATGGGCTGCTATGCCTTCCTGCGGCGCCAGAGCCTCCTCGGAGACGCCCTGGCCCACGCTGCACTTCCCGGCGTATGCCTGGGTTTCTTGCTCACTTCATCGAAGGAACCCTTGCCCCTCTTCGTCGGGGCCCTGGCGGCGGGGTTGGCGGGGGCCTTGGCGATCCTGGCCATCGTCCGCTGGAGTCGCCTCAAGGAAGACACCGCGATCGGCATGGTGCTCTCGGTCTTCTTCGGCGTCGGCATCGTGCTTCTGACTCACATCCAGAAGCTGCCGCTGGGCAATCAAAGCGGGCTCGACAAGTTCCTCTTCGGCCAGGCTGCGACGCTCATGCCGCGCGACCTGGAGGTCATGTCTCTGCTCGCCGCCTTTGTCCTCGGCACCGTGGCCTTGTTCTACAAAGAGCTGAAGATCCTCTGCTTCGACCGCGACTACGGAGCGAGTCTCGGCTTTCCCATGCGGTGGTTGGAGATCCTCCTGACGCTGCTGCTGGTGACCGTAGTGGTCGTCGGTCTGCAAACCGTGGGCGTCATCCTCATCGTCGCCACACTGGTGATGCCGGCGGCAGCTGCCCGTCAATGGACGTCGCGCCTCGGACCCATGCTCTTCTTGGCTGCCGTTTTTGGGGCCGCTTCAGGAGCCGGAGGCGCCCTGCTCTCCGCCCGCATCGCCCAATTGCCTACCGGTCCGGTGATCGTGCTCCTCGCAAGCGCCGTCCTGGTGGTGTCGCTACTGGTGGCACCGGGACGAGGCATCGTCTGGAGCTGGCTGCAACATCGATCGCTGGTGCGTCGAATCCTTCGCGAAAACCTCCTGCGGGACCTGTGGAAGGTAGGGGAGGCATCCCGCGACTGGAGCGTCCGCGTGCCGTGGGCCGAGCTACAGGGCATGCGCGGGTTGTCGGCCCGCGAAGCACGTCGTGTCGGTGCCTGGTTATACCGAGACGCTCTGGTCGAGCCCCGTGAAGAAGGGTTGCGTCTCACGTCCGGCGGTGAGCTGGCGGCCCGTGCCCTCGTACGTAAGCACCGACTATGGGAGCTCTACCTCACCCGCCAGCTGGAGCTGGCAGCCGACCACGTACACCGCGATGCGGACGCGATGGAACACACATTGTCGGAAGAGGCCGTCGAGATCCTCGACGAGAAGCTCGGCCGGCCGCGTTTCGATCCCCATGGTCAGCCCATCCCGCGACCTGAAACCCCTTTGGATGAGCTCGCAGGGAGCACCGCCTGATGATCCAGCTCGAGCCCACGGTCGTCATCCTCCTGGTGGGTAGCACCGTCGCGGCGTCTTGCGCCCTCGTCGGTACGTTCCTGGTGCTGCGCAAGATGGCACTCCTCGGAGATGCCATCAGCCATGCCGTGCTTCCTGGCATCGTCATCGCATTCTTGATTTCCGGCGACCGCAGCACTCTGCCCATGGTGCTCGGCGCCGCGGCCCTCGGCGTTCTGACAGTGTTCTTGGTGGAGATGGGTACGCGCACCAAGCGGCTGCGAGAAGACGCATCCATCGGAGTGGTGTTTCCGGCGCTTTTCGCCATCGGCGTCATCCTGATCGCCAAGTACGCCGGTCAGATCGATCTCGACCTGGATTGCGTGCTCTACGGCGAGATCGCCTACACACCGTGGGACGTATTGTTCTTCGATGGCCAGAACCTCGGCCCCAAGGCCCTCTGGATCAACGTCACGATCCTCTTCCTCGACCTGGTATTCGTTCTCCTGGTCTACAAGGAGCTGAAGATCACGACGTTCGACCCGGAGCTCTCGGCGGCTCTCGGCATCTCACCCGTCCTCGTTCACTACGCGCTGATGAGCATGCTCTCCGTGACGGTAGTCGGGGCCTTCGAGAGCGTAGGGGCCATCCTCGTCGTCGCCATGTTGGTCGTTCCACCAGCAACCGCATATCTCCTGACAGACCAGCTCAGCCGCATGCTGCTTCTATCAGTCGTTTTCGGTGTTGGTTCCGCCCTAGGCGGTTACTACTTCGCGCGCTGGCTCGACGCGTCCATCGCTGGAGCCATGGCGACGGTTGCTGGTCTTCTCTTCGCCACCGTCTTCCTCGCTTCGCCCCGACACGGCCTCGTGGCCAAGCTCCTTCGCCATCGCCGGCTCAGCCTCGGGATGTCGGAGCAACTGCTCTTGCTTCACCTCGACCGCGAAACCGAGTCCTCCACTCTCGATACCGTCCGTCGTCGCTTCAGCTGGCGAGAGTCGTATCTCGGCCGTATCGTCCGTCGCCTGCAAGGTCGAGGTTGGATCGCCGTCTCGGATGACGGTGGAGTTCGGCTCACGGCGGACGGATCAGCGGCGATCGAACGAACGGGTCAAGACAGCCTACGCCACGTGGTGAGTTGAGATAGCGAACCCAGACACGAGGCGGTTTGGCCGACCACTGTGTCTCCTCGACCTGACGCCGCAGCCGGCCCTGTAGGCGGCAAAGCCCGGAAAATCGCCCCAAAACGAGCTCAGCGCCAGGCATCCGCCTTGCTATTCCTGTGCGGAAACGACCACACAGGAGATCCCAGATGCACGATCCAGTACTCGAACCGGTTGGCTCGTTGTCGCGACCGCCCTGACAATCATTCTCTTCGCCCCTCCGATCTCGGCTTCGGACGACCCACGGTGGAGCGTGACCCTGAAGGTCGGCGAGACCCGTATCGACGAAGACATCGTGCCCGACTTCCCCGGCTGGGCCGTGGACGGTAGCGATACGAGCGTTGGCCTCGCCGTCGGCTTCGAGCTACACCGCTACCTCCAGATCGAAGCCGGCTACCACGACTTGGGAACCTACGACGGGCAACACATTCCGTGTCCGGAGGTTTGCGCAGCAGATGCGTACCTTCAGATCCCGACCCATCCCCGCGAAGTGGATTTCACGGGCTTCTCTCTGGTCCTCGTTCCGAAGTGGCCGGTGACCGAGAAATTCTTGCTCTACGCGAAGGTGGGCGCATTCGACTGGAGCGGCGACGTCACCAAGCTGTTCGACTCCCAGCCGATCGCCGACCCTTCCGACACCGACCTTCTGACCGGCGTCGGGGCCCGCTTCGGCGCGGAACGGGGCGTAGGCGTGCAGCTCGAGTACGAACGGAGCGCGCTGCACGATCATCTGAACCTCGGCGCAAGCTGGAGGTTCTAGGGCCCCTCGATCGATTCCATCGACGTTTCCGTCACCCAGCCGATCCGCGCGGTCGTCTCCTCGACCGGCATCGACCTGTTCTCTCTCGGTTCGCTAGCACTTCATGCTTTACGAGAATATGATGTTGTAGCATAATCGCAACGACCCGAGATATCGACGAACGAAGTCGTGAAGAACCACTCGAGGAGCCACCTTGCACGATTCGAAACCGGGAAGCTCGCCCCTACGATTGCCAGCCCAGGTCCTACTGGGCATTCTGGCTTGTTGCGCCCTGTCGGCTTCGGCGCAGCCGACACTGACCTGCACGCAGTCGAACCAGCCTGCCGCCACCCTTCTCCTCCCCTACTTCGAGGTCGACCTGGTAGCGGCAGAGGGCCGCAATACACTGTTCTCCATTGGCAACACCTACTTGGAGCCGGTGCTGGTGCGCACAGTGGTGTGGACCAATTGGGGTCATCCCGCACTGTCGTTCGACACTTCGGTACCGGCCGGAGGCATGCGAATGCTGGATCTCCGCCGCCTGCTCGCCGGCGACCTTCCCACGAGCATGCCGCCGCCACCGAACGAGGATGGGCATTTCGATTCCTGTCTGTTTCCCGTGACCCAGCCCTCCATCGATCCGGATGCCATCAAGGGTCGCCTTCTGGGTGAAGCCGACCCACAGGACGGACTCTGCTACGCCGGAACGCCGGGCAGCCCGGGCTTGGCCACCGGATACGTGACCGTAGATGTGGTGCAAGACTGTTCGGGAACGGAAAAGGTCGATCCGCGCAGCCCGGGCTACTTCGGAGATTGCGCCAGTGGACTGGCGGGCAACGACAACGTGCTGTGGGGCAACGTCTACCGGATCGACTCGCTCGGTGACTCGGCACAGGGCGAGCAGCTGGTGGCCATAACAGCTGATCAGCGGCGGTTCGGTGCACCGAACCTATGTGTCGACCCGCCCTGCGGCAGCCGAATCGGGTGGAGCTTCTACCGAGACGCTGCCCAAGGAAATCGCGCGCCGCTACCTACGGAGTATCGGTCACACTTCATGCTGGGTCAGCGCTATCAAACCGATCTGGTGGTCTGGGCCGAAGGCACCACCGGCCCCGCAAACTGCCATCAGCCCACTGGCGGCCCGGACATCGAGCTCGACGTGGCGGACTATTCCGGCCAGGCGATCACCACGATCGACCTGAACGGCCGGGGACAGACGTTCAGACTGTCACTCACGGATGAATTGGGGGCGACGTCCTTCGCCGGAGTGTTGCGGCTCGCCTCGTCGGACTCATTCCGACCCGTACAGACCTGGGTCGGACCACTCCTCACCGCCCAGAGCCGGTTCAGCGTCGGCCTGACTGCTTTCGCGACGCAGGATCTCTGCGAAGGCCAGTAGCAACGAGCGACTCGTCGACAGGATCCGCCACTGTGTCTCCGAGACCTGACGGTCAAAGTCCAGTTGAGCTAGCCAACACAGAGGTATTTCATCCGGCATCGCCCTTGCTGTTCCTGTGGAAACGAACAACCCACAGGAGATCCCCCGATGCCCAAGCAAGAATCGATGACTCTACTTCTGAGGCTCACCGTCACCTCGGTGCTCGTAGCCACCCTCCTCGCGGCACCCACGGCGGCCGACGGCTCGCGCTGGAGCGTCAACCTGAAGGTCGGCGAATCCACGATTGACGGAGAGATCACACCCGACCCTGGAGACCTGGCGGTCTACATTCCCAGCTGGGCTTTTGACGGCAACTCCACCAGTGTAGGTCTCGCCGTCGGCTACGAGCTCCACCGTTACCTCCAGATCGAGGCCGGCTACCACGACCTGGGAACCCATGAAGGGCAAAGCGATCGCTGCCCGGTTTGCAGCAGCTCTCTCTTGCCAACCCATCGGCGCGAGTTCAGCTTCACGGGCTTCTCCTTGGTCCTGCTTCCCAAATGGCCCGTGACCGAGAGACTGGTGCTCTACGCCAAAGTGGGAGCCTTCAACTGGAGCAGCGACGTCACGGATCACTTCAGTCCTGGATCGCTCGCCGATCCTTCTGAGACCGACCTCATGACTGGAGTCGGCGCTCGCATCGGGACAGAACGTGGAGTCGGCGTACGGTTCGAGTACGAAAAGAGCGCACTGCACGACGACCTCAGTCTCGGCGCGAGCTGGCAGTTCTGAGCTCAGCGCTTCTTCCGCACCGCTCGCTGCTCGAGCCCGCCTTGGTGCAGCACCAGGGCTTCGATCTCACCGTCGGCGTCGCGCTGGAAGTGCAGCTCGGCGTCGACGACCTTATAAAAGAAGACGTCGCGCTTCTTGGGGTAGATCGGAAAGAAAGGCTGCCCAGTGAGCCGGGCCTCGAGGCCCTCGTCCCCCAT
>JALCBJ010000018.1:0-10851 GCA_028066595.1 Thermoanaerobaculia bacterium
CTACAGCACCTCGATCCTAGGCTCGAGGGGCCGGTCGTTCCATATTGTCTAGCCCCTGAGGCGTCCGGCGGATCGCGTCAAGCGATGGGAGGTACCGATCCACCGTCGGAGTTCACCGGGTGGGCGTGCGGTGCGGGCCAGCGAAGGAAAGGGCGCAAGCCGCTCGGGATGGAGCGGTTTCGGTGGGTGGCGGGCCCGGGATAGAATGTCGTCGATATCCGAATTGCCCTCCCCGGAACACTCCTACCGATTCGATGAACCCAAGCCAGTCGCCCTCCACGTCCGGCCCACAGAACCCGAGCAAGCTCGGGCGCTACGAGATCATCGAACAGCTTGGCAAGGGTGCCATGGGGTTGGTGTTCCTTGCCCGCGATCCGATCATCGGCAGACAGCTGGCGCTGAAGACGTTCCACGTGGGCTTCTCGGCCAAAGATGCGGAGTTGGAGCAGTTTCGCCAGCGGTTCGTGCGTGAGGCGCAAAGCGCCGGCATCCTCAGTCACCCCAACATCGTGACGATTCACGATGTGTTGGTGGAGGGTAACGACGACTTCTTCATCGCGATGGAGTACGTCGACGGTACAGACCTCAAGCTGCTGATGCAGAAACAGGGTCGTTTCGAGGTACGCCACGCGGTCGACATCGCCTCTCAGGTGGCTGATGGTCTCGGCTACGCGCATTCGAGAAACGTCGTCCATCGCGACATCAAGCCGGCGAACGTGATCCTGACGCCGGACGGTCAAGCGAAGATCACGGATTTCGGTATCGCCCGTATGGATACGTCCAATCTGACGGTCGAGGGACAGCTCCTGGGCACGCCGAACTACATGGCCCCTGAGCAGATCCAGGCCAAGGACGTAGACCACAGAGCCGACCTGTTTTCCCTGGGTGTCGTGCTCTACGAGATGCTCACCGGGCGCAAGCCGTTCAAAGGAGAGAATCTCACGCAGGTCAGCCACAAGATCGCTTACGAGGCCCATCCTGATCCACGGGAGTTCCGGCCCGAGGTGCCGCCGCGCCTGGTGGAAGTGCTGGACCGGGCGCTGGCCAAGGCACCCGATGAGCGGTATCAAAAAGGTGTCGAGATGGCCGCCGATCTGCGATCGGTCTACGGACCGGTCAGCGAGACCGGAGAGCTGCCGTCCCAGTCCTTCCTCGCGGAATCGCCGGATTCTGGTCCTCCATCATCCCGACCGCCATCAGAAGAGATCGATCTGGTCTCGGGAAGGGTCGCGCTGCCGCCGGAATCGGGTGTGGCGTCGAACGGGTATCCCGCGCCAGCGGCTGCTTCGGGCCCGCCGCCGGCCAGTGGCGGCAAGGCATTGTGGATCGCGGGTGGTGCCGTCTTTCTGATGGTGCTCGTCGCGATCGGTTTTCTCGCTGGGCAGGGCGGTAGTGAGGAAGTGCTGCCGCCCCCCGTGGATCCGCAGGTAGAAGCGCGGCGTCAGGCGGATCCGTTGGTGGAAAAAGGGCGCGAAGCATTGGAGGTAGGCGATCCGACGTTGGCCCTGGACTTCTTCGACCAGGCCCTTGCCCTGGCTCCCGGCGACAAGGAGATACGAAGCCTGAGGGACGACGCCTCTCGGCGGATTCTGCAGAGCGATACGGCCCTCGAAGAGAAGGCTATCGAAGAACGCATCGGACGGATCGAGACGGCCATCGCGCTCAAGGAATGGGATCGGGCAATCTCGGAGGCGAGGGAACTGCTGTCGATCGAACCCGACAACAACCAAGCCGCGCAGTTGCTCGAAGAGGCCACCAGCCGTCGCCGCGCTGCCCGCGCGGCTCGCGATCGGCTGCAGGGTCGCCGTCCGACCACCGCGCCGCCGCCCGAAACCGAACCGGCCGAGACGCAGCAGGCGGCCAAAGGGACGGTTCACATCGACTTCCAAAGCGACATCTCCAAGGGCGTCCTGACGGTCTTCCAGGCCGGTAAGTCTCTCTTCAAAGAAGACTTCGAGTTCGTCGAAGAAAAGGGCAAGGGAATCTTTCGTAGGACGCGTCCCTCGTCGGGCAGTCTCAGCCACACTGTCGAGCTCGAGGCGACGGATCAGCTGAAGCTACACGTCTATGCCTATCGCAACGGCGCGACGGTGAATCGCGAGATCAGTGGCAACCTGCCACCGAGCTCAACTCGTACTCTTCGCATCAAGCTGGGTGCGGACGGCGTCTTGTCCGTTCGGCTGGAATAACGACGGTCGGGCGATTCAGTCCAGGTATCCCAACGCCTTGAGCCGACTGCGGGTCTCTTCGTCGATCTGGCTCCCTTCCGATGACGGTGGAAGGCGCATCTCGGTCCACGCCGCCTCGAGCCGGCGGCGCAGTTCATCAGTTATCTCCGGACGGTCTTTCGACAAGTTCCGTTGTTCTTGCGGGTCGCTCGCCAAGTCGTAGAGCCGATCACCCGACTCTCGGTCGGGAAGATGAATCAGCTTCCACCGTCCCTGTACCAGGCCACGCTGCCGGGGACCCCATTCGTTGCCGGCGAGCGTCACCGTGCGGTCGGCGACCCCGGACTGCTCACCTTCGAGCTGGTTTACCAGGCTGCGGGCCGATGGTGTGAGCTCCAAACCGAGAGGCAGACCCAGCAAATCCTCGAGTGTCGGGAGGAGGTCGACGAGGCTCACGAGTTGCCTCGAGTTTTTTGCTCGCTGGCTGGCCTCGGGCGTTCGGATTGCCAGGGGTATGCGAACCACCTCGGTATGGAGCGAATGGCCGTGCCCTGCACGACGCGGTGCGCCACCATCGCTAGGTGCAGGCTCCTCATGCCGGTCGTGCGGGAACATCTCGCCGTGGTCGGATGTAAAGACCGCTACCGATTCGTCCCAGAGTCCGGCTGCGTCGAGCGCCTCGACGATCCGGGTGACATGTCGCAACGTGAATCGCACCTCTCCTCGGTAGCGCCCGTGCTTGGACGTGGGATCCTCGGTGAGTCCCGAATGATGGATGAAAGGCGCGTGGGGGTCCATCAGGTGGATCCACACAAAGTAGGGCTGCACGTCGGCGTCGTCGATCGCGGCGATCCGGCGCTCGACGAGATCAGCGACTCGTTGGGCCGGGAGGTAAGGGAGTCGACGGATCCAGCGTCGAGTGGCCCTGCGAATCGGTCGGATGGCCGACCATCGCATCCAAGGTAGTTTGCGACCGGCGTCTTCCAGCGCCCGGTACACGTCGAATCCGCGATCGATCCCGCTACCAGGAAACAGAATCGGATTGGCGACGAAGGCCTCGGTCCGGTAGCCGGCAGCCTGCATTCCCTCGGCCAGTGTCGGAAGCTCGGCAGACAGTCCGGCCAGTGGTCGATCTTCGCTGCCGGTTCTGACTCCATAGCCGTGCTCATCGGGCAGGAGTCCCGTCATCACGGTGGCCAACGACGGCGCCGTCCACGGCGACGGTGCTCGTGCACGATCAAAGAACGTGGCTCCTGAGAGCGCTCTCGCGAAGGCGAGGCCTTCAGGCGTCGATGCCACCACGCGTTCGAAGATGTCGAGGCGTAGCGTATCTACGGTCAGGAGGATCACGTGAGGCGGCCGGGTACTTTCGTCGAACCCAGTGGTCGTGCGCTCGCCTGGGTTCGCGATTCGGCCTCCCTGGGCCAGGAACATGGCGACTGTCAGTAATACCACCCACGCTACCGCCACCACGGCGCGAGCTCGGGCTCGTGCTGTGAATGCGAGCCCCAGAATGGCGACGAGACAAGCTGCACTGACGGCGATGGCCTGGGGCTCCAAGGGACCTGGCAACAAATTCCGGTGCACCGCCAGCAGGAGCGCGATCGAGAAGGTTGCGAGCAGAGTCGCCTTGTCTCGCCCTACCGTCTTCCCCATCACGCGATGTAGCACGCCGGCCCACAGGATCGTGCCGGCTGGCGCCACGATAGCCGCCAGTAAACCTGCAAGGATCGATTCGAGTCGCTCCCAGACCGGAATCAGGTACGGAAGTAACATCGCCCAAGCGAAGGTCGAGGTCAGAGCGATCTCGCGCCGAAGAACTCGCGTACTCGTCCACGCGAGCATCGCCGTGACGACACCAAACGCGAGATAGATCACCACGACGTTTCGCGCGAGATCTAACGATCCGATCGGTGTGCCGCCTGTGGTGATCTCGAGTGCAGTATCGAGGACTAGCGCCGTACTGCCCGCGGCCGATCCGACCGCGGGAACGAGCCACCACCGCGGAATGTTGTGCGGTACTCGGAACTCGCGACCGTTCGAGGCCGGTTGGCTATCCTCCGTCGACGGCATCGACTGAGCTTAGCTCGACCGGTTGGAGGACGCTTCGCAGTTGGGCTTCCATCCTGACGATGAATGATGTGGGGGCTTTCCCGCGAATTGATCGTACAGCTCGTGCAGGCACTTGCGGATGTTGCCTTCGTGCCGTTCGAAGAGCTGTCCGAGACCGCGGTCGATCCGACGGAAAGTAGCTTCATCGTCCAGAAGCTGGTGCACCAAGGAACGAAGGAGCTCTGGCGTCGTCTTGTGGACGTGCAGCACAGGAAGCCGGCCTCGCCTGTGCACCGTCGCCAGGAGGCCACCCACCCGAGTCCAGGCTCGACGCAGCCTCCACCAGGCCCAGGGCCCCAAGAGCTCCAATCCGTCGATGCTGATGACCACGCCTCCATGGAGGCCAGTCGCCATGCGGCGCCTCCCCGTCGACGGCAGTGATGCGTCCTCCGTACGGAAGCGTAGACGTCGTATCTCGTAGCCCTTTCCTTCGAGGCGGTGTTCCAACTGTTCGAGCAGTGTCGTCTTTCCGTGCCCCTTTGGGCCTACCAGCGCAGCGCGGCGTCCCAGGCGTACCCAGCGCTCGAGTAGTCGATCTTCGATATCGCAGGATGTGGGTTCGTCCGGGTCCGCGTAGCGGAGAGATTCGACGCGCGATGTGCGGAATGGGTTCTCGCTGGGCCTGAGACTGTTCACCAGCCGTTCAGACCCGGACCTCTTGGCCGCCTGGTGCCGAGATCAGGACGACTCGATGCAGATCGCCGTTTGGCTCCAGGCTGGCCTCGACGATCCATTGCACCGAAACCAGTGTTCCCGAAAAGCTCCAGGGCTGGGACTCCAGTTGTAGGGCAAATCGGTGCTCGCCGTGATCACTGGGTGTGTCGACGCGAGTCTGCGCCACGGTCTCGGTGTCTTCGGTGCCCTTCCCTTCCGTATGCCAAAGCAGGCTGATCAACACCGACTCGGCTGGCTGACCGCCGGTGCTCCACCGTACGGTTCCTTCCACTACCTCCCCGGGTTCGAAGACGATGCGATCGAGCTCGATCTCCACCGATCCCGGGACCTCGGGCTCGTCGCCCTTCGATCCTACGGGTGACGGCCCGAACTGCCGCCGGCCGAGGTGGGCCGGCGGAGAGACCTCGATTGGAAAATCCTCCGAAACGTCCGGCCAAAACGGGATGTCGCCTTGGACGAGCAGGCGCCACTGAATCTTGTTGTTGTTTGAAGACCAAGTAGGGAGGCTGGGTGCTGGCAGGATCACCTCGGACGAGCCCTGGCTCACGCGTACCGGCTCGATCCGTACGAGCTCCTCCTCATAGAAGGTGTGACGGTCGGTCGTGGTGTTGGTACCCCGCCGGTAGGTGGCTGACTCTCGACCTTCGATTCGGATCACCAGGCTTCTCAAGCGACCACTGCTGCCCGTGAGACGCCACTGCATTGGAAATCGTGTTCCCACCTCGGGTCCGCCGGTGCCCAGCTGAAGATGAGCGACCGGGTTGAACAACGATAGGAAGGTGTGGATCACGAACAGGATCAAGAGCAATCCGATCAGAACGAAGGGAATAAAGAAAAAGGTCTCGAAGCGTAGCCAGTCGTCACTTCGACCGGCAAACACGTCCTCGAAGACCTTCCAGATCATGAGTCCGATCAAACCGTTCCAGATCGCAGAGAAGATGAGAGCACCGATGAGCTTTCCCGTTCGAGAGACGTTGGGCTCGAGATCGATCTGGCCGGCTGGAGCCATGGGTGGATGATCGGGCCATGTGGGGCGTCCGTCGTCTGCAGGTTGGGCGGTCGTGTTGAATGCCCCCGGCGATGACGGTGGCTGAAACGAGAGTCCGCCCCGATTCGCCTCTGAGACGGACGGCGAAGCCGTGAAGCCTGTGCTCGCCGGGCGGGGCGACGGCCGGTGGACGCGGGCACTTCGCTCTGCCTCCGCCATCCGAGACGCCTTGCGTGTGATGGCGGGGGCCTTGATGAGGAAGAAGAGTCCGCCGAAGCCGACGGCCATGAACGGCAGGGCGAAGAGTCCCCAGAGTAGAAACCAGCCGGCGCCCCGTCGGATGACCGATTCAGAGGGCATGTCCGGATCGTAGAAGCAGGCGACGGTGGAGCCTTCGGGCATCGAGTCGACGACCGCCCGTTTGCCGTCGTATCCGGAGGAACTACCGCTACTCCAGTCGTACCGATCGCCCGTGTAGCTGGTGCCATCGGCTTGGTAGGTGTATTTGATGGCGACTCGGTAAGTGGTGCCATCGTCCGACGAGACACTCTCGACGTGGCTCGACGTGATCGAGCAGCGGGTCTCGGTCCAGCTGCGAGCATCGACGATCTTCAGCACGGGCATCACGAACAGTCCGACGAAGGCGCCGAGCCCGGCGAGCGCGAAGATACCGAAGAAGCCGTAGCCGATGCAGCCTCCAAACTTGGATTCCGAGCCGGAGGCTCCTTGCGCCATTCTTTTGCGTCGGCTCATGTACCACGGACTCCCGTTGTCGTGGGGTGGAGAGGTCGCCCGAATCTACCGCACGGTCGCTTTCATCGAGTCGCAGACGGCGAAGCTGCAGCCTTCGGAAACGGGGAGGTCCCTGATAAGCTCATAGTTTGCCGCTCGGGCCGGAGTCCCGCTCGGGCATCTATCCTTCCCCTGATTTCGCTCGACGGAGAGATCCAAAACATCGTGTCCGGCTCCGCCTTGTCCTCCGGTTCCACACCGCCGCCTGACGTCGCCGACTCACGGAGTCTCGCCCGCCGCGTCGAGCACGAATTCGCCAGCCTCGTGCGTCTTCGTGGCCTGAAATTTCTGCAGCAAGATCGGGTCTCCGCGGACCCGGATCCCGACCACGACGCGGTTTGGCTGTCGGTGATCGACGGTTCGACGCAGGAAGTGCTGGTGGACTGGTCCGAGCTCGCCGACACCGTCGGCGACCAGCTGGTGGTCAGCTGCACTTGCGGCGTCGAGGAACCGTGCAAGCATCAGTGGGCGGCGCTTCTCTTTCTCGATGAAGCGGGCCTGTCGGCACCGGTTCCCGGGAACGGTCGGCTGGGACTGCGGCGGGTACACGCCGCAGCCGAGCTCGGAGCTGCGTCGCGGCGGCCACCGCGTCCCTGGCGGCGTACGGTAGATGCCCTGAGGGCAGTGGGCGAATCGAGCTCGCGATCGAACGGAGCCTCGACAGCTCACGAGCAACGTCTCGATGTCTACTACGTGATCGACGCGGAGAGTATGCGCGACGACGCCGGCGAGCCGGGGTCCGCGCCTCTGCGAATCGCTCTCTACCAACGACCGCGGCGAGGCTCCGACGGTCTCGTCCCGATCGCGGCCCGCTCAGACCAGGTAGCCGCAATGGTGCATCGAGGAGGCACTGTCGGGATCCTGGCCGACCTGGCACGTCGCAGCACGACCGTCGGTGCTGGTGGCACGATTTCGGTGGACGTACCGCATTCCCTGCTGGCGTTGGTGGCGCCCGCGTTGTGTCGGGATGGCCGCTTGGGTTGGTGGTCGCAGACCGAGAAAGAGGCCGGGCTGAATGGATTTCGCCCTGTGACTTGGGACGAGGGCTCTCCGTTTCGGCTCGTACTGGCGGGAGAGGACGTGACAGCCGAAGATGGTGGCCCCGAGTCACAGTTGTGCATCCTCGCGGAGTTGGAACGCGATCACGGGACGGATCGGGAGACTCTGCGTCCCTCCGATCTGGAGTTTCTGTTCGCTGGCGGGGTGGCCTTGCAGCGACATCGGTTCGTGCGTGTCGTCGACGCGGATCAGGTTGCTCCATGGTTGGCGCAACTGGGAGCGGATGGGCTGCGTATCGACCAGTCCCAGATCGATGCAGCTCTCGAAGCGATCTGGCAACTGCCCGACCTTCCCGAGTTGCGCCTTCCAGAGCGCTACCGCTGGCCGGAAGAACCATCCGACTGTCGTCCGGTTCTGACTCTTGCGGAGCCGCGCGGCAACGGCCTCATCCCAGGCGCTGTGCGCTTCGAGTACGGAGAGTTCGTTGCGCGGCCTGGGGACGCTCGGGTCTACTGGGCCCGGCCCGACGACCACCGGTTGGTCGCGCGCGACGTGGCGGCCGAGCGTGCCGGCATGGAGCACTTGCTGAACAGCGGCGTGGCTCTGGATCCGGGTGGCGTGGTGTCGATTCCGGCCGAGTCCTTCGCTCGATCGTCCGCCTCCTGGGTCGAGGAAGGCTGGCGATTGGAGGTCGAAGGGCGCAAGGTGCGGACCGCGGTCGACTTTCAAGCACGTGTCGCCTCGAGTATCGACTGGTTCGACGTCGAGGGATCCATGAGGTTCGGAGGCGGCGAGTCGGTTGCGCTCCCCGAATTGTTGCGTGCCGCCAGGGAGCGCCGGCGGTTGGTCGAGCTGAAGGACGGCTCCCTCGGGCTCCTGCCGGCGGAGTGGCTCGATCGCTTCGCGGGCCTCGCGCTGGTCGCGGGACACTCCGCGGAATCCTCCAACACCGCGGTGCGGTTTGGCGCCCACCAGTCGCTACTTCTCGATTCGCTATTGGCCGCCGGGTCGGCTGCCGCCGACATCCGCGTCGACGAGACCTTTCGCCGGGTGCGCGACCGCCTTTCGGCATTCGATCAGCTGCGACCGCAGCCGACACCGGAAGGTTTCGAGGGCCAGCTTCGTCCCTACCAGGAGTTGGGCCTCGCCTGGCTGGAGCTACTCGCCGACCTGCGGTTGGGCGGCTGCCTGGCCGACGACATGGGTCTTGGCAAGACCATCCAGGTGTTGGCCCACATCTGGGACCGCGTGTCGAGCGGTCGCAACCAGAAACGGCCGTCACTTCTCGTGGTACCCAGGACGTTGCTGTCGAACTGGGCTGCGGAGTCGGCGCGGTTCACGCCACAGTTGGAGATCCGTTCGTACCACGGGGCCGAGCGAGAGCCGCTGCTGGAAGGACTGAGGTCCGAGACGTTGCTCGTCACCACCTACGGCACGCTCCTGCGCGACGTGCTGCGGCTGCGGGAGATCGAGTTCGACGTCGTGGCGCTCGACGAGGCCCAGGCCATCAAGAACGCCGGTTCGAAACGTGCCAAGGCCAGCCGCTTGCTACAAGCCCACCATCGTCTGGCGCTGACCGGCACGCCCGTGGAGAATCACCTGGGGGAGCTGTGGTCGATCCTCGAGTTCCTCAACCCGGCTCTGCTGGGGAGACTGCCCTCGCTGTCCGATCACGCAGGCAAGGAGAGTCTGCCCGAGGAGGCGGTGGATGCGGTGTCGAGAGCACTACGTCCGTTGATCCTCCGGCGTACCAAGGACGAAGTACTCACCGACCTGCCTCAGAAGACGGAGCAGACGCTGTACTGCGATCTTCGTCGTGCTGAGCGGCTGCGTTACGAGCAGCTTCGCGACTACTACCGTGAAAGCCTGGCGCCTGGAGGCTCACAGGCCGGCGCGGCGAGGTTCGAGGGTTCGAAGATATTGGTGCTCGAGGCGCTTCTTCGTTTGCGCCAGGCTGCCTGTCATCCGGGCCTGCTCGATGGAAAGCGCAAGGGCCAGACCAGCTCGAAGCTGGAGGTCCTGGTCGAGCGTCTCCAAGAGATCACCGCCGAGGGGCACAAGGTCCTGGTCTATTCCCAGTTCACTCAGATGCTGGACATCGTTTCGCGGCGCCTGAGCTCACAGGACATGGTCTTCGAGTATCTCGACGGCAAGACCCGAGACCGACAGCAACGGGTCGACCGATTCCAGACCGACGAAGATTGCCGCATTTTCCTCATCAGCCTCCGCGCTGGAGGACTGGGACTGAACCTCACCGCTGCCAGCTACGTGTTTCTTCTCGACCCGTGGTGGAACCCGGCCGTCGAAGCTCAGGCCATCGACCGCACCCATCGCATCGGCCAAACGCGTCCGGTCTTTGCCTACCGGCTCATCGCCCGCGACACGGTGGAGGAGAAGATCCTTCAGCTACAGGATCGGAAAAGAGAGCTGGCCGACGCCGTGGTGTCGCGCGATCGGCGCTTCCTCAAGAACCTCACCGCCGAGGATCTGCAGCTACTGCTGAGCTGATTCCCGGGCAACAGAGCGCCAGGGATACGGAGGACCTCCGAGGTCTCGGAACTGCGAAGCACAGGGATGTGCCTGGCTAGCTACGATTCAGCGTGTTTGCGAGGCCGTTGTGATCCGGGGTCGTAGGCGTTCTCGCCTGTAAAGGTAGACCGCTACGGACGACGGGAGCGATCCGCGCACACCGAATCTTCCGCTGCTTTGGATCGGCGGATCGAACCTCATCCCTTTCGAGATCAGGGAGGTTCCGCCAGGCACCCGGAAAGACTTCCTTTTCGACGGAATCCCGTGTGCGAACGGCTCTGCCTGGGAGGGTCTCTGCGACCCGACCACCGGCACACCGTACGTCATCGAGGAGTTCTCGCCGCTCCAGAGGCTCGACCTGCCGTTCGGCGATGCATCGATCCTGAACGACGGATTCGAGAGTGGCAATACGGCGGCCTGGTCGCAGACGGTGGGCGACTGAGGTCCTACGAAGAACTGGGCGCCGTTCGACTGCGAACAAGCGGCGGACGGCGCCCATACGTGAGCCAGCGCCACAGCCATTCACATGGGCCGAAGGCGAAAGCTCGCAGCCAGAGGATGGCGATGACGGCTTGCACCGCGTAGATG
>JALCBJ010000018.1:10951-55022 GCA_028066595.1 Thermoanaerobaculia bacterium
GCAGGGTCGCAGTCGAATCGGTGGCAAGCTGGAGTGCGACCGCCACAGCCTCCAAGACAAGGCCCGTTCCGAGCCCGAGTAGCGCCAGCCGGCCGTGATGCAAGCGTCGCTCCGCAGCCAACCAGCCGGTCCGCATCAGTGCGTTGCCGAGAAGGAACTGGGCCATCACGTGCCAGTTGAACGAGATGAGGCTGGAGATCAAGAGCCAACCCGCGAACTCGCCAGCACGCACCGTCATCGTCAGGCCCAAGGGGCCCTTCGTCTAAGCGCGGCGTTCGACGTCTTCCCAAGAGCCTTCGATACCGAGAAACGAGGCGGCGCTGGAGTCGCTCGGCACTTTTGAGCTCTCCAGGGACTCGAGCCCGGTCATGGCAGTGGACAATGCGATTCCGAGAACGAATAGCGGAATGGCGATCCACGCGAGAGTCTTGGGCGCGCGACCGCGCAAGATATAGAGGACGAGTCCCGCCAAGGCGTAGGGAAAGAGAATGTCGCCGAACCACAGGAACAGTCCGTGGAAGAGGCCGACGACTCCGAGGATCGCCAGGCGCCGCAAATAGAAGCGAGTCGGCATACCGCACGCCTCGGCCCGCCCGATCTGGAGCGCGAAGCCGATACCGAGGAGTAGGGAAAACAGGCTGACGAATTGGTCTCGGCGAGGCCCTTGACCAGTGCCCAGGTGACCAGCTCGCTGGTGAGAGCCGCTTCGTCCGGTGGAGCGAGTACCTGAGCCGTAGGGAGTGCGGCGAAAGGGATGTTGACCACGAGGACCCCAGCAGCGCGAAGCCGCGTAGGACATCGAGGACGATCAGGCGCTGTTTGTTTTCGACGGCGGCCGCGTGGGGTGGGCGGGAGTCTCCATCATTCGCTGGGGCGGTCATGCTCAGGTCGTTACGGGACCCACCTGCACCATCAGCTTCCCCTTCTTCGATCCGTCGAAGAGTCGCAACAGGGCTGACGGCGCCTCGGCCAGGCCGTCGACGACCTCGAAGCGGTATTTGATCTTGCCTTCCGATACCCACTGTCCGAGCTGCTGAAGCGCCTCGCCGTACCGGTCGGCGAAGTCGAAGACGAGAAAGCCTTCCATGCGCGCCCGGTTGACCAGGAGGGAGAGGTAGTTTCTCGGACCGTGGGTCTCGCTTGCGTTGTACTGCGAGATACCACCGCACAGCGGGATGCGCGCTCCCCGGTTGAGGACGGAAAGCGCAGCATCGAGGGTATCGCCCCCGACGTTGTCGAAGTAGACGTCGACTCCCTGGGGGCAAGCTTTCCGTAGCGCTCCGATCAGACTCTCCAGGAAAGTTCGTTCCGGCCGACCCACGGTCTTGTAGTTGATGGCGATGTCGAAACCCAACTCTTCCGTCAGCCACTGGCATTTCTCGTCGGTACCGGCGGTACCCACCACGCGGCATCCGTGGATCTTGGCGATCTGGCCAACGACCGAGCCGACGGCTCCCGCTGCACCCGACACGAGCACGGTCTCTCCCTCCTTCGGCAGGCCGATGTCCAGCAGCCCGAAGTAGGCGGTGAGTCCGGTCATTCCCAACGGGCCGAGGAACAGAGGCAGCGGTAGACCCTCGGGCAACTTGTGCAAGTCCTTGGCTTCTGCGACCCCGTATTGCTGCCAGCCCAAGATGCCCGAGACGCGGTCACCTGGCGAGAAGCCCTCGGCTCTCGATTCCACGACTTCACCGACGGTGAGACCGCGCATGACATCTCCCAGTCTTACAGGTGGGACGTACGATTTCCGATCGTTCATCCAACCTCGCATGGCGGGGTCGAGGGAGAGGTAGACGACCCGAACGAGCACTTCGCCGTCGCCGGGCGATGGAATCGGCTCGGAGGTGGACTCAAAGATCGAGACGTTGGGTAGACCCTCCGGGCGTTTTATCAGCCGGATCTGTTGATTCTGCAGGACGTCGGACATCTGGGGCTCCTTGAGATGTGCTGCGGAGACTGGGTCGGCATCGTACCAATGTGGCAGGATCGGAAGGTTCCTCCTCTCACGGCTCAGGAGAATTCGATGCTCGGTCCCGACGATTCCCGTGCTCTGCTTATTCGTTGTATCTCAGTCCTCCGCCGGTACTGAACTGTGCGGGCCTCCCGTCCCGATCGTGAGCAACACGATGCGGCCCGTCCGGGTTGCGTAAGAATAGTCCGAAGCAAGCTTCTTCGAAGCCTTGTCTTGCTCTGGTTTCTAGGGCAGTCCTTTGCCTCGGCCCAGTCGCCGTGTGGTGGAACGGTAGGCATCGAGGCGTTCGAGTCCTGCATCAGCGATCTCGTCGCGCGCATGACGCTGGAAGAGAAGGCGGGGTTTCTCTCCGGTGCGGATCTGTGGACTACGAAACCCATCGATCGTATGGCAATCCCTTCGATCCGTTTAGCCGATGGATCCCACGGCCTGCTGGTCGAATTCGGCGGAAAGCAGCTTCAGGATCCTGCGACTACGGCTTTCCCTACGAGCTCGGCTCTGGCGG
This sequence comes from Thermoanaerobaculia bacterium, assembly GCA_028066595.1. Taxonomy (GTDB): domain Bacteria; phylum Acidobacteriota; class Thermoanaerobaculia; order Multivoradales; family J023; genus JAUIJL01. Next base: position 13,429 of record JALCBJ010000018.1, read on the forward strand.
CGACCTGGAGCCCGGAGCTGTTGCGTCGCATCGGCGGCGCATTGGGCCGCGAGGCACGGGAGCGCGGTGTAGATGTCATCCTGGGGCCGGGGCTGAATCTTCAGCGCTCGCCTCTCGGCGGGCGTAACTTTCAGCGTTTCTCAGAAGACCCGGTGTTGGCGGGGGAGCTGGCCGCGGCCCTGATCCAAGGTATCCAGTCGACCGGCGTGGCGGCGACGGTGAAGCACTTCGTGGCGGGGCACCAAGAGACCGGCAGGTTCGTAATGAACGTCGACGTCGATCCACGTACCCTGCGTGAGCTGTATTTGCGCGCTTTCGAGATCGCCGTCACCGAGGGCGATCCAAAGCTCGTGATGTCGGCTCACCACAGGGTCAATGGTGTTCCCATTTCTCGGCACGCGGGACTGCTGCGCGGCGTGCTCCGAAACTCGTGGGGCTTTGGCGGAGTCGTCGTGTCGGATTGGCTCGCCGTGGACGACGCTCCCGCAGCCCATGCCGCTGGTCTCGACTTACGCATGCCGGGTGTCGGTCGCGCGATCGACGCGCAGGTGGTGGCCGCTGTCCGTGGCGGTCGACTCGACGAGACCGTGATCGACGCATCGGTACGGCGGCTGCTTCGGCTGGTCCTGACCCAGGCTTCGGCCAGATCCGTGGAGTCTTCGCAAGCTGATATCGATTCCCACCACCGTTTGGCCCGTGAAGCGGCGACACAATCGATCGTTTTGCTGCGGAATGCAGGTGACCTTCTACCGCTCGACGCGTCGATACAACGTGTCGCAGTGATCGGAGCTTGGGCCAAGACGCCGCGAATTCGCGGGGCTGCTCGTAGGGAACTCGACCCTGCCCTCGTCGACGTGCCGTTCGACGAGATCGTCCGGAGCTGGAGAGAAGGACGAGATCCGGCGGAGGCCGGAGGCTTCCGCGTCGACTTCGCGCCTGCTTACGACGCAGCCACCGGAATGCTGCTCGATGCCGAGGGTGAGCAACCCGCTGGAATGGACGACGCGGTGCGTAAGGCGGCTGCGGCCGAAGTCGCCTTGGTTTTCGTCGGCACGCCCCCCGGGGCAGAATCGGAGGGGCGCGATCGGGCCGATCTGGGTTTGGCGGCGGGGCACGATCAGCTCATCTCAGCCGTCGCCGGAGTTCAGGATCGGGTGGTCGTGGTACTGCAGAACGGCGGAGCGGTCGCCATGCCGTGGTTGGTGGAAGTAGAGGCCGTGGTCGAGACCTGGCTCGGTGGACAGGGAATGGGCGCTGCCCTGGCCGATGTGTTGTTCGGCCACGCCTCACCCGGTGGTCGCCTTCCGATGACGTTTCCCGGGCGGCTGGAGCAGACGGCGACTTATCCGCTGTTTCCCAGCGGCGAGCGTCGGATCATTTACGGGGAAGGGCTGTTCGTCGGTTATCGGCATTTCGACGTGCATGCCCAGACGCCGCTTTTTCCATTCGGCCACGGACTCGGCTACGGGCAGATCGAATACTCCGATCTGGATATCTCGGGGGAGTTGACACCCGCGAGATCGCTGACGGTGGCCTTCACGTTGACCAATCGCGGCCTGCGACGTGCCAGCGAGGTTGCTCAGCTCTACGTCAGTCCTCGTGGCGGTCGGCTGAGCCGTCCCGAACAGGTACTGGCCGATTTCGGACGCGTCGAGCTGGAGGCCGGCGAGTCGGAGCGATTGACGTTGGAGGTGGAACCACGTGACGTCACCGTTTGGGACGAGGCCAGGGGGCGATGGATTCTCGATGCGTCTCGTGTGGAGGTGCGTGTAGGCACCTCATCGAGGGAGATTCGCTTGCGGACAACGGTGGAGTTCGTCGCACCTGCTCCACCGCCCGCATTCGACCGGTACACACTGTTGGCGGAATGGCTCACCGATCCGAGAGGCGAGGCGATGATGGGCCCGTTGATCGAGGGCCTGGTCGCGGCGACGTTTCCCGGACCCGAGGCCGAGGAAGATCGTCGCCGGTTGCGCGAGTATTTGCTCACACTGCCGGGGATCAAGGTCGTACAGCTGAGCCGTGGGGCCCTCGACCTCGGCAAATTGGATGCGATGATCCGTCAAGTGAACGGGTCCTAGTGTCCCGCTGCTAGCCCTCGACGCCGAAGAACTCGTCCGCCCAACGAAACTCGATCCCGCAGAGTTCGGCCAGATCCCGATCGCTGTCCAGGTCGCCGACGACGAGACAGCGATCGCGATCGAGGTGGTGACGCACGATGTGCTCCACCACCATGCCGGGCATAGGCTTCCGGCTCCAGACTCCGGCAGCGGTGGCGGCCTGGGGTGAATACAGGATGTCGAGCTGGTGTCCGAGGAGCTCCTCGGTTCGCTCGAAACATCGGCGCACCGCATCTTCCGCGACCCGACCCTTGCCGATACCGCTCTGGTTCGAGATGCCCAACAGCTTCCAGCCCTCCGCGGCATACCGGTCGAGCACTTCCTTGCGACCAGGCAAGATCTCGACGTCGTCCGGCTCCGAGGGGTATGGAGCGCCGGAGCGGGTCTTGCGCAGGGTTCCGTCGACGTCTAGGAGCAAGCCGCGATGCATCCGTTCGTCACTGCTACGACGTGCGAAGGGAATCACTTCGATTCGGTCGAATCCTTCGGAGCGTGTCGGCGCCTGCCACTGCTCGAAGAAATGGTAGATAGCCGCGGGAGGCAACATGTTGGGATCCTGACGTGACAGCGACCGGATCTCTTCGGGCGACAAGATCCGGCCATGGCGCTCCATCATGCGAAAGCAGGCGTTCATCAACGCCTCGCCGAGGGGGACATCGAGATGTAGCCCCAGAGCCTCCAGCCCGAATCTCCGCGCCGTCTCCAAGGCGCCTCGCCGAGCGTCGCGGGTTGGATAGGTGTTGTCCAGGACGAAGGCACGTTCACCGTCTTCCGCCAATCGAGCCATCTCTCGGTGAAGGGCTGCAATGGATCCGCCCACCGCGTCGCGGTTCAGGCGTCGGTAGCCGCGAGCCACGTAGGCCTCGACGCGAGAAGTCTTGCCGGCGGCGGGGGATCCCATGAGCAGAACAGCACGGTCGGGAGCCTTCGCAACCTGCCAGATGCGCTGCCTCTGCTCCGACGCCCGCGCCCGCTTCGCGGTTTCCAGTCGGCGCAACTCCTCGGTCGTCAGCCGAATCTCCGCGGCGCGGATGTTGGTCGCGATCCGTCCGGCATGTGTAGCGCCTGGGATGGGCACGATTCCGGGGCCCATGCCGAGGAGCCAGGCCAACGCCACCTGCCAGGGTGAGACGTCTTCGCCACGCTCCCGTGCGATCTCCAGCAACGTATCCTCCCGACCAGCTCGCTCGGCGCGTCGGTGTCCGCCCAAGGGCGAATGAGCGATGAGTGCAATGCCATCGGCGTGGCATCGTTCTGCCAGGCTCGGGGAGCCGTCGGAATCGCGGGCGAAGGCACCTGTGTCGAGGAAGCTGGCCGCCGTCTGCACGGCGGCGATCGGTGTGACGGACAGCGCCTCGCCGAGCTGGCGTGTGTCGACGTTGCAGACGCCGATGTGGCGTATCTTGCCTTCCTCGCGTAGCCGAGCCAGTTCCCCTACGCTTTCCGTAAGCGGCACCTGAGGATCGGGTACGTGTAGCTGGAGCAAGTCGAGCACCGCCGTATCCAGATGTCGGAGACTCGCTTCGCACGCTGCTCGTAGGTGCTGAGGTCGGCCCTGGGGTCGCCATCGTCGCCCCTGTCTTTCCAGACCTGCCTTGGTGGCGACGAGAATCCGGTCTCGATCCGCCGAACCGGGCGGAGCCCATGCGCCGAGAGCCCGACGGATCAGATCTTCGTTGTGGCCGACGTCTTCTTCTCCGAGACCGTAGACGTCCGCGGTATCTATGAGCTGGATGCCGGCGTCGAACGCGTCGAGGAGCAAGGCGATCGCGTCGTCTTCGGAAGGGCGGTCCTCGAGCGTCGACAGACGCATGGCACCGAGGCCGATCGGGAACACGTCACGTCCCGCCAGGTAGCGCGGAAGCTCAGCGTGGCCCGCGATCGCTCGCTGCGCTCTCTCCGCCGCCGCCTCGGCCCCGAAGAGATTCCACAGACCTCCATCTTCCCAGTCGGCTCCTTCACTCAGACGCCTCACCAGGTCTTCGGGCAACGCGCGACCCGATACGTTCCGCAGCGCCCAGCTCTTGCCGAGGCGCCGGAAGTCCCGCTCGTCGCCCACGACCATCTGCCGTCGCGCGCCTGGCACACCCCGCGACACGGCCACCAGTAGTTCGCCGTCGAGGATCGCATCGATCAGAGCGCGGGTCGCGCTGTCGGGTCTGGCACGCGCCAGCCGCGGACTCTCTGAGACGAATCGGCCGATGGTGGACGCTTGCGAGTCGGGCGCATCCAGATCGAGGCCTACCGACAGCTCGGCATTGGTCAACGGTGGATCGAACGCGCCCTGGATGGTCTCGAGCTTGCGCCGGTATTCATCCTTCTGCTCCCGCACTCTACGGTCAGCGACCGTGCTGGCCAGTTCGCGGGAGTGCTTGGTGACGGTCATGCAGCCCGCATCCTAACTCCCGCACCAGATTCTCGCCGCCTCACCCTGCCGGACCTCGCCGGACGTCGGCCACAGTCGGCGCTTGGAATCGCCACATTTCGTTGGCAGGCTCACCGTCAGAAGGAGGTTCGTCGTGAGATCCCTCGCATTGATAGCACTTTCCTTTTCACAGCTCCGATCTACGCGGATCCGGGATGGCTCTCTCCAAACATGAAGAAGGAAGATTGTGAGGGCTATTCCTGGCGGGAGACTGTGATGTGCAAGGCCGACTATTCCGGCCAACAACTCAGCAAGCTGCGTGCTCACTACCGTCGGAAGATCGCAGCTCTGGACGACGAGGGGGAAGAGAGGCGCGATCCGCAGGCCCTACTGAGGTCTTTCGACACCATGGAAGAGTCTTGGGAGACGTACAGAGAAGCGACGTGCGAGCTCAAATGCTATGGCACCGTTGAATGGATGCCGGTAGATGACATGTGCTATCTCGAGTGCCGCGCATCCGGCGACGAGATCAGGATGGAGCAGCTGATCGAGCTGATGGGATACATCGGGACCTGGCCCAACCCCCTCGCGGAACGGACGGAGATCCTGCGTACTCGGCGATTCGACATCACGCTGACCGCAGGCTGTGAGCTCGGATTCTTCGACTGCGAGGAGATGCGCTACCGTGGGATGAACCGGGAGACCGAGGAGAGTCTCGAGCTGCGGGGTCGGCGTCTTCGCGACTGCACCTGGGACGAGCCCTGCGTGTGGAGAGGGTATGAGTTCGAGTACGAGGGTGTCGTGTATCGGATCGACGAATCGGGAACTCTCGACGTCGTGCGTAGCAAGGACGGAACCGTTTTGGTGTCCGAGCAGGGAGCGTGGGAGACGGTGCGCTGAGTAGAGTCGGCTGGATATTCGAGAAAGTGTCGGGGATGCCCCCGAACTGCCAGCTTCTGGCCACACGAGCCCTCCGTGTTCGCCGGATTCCGCCAGCAAGCTGGTGCCGCCTCGGAACCGCTGATCTCGTGCTCCGCGCCCGAGATTGAGAATGGATGCGCGACACTTCACGCAGAAGGAGATTTGCTGGTGAGAAAGCTCGTTTCTATGGTTCTGGTGCTTTGGGCAGCCTCCGCCCATGCAGATCCGGGGTGGCTTTCGCCAAACATGCAGAAGGAGGATTGTGAAGGTCTCCACTGGCGAGAGCTTCCGATGTGCGAAAGCGACTACTACGAACAACAGCTGAACAAGGTGCGTTCTCACTATCGACGGATGATCTCGAGCCTGGACCGGGGAACAGAGGAGAGCTGCGATCTGGGGGCTCTCCTGGAGACCTTTGACTCCATGGAGGCCTCGTGGGATGCCTACGGAGCAGCCAGATGTGAGCTGCAATGCCATTGCGTCGGAGCATGCGGATCGGGGCATTCGATGTGTTCTTGGGGCTGCCATGCCAACGTTCGTCGAACGAGGTACGAGCAATTGACCGAGCAGATGGAGTACAACTATCCGATCTGGGGCTGCCCCATGTCGCTCAAGGAGCGGATCAAGATCCTGCGGACTCCGCGATTCGACATCACACTGGGCGCGGGATGTGAGCTCGGATTCTTCGACTGCGAGGATGTGCGCTACCGTGGCGTGAACCGAGAGACCCAGGAGAGTCTCGAGCTGCAGGGTCGGCGTCTTCGCGACTGCACCTGGGACGAGCCCTGCGTATGGAAGGGATATGAGTTCGAGAACGAAGGCATCGTGTATCGGATCGACGAAACGGGAACTCTCGAAGTCTTGCGTAGCGAGGACGGAACCATCTTGGTGTCCGAACGAGGAACGTGGGAAACGGTGCGCTGAATTCGTGGCTAGTTGGCTCGATTCGTCGGGATCGTCGGTTCATGCTCTCCCAATGGCGAGGGCTATAGTCCGCTCATGTTGATCCTCCTCGTCGGGCCCAAAGGTAGCGGAAAGAGCCATATCGGGCGCGCCCTGGAGCAGCATCTCGGCGTCTTTTTCTTCCATGTGGAGCCACTGTGGATGGCGTTCAACGCCGAGTGCGCTGCGGCAGGGATTCCAGTCGACATCTCCCAAGGTATCCGGAAGGTGCATCCGGAGATTGCGGCAGCGTTGACGCAGCACGATCGGGTCTGCGTCGAGACCACCGGTGCGAGCGTCGAGATTCTGGAGGACTTGCTGGCGCTCGGTGAGAGGCACGGGATGCTGCGGGTGAGAATCGAGGCGCCGCTGAGTGTCTGCATGGAGCGGATCCGTCATCGAGACCCCGAGCATCAGATTCCGATGGCAGAAGACATGATCCGTCGCGTCTATCAACGCTCCGTCGCACTCGAGCTACCGTTCGACCTGATCATCGAGAACGTGGGTCTCTCGACAGAGGTTCTGGTTGCCCGAGTTCGGGCCGCGATCGACGGCTCCAGCGAGTAGACGCTGGCCTCCGTCGGAATCAGGCGCTCGTACAGATAGAGTTCCCAGATGAACTCGACAGCCCAAGCATTCGTCGAACGTCTCAGACTCGAGAGCCATCCCGAGGGAGGCTATTTCCGAGAGGTCTACCGTTCCGATCAGGAGGTGTTGCGCGAGGGCGAGGTGCGCTCGGCGGCGACACATATCCACTTTCTGCTCGCCGAAGGCGATGTCAGCCGCTGGCACGTCGTGGCATCCGACGAAGTGTGGCATTTCTACGAAGGGTCGCCACTAGAGCTTCTGATCTACGACCCGGAGTCGCGCCGGCTCGACATCGCACGTCTCGGTTCGCTCGACGAGGACGGATGCGTACGCCATCGTCTGGTGCCACGCGGCCACTGGCAGGCTGCCCGGTCACTCGGTGAGTTCAGTCTGGTGGGTTGCACAGTAGCACCAGGTTTCCTCTTCGATGATTTTCGTTTTGTAGGCGAAGTCCCGGACCACCGATCGCACTTCAGAGACATCCTCAGCGCCTACGCTTCGTTTCTCTAGGTTCGCTCCGCGGTGCTCGGCATAGACTGTCGGGTCAAATCGATTCGACAGCTGATCTCGCTTTCCGTCCTGTTGAGTGTTTCTGACGGCCTGCCCGAGGGCGGGTTGTGACGCAGCGAGCCCTCCGTCCGTACTTTGGATGAACCAATTGGAGATTTCATGACGAGACTGGCCTACGACCTGCGCTTCGCGTTCCGCAGCATGGCGAAACGTCCTTTCTTTTCCCTCCTGGTCGTTGTCATTCTCGGCCTCGGCCTCGGCGCCACGACGGCGGTGGTCGATCTGGCAAATCTTCTGGCATGGCGACCGGTTCCGGCCAGTAATCCTGGCGAGTTGGTGAAGGTATTCACTGCGGCTCATCGGGGCTTCATCGGGCCGTACCACGCGACCGGCTTTGCCGACTACGAGGATTACCGCGACGCAGCGCAGTCGTTTTCCGGTCTCGTCGCAAGTGACCTCAGGGAATTTCGAGTAGACACGGGCGAGGCTACCGAGCTGCTCTGGAGTGCCGGCGTGACCGGGAACTACTTCGATGTATTGGGAATTCGGCCTTCGAATGGTCGGGTCCTGTCCCGTGACGACGATGTCCAGGGAGCCGAACGCGTGGTGGTTTTGGCATACCACTTGTGGCAAAGGCTCGGCAGCGACCCGGAGATCCTCGGGAGGATCATCACCATCGAAGGCCATCCGTTCACCGTCGTCGGCGTTGGGCCGACCGGCTTTCGAGGCACGATCGCTGCCAACCCCCAGGATCTCTACCTACCGCTAGCGGCGGTATCGGCCTTGCTGCCAGATGGCGAGGAGCATCTGAGCGCCCGAGGCCGCGGCTCGTTCGAGATTCTGGGCCGCCTTGCCACCGGGCGATCCATCGACGAAGCGCAGTCTGAGCTCGCGGTGCTGGCAGGCCAACTCGATCAGGAGCACCCGACGGCTGACGAACATCCTCGCCAGGTCACCGTCACCGAGGCGGACCTGGTGCATCCCGTGGACGTAGAGCGGCTGAGCAAGACTCTCCAGCTCTTCGCGATCGCGGTCGGTTTGCTCCTTCTCATCACCTGCGCCAACGTTGCCCACCTTCTCCTCGGCCGCGCCACGGTGCGCCGGCGGGAGATGGCGGTCCGACTTTCCATCGGTGCCGGTCGCCGTGCGCTCGTGCGACAACTGCTCACTGAGAGCTTGGTGCTGGCATTGGCAGGGGGAGTCCTCGGGCTGGCGGTGGCTCGCGTGGGGCGCACCTTCGTCAGCACGATCGCAGGTCCGGAGTTCTCCGTCGAGATGGTCTTCGACGGCCGGGTTCTCGCCGCGACGTTCGCTGTTTGTCTCGTGGTGACTCTGCTCTTCGGCTTGGTGCCGGCTCTGACATCGGTTCGGGTGGATCTGACCACGGCACTGAAGGACGGTAGCAACGGTGCCGGACGTCGGCGCTTCGTCGCAGGCAACCTCTTGGGTGCCGGCCAGGTGGCACTCTCCGTCGTCTTGTTGGCGGCCGGAGCGTTGTTGGTCCAGAGTCTGCAGAATCGACTCGGGGCCGATCTTGGATTCGACGACGAGCAGATCGCTATCGCACGATTGACTCTGCCGGACAGCGAATATTCCCTCGAGGACAGTCACGACTTCTTCCGGCGGTACCTCGACGAAGTGCGAGCTTTGCCGGGCGTCGAGAGTGCCGGAGTGGGCCTGATCATTCCGCCGATCCTGTTCGACATCAACGTTCCCGTCCGGCGACCCGGCGAAGATCAGGACGCCGCCAGCCCGCGGATCAACTTTGCAGATCCGGAATATTTCGAGACGATGGGGATCGAGTTACGACGGGGCCGTATGTTCGATGGTTCCGACACCATCGAAGGCCCGTCCGCTGTCCTGGTCAACGAGCTTCTAGCCGAGAAGCTCTTCCCGGGCGAAGCTCCCGTTGGTCGCAGGATTCAGGTACAAGGTAGGCCCCACGATCCGGGCCCAGATCACGTGATCGTCGGCGTCGTGGAGAACGTGACCCAGATGCGGGCGACCGAAGGTGGCGAGCCGACGATGTATTTCTCCTGGTCTCAGCGGCTCAGATCGAGTCGCCAGCTCGTGGTCCGCTCTTCGTTGGATCCCGCGGCTGTGTTCGATTCCCTACGGACCACGCTCCGAGAACTGGACCCCCACCTCGCGTTGTCGATGATGCGTACCGGCCCCGCCAACCGGCGCAATGCCCTTGCCGTGGAGCGTATGCAAGCCCAGGCTGTGGCGGTCTTCGCCGTGTTCGGCTTCCTGCTGGCGGTCGTGGGTATCTTCGGAGTTCTGACCTACTCCGTCAGCCACCGTGTGCGTGAGATCGGCATTCGAATGGCCGTGGGTGCCCGTGGTTCCGACGTGCTCCGACAAGTGGTGGGCCAGGGACTTGCGCTGGCGATGGCCGGAGCCGCGATTGGCCTAGCGACGACGCTGCTCGCCGCCAGCTATCTAGAAACTCTGCTCTACGGCGTCGCGGCACGCGACCTGGGAGTCTTGGCGGTGGTCTTGGCGGTTGTCTTTTTCGCCAGCACGTGCGCTGCCTATCTGCCGGCTCGTCGGGCGTCGCGGCTCGATCCGTTGACCGCTCTACGCCACGAATAGGTCAGAAGATCAGTCCCCGAATTCGTCGGTGTAGTCGGCCATCGACGCTTCGATGACTTTCCAGGCATGCTCTCGGTCGTACACGGTCTCGATGGAGATCTTCGACTCTTCGCCGGTCACTAGTTTGTACGTGGCGAAATAGTGGCGCAGTCGTTCGACGAGGACCTCGGGTAGCTCCCCCACGTCGCGGGTGCCCTGCCAGATGTAGTCATTGCTCAATACGGCGATGATCTTGTCATCGGCCTCGCCACCGTCGATCATCTGTAGACCACCCACGACGCGTGCGTCGAGGATCACTTCAGCCCGTTGAATGGGCTGCTCCGAGATGACGCAAATGTCGAGAGGGTCGCCGTCGCCCCGTTCGGCCGGCGACAGCTCGCCGGTTCGCCGGCCGCAGAACGTACGGGGGACGAAACCGTAGAGAGACGGTGGCTGAGCCGAGGTGCGCTGCGGGCGGTCGACTCGTAGGTATCCTGTGGTCTTGTCTACCTCGTACTTCACTCGATCGAACGGTGTCAGCTCGATATACGCGTTGACCACACGCGGAGCTTCTTGGCCTACATCGAGTCCGTGCCAGGGGTGAGGACGCCAGCGATAGAACGGCTTGGGGAAGCTCATACAGCGAGTCTATCTGTGAAGGCCAAACCCAGCCCAGGACGCCGGCGGAGGTTCGATCCTCGGCACAATGAAGTGGCTCGCGGGAAGGTCCGTTGGGCCGAAGGGCTCCAAGTTACGACCGGCCAAGCGTGACGCGGGTTGTGCTGCACCTCTATGAGTTGGCAGCCTATCTAGATCTGCGACGCCAGAGACGCCGAGGGCCTGGCCTGTCGTACACTCCCGGCATGGCGGATCTTGAGCCGGTCGACGATGGTTCTCTACGCCTGGCCGGTGTCCTCCTACATCCGACATCTCTACCTGGCACATGGCCGGGAGGTGACTTCGGACCGGAGGTCGATGTGTTTCTCGATTGGGTGGAGGAGGCTGGATTCGGCCTTTGGCAGGTCCTGCCGCTGGGCCCGTCTTCCGCGGGCAACTCGCCCTACTCCTCGCTCTCGAGCTTCGCACTCGATCCGTACCTGATCTCACCCGAACGGCTGGCAGCCGCGGGACTGTTGGACGACAGCGAGGTCGAACAGGCCGCCACGGCGTCAGTCGGGGGAAGGAACGGCGACGAAAGAGGTCGCTGTGATTTCGAGGCTGTCCATCGGCACAAGGCGCCGCTCCTTCGAGCCGCTTGGCGTCGCTTTCGCTCGCTACCGCCGAAGGGCGTATCCCGTGCCTTCGACGCTTTCCGTACTCACCCAGATCGTCGGACCTGGCTCGAGGACTGGTGTCTCTTCGCGGCGCTGCGGGCCCACTACCAGGGTACGGGCTGGTGGACCTGGGATCGTTCCCTGGCACACCGCGAGCCCGGTGCGCTGGCCACTGCGCGAACGGATCTGGCGGATGCCGTGGAATATGAGGCATTCCTACAGTTCTGTGCCTACGAACAATGGAACATGGTACGCGCTGCGGCCAGCGGCCGAGGTATCCAGATCCTCGGTGATCTCCCGATCTATTTGGCCCATGACAGTGCGGAAGTCTGGGCGCATCGGGATCTGTTCGAGCTCGACGAATCCGGCCAGCCACTGGCCGTTGCAGGAGTACCTCCGGACTACTACTGCGAAGACGGTCAGCTGTGGGGCAATCCGCTGTTCCGTTGGCAGCGTCTGGCTGAGGAGGACTATCGGTTTTGGGTGCAACGTGTGCGCGGACAGATGGGGCTCTTCGATCTGATCCGGCTCGATCACTTCCGGGCGTTTGCCGACTATTGGCGGGTACCGTCGTGCGCGGAGACCGCCCGAGACGGGATGTGGGAGGTTGGACCAGGCAGAGCGCTCTTCGACGCTTTGGGGGACAACCTCGGAACCCCGTTGCCGCTCATCGCCGAAGACCTCGGAGTGGTGGGTGAGGAAGTCCACGAGCTACGCAGAGCCGTGAGCTTGCCGTCGATGAGAGTACTGCAGTTTGGTTTCGACGTCCCAGAGACGATCCACGCACCTCATCATCTGGAGGCAGATGCCTTCGTCTATACCGGTACCCACGACAACGACACGCTCGTGGGATGGCTCGGGGGACTCTCGGACGACGTGCGCGCTCGTTTGGCGGACTACACGGGAGGACGCGCCGAAACCTTGCACCGAGACCTCGTACGTACAGCACTCACCTCGGTGGCACGTGGTGCGGTGGTGCCCATGCAGGATGTCCTGGGGCTTGGCAGCGAGGCTCGTATGAATATGCCGGGGACCGCCACCGGAAACTGGACCTGGCGGCTCGAGACGCTTCCGAACGGAGACGAGGCTGCCTGGCTTCGTCGCCTCGCGGAGCTTTCGGATCGTTTGCCGAAGGCTAGGTAGCGGGCCACAGCGAGAAGAATACCGGCCAGACCTCGGGGAAGAGAGATCTGGCCGGTGGGCCGACGGCAGGAACAGCTCCAGCCGTCAGCTGGTCAGGTCACGGTCAGTCGCAGATCGACAGGTCGTCGATACCCGCTTCCACCAGATCGCCTTCGCCCGCTGCATCGGTGGCCGAGACTCGGAGCACGACGTTGCCGGACACGTTGACGGCCGTAGCTTCGGTCCACGCGGCGTTCACGGTGACGTCGCCGAACTGCTGCAGCGTTGTCCACGAGGAACCTCCGTTGGTCGAGTACTCCAGGAGGAAGCCGTCGTTGGTATCGTCACCGGCGTCGCGTTGGCCATGGAAGTACCACACCGACAGATCCGACGGCGTAGCCACTGAGAACGTCGGCGATGTCACCGTGCAGGTGCCGTTATCGACATCGTTGACGCCGGCCGAGCTGTTGGTCGCCGTAAACAGCGCGTCGCCCGAGCCGGAGGTGTGATCGCCTCCCACCTGCGTGGTGACGCCACCGTTGACCACCTGAGTTGGTGCGGCGACGACGAAGGTGCCCGTCGAGCAGGTGCCGCTGGTCGCCCAGCCCGCGGCTCCGGACTCGAAGTCCTCTTCTACCGAGCAGCTGGGCCCAGTTCCGGAATTGACCGCGAAGACCAAGTCGTCCGCGTCGTCCCACTGGCCGCCGCTGCAGGGACTCTGGGAACCCTGGTAGCGGAAGCTGGCACGTATTGCCTGAAGAGCTCCAGCAGGTAGCGTGTACTGTGCCGTCATGGTCTGCGCACTTCCACCCGGAGGAGTCTGGGAGCCGATCAGCTGCCAGCTCGGGTTGTTGGCGTCGGCGGCGTAGTAGAGGTCCAAGGTGTCCGCCGAGCCCGTGTTCCAGGCCCAAACGCTGACCTCGACCTCGACGGTGTCACCTGCTTCGAAATCCAACCCATTGAGGCTGCGGACCACGATGCGATCGATCGATTCGTCGCTGTGGTAGCTGCCGGACGTACCGTCGGTGCAGCCGTCCAGCGTATTCGCCTGGTTCGGCTCCGGTCCGAGATTGGCGCGGCCTTCCAGGAGGCCCAAGGAGTCACATTCCGTGCCCGGAATCGAGCAACGTGGGGCGCCCAGACCGCCGTCGTATACGGCGTCCTGCGGACCGTTCTGCCCGTCGGGCGTCACCGTCACCGAGACCGCCGAGGCGCGATCTGTGCCGCCGTTTGAGCCGACGACGTCGAAGCCGAACGTGCCGGTCGCCTGAGTACCGGCGACATTTAGGGTCAGCGTGCTGTTCGCCGAGCCGTTCGCCGGTGGCGAGACGGACGACGGGGAGAACGAGCAGCCGATGCCCGCTGGGTTGCCGGAACACGACAGCGAGACGCTGCCGGTGAAGCCGCCGAGGGAAGTGACCGTGCAGGTGGCGTTACCGCTACCACTCTGCTGGATCGACTGGGACGACGGTGCACAGGCGACGCTGAAGTCGGGGGCCGACGAAGGAGTCACCGTGGTGCACGACGATGCGTTGCCGAAGCAGGAGTCACTCGATCCCTTCGGGATCACGACATAGTAGTACTCACGACCGTTCTGTAGGCCGCTATCGTTCCACGAGGTGCCCGACGTGGCACCGAGCTTCACCTTGCCGAAGGAGCAACCGAAGACGCCTTCCTTACGGAAGACCTCGTATTCGGTGGTGCCTGAGATCGCGTTCCACGACAGGTTGGCGGACTGGTTGCCGCCGCTGCCGTTCACCGTCGGAGCCGCGGATGGCGTGCCGGAGCAACCAGAGTCCTGCACGCTAGGTGAGTTACAGGCGATCTGCTGATCGTCGAACGCATCGAAGATCGCCTGCATGTGGGGCGTGCCATCGTTCAGGTTTCCGTTGTCGTCGTCAGCGGCGAGATAGTTTTGATACCCGCTGCCGGAACCGCAGCCCCCATTCGGTGGCCCACCGGAGAACCAGCTGCTCACCGCACCGGCCCCGAGGAAAGTCAAGCGCGTGACAATCTCTTGCGCCGTGTTGTCGTCGTAGTTGTAGGGTGGCGATTGGAGCTGGCGCTTCCACAGCGACCAGATCGCTTCTGCATAGACGGCGCCTACACAGTGCACGCTACCGCCGCAGTTGGAGTTCGACCAGCTGTAGGTGTGCGGATTGCCCGACTGTCGTTTCAGATAGTCGATGTCGCGGACGCCGGTGCAGTCGAGACACGGGTCGCCGAAGCCGGAGCAGTTGGTCGATCTGAAGTTGCGGCCGATGCACGAGGTGTTGAGGCGTAGCGCTGTGTAGGCATCGGCGATGCCCTCGCCAGACGGACCGGCGACGGTGCCTTCGACGTCGAAGTCGTCCATGCCGTGGCCCCACTCGTGGTCGAAGACCCCCGCGATTTCGCCGGTGTTGGCACAGCCGCCGCCCGAGCGATAGAAGTTCACCGTGGAACCGTTCCAGAATGCATTGCAGGTGAGGTTGATGTTCATGTTGGCGGTCAGACGGTTCTGCAGCCAGCCATTGGACGGGAGCTGGCCGCGGGCCATCTCTTTCAGCTTGTTCAGCTCGTAGAAGCCATCGCGGGACGCGTGGGTGTTGCCCGCTCCACCGAATCCTGGAGTGGTGCAGTCCGTACCTCCGGACGTTCCCCAGTCGATTCCGCCGGACTGGGTCAGGCTGTCGGAGCCGCAGTTGTCGGCCATGTTCACGAATGGCCCGTCGAAGCGCGCGGTCTGGTTCCCCGCGAGGTTGTAGTTACCTCCGGTATCTGTAACGGCGCTGCCGACCTCCATGAAAGGCATGGGCCAGCCGGGCTGCTCGACACCATCGGGCACCACGCCGTCGTTGGACACGGGCTGCACGCCGCCCTTGGCTTCGTTGTAGTGATTCTGGTCCTCGTTTGCCAGGATTTTTCCGGTACGGGCATCGACCAGGAGCTCCCAGTTGCCGCCATCGCCGTTCACCTGGACCTTCATCGACCAGACGAGGCGATAGACGTAGGATCCCGCCGCGCTGCGGCGGCTAGCTCTACTTCTCATGGGCACGTAGAAGAGCTCGGGCTTGCCCCACTCGCGCCGAACCTGAAGCGGACTGAGGAAGCTCTCCACACGCAGCATGGCCTCGTCGATGTCGAGCTGCCGGCCGCCTGCGGGTCCGTTTGCGGTGGTGCTGTCGCCCCATTTGTGCATGCCGAAGAGAACGAGATTGCCATGATTGATGACGGCGGAAATCCGGCTTCCGCGAACCGGGATTCCGTCGAACTCGCGCTGGGCGAAGATCTGAATCAGGTCGCCGCCGCCGTGCGCAGCGATGCGGTAGTCATGGGACAGCTCGGAGAGCTCGAGCCCCAAGTCGGACCTGTGGCCCACCAGGTAGGAGTGAAACGCATTTCATGCGGCGGTCTCGAGTGCTTCGGTCGTCGTCGCCGGAGGTCCCACGAGTTGGAGCTGGGACCAGGTCAGGTTGTTGCCGACGCCTGTCCCTGGAACGAGCGGAGTGGCGGGCCACATCGTTTCGAAGCGTCCACTGCGGGCGTCGATGCGCGCAGGCTGTTCGGTAGCTCCTAGGCGGGCAAGGCGCTGGCGCACGGCTTGGGCACGTTCTGCGCCCAGCTCCGAGACGGCCTGGCGAACCACCGGTATGTCGAGATCGGCGTTGCGGAAGGCTTTCGCAGCCACGTAGCCAGGCCTTTCTGGTTCCACGGTCGCCGAGACCGGGGATGCGAGGACTGTGACCAAGAACAGCGTGACGAGGACGACCCAAGGCCGGTTGGGGCGGGATCTCTTCATAGGACATCTCCTTTGGAGGGGTTCGCAGTGGTGAGGGATCTTGCCGAGGGTACTGCAAACTCCTTTCCAGCCCTGCCACATACCGATCGGCGTCGCAGATCGTTCGTTCTATCCCTGAAGGCGCACGGGTTGTCCTCGAATCATGCAAGTCGCGTGGAGCCCCTCGAGGGATGTCTCGATTCTCAGATCTGGATCGAAGGGTTCTCAGGCGTGATAATTGGAGCAGGTTCGCGACCTCGTCCCTGCACCTGGTCGACGACGTTTCTGTCCCGGACCCGATCGATCCTCAGCCCCGCTGTCGACGCCAGCGCGCCAGGCGCCGGAGGTTTCGCTCGATCCAGCGCTCGGCTTCCTCGTGCCGGTAGAACTCACGTTCCCGCTGGCGGAATGCTCGGGTATGGACCGTCCGCCGCAGCTGTCCCAAGATCGGTGGCTCGGCTGCATGAAGCATCTCGTGGTGGACCACAGACTCGACGACGAACTCCGGTACTTGCTCCCGATCGAGCACCGGATGGATCCGGACGAGTCGATGAGTGGAGTCGTAGCTGCCGAGACGGATGTGGATTCCGCCCTGGCGGCGGTCGGCCCTTCCATGGCCGGGCCGGCTCCAGGTGATGTCGACGTGCAGATCGCCGCCAAAGTACTCGCGTTCCACCCGGTCGCGCAGAAGCACCAGATCATAGACGCGGCCGAGTGGCTTCAGAGTGAGTCTGCTGGGTGTCATGAACTCCGCCGCGTGGCGGGAGAAGTGTTCCCGAGCCACGGCGAGAGCCTGCTTGCGCGCCGTACCGCGGACCTTCGGATCCAGGAGAATGGCTACGGCTCTGGTCACCGGTGGAGGTGCGTCGAGAAAACACCGGTGGAGGCGTATGGCCAGTCCACGAGCATCAGGCTTGGCCGAGAGCATGCGCCGACGGTTGCGTGTCAGCACCAGCGACGCGACAGGTGAAGCGAGGAATTCCGCCAGCAGCGCGCGCAACCGGATACGTTGCTGGCCAACCGTCGCATCCGGTGACTCACAGGAAGTCGCCGACTGTCCGTCATTCTCGTCGAGCGGCTCCTCGGCCGCGAACAGGGTGAGCTGGGCCGTAGCCATGTGGCAGTGATCTTAACGGCCCAGATCTGCGGGTCGGCGGGAACCGATCGTCTGCGAACTCACTCACCTCGTAGGCAGGTCACCGGATCGAGCCGCGCGGCTCGCAAAGCAGGTCGGCCGATGGCGACGAACGCAACGACCATGAGTACCAGTCCCGAGCCGGTCAGCGTGACCCAGTCGGCCGCCTCGACGCCATGTACCAGGCTCTCCAGAGCTCGGCGTGCCGTCCAGGCCGCTCCGAGTCCCAGGGTGAGACCGACTCCCACCAGACCCAACCCGTCAGCAAAGATCCATCGCAGGATGTCGCGGCGATCTGCTCCCACCGCCATCCGCACCCCGATGTCGGGACCGCGCCATGCCACCAGATACGACATCACGCCATAGAGCCCCACGGCTGACAAGATCAGGGCCACTGTGGCGAAGATCGTCAGCGCGAGGGCCTGAAACCTGGATTCCGCGACGGTGCCGTCGAGCAAGCTGGCCATGGAGCGTACGTTCGAGATCGATAACTCGGGCGCGAGGCGCCACAGCCGATCCTGTAGCGCCGGAGCCAGAGCCATCGGATCGAGGTCGGTGCGCACGACGAGGGAGGATTTGGGCCACGAGCCCAGAGGACTCTGGGTGTAGGGGAAGATCATCTCAGGGCGGACGTCGTCGGTTAGACGGAACTGCCGAAAGTCATGAACCACACCGATCACTGTCCACTCCTCGTCGCTCGAGCCTTGCCGAAATCGCTGGCCGACGGCTTCGGTGCCTGGGAAGTACTGCTGCGCCAAGGTGTCGTTGACCATGGCCACCCGCGGCGCATGGGCATGGTCGCTGGCTTCGAATCCCCTTCCGGCGATCAACTCGATCCCCAGAGTCTCGAAGAGCTCGGCGCTTGCGACACGCAAGGTGGCCGACGGGGTTTCGCTGGGGGCCGGCTCGGGCTGTCCGACGATGCGGAATGAATGCGTCCAGATGTCGTCACCCACGGGGAGGTGGTTGATCAGACCCGCGTTCAGGACGCCGGGCTCGGCGTTCGCGGCCTGTAGGAGGGCGTCGAAGAATCTCCATTGCGCTGCAGGTTCTTCGTAGTCGGTACCTCGCAGAGAAAGCTGCAGTGTCAGGAGGTTGTGCCGGTCGAATCCCGGATCGAACTGCGTCAGGTGCTGGAAGCTCCGGATCATGGTTCCGGCTCCGGCGAGCAGCACCACGGTGCATGCGACCTCGACCACCACCAGAGCTTTACGCAGCCGGTCACCTGTTCCCACGCCGGCCGCGCCGCTAGGGCGGAGCGACTCCCGCAGGTGCCAGCGACCCTGAGCGAAAACGGGAACCGAGCCGAAGATCATGCCGCTGACCAGAGACAAGCCGAGGGTGTATAGAACGGCTCGGGGCTCCATCTCGATTTCGCCGAGGCGAGGTAGGTCGGCTGGGCCCCAGGCCACCACGGCGTCGAGGCTCCAGATGCAGAGCACCAATCCGAACAGACCGCCCAGGACCGCTAGCCAGAGACTCTCGCCGACGAACTGGGCTGCGGATCGGGCTCGGCTCGCGCCGAGGGCGCGGCGTACCGCGAAATCGCTCTTGCGACGCAAGGCGCGCGCGAAGAATAGGCTGGCGACGTTGGCGCAGGCCACGAAGAGGACCAGGCCCACCATGACGAACATGACCCATAGTGCGGTCCGCGTATCGCCCACCGTCGACTCCAAGAGGGGCGAGACCTGAAACTGGAGATCGGCATTGGCGCGCGGACTCTCGGCCTCGAGCCGTTGGGCCAGCACGTTCATCTCGGCCTGCGCCCGGTCCAGAGTCGTGCCGTCCCGGAGTCGGGCAAACACACGCAAGAAACGGGAATGACTACCGACCTGCTCCGGTGAAAGTCGGAAGGGTGCCCAGAGCTCGGCACCCTCGGCCCAGAATGTGGGGAAGGCGAAATCCGGCGGCATGATCGCGACCACGGTGTGAGCCTCACCGTCGAGGGAGATCGTGTTCCCGAGGATCGCCGGATCGGCGCCGAACACCCTTTGCCACAACGCGTGGCCCAGGACGACGACCTGAGCGTCGGACTCGGGTAGCCGCTCGAGGCCCGCATCGAAGGTACCGCCGAGCTTCGCACGGCTTCGCAGCAGGTCGAAGAGTCCGGCAGTGGTGGCGAGCCCGCGTACTTCCGTCGGGTGACCGGTGCCGCGAAGCACAGGGTTCCAAAGATACGTCGCGGTGACGTCTACGAGCGTCCGGCTACCGGCGACCACGCTGGAGTAGACCGCAGGTGAAGTCGGAGCGTGCTCTCCGGGTTCGCCCTCGAGAACCGAGACCAGTCGGTCCGAGCCGTCGAAAGGTAGTGGTCGCCAGAGAACGCTGTCGAGCACGCTGAAGAGAGTCGTCGTCGACCCGATGCCGAGGCCGAGGACCAGTATGACGAGCAGGGTGAAGCTGCGATCTCGTCGCAACGTGCGTAGGGGTCGAGTGAGCTCGCGTAGCATCGGCGTCTCCGGTTCTGCCGTGGACTCGTGGCGTTCCCTGCATAGAACAGCAAGGTTCGTTCCACCTGCGGGTGTGGCCATTGCGAGGCTATTCGAGGTGCCCCCGCGAGCGCTCTGTCCGTTCGCGGGACTTCCATGCGCAACAGCGGACGGGGGGAGGGCGGCCGGCGGGCTGCATCTGTCTTGACCCGGTTCGCGTCGGGTGAACGAGTGTTTCCCGACGTGTTAGCGTTCCGCTGGCGCCTGGCGGTCAGGTCTCCACCTCCGGTCCCTTCCTTCGACTTCCGCCCCACGCTCACTTCCGAGGATTCCATGCCAGTCGAGCTTCAAGGACCCGTCAGGGTCCGCTTCGCTCCTTCGCCCACCGGCTATCTCCACGTCGGCGGCGCCCGGACGGCTATCTACAATGAGCTGCTGCGCCGTCGCCTGGGTGGAGTCAACATTCTTCGTATCGAAGATACAGACAAGCAACGCTCCGACGAGGCGATGACTCGCCAGATCATCGACGCACTGGAGTGGTTAGGTGTCGAGATAGACGAAGGACCGTTCCTGCAGAGCGAGCGGCTGGAGCGCCATCGTGGAGAGGCCCTACGGCTTCTCGCAGAAGAGAAGGCCTATCATTGTTTCCGGACTCCCGAGGAGCTCGACGCACGCCGCCAGGAAATCCTCGGGCGCGGCGACTCGTACCGGTACAAGACGGCCTTCGGCGTACCCACGCGGGATGAGGCGGAACGGCGCATCGAAGCTGGAGAACCCTATGCGATCCGGCTCAAAGTGCCCGACGAGGAAATCGTCGTGCGCGACTTGGTGCGGGGTGACGTGCCGTTTCCGGCGGAGGCTCAAGACGACTTCATCATCCTGCGCTCCGATGGCACGCCGACGTACCACCTGTCGGTCTGCGTCGATGATGTCGACATGGGTGTCACTCATGTCGTTCGAGGCGAAGATCACCTTTCGAACACACCGAAACACATCGCTCTGTTCCGCGCACTCGGTGCCGAGGTACCTGCCTTCGGCCATCTGCCGCTGATTCTCGGCACCGACAAGAAGCGACTGTCGAAGCGCACGGGCGCCACGTCGGTCGAAGAATTCCGCGACCAGGGAATCTTGCCGCGGGCGCTCTACAACTACCTCGCACTCCTCGGCTGGTCGCCCGGCGACGATCGGGAGTTGATGTCTCGGGAGGAGATGATCGAGGCGTTCAGTGCCGACCGGCTGTTGAAGTCGGCCGCGGTCTTCGATCCGGACAAGCTGGCGTGGATCAGCGCGCAGTACATGTTCCACTCGGACCTGTCGGTCATCGTGGAACATCTCCGCCCGTTCCTCACCGAGGTAGGGCTCGGCGAGGCTCCCGAAGAGCGTCTTCGCGAGCTCATCGAGGTTCATCGTCTGCGTGCCAAGACGCTGCGCGAGCTGGCGGAACAGCTGGTGCATTACTTCCAAGACGGCATCGACTACGACGACGAACTGACGTCGAAGTTTCGTCGACAGGCGGAGCTGCCGACGTTGCTCGAGGAGCTATCGGCCGGATTTGCGACACTCGACGACTACACCGTCGACGCGACGGAGCAGGTGCTCCGCGATCTGGCGACGAAGCACGAGGTGAAGGCAGGCTTCCTGATCCATCCGACCCGCATCGCGATGTCGGGATCCAAGACTGGTCCTGGTGTCTTCGACGTGGTCGTCGCCGTCGGCCAGGAGGAGGGGAAACGTCGCATGTCAGCCTTCGTGGAGTATCTGAAAGCCAATCCCATCGAGACCGAAGCTGAGTAAGGAAGAAACGATGAACGCTCATCTCACGTCGTCCCATCTCTACAGCCAGTCCGTCATCGACCTGGTCGATCCTGCGACCCAGCAGCTCTGCTCCTGCGACATCGACGAAGCGAAGCGCCGTATCCTGAGCGAGGATCCCCACGCGATTCTCGGCATCGAAGGATCTTTTGCGCTGACGGCGGTAGAAGAGAATCCCGAGAACGGCGTGATCGTCAAGCTGGCCCGCAGTCTCGATCGGCCGATGCGCTATTTCCTGGCCAAGCAGGTCGAGGGTCCTTACCTGATCGTCGCCGAACGGATCGACGAGATTCGTACCCACCTCGAGGAGCTGGGCTTGGGAGAGCAATTTCATCCGTCGTACACCCGCATGGTGCCGGCGCATCATGTGACGACGCTCCAGGTCATTGGCTGTCCGGATCCGCAAGCGACCTACACCCGATTCTTCGACCCTCCGCACGCGACGTTGCCAGTGGATCTGGACGCGATCGGTGAGGCTTATGTCGGTGCCCTGCTCGACGAGGTGGGCAGCCAACTCCGCAGCGCGACGGCCGATGAGCCACTGGGCGTCCTCTTTTCCGGTGGGGTGGATTCCGGTGCGGTGTTATTGGCGGTCTACCGTCGGCTTCTCGATCTGGGGCAGAGCCCCTCGCGCCTCAAGGCGTTCACGTTGTCGGTAGCCGGTGGCGGCGAGGACTTGGTTCAGGCGCGGGAGTTCCTGCGACGTCTGGATTTGGAGATGCTCCTGGAACCGATCGGGGTGACAGCCGATGCGGTCGACCCGCTACGCGCAGTCGAGGTGATCGAGGACTATAAGCCACGCGACGTGGAATGTGCTGCTGTCGTGCTCGCCCTGATGGAAGAGTTGCGCGCTCGGTACCCCGGATGGCTGCATCTCTTCGATGGAGACGGGGGCGACGAGAACTTGAAGGACTATCCCATCGAGGAGAACCCCGAGCTGACCATCCGCAGCGTGGTATCGAACTCCATGCTGTACCATGAGGGCTGGGGCGTCGACGCGTTGAAGCACTCGTTGACCTACAGCGGCGGACTGTCCCGAGGTTGCGTCCGCGGGTATGCGCCGGCCCGCAAACTCGGATTCCAGGTATCCAGCCCGTTCATGCGTCCGCAAGTCATTCAGGTCGCTGAGTCCATCCCCTTCGCCGATCTGACGGACGTCGTGGGCACCACAGGTGATCACGACAAGCTCTATTCCCTCAAGGGCGAGATCGTTCGCCGGGGTTTTCGTCGACTCTTGGATATTGACTTTCCGGTGTTTCCCAAGCGTCGGTTTCAAGAGGGCGCCGTGGACGCCACGGTCGGGACGGAGCGGTTCGGTGCTCCATTCTTGGCACGCGGAGCGGAACGTGCCTTCGCGGACCGCGCTGTGGAGATGCGCTATCGGCGGCATTTCGAGGCGCTTCACATCTGAGGTCGGCGGTAGGCCGGCAGGGTCGATCGCGAGTCGTGAAAAAACCCAGGCGCGATCGAACCGACCTCGAACCGCTCGATCCCTTCCTTCACCAAGGCGTTCAGATCGAGACGGAGCGCTCGTTCGATGGTTCTCGGGAATTCCTGGAGTCGAGCGTCACGGTGTTTCTCACCGGTGCCGAATGCCCGTTTCAATGCGTCTTTTGCGACCTCTGGCGCTACACCTTGGACGGACCGACACTGCCGGGAGCACTGCCACGCCAGCTCGCGACCGCTCTGAAAGATGTCGAGGGTGCGGATCGAACCGGCTTGCTGAAGCTCTACAACGCCAGCAACTGGTTCGAGGAACGGGCCGTGCCGGAGCGGGACGATCTCCCGATCGCCGAGCTCGGAGCCGATTTCCGTAGGGTCGTGGTGGAAAGCCATGCACGCCTGGTGGGTACCCGTTGCCGACGCTTCGGCGAGGCCCTGGAAGGGCGCTTGCAAGTAGCCTTGGGCGTCGAGACAGTGCACCCCGAGGCGTTGGCGCAGCTGAACAAGGGCGTGACTCTCGAGGATCTGCAACGGGCGGCGAACAAGCTGCTCGTGTGGGATCTGGAGATTCGCACCTTTGTCCTCATCGGAGCACCGTTCGTTCCCGAAAATGAATCGGTCGACTGGACCGTTCGGAGCTGCGAGCTCAGCTTGGAGCTGGGGGCTGTCGCGGTGTCCTTGATTCCGCTCCGGCCAACGTCACCAGACCTCGTGCCACCCACACTGGATCAGGTCGAAGAGGCATGGATGCGAGGTCGGGCGCTGTCTTCGGCGGTTCAGCTCGACGTGTGGGACCTGGATCGCATGGTCGTTGACGACGATTCGCACGCCCGCGTGCTACGACTCCGGCAGGAGCAGCTCGAGCTCGCCAACTCGAAGGACCGCCCATGAACCGTTTCGACGTGGCGATACTCGGCGGCGGATTCGCCGGCTCGATCCTCGCGAGATGTCTGGCCGCGGAAGGTGCTCGGGTGCTGTTGGTAGAGAAGGCGCTGCATCCACGATTCGCTCTCGGTGAATCGACGACGCCGTTGGCGAACTTCGCCCTGGAGCGCCTGGCAGGTCGCTATGGCTTCTCGGACTTGCATTCGTTGGCGGCGTGGGGCCGATGGCAACAGGCCCTGCCTGAGTTGCGGCACGGAAGGAAGCGGGGTTTCTCCTTCTATGGACACCAGGTGGGGGAACCGTTCCACTCCGGATCCCGCAATGAGCGGCGTGCCCTCTTCGCTGCAAGCCCCAACGATTTTGTCGCCGATACCCATTGGTTGCGTGCCGATGTCGACCACCACTTGATCCTGGCGGCCGCAGAGGCCGGTGTGGACATACGTCAGGGTGCCGAGGTGGTGGACCTGGAAATCGGTCGAGGGATCGATCTGGCTTGGGTCGAAAACGGAAGCCGGCACAAGGCGGCCGCCGGTCGCGTGGTCGATGCCACGGGGGCTGCGAGTCTCGTCTCCCGACGCCTGGGTCTGGACGGTGCCGATCCGCTACCTTTCCGAACGTCGCTCGTGGCAGCCCACGTCCAGGGCCTCGCGGACTTCCTGCCCGAGCCACCGCCGGCGCCCTATCCGGAAGAGCAGGCGGCTGTCCATCACCTTCTGGATGGAGGTTGGCTCTACGTACTGCCGTTCGACGGGCCGTCGACACACCAGGCCGTGGTCAGCATCGGTCTCGTGATGCGGTCCGAGCGGATGAAGGCGCATGGATCCGCAGATGCCGAGTCGACGCTCCGGAGCTTCTTGTCTCGGTTTCCGACGCTCGACGCCCAGTTTCGGGACGCCCTTCCGGTGTCTCCCTGGCAGGTTAGGGAGAATCTGGCCTATCGCCGAACGGCGTCGAGTGCGGATCGCTGGCTGCTGCTGCCAGGGGCGTACTGCTTCCTCGATCCGCTCTTCTCCACGGGAATCGCTTGGAGCCTCCTGGGAGTCGAGCGGGCTCGCGACGTGCTGTGCGGGCATGCCAGCCCAGCGCGATATTCGCGTCAGCTGTCGCAAGAGGCGGATCAGATGACGCGGCTGATCGAGTCAGCGTGGCGAGCCCTCGGTTCGACCAGCTCACCAGCAGAGCGTTTCGATGACTTCGTTGCGGTAGGGCTCTGCTACTTCGGGGCCGTCAGCTGGGCCGAAAGCCTAGGCCGGCTCGGAGACGGACCAGATGAGATGGGAAGCGCGACGTCCTGGCACGGATTCCTGGGAGCCGGGGACGCTGTGTTGGAACGCGCCTATGAGGACCTGTCGAGGCGTCTGCGCGACTCCGAACCCAGGAGGGCCGGCGAGCTACGCCGGAGCGTGGTCGAGCAACTCCGGTCGCGCGACGTCGCGGGGCTCGACCAGCCTGCGGTGCCGAACGTCTTTCCGCTCGATCTCGAGCTTTTGGTGCGCCGGGCCCATCGGATGGGCCTGGAACCCGATGTCGTTCGGGCACGTTTGGATCGGCTTCGCGGTCAGTTAGGCGGCTCCGCAGCAGATCCGTCCTCCGAAAGCTCCGGTTCCGACACCTGATCCGGTGGCTCCACGCGAGCTCCGAATTTCGAGCGATCGACGCTCTGCCGGAGCAGATCGTTCACCGGTGCGTATTGGTCCGTGAGGAGGATGGCGTCGCCCAGGTCGAGATCAGGAAAGAGTGCTCGACCCGCCAGCTCGCGGAGCGACGGCTCCGGTTCTCGGGCGAATGAGCCTTCCTGGGACTCGCCCACGGCTCGGAGCTCGTCGCGATCGAGCCGGTCGGGTCGATCGGTCGCGAGAAAGAGGAAGTTTCCCCTCGGGGCCTGAAAGATGTAGACGTTGCGAAACCTCGTGGATAGTCCGCGCAGCAAACCGCGCGACAAAGGTGTGTCGAGATCGGTGACGATGTTCATTCCGAACACACCGCCCTCGGCGAGGTGAGACCAGACCTCATAAAGGAACTCGCGTGTCACGAGATGGAAGGGGATCGAATGGCCGATGTACGTGTCGGCATAGATGAAGTCCCATCGATCCTCGGGTCGGTCGGCCAGGAAACGCCTTGCATCTTCGATATGGATCCGATGGTTCGGACCTTCTTCGAAACCGAAGTACTCGATGGCGATGTCGGCAACGGCCTGATCGACGTCGACGTGATCCACCACGATCTCGGGGCGCATGGCATGAAAGTACCGACCAACGCCGCCAGCTCCCATGCCGAGCACGGCCATCGTCTCGATCTCCGGCTGGATGAGGAGGGCTGCTGCAGACAGCCGGCTGTAGTCCATGGCGGTCTCGCCGGTTCGCTGGTCGAAGGACGAATGGATCGTTCCGTCGCTGTAGACGGTCCGAACGTGGCCTTCGTCCTGTACCAGGAGGGTTTGATAGGGGCTCAGCCGTTCCGCGACCACCTGGAGATTCGTCGTTGCCAGAAAACTCTTGGGCATTACCGCCAGGGCCAGCAGAGCGATACCCAAGACGAGACGGGACCGGTGTCGGCGCCAGTCGGGTCCTAGGCCCAGGAGAGAGGCGAAGGTGGTGAGGGCGAGGAGCGTCGCGAAGATCGGTTCCAGCGCCATACGCGGGATCAAGAAGAACGTCGCGCCGAGTGTCCCAACCAAGCTACCGGCCGTAGAAAGAGCGTACAAATGGCCGGCCGTTCCACCCAGATCGCTGAGCTGGCGTGTGGCGATCTTGACCGCGTAGGGAGACACCATCGCCAGGAAGACGGTGGACGGCCCGAAGAGAACCGTCGTCGCGAGCAGAACGCCGCTCGGACTGCCGCCCGTGAGATCACCGAGGACCGCGACGAGCTGACGGCCGAAGATGAGAATCACGGCCTGGCACACCGCGGAGGTCATGACGATGCCGCTCAGGCTGATCATGTCGGGACGTTGGTCCGCCATTCGCCCGCCGATCCAGTATCCCGCCGACATCACGCCCAGGAAGACGCCGATGATCGAACCCCACACATACACACTGTTACCGAAGTGTGGCGCGAGGAGCCGGCTCGAAACGATCTCGAGCGCCATCAACGCTGCCGCGGGCAAGGTAACGACCGAATAGAATCGAAGTGGAGATGGAGAAACAGACGCCGGAGTCGGTTCAGACATGGGCGCGACTCTACCGGACCCGCAGCCGGAAGGTGCCATCCTCACCCTCGAGGGTCACTTCTTCTCGCAAGATCGCGCGGACGAGAAAGCCATCGACGGTTTGGCCGACCGAGACTTGGCGGCCGTTGATCTGTGCAAAGGGCCGGGTGGGTGACCAGACGATGAAATCGAGGCGCAAGGCAATGCCATCGACCTCGGCCTCGAGAACGTAGATCGCTTCCTCCACCTGACCCACCTGCGTGGGCGGTTGAACTCGCCGTGCTTGGGCCGTTGCCGGGGCGGGTTCCGATGCCGCGCCTTCCGGCTGCGACGGCGGCGTTCGTGCGGGCAACTGTGGCGGCCTCTCCTCGGGGGTGGCAGGCGGAGGCTGCGGGCTCGCCGATGTCGGGCTCGTCGTCGAGGCAGAGGCTATTGATTCCTGCAGACTTCGAGATTCCTGCTCGGACTCCGGGCGAGCCTCGGTGGCTCGGGGCACTCGATCGTCGGCAGGCGCGGGTTCCCGAACGTCGTCGGGGCGCGGCTCTGGCGTAGGCGCGGCCGCAGGTCGAGTCTCCGGGGCGGCCGCCGTCTCCGGGAGAGGTTGTGGCGCGGAGGACGTCTCGATCCCGGGAGCGGCTGCTGCGGGCGTCCCGGTGACCCGTGAGGCGTCCCCGCGCATCGTGAAGAAGAATGCCCCCGCGGCGAGCAGGGCTCCCAGAACGACGCCGGCCAGAGCGGGTAGCCACGACCGTTCGGCCGGCAGATGTGCTCGCGGCGGACGGTAGGTGACGCCACGGTCTTGCGCATCGCGCTCCGCGGCTTCCTTGCGCGCCTTGCGCAGAGCTTCGTTGATCAGACTCACGTAGCGCCCTCCAGGTCTCGGATCGCCCTGCGAACCTGGGCCCAGCCCAGGCGATCCGTCTCTTCGACATAGCCACAGAGTAGCGTCTTGTCGCAGACCGCGTTGATCAGGCGTGGAACGCCGCGCGAATAACGATGCACGGCCTGCACAGCCCAGCGGCTGAACCTCGGCCTTCCGTCGCCACCCGCCACCGCCAAGCGGTGTTGGATGTAGTACTCCGTCTCGTGGCGGGTCAGAGGCCCGAGGTGGTAGCGCACGGTGATCCGCTGGCGGAGCTGGCGCAGATCGTGTCGGTCGAGCATGGCGCGCAGCTCCGGCTGACCCATGAGGATGATCTGTAGCAACTTGCGTTGATCGGTTTCGAGGTTCGAGAGAAGCCGTACCTGCTCGAGATTCTCTGGGGTCAGATCTTGAGCCTCGTCGATCAGGAGTACGACGTCCTGCCCCTCGGCGACTCGATCCAGCAAGAAGCCGTTGAGCTCGTCCATGGCACGGCCTCGATCGTTGCCGCGGTATCCGATGCCCAGCTCGCGCAGGATCGCACGCAGCAGCTGCAGGCTGGTCAACGTGGGATTCAGGATCCACGCCGTCTCGAACTCCGGGCCCAGCTCTTCCAGAAGCTTGCGCGACAACGTCGTCTTGCCAGCACCCACTTCTCCGGTGAGCTGAATGAAGCCCTTCCGCTGTGTGATGCCGAAAAAGAGGTGATCGTATGCCTCTCGATGCCGATCGCTGAAGAACAGGAATCGTGGGTCGGGCGTGATGTTGAACGGCGACTCGTCGAAGCCGTAGAAGTCTTCGTACATCGGAGCTGTTACGTTCGGAAGCTCGTGGCTCGGAGCCGAGGCATCTTTTCACCGAATTCTTCATGCGGAGAGGGGTGAGAACCCGAGCCGCCATGTACGGGATCCAGGCGGAAACGGGGCGAGGCAACTCTCGAATGGTCCTTCCGGCGAGGCCGACACCGGAAACCTATTGTAGGCTCGCCCTCCGCTGAGCCCGAAACCCAAACCCTTCCGTTCTCCAGGAGATCCATGTGACGATTCAAGTGGGCGACAAGCTCCCCTCAGGCACCCTGCGAAAGTTCGACGGTGCCATCCAAACGGTCGCCACTGACGACCTGTTCGGCGGTCGTACCGTCGTGCTGTTCGCCGTACCCGGTGCGTTCACTCCGACTTGCAACGACACACATTTTCCAGGCTTCCAGGTCAGCACCGACAAGCTGAAGGAGAGGGGCGTAGACCAGGTCGTTTGCATCGCGGTCAACGATCCCTTCGTCATGGCGGCCTGGGACAAGGCTCTCGGAGCTCGCGACATCGAGATGCTCTCCGACGGAAACGGCGACTACGTGGCGCAGCTCGGTTTGACGCTCGACCTTTCCGCTATCGGACTCGGTACGCGCTCGGCTCGCTTCGCACTCGTCGTGGAGGACGGCGTAGTGAGGTATCTCGGTGTAGAGCCCGGAAAGGATGTGGGCGTTTCGTCGGCCGACGCGGTGCTGGCGCATTTGGATCACTGAGAGGTCCCGATCATCGGTTGCTGAACCAGTCCAACGTCACCAAGGTCAGCCAGGGGAAATAGGTGATCAGAATGACGCCCAAAGCCAGGATTACGAGCATCGGTACCACAGATCGATAGATCGTCAGTAGCGGTTTCTCGAAGCGATAGGACGCCAAGAAGAGATTCAGACCCACCGGGGGTGTCAGGTAACCCAACTCCAGGTTGGCGATGAAGATGATGCCCAGATGTACCGGATGGATGTCGTAGGCCAGGCCGAGAGGCACGATCAGTGGCACGACCACGACAGTGGCCGAGAAGATGTCCATCAGACAGCCGACGGCCAACAGGAAGACGTTCAGCAGCAGGAGGAAGACGAGCTTGGACGAAACCTGGCTCTGTACCCAGTCGAGCAACTGCATCGGGATCTGGGCGTCCACCAGATAGTTGGTCAGACCCATCGCGACGCAGAGGATGATCAAGACGCCACCCACCAGCACCACGCAGCGGCGAAAGACGCCGGGCAGATCGCGGAGAACGTGTAGATCTCGGTGTACGAAACACTGGACGATCAGAGCGTAGACCACCGACAGGGCCGAGGCTTCGACCGGTGTCGCCACGCCACCTAGGATGGCGCCGACCAGCAATGCGGGAAGAGCTAGCTCCCACTTGGCGAGCCAGAGTGCCCGTGCTGCGGCCCGGGCCTCGAAGGGGGTGATGCTGGCGTGAGAAACGACTCCCTCGCACATTCCCCAAGCCGCGATTAGCGCCACCAACAGGAGCCCAGGAAGGAAACCACCGAGAAAAAGATCGCGGATCGGTACCTCGGCTACGATGCCGTAGAGGATCAGAGGTAGCGCCGGAGGCAGAAGTAGGCCCAGGGACCCCGAAGCTGTGAGCAGGCCCAGATTGAACCGTTCCCGATAACCCTCACTGTCGAGGGCCTGGAAAAGTAGCCCACCGAGTGCCAGGATGGTGACGCCGGAGCCGCCGGTGAAGACGGTGAAGAACGCACAGACGACCGCCGCCACGACCGCCGTGCCGCCCGGGATCCAGCCGAAAATGCTTCGGAAGACACTGATCAGCCGATCCGACGACTTGCCTTCCGCCAGCAGGAAGCCGGTGAGCGTGAAGAGGGGAATGGCGGGCAGCGTGGGCGATACGGCCAGCCGGTACGTTTCTACGGGAACCGCTTCGATCGGCACCCAATCGATCAGGAACAGGAAGATCGCTGCGCCGCCGAGCACGCTGTAGATCGGTGCGCCGCAGATCATCGCAGCGGCGAGGACCACCAAGACTGGCCATGCCGGCTTGTCTGCCCACCACTCCGGGTCCGGCGCGAGCACCGCCGCCGCTGCCAGCAACCCGAGCGCCGCGGTGAGCCGGGCTGGCCAACGGCCGGACCTCCAGACCAGTCGTAGAGCGATCAGGCCCAGGGAGACCGGCAGCACGAGGAGCACGGCCCACGTGGGGATTCCGAGTGCGATTTCCTGGCCGAACTCCTTCTCTACTCGTAGAAATCGCCACCCTGCCACCGCCAACAAAGCGGTGACACAGGCCGCCACGGCGGCGGAGAAGATCCGAGCCCCGCTGCGCCACCTTCCGACGGGCAAGAGCTGTCCCGTGGCCAGGGCAAGCATGCGATCCTCCGACGCGGCCAGGGCGGCACCTGTGAAAGCCAGCCACAGCGTCAGGTGCTGTACCAGTGGCAACGCGGCTGGGATGCCGACCTGGCCCAGCCCCCGAAGCACGAGCTCGGCGGTCAGGAGACCGACCATCGAAACCAGCAGCGTCGAGGCGAAAAGTCCTTCGGCGGTATCGAAGACCGCAAAAACGCGACGTGTCCTGGTCGGCTTGGTCCCGGATTCGGTTTCCGGAGGCGCCTGGCTCCCTTCGGAGTTCATTCGCCGCTGTGTTTGGCCCGATATGTGTCTCGGATCTTCTGGACTCGGTCGAGCAAGTCCTTGGCATCGGCAGCCATTTGCTTGCGTTGCACGGCCGCGAAGTCCTCGGCAGCTGCGCGCCATGCGGTTTCCTGCTGGTCGTCGACTTCGACGACCGTCAGTCCGCGACCGGACATCTGCTCTACGGCCTCCGAGTCCTGCTCGGGAATCTCGGCGAAGAGTCGTGCCTCGGTCTCTCTGGCGGCTGCGCGTAGCGCGCTGCGCACCTCGGGTGTCAGGCGGTTCCACATGCGATGGCTGATCACGGTGGCACCCACGAGTGGGGCCAGCCCGAGATTCTGCATGTAGGGTGTCTCGCGGAACCACTGCAGGGAAAGAGCGGCCAGGGGCGTAGTGGGCACCGCCTCGATCAGGCCCGTCTGTAAACCGGTGTGAATGTCGGTCGCGGCCAGCGCGATGGGTTGAAAGCCGTTTTCACGCCACATTTGAATCATCGACTCGTCGCCTGCCCAGCTGAAGAGCTTTTGCGACTTGAGGTCGTCGAGCTCGCGAACGGGAAGCTTCGAGAACAGGTGTACCCAGCCGCCGTTGCCCCAGTTCAAGAGCACGTAGCCTTTGGCCTCCAGGCGCGCCTCGAAGTCCGGGCGTAGCGTCTCGAGGACGTGGAAAAGCTCTTCGTACGACGCGAAGAACATCGGGATCTGGAAAACCTGGAAGCCGGGGTCTATGCTCACCAACCCAGCGGTGCTGATGGCCGCGGCGTGAAGCTGGCCGATCCGCATCTTGCGCACCACGTCAGGCTCGTCACCCGCGACGCCGCCCGCATAGATGGTCAACCGAACCTGTCCGTTCGTATCCTCCTGCCACCGGTTACCCATCTCCCGTAGGATGCGGTCCCACACCGAGCCCTGGGGAACCAGGGTCGCCATCTTGATGGTGGTGGTGGCTGCATCCGCCGGAGAGGCGCCGAGAAGACCCGTGCAGACCAGTAGTAGTGCGACGCCGACGAGTGTGCCGCGGAGCTTGACGTCGCCGGTCGCATAGGCGCGACGGGTTCCGAGTGGAGGTTTGACGCGGTCAGGAGAAGAATTCTTCACGTACGCTCCCGGTCAGGCCCCCGGTTCCGAATCGTCTTCCAAGGGGGCGAGAAAGAGATCATCGATATGGTCGAGAAGCTGTTGCGCTCTGCGCTGACCCAAGACGTTGGCGAGCCGGTGAACCGGAGCGGCCTCGGTGTCGATGGCGAGAGCCTTTTGCAACATGGTACGAAACTGGGTCCGATCCTGTCGTGCCACCGACACGGTCGACGCGAACGCCACGTAGGTCGACGCCCGCCGGCCCCCGTGAAGCTCGATCGCGCGATCGCGATGGGCCACGGCCTTCTCGTAGTCTCCGCCCATGGCCTCGGGTAGGGCATAGAGGAGCATGGCGGCCTCCTGAACCGAACCCTCGCCATAGTCCGGTGCCAAGACCAGCAGACGTTCCACCAGGGCGCGGACCGACGGCAGGTCCACTACCAGGTCCGGGCGATGAAGGCCCAAGTTGATGGTGGCGCCCCACGAGGCCGCCGTCCAGTAGAGCGACGGTACGTCGTCTATGGACGTATCCTGGAGTGCCGTTCCAGGAGATCGGGTCAGAGCTTCGGGTAGTCCGGGATGTACCGATTCGAGTGCTCGAAGGCAGTAGTCCCTTGCACGCAGATAGAGACGTAGTGCGCGATCGCGCTGGAACACGAACTCGTCGTAGTCGGCGTACTCCACCCAGGCTGCTTCCAGCTCGGCGAAGCCGTAGGAATACGTCGTGAAGCCTTGGCAGGTCGACAGCAGCAAGTCGACATTCCGAGGGTCGGACTCCAGCAGTCCTTCGAGGGTCTTGAGGGCGAAAGGCAAGGCTTGTCCCACCAGCTGTGGATCATCGTCGCTGGCGTAGACAGCCGTGCCCTCCGCCAAGGCGTCGGCGAAGGTGCCGATCGCTAGCTTCTTCACCGAGCAGCTGCAGACGATCAAGGCAGCGAGCGGCAGGAAAAGAAGCCGGGGGAGCATGGCGAGACTGTACCGGCGGCCCTGAAGAGGGTCAAGAATGGTTTGGTGGTCGTCGGGTATCGCGGACGAATGCGAGCAGATCGAGGTCCGGCCGGCTTTTTCTCGAATCGATTTGCCAGCCCCCGTGCTGCAGAGCGCTGATCAGAGCACCGTTGATCCAAGTCTGTGCCGTGGGTTCTCGATTGGGCGAGGGTGGCGGTCCGACGGTGAGGACAAAGACAATCTCGACGCTTGGATCGAGTCCCGCGACGCGCCGTTCGGCTTCTTCGAGGATTGCGGGACGGTCTTGAACCAGCACTCGGGCATCCGCCCAGCCCGGATGGGAATCGGTCGACGCGGGAAACGACGAGATCGGTACGTTGTCGAGGTCCAACTTTGCGAGCCTTATGTATCTCTCGGTCAGTAGACGTCGGATCCCGAGTGCCCAGACGACGGTACCTGTACCCTCCGATGGTTTGAGATGTGGTGAGATCCACGCTGCGCGCTCCCGTGCCGAGGAGTCGGGAGATGCGGCGTGGAGTAGTGCCAGCCGGCCTGCCGCGGCTAGCGACAGCACTCCGACTATCGGTACGGCGGCAACTGTCACCATCAGTCGACGGTTCTTCCCAAGGTCGGCGAGGAAGCCAAGTCCCACGCCGACTCCGAGCAGCAGCCCCCAAGACGCATATACGTCGTGTCGGCCCGGATGAAAAATCGCGCGAATGCCGTGGGTGATAGCCCAAGGTATCAGCAGGGGTGGAAGCCACGCGAGGAGCCAGAAGACCAGGTCGTCACGCCGCTGCCGGTGACTCGAACCCGCGCGTACGAAGCACAGGATGGCTAGGATCACAAAGGAGATCTGTAGGGTGATCGCGGTCCAGCGAAGCCAGCCGGCGGTTGATGGAACGGCGATCTGGCGGAGATAGAGCGGATAGTCCGCACCTATCATCCCCATTTCGAGTACACGAAAAAAGCTCCTGTCTCCGGGAAAGATCTCGTAGAGCGCCTCGACCGACCACGCTGCTCCGCTTCCTCGCAAATGGGGAAAAGTGAGGATGACGTATGGCAGAAACAGCAAGCCGGGTAGGGTCACGGCCGCGATACCGCGCCATCGGTGCCTCGTGTCTGGTGCCAGGCAAAGCACCAACAAACCGGCCGTGGCGAAGAGGAAGAGTGAGTAGTAGTGCAGGTAAGCGATGGTGAGAAGCAGCAGAGAGACGCCGACCCAGGACCTTAGCTCGTCGTCGTCCAGAGCCCGTCGCAATGCCAACCACAGCATCATGGTCAATAGCAGTAGCAGTGGATAGACGCGAGCTTCGCGACAGTAGAAGACATGCAGGGGATGGATTGCCAGCAGTAGCGCTGCTGTCCACGATGCAATGCGCACAACCGAAAGATCGAGGGAGCGCCCGATGGAGCGGACCAGCGAGTAGATCACCGGAATCGAGAGTGCTCCGAAGATCGCACTGGGAAAGCGCATCGCCCAATCTGAGGTACCGAGGACGGTGGTGGCCCCGACCACCAGCAGGTAATACAGCGGTGGCGTGGGCTCCAGTCGTATCCCCTCCATCAGCCGACCCTCGGCGATGAGGCGCGCGTACCACCACGTCGCGCCCTCGTCTACCCACAGCGGGAACCGATCCAGATCATGGAGACGGAGTGCCAGGGCCGCAAGCGTCAGTCCACCCAGCGCGATGAACTCGAGGCGTGATCTGGCAACGACTCTGGGGTCCTGCCGCGACATCGCGTCGATCATAGCGCGGGCCCATCCAGCAGGCTGTCACCGGGTTCGATCTCAATGGGTATGGATCGCCGATGGCCGGTCGAAGTCGACGCGCTGGACGTCGCTCCACGGCACGTACTCCGGTCGCTTTATCTGCTCGACGAAGATCAACATTCCGGCATTCCCTGGCCCGAGGTCCCCGGCCCGCTCGAGCCGTAACGTCTCGCCGTCATGAAGAGCCAGACTCGCGAATCGAACACCCTTCTCGGTGTCGCCCGTGGGTTCGATCGACGCGATCAGGCTGAAGGGGATGGTGTAGTCCACGCCGCGGTACGGAGCATCGAGTGTCTCCGTGGTCTCACTTTCGTCGAGGTCGTAGACCAACCGACCGGTGAAGCGATACCCGCCGTGGGTCGTCACGGTGCCGGTGAGCGGACGCCCTGACGGGAAGTCCTCGTAGCCGGGAGGTTCGCCAACCGAGCCTTCGCTCACCGCACCGAAGTCGACCCGCAGGAATGCGTCCCAAGAGACCAAGACCCGACCGTAGCGGACGTCGTCGACATAGATCCCGAGGTTTCCTTGGCCGGCTTGGCGGGTTCCGAAGAGCTCGATCTCCCGGCCATCGTTCCCCGTCACGAGCGCGCTACTTCGCGAGTGGCGCGTGATGGATCGAATGGTGTCGAAGCGTAGTCGCTGTTCGCCCTCCGCTGACTGGCCGACGAGCTCGTCGGATCCGAGACAGTCCTGCCGGTTCCACTGGAGAAGGCCGGCGAACTCGCCTTGCCGTGTGAGCACCACGCCGTGTAGAGGGTCCGGCGCGGGCTCGGGCCCAGGAGTGGTCATGAGCTCGATGGTGCGGATCTCGCGGCTGCCGAGGTCCACCACGCGATCCCCGTCCCACACGCGTATTCCGTCGTCGAAGTCGGAGGCTTCGAAGCGGTCGAGGTCGAACACGGTGCCGCTCTTGAGCGTCACCTTCACGTTGCGGTCCACCGCCTCGACGAGCGTGATGTCGCCGAAGCGCGCCATGAAGGGCCGGCCGAGGTCGAGTGGGCGCTCCTCGCGTGCGATCTCCACACCGAAGAGCTCTATCTGACGGCCTTCCGTGAGCTGTTCGGTGGATACGAAATCAGCCCAAGGATTCTTGTCCTTGAAGCCGTTGAAGTAGTGGTTCCACATCGCTTCTTCATCGCCGCCCCAGCGCAACCGTCCCTCGTAGACTGTTCCAGCCCGTGTCGTCACGCGGCCGTAGAGATCTCCTGCAGCAGCCGGATGCGACAGCGGACTTTGGGGGGGCGACCCGCTCGGCGCCTCGGAGAGGGCATCCTGCTCCTGCGTGTAGCGCCAGAGCGCAAAGACAAGGAGGGCGAGTACGGCCAAGAATGCCAGCGCGACGACCGTGAGCGTTGTCGTTTTCATGGAACCATGATCGTCTCAGATCGTGGCTTTGGCGAGGCAGCGCCGTGCCCGGGGGGTGTCAAGCTGCAGCCGTCGGCGACAGAACCGACCTGCGGCCGTCGTCAGTTGTCAGAATTCCGCGGTCATCTCTCTCGGAGCTGCCATCGGCGCCTCGACCGCGAGTGGGTGAGGTACGAGAACGTCGAGTACTCCTAGCTGGTGGAAGGTCAGCCGGCGCTCTCGGGGGAGGAAGAAGCTTCGATATTCGGCCTCCAGCCGTCCCTCGTTCCGCAGTCGGTTCCAGTATTTCAGATGCCACGATCGCGTTGGGTCCTCGTTGTGCCACGCCAAACCGTGGGACCTCGCATGGGCCTGAACCTTGGCGCGGAACTGCTCGAAAGAGCGTACCGGGAAATGGAGTAGTCGGCAGGAATCGGGGAGCTTTCGAGTCCCTTCGGCGTGCCGAGCTTCGTGGAACCCGTAGCCGAGCTCGATCAGACCCTCGAGCCGACACAGGACCTTGGGGCGGATCTCCGACATGAGGATGGGGTGATCCGGAACGCAGTCGTCCGCGCCGGTCGCGAACGCCTTCCAGGCTTGCACCGGGAACGGCTGCCGGACCCGCAGGACGCTGTGGCGAAAGTCTCCGAGGTCCTCTTGGTCGATGCCTGCTCCTGGCAGGACGTTGTCGCGCCGAGCTTCGAGGACACCGACGGAGTCGTCGAGAACCGTATGCAGATCTCCGCCGGGAGGCATCCAGAACTCGTCAGCGTCCACGGGCACGATCCA
The DNA here is from genome assembly GCA_028066595.1 of Thermoanaerobaculia bacterium. Lineage (GTDB taxonomy): Bacteria > Acidobacteriota > Thermoanaerobaculia > Multivoradales > J023 > JAUIJL01. The sequence goes on from JALCBJ010000018.1 coordinate 50,651, forward strand.
GTCGCCCTGCAAGACGTCTCGCGCCACACTCAAGAGCTCCTCTCGCCAAGAGAGGTCGTGCTTCGCGATGCAGTCCTTGCGGATCACCACGAGATCCATGCGGCGAGCCAGATCTTCGAGGATTTCGGGTGTGCCGTCGCTTGAACCGTTGTCGATCACCGCTGCGGCAGCGACACCGAGATTCCTGTGGTGACGAAGATTGGCCTCGATCACATCCTGTTCGTTGCGGACGATGGAAATCTGGACCAGTCGGGTCATGGCGCGCGCAGTCTAGTCGATGTGCGTAGCTGTTGTAATGCTGACAGACGATGCGTCGAGCGTGGCCAACCCTCACCTTTCAAGATCGGTCTACGCAGCTGGGCATGGTGAATCTCAATCTCAGATCCGACGCTTCCGCTACGCTAATGCAGTGTTTGGCTAGAACCGTTCGACCTGGTTCGAGAGTTTCCAGGTCCTGGCAAGGTGTGCCGACGAGGGATACCAGCGCTACTCGAGGGGAAGCAAGACCGCCAAGACCCCGAAAGGGCCGGAGTGGGTGGATAGGATTCGGCAAGATTTCAGCAACAGTGCACATTGGAATAGGGCGGTCAGAGAATTCGATGCAGTGGAGGGTGCGATCATGCGTTCACAGATGGTTCGGAAGTCGGTCTGGCTGAGTTTGTCCGTTGCGACGCTGCTGGTTGCGGCGTCGCCATCCGTGGTTGCAGAGGAAGCGAGCGCTGCTTCCATGGCTCCGGGCGGTTGCTGTCCGGCAGTGCCCGAACCGCCTCTTTCACCACCGGTCCTTCGACAACCCTACGAAGATCCGGCCTTTGGAACGGCGTTGCGGCGAGTGGTGGACGCCGGTGCCCTAGGACGGTTCCGGGCGGGTCCCGAATACTCTCAGCTACAGGTTTGGAACGCCGATGGCACGTGGATGTTGTTGGGCGGCGACCTGATCGTCGATGCCGAAACCTTCCAAGTCGTGCACGAAGTGGATTTCGGCTGGCCGGCTTGGGGCGGTGGCCTGCGCTGGTCCCCGACCGAGCCCGATTCCATGTTCTACACGGGCGGCGGCGTCGATGGCTGCAGCGGAGCGGTCCTGATGCGCTATCGGTTACTGGGTAGCGACCCCATCACTGCGACGCGCGAGCTGGTGCGTTGTTTTCCGGAGTATGCAGAGATCGAGCGCGACTCTTCGTACGAGGAGCTGTCCCACGATGGTCGCCGGGTGGCGCTGGCGGGCGTCAAGCCGGACGATCGGCTTGAGATCTTCGCCTACGACCTCCTCAGCGACCTGAAGCATCCGGTCTTGTCGGTCCCCGTGGGCAGGTTCGTCGACTGGGTGGCGGTATCTCCCTCTGGACAGTACCTACTCGTGCTGTGGGGTGGCGGCGGACCTGGCCGCTATGAGGGCATGGAGGCGTTCGAGCTCGACGGCACCTATCTCGACAAGGTGCATACTGGGACTGGTCACTCAGATCTGGCGATGGACGCTTCGGGTGACGAATGGTTGGTCGTGACCAACGCCAACAACGCTTACCTGCTATCGGATCGGCACTATCTGGTGAAAGCCAAGATCCCACAAGGGGTTCTCTTCGGCGACCAGGGCAACGTCGACCAGACGGCAACGTTGGCAGCCGGGTTGACGGTGCCGCTGCTGACCATCGACTGGGAGATCGGGATTCATATCTCCTGCCGCAACACCGCGGCCCCGGGATGGTGCGCGGTCACAGGCGAGGGTGGCGGCTCGCCCTGGAAGCCCTTCCAGGACGAGATTTTCGCTCTCTATCTAGACAGCACCAAGTCGCAGCCGCACGTCCAGCGCCTGGTACATCATCGCAGTAGCTTGTCGGACTACTGGGCCACACCCTTCGCCACGATACGTGCCGACGGCGGGCAGATCGCCTTCGGAAGCGATTGGCGCGGTCAAACCTCGATCGACGCCCACGTGATCGATCTCGACGATGCGATCTTCCGCGATGGATTCGAGTCAGGAGACACAGAGGCTTGGACCGAGGCCCATTGAACTCCGGTGATCCTATATCGGTAGGCTGCCGAATCTCGAGGTCCTGAAGTCGAAGGGCGACCTCCCTCGACGCGTAGAGCATCGGAGTGAGGCCGCCGACGCGAGGCGCAGAGACCGCCCTAGCTCACAAGCCCGACGTCATGAGCTGTGCCACGAGTTGGTTGAACCGCGACGGGTCCGGTAGCTCGGAGCCTTCGGCCAGCAACGAGTGACCGAAGAGTAGATGGGCATAGTCGGCGAGGATGGGATCGTCCTCGTTCTCGTCGAAGCGAGCTTGGAGCTTCTCGAGGATGGTGTGCTTGGGGTTGAGCTCCAGGATCCGTTTCTGGACCGGCACATCGGCACCCTCGGTCTGGCGCAGCAGGCGTTCGAGGTGTGGGCTCATGTCGAACTCCGAGCCCACGAGACAGGCCGGTGACTTCGTGAGGCGTTGGGAGAGACGGACCTCTTTCACCCACTCGTCGAGCAGTGTCTGGAGCTTCTTCATCAGCTCCTCGTAGGTCTTCTTCGACTCTTCCAGCTCTTCCTCGGCTTGTTTCTTCTCCTCCTCCGAGCCAAGGTCGACGGTTCCTTTGCCCACCGACTTGAGTGCTTTGTCTTCGAAGTCGGAGACTGACTGGACCATGATTTCGTCCACGGGATCGATGAGATAGAGCACCTCATAGCCCTTGTCGCGAAACGCCTCGAGATGGGGCGAGCTTTCCACCTGGGCGACGCTGTCGCCGGTCAGGTAGTAGATCTCCTCTTGATCCTCTTTCATACGTTCGATGTATTGGTTGAGTGACGTGAGGTTGGGAGCCTCCTCTTCGCCGCTCTCGGTGTGCGAGGACTTGAAATAGAGGAGTGGCAGGATCTTCTCGCGGTTGTCGAAATCCATCGACACGCCCTCTTTCAAGACCTTGCCGAACTCCCTCCAGAACGTCTGATACTTCTCTTCGTCGGTCTTCTGCACCAGGGCGAGATGGTCGAGTACCTTCTTGGTCAGCCACTTGCGCATCTGCGTGATGTGGCGGTCTTGCTGCACCATTTCGCGGGACACGTTGAGTGGAAGATCCGCCGAGTCGACGACGCCCTTGACGAAGCGGAGGTAGAGTGGCAGAAGCTCCTCGAACCGCTCTTTGATCATCACGCGCTTCACGTACAGCCGCAGGCCGTGCTGGGAGTCTCGATAGAAGAGGTCGAAGGGTGCCTTCGATGGCAGAAAAAGCAGCGCGCGGTATTCGATGCGGCCCTCGGCATGCAGGAGGATCTTGTCGAGGGGCTCGGTCCAGTCATGGGAGATATGCCGGTAGAACTCGGCGTACTCACTGTCTTCGACGCCCGACTCCGGACGGGTCCAGATCGGTTGCATCGAGTTCAGAGTCACGTCTTCGATGACGGTGAGGGTCTCGACCTCGCCATCCTCTTTCTTGATCTCGTCTCCGTTCTCGTCCTTCTTCGGTTCCTGCCGCGACTCTTTGGTGAGAATGGGGTAGGCGACGAAATCGGAATGACGTTTGACGATGCCGCGCAGCACGTGGGTGTCGGTGAAATCGCCGAGACCGTTGTCCTCGTCAACCGCTTTGAGCTTCAGAGTGATGCGCGTACCTCGGCCGGGAATCTCGGTCTTTTCGAGGGTGTACGCGCCGTCACCGGAAGACTTCCATCGCCAGGCTTCCTCGGTTCCAGCGCGCCGGGTCACCAGTTCGACTTCGTTGGCCACCATGAAAGCGGAGTAGAAACCGACGCCGAACTGGCCGATGAGCTCGGCCGTCGCTTCCGGGTTCTTCGCTTCACGAATCTGGGCCATGAGTTCACGGGTCCCGGATTTCGCGATCGTGCCAATGTTCGCGATCACCTCGTCATGACTCATTCCGACTCCGTTGTCGGAGATGGTCAGCGTGCGGGCCTCGGGGTCGGTCTCGAGGCGAATGCCGAGGGTGTCATCGTCCTCGAGCAGTTCCTGGTTCTCTAGAGCTTCGTAGCGAAGCCGATCGAGCGCATCCGAAGCGTTGGAAATCAACTCCCGAAGGAAGATCTCCTTGTTCGAGTAGAGGCTGTGGATGACGATATCGAGAAGCTGACGGGTCTCCGCCTGGAACTCGTGGGTTTCCGGTTTCTTGGTCTTCTCAGGACTCTGGGTGGTGGCGGCCATGAATTGTTCCTCCGCTAGGAAGCTGAAATCTGGGGCTCGGGAGCCTGGATCCTGGTTCGAGCTCTCGGGTCGGGCTCGTTGTAGAGCCGAGGCCGACAAACGCCGCGGCCTGGCATGAAGAATCAGGCGGCAGGATGAGTACCTGCTCGCCACTCTGGAACAACAGGATGTATATCGACTATTCCACCCTGCTGGCGATCACGTCGACTCGCTGTGCCGGCTCGACGATG
>JALCBJ010000018.1:55122-85025 GCA_028066595.1 Thermoanaerobaculia bacterium
CGACTATTCCACCCTGCTGGCGATCACGTCGACTCGCTGTGCCGGCTCGACGATGTTGCCCATCGCTGGGAACGGCTGGCCAGCCTCATCGCCCTGATCGCGACTACGGCTGCGCTGTACCGGCACTTTCCAGGTAGTCCCAATCACGCGCTACTGGTATTTCTGATCTTTCTATTTCTGACGGTGATCGATCTCGAGTCCCAAGAGGAGCAGAAGCTCGCGCTGCAGGCGGTCCGCTGGCTCGCCGCGATCACTTTCTTTCTCGCGGGGGTTCAAAAACTCATCTACGGTACCTACTTCCATGGTGATTACCGGGCGCCGATCCGTCAGCTGGAGCCCATCTCGGAGCTCGGACCTACACACGCCCGTCGTCTACGGCGAGGCGTGTGGCTGGACTGACGTGCCGTTTGCTCCGGGAGCCGTTGAGATTCCCTGGATCTACTCCATCTCCACGAGGCGGCGGAGCTCTCGCTCGGCGATGGCGAGCATGGCCAGGTCGATGTGGGCGGTTGCTTCGAAGTCGGCGCGCAGCGACTGCAGCCGGTCGACGGCTTCTCGGCGGCCGTCGATCCAGGCACCGATAGCCTTCTTTGCGCCTCCCGGGTACTGCACGACCTGGCGCGTGATCTCGGCTTGGTGTACCGACAGGTCATCGAGCGTAGCCGTGATGGCAGCCTGGGCATAGGCGCTGTCGGTAGCCATATGTTCGGCGGCACGGCGCAGCGAGTCGATGCCGAAGCGCTCACCGACGTTGAAATAGATCTTTCCCACTCGATCCACCTGGGCTTCGGAGACCTGAGCGGCCCGCGCCACGTCGCAGGAGGAGGGCAAGATGTCGAGGGTGGAGATCCTGGCTGCCAACTCTTCCGGAACTCCCAGGTTGACCCAACGCCTCAGTCGCTTCTGTACTCGGCGCCGCGCCGCCGGCGGCAAGAGGTCCTCGAGTTGGGCCGCGACCACCACGATGTCCGACTCGTATTTCTTCATGCATGCGCCGACGTCGAAGGGACGGCCGCCGTAGCGCAGAAACCAGCGGATGACGGTACCGATCAAGTTCACCGTCAAAAGGAACATGTGCGTCTGGTGCCTCGAGTCGATTCGGTTGTCGAGGTCCTCGATTTCCTCCCACAGCGAGCGAAGCTCGAAGATGTCGCGGGCCGCCGTGTAGGCGCGGGCGATGTCCGACGCTTTCCGCCCGGTCTCCTCCGAGATACGTGCGATGAAGGTGGGGCCGACCCGGTTGACGATGGAGTTGGTGACGTGGGTGGCGATGATCTCGCGCCGAAGCCGATGGCGCTCGATGTGCCAGCGCAACTTGTCCCGCATGGGCGCCGGAAAGTACCGCACCAGATCCTCAACCAGTGCCCCATCCTCCGGCATGTCGGAGTCGAGAAGATCGTTGAACAAAGCGATCTTCGAATAGGCCAGCAGGACCGCGATCTCCGGCCGTGTCAGGCCGGTCTTGCGATGCTTGCGCTCGTCGAGGGTCGAGTCGTCGGGCAGAAATTCCAATCGGCGGTCCAGCCGGTCTTGGCGCTCCAGGTTGCGCATCAGCCTGGCATGCTCGTCGATCAGGCTCATGCCGTGGCTCTCTACCAAGGAGATCGACTGCGTCTGAAGGTAGTTGTCCCGCAGGACCAAATCTGCAACCTCGTCGGTCATGTCCGCCAGGAGTTGATCGCGAGCATCGCTTTCCAATCCGCCGCTGGCGACCGCATCGCGCAGCACGATCTTGATGTTGACTTCGTGGTCAGAGCAGTCGACACCGCCCGAGTTGTCTATGAAGTCGGTGTTTACACGGCCGCCGTCCCTGGCGAATTCGATGCGACCCCGTTGGGTGACACCCAAGTTGGCTCCCTCTCCGATCACCTGACAGGTCAGCTCTCCGGCATCGACACGAATCTCGTCGTTGGCGCGATCACCCACCTCGACATGGCCCTCCTCGCTGGCCTTGACGTATGTGCCGATGCCGCCGAACCACAACAGATCGACATCTGCGCACAGCAACGCGCGGATCAGCTCGCTGGGTGTCAGGGTCTCGGACTCCAGTTGAAAGCGATCCACGATTTGCTGACTGACCGTGAGCTGTTTGGCGGAACGGTCGAAGATACCGCCGCCTTCGGAAAGTTTGGATTCGTCGTAATCGGTCCAGGAAGAACGGGGCAAGTCGAACAGACGTTTCCGCTCGGCCCACGCTTCCTCGGTGGTCGGCTCCGGATCCACGAAGATGTGGAGGTGATTGAAAGCTGCTACCAATCGAGTCTCTCGGGACAGCAACATGCCGTTGCCGAAGACGTCGCCCGACATATCTCCTACTCCGACGCAGGTGAACGCATCGCTCTGGATGTCTCGGCCGACCTCACGGAAGTGGCGTTTGACGCCCTCCCAGGCACCTCGCGCCGTGATGCCCATCTTCTTGTGGTCATAGCCCACCGAGCCACCGGATGCGAAGGCGTCACCGAGCCAAAACTCGTACTCGGCCGCGACGGAGTTGGCAATGTCGGAGAAGGTCGCCGTGCCTTTGTCGGCAGCGACGACGAGATACGGGTCGTCACCGTCGTGACGCACCACGTCGGGCGGTGCGACCACACTGGAACCCTTGAGATTGTCCGTGATGTCGAGCAAGCCTCGGATCAATGTCTTGTAACACTCGACGCCTTCGGCGAGCCAAGCCTCGCGGTCGCTGGCCGGAGGCGGGTTCTTGACGATGAAACCTCCCTTGGCCCCGACCGGCACGATCACGGCGTTCTTGACCATCTGTGACTTGACGAGGCCGAGGATTTCGGTGCGGAAGTCCTCGAGTCGGTCCGACCAGCGGATGCCACCACGGGCCACTTGGCCTCCCCGTAGGTGGACCGCCTCCACTCTCGGGGAGTAGACGAAGACTTCGTAGGCCGGGCGTGGACTGGGAAGGTCCAGAACCTTGGAGCCGTCGAACTTGAACGAAGCGTAGCTCTTCGGGACGCCGTCGTCCGTCTTCTGGAAATAATTCGTTCGCAGAGTCGACTGCACCAGGTTCAAGAAGCGCCGCAGAATGCGGTCCTCGTCGAGGCTCCGCACCTGCTCCAGACCCTGATGGATTTCCGCCAGGATCAGCTGGCCTCGATCGACACCATCGCGCCGTGCCGGGTCGAAACGTTCGAAGAACAGGTCGATCAATGAGTGCGTGATGCGATCGTTACGCACCAGAGTTTGCGACATATAGGTGCGACTGAAGGCGACGCCGATCTGCCGGAGATATTTGTAGTAGGCCCGAAGGATCACGACCTGACGCCATTCCAATCGTGAGCTGAGCACGAGCTTGTTGAAGGCGTCGTCCTCCACTTCGCCGCGGTATACGCTGCGCAGGGCGTCTTCGAACCGGTCGTGACACTCGTCCAGATCGATGTCGAATCGGGTCTCCACTTCGAAGTCGCGGACCCACACGGGATTAGCGGAACCCAATGGCCGGACCTCGAACGGATACTCACTGATCACCGTCAGGCCCATGTTCTCCAGGATGGGCAAGAACGACGACAGTGGGCGTTGGATTGCCAGCTCGAACGTGCGAAGGTGAAACCGTCGCTCAGCGGCCTCGGCACGCCGATAAAGGCGCAGCCCCAGCTCCCCGGTCTCGAGCACCCAGTCGATCCGTGGGATGTCTTTGAGCGCGTCGGCCTCGGTGAAGTACTGCTGGTACGAGCCGGAGAAAGCACTACCGTAACGGCGCCAAGCGATCCGCGCGGCCTCTTCGCCACCGGTGGCTCCCAGCGCTTCTTTGAGCCGATCTGGCCACGACTTGATGGCATCGGCCAGGTGCGCCTCGATCTGCTCGACATCGTAGTCGGGAATCGCTCCGGGGCGCGTCTTGACAATGAATTGGAGCTGGGCCAGAGGACGGTCGGAGATGCGGGTGTAGTAGGCCGTCACTGTTCCCGCGAAGGCCCGTTCCAGCGTTCGTTGGATTTCGAGTCGCACCTCGGTGTTGTGCCGCTCCCGTGGCACGTAGACCATGCAGGAGACGAATCGCTCCTCTTCGTCGCGGCGTACCAGAAGTGCCAAGCGCGGCCGCAACTGGAGCTCGAGGATCCTCAGGGAGAAGTGGTAGAGGTCGTCAGCCGAAATCTGGAACAGCTCGTCGCGCGGATAGTGCTCGACGATGTGGCGCATTACCTTGGCATCGTGGCTGGCAGGAAGGAAGCCAGTTCGCTGCAGCACGTCCTCCACCTTGCGACGAACCAGAGGGATGTTCGACGCCGCAATGGAGTAGGCCATCGAGGTGAACAGACCGACGAACTGGATCTCGCCGTCGACCTCGCCATTCTGATCGAAGCGCTTCAGAGAAATGACGTCCATGTGGACGTTGCGGTGCACGGTGGAATGCTGGCTGGTCTTGGAGATCATCACCAGCTCATCGCCGTGCAGGAAGCGCCGGGCCTCTTCCGCTACGGGCTTCCGACCTTCGGCTCGGAAGCGCAGCGGTAACTGACGCAGCAGGCCGAGACCCGTGTCGTCTTCCGGACGGAGGTATTCTTCGTCGCCCTCGGCATGTAGGTCATATTCGATGTAGCCGAGGAAGGTGAAGTGGTCGTGAGCCACCCACTCGAGGAAGTGCACCGTTTCTTCCAGATGATCCGGATTCACCGAGTCGGGTGCGTGGCCACGCAAACGCGTGACAGCGTCCAGGCAGGCCTGGCGCATGATCTTCCATTCCGATACGGCCGACTGTACGTCCAGAAGCACACGTCGGAGCGCCGTTTCGAGCTCGACACGGTGGCCCTGCGCGCCTTGCTGATCGATCTGGAAGTGCATCAGCGACTCGCGCGAAACCTCGTCACCGATGGTGCCGTGGGGTAGGAGCTCGCGAATCGTGCCGTCCTCTTCGCGGTCGACGGAAAGCTGAGGATGCAGTGCGAAGTGAATCGTCAGATCCCTACGGCCGAGCTCGGCGGTCACGGAATCGACGAGAAAGGGCATGTCGTCGCTGAGGATCTCGACCGCGGTGCGCTCGCCCCCCCAGGTCAGGTCCTCCTCCTGGGGATTGAAAACGCGGATCGTGACATCTCCGCGGGCGCGATTCTCGATGTGACCCAGGAGGGAGCGGATGGGCCCGATCAGGCCGCCGTCTCCGGCGAGGCGTAGGTCGTCCAGCGCCACACCCTCGTAGCACTGGCGGGCCAGCTGCGCCGCGAGCTCTGCCTGCTCCGGACCGACCTCGTCGCCTAGGCGTTCCACCAGAGAGTCGATCAGATCTCGCTTCTTGCTCTTGTGCCTCTTCATCGCTTTCCTCGGCCCTGCCGCAAGGCCAGTTCGCCGCGAATGTTCTACGGCCGGGCGCCCACCCCCGGGGGGAAGGAGGCCCGGCCGCCTGCTCGGCGCAGCAATGGGTACCTACCGACTGCGTTGCCGCGTATGAATGGAGCCTACTGGAATTGCGGGAGCACGGAAAGGGATGGCTCGACAGTCATACCGACCGTTTGGTAGAATGTCGAAATCCGCTGGCGTCCAGTGGTTTTTGGCGGTCGCATATGGCCGCCCAAGCTAGCGCGCACAGGCCCTCCGCTCTTCTGTCCTTTCGACTTCCTTTTTGAGGAGACTCTTCTCGTGCCCACCGCTTTGTCGCCTTCAGGTGTCCCGTCTGCCCATCTGCGTCCTGCCGGCATACGTTCGCTCGCACTCGCTGTTCCCGACGACAGCCACGAAGTCACGCTACCCGATGGCCGGAGGGCCCTGCGCCACCGCCTCCGGGAGCCGGAAGGTGGCCTCGAGCTCGAGCGACAGGCCGCGGAAGAAGCACTCGAATTGGCTGGGCTCGACGCCTCCGAGGTCGAGCTGGTGCTCTCGGCCAGCTTTCCTGCTCTGCCCGAGCCTTGCATCGGCAACGCAACACCTCTCGCGTTCTCCCTCGGTATGCACGAGGCGGCAGCCTGGAACGTCGAATGTGCATGCGCCGGTGGGCTACTGGCCCTACGCAACGCTTGCCAAGAAGTGGCGATGGGTGCCTATCGGAATGTGCTGGTCACGGTGACGTGTCCCTACTCGGCTACCGTCGAGCCGGGCCATCCGGCTCTGACGGTGGTCGGCGACGCGGCATTCGCCATGGTGGTCGGCCCGAGCGGAGAGCGTGGGGCGTTCGAAGGTGCCGTCCTGCGCAATTCCGGACCGACCTGTGACCTGGTGTCGTGGGGCGTGTCGGACCGTACACCCTCCGGGATTCGTCTGGAGGTCGACGGTGCAACGGCCGGCAAGCTGGAGCGCTGGGCTCAAGGCGAAATACCCGAGCTATTGGAGCGCCTGCTCGACCGTACCGGGACCACGCGCGAGGACGTCGATCACTGGGTACTCAACGCTCCGACGCCGTCGTTCGTCGATCGAACCCTGGAGACCATGGGAGTGACTCCCGCCGACGGCGTCAACACCAATCGGCTGCTTGGCAATGTCGGCCCGGCACTGCTTGGTACGTCGCTTTTCTACAGTGCCTATTTGCGCAACATCCAGCCAGGCGATCGGGTGCTGCTCTGCAGCGTGGGTAGCGAGGCCAGTCTGGCCCTGGGGATGATGCGTTGGCCCGATGGCGTGGCGCTCGGGAAAGTGCCAAACCATGCGAGTCTGGAGACGCTGCGCGCCTTCGAGGCAGAACGCTTCGGCATGGTCGCTGCGGCTTGACCGAGTTTCGATAGGGCCCGTTCACCCATTTGTGTCCCTTGACGGCAGAGCCGACCACAGACAGTCGATAGGGGCTCGTGGGCGCAGAGTTCGGTGCGCGAACGGGGTGCCGGAAGAGGCCCACCCGTCGGTGTCCCACGTTCTTCAGACCAAAAAAATTCCCCCTGGTCGGCCCAAGACCAGAGGGAGGAGAGGAGGACTTGCTTTCTGGGACCGGACGGCATCTGTGTTCGCCTTACAAGTATGGCGTGTGCCACCCGTTCCGAGTCAGCGTGAAGATATTGACATACATCGATCTAAAACACAACCCCGGAAGAGAAGATTCTCGAAGTTCGCACCAATCCGCCGGATTCTCGACACTTTGTACGTTCTGGAATGTAGATATGGATGGCATGCAAAGATCTAGACCAGAGTCCTCGATTCCGAGCCTTGGCGGCAGGTATTCGATAAGCTCGCCGGCCCGGTAGCTTTCGCAAACCGGCGATCCGAGTCGACGATTCGAGGTGCTTTGGATGTCTTCCGTTGTCAGCAGTTCCGGCCCGGGCTACTTCCCGTGGGACGAGCGTGCTCGTGACTACCAACACCGGGTGCGGGACTTCATGGATCGCCATGTCCTGCCGATCGAGTCGGAGGTCGAGCGGACGATCGCCACGGGCGACCGTTGGCAGCCGCCGTCGCAGATCGAGGATCTGAAGCGAAAGGCGAAGAACGAGGGGCTGTGGAATCTGTTCCTGCCGGAGTGGGACGACGGGCCAGGTTTGACCAATCTGGAATACGCGCCGTTGTGCGAGTTGATGGGGCAGGTGATCTGGGCGCCGGAAGTCTTCAACTGCTCGGCACCGGACACGGGCAACATGGAAGTGCTGGCCCGCTATGGATCGGACGAGCAGAAAGAACGTTGGCTCGTACCGCTCCTCGAAGGCGAGATTCGTTCGTGCTTCGCCATGACCGAGCCGGACGTGGCTTCTTCAGACGCCACCAACATCCGCTCTACCATCCGCTGCGACGGCGACCACTATGTGCTGAACGGATGCAAGTGGTGGACGTCTGGCGCGGGCGACCCTCGTTGCCGTGTGATGATTTTCTTGGGTCTTTCCGATCCGGATGCGAAACGTCATAGTCGCCATTCGATGATCCTCGTTCCAATGGATGCTGAGGGTGTGACCGTGCGGCGCATGCTCACGGTCTTCGGATACGACGATGCGCCCCACGGGCACGCCGAGATCTCCTTCGAGGACGTGCGGGTGCCGAACACGAACATGATCCTGGGCGAAGGACGCGGCTTCGAGATCGCCCAAGGACGACTCGGGCCGGGGCGCATCCACCACTGTATGCGTCTCCTTGGTGTCGCCGAGCGGGCACTGGCGCTGATGTGCCGGCGCGTCGAGGAGCGGGCTGCTTTCGGCAAGCCGTTGGCAGACCATGGCACGATTCGCAGAGACATCGCCGACTCGCGGATCGAGATCGAGCAAGCGCGTCTGCTCGTGCTCAAGGCCGCCCACATGATGGACACCGTGGGCAACCGTGAAGCACGTTCCGAGATCGCGATGATCAAGGTCGTGGCGCCGAACGTGGCGTTGCGGGTGCTCGATCGCGCGATCCAGGCGCATGGCGGCGGTGGTGTCAGCGGGGATTTTCCCCTCGCCTACCACTGGGCGATGTCGCGCACCCTGCGCTTGGCGGACGGACCCGACGAGGTACACAGAGAGTCGGTCGCCAAGCTGGAGCTGGCCCGGCAGAGAATCCTTCGGAGAGAGTCGTGAGCAGACCGTCTTGCACCGTCGTTCCGAGAGCCCAGGCCGGACGAGGCCGAGGACGGCCGCGTCTCGACTACCGGTTGGGGTCGAGATCCCGCGGGTTCCGCGTCACCCTCTGGTGTGTGGCCACACTGTCACTGCTGGGCTTCGCGGGTTGTTCATCGCCAGAACGTCCCGTCTCCATCGGCCAGCCGTTGCCACCATTCGAGTTGCCGAGGCTCGGCGGTGGACCTCTGGCATCGGACGAGCTCGCGGGTGAGGTGCCGGTACTGGTCAACTTCTGGGCGACTTGGTGTCATCCCTGCATCAAGGAGATTCCGGCGCTGCGCGATATTCATCGGTCCGGTTCGGCGCGCGTCGTGTCCATCAGCCTCGATACGGTGAGCGATACCGAGGTCGCCCGTTTCGTGCGTGACCATGAAATCGAGTACGAGGTCCTGCGCGCTGATCTGGCGATGCTGAGCCGCTACGGCAGCACGTCGATCCCCTATACCTTGGTGCTCGATAGCGAGCTCGTCGTGCGTTCGCTGCATCGCGTAGCTGTCAGCTCGAGTACGTTGCGACGGGACGTCGACCGAGCCCGTTGAGCGCGTGCACCCGCGTGTGGGGAAATGACACCATCGTTCGATGAGCGAGGTACGAACCAACTCGCAGCCGCGGCTGCCGCCCTTGGCCGGGTTGGCGTTCGTGCTCTTCGTCTCCGGCTGCTGCTCGCTGATCTACCAGGTGGTCTGGCTGCGATCGCTGCGCCTGATCTTCGGGTCGTCCACTCTTGCGATGGCGGTCGTGTTGGCGATCTTCATGGGCGGGCTGGGTCTGGGCGGGCTGTACTTCGGTCGCCGGACGGAGCGTAGTTCCAATCCGCTAGCCCTCTACGCGCGGCTGGAGATGGCCATCGCGGCCACTGCAGCGGTGAGCCTGTTACTCCTCGGCACGAGCCGGGAGCTCTACCTCGCCCTCGGTGGCTCGTCGAGCCTCGGTGCCGGAGGCGCGACATTGCTACGTCTGGTTCTTTCGGTTCTGGTTCTCGGACTGCCGACCTTCTTCATGGGCGGTACGCTGCCTGCTGCGGTCCAGGCTGCCGAGCGCCGGCACGATGTGAGCCGCCGCATCGTGGCCACGCTCTACGGGGTCAACGCGTTGGGCGCTGTCCTGGGAGCGCTACTGACGACCTTCGTCCTGCTCGAATCTCTTGGTGTCAGTCGCGCGCTCTGGACCGCGTGTTCGGTGAACCTACTGCTGGCAGTTTGGGTTCGCACGTGGGGCCGTGCCGCGGATGGGCACGAGCTGTTCGCCGCAGTCGAGTTGCCGGGCCCTGAGGGGAACCTCTCACCGCCAGCGCCCCGTTCCGGTGCCAGACTGCCGATTCGTGTGCTCCTGGTCTTCGCCGGCCTGACGGGGTTTCTCTACTTCATGATGGAGCTGGTTTGGTATCGCATGCTGACGCCGCTCCTCGGCGGGTCGACCTACACGTTCGGCCTGATCCTCGCTCTGGCGCTACTCGGGATCGGCGTCGGCGGATGGTGGTTTTCTCTCGGAGCAGCCGAGTCGAGGCCCGGTCTCGACGCTCTGGCCGTGAGTGCCTCCCTCGAAGCGTTGGCGCTCGTGTTGCCATTCGCTCTCGGTGATCGATTGGCGTTTCTGGCCCAGGCGCTTCGCGATCTACAGGGCGGCGGCTTCGTTTCTCTGGTCTGCGGCTGGACCGTGATCGTCAGTCTGGTGGTGCTGCCCGCATCCCTCGTTGCCGGGTACCAGTTTCCGCTACTCGTCTCGCTGATCGGACAGGGTCGCGACCACGTCGGCTCCGACGTCGGCAGAGCCTATGCCTGGAACACGTGGGGAGCGGTGCTCGGCTCCCTGGCCGGTGGCTTGGTGCTTCTCCCGGCCATCGGCGCAGGAGTCCTGTGGCAGTTGTCGATCGGGCTACTCGCGATCTTGGGGATCTTTCTGGCTGTTCTGGCATCGCGGCGCAGCGAGCCCGGGGCCCAGGCGGTATTGGCGAGGCGGTGGGGGCGGTTCGCGATGGGAGTCGCCGCATTCGCACTCTTGCTGACCGCCGCCGAAGGCCCGACGGCGTTCTGGCGTCATACGGCCACGGCGACCGCTCGTAGCTGGGTAGCGGCGGATCCCAACGAGCTGCGGAGTCAGATCCATGGCATCAATAGGGGTCTGGTGGCCGAGTCGGAAGGGAGGGAGTCGTCGGTGGCCCTGGTCGCGTCGGGCGAGCTCGCCCTCGTCGTCAATGGCAAGGGTGACGGTAGCTCGCGGCGCGATGCACCGACCCAGGTGCTCGGTGGGTTGCTCGGCGCAGCTCTTCATCCGGAGCCGCGTAGCGCCTTGGTCATCGGACTGGGGACCGGGATGACGGCCGGCTGGCTCGCTGCGGTCGACACGATGGAACGGGTCGACGTCGTCGAGCTCGAGCCGTCTATGATCGAACTGAGTCAGTACCTGGACGCGGCGAATCTGAACGTCATCCAGCAGCCCAACGTTCGGATCCATGTGGGGGATGGGCGCGAGTTCGTTCGCACCACGAAAGAGCACTACGACATCGTGTTCTCTGAACCCTCCAATCCGTATCGCGCTGGAGTCGCCGACCTGTTTACGCGCGAGATCTATCAGGCCGTCTCCCAGCGCCTCACAGAGGGCGGGATCTTCCTTCAGTGGCTGCAGGCCTACGAGATCGACGCCGAGGCCGTCGCTGTGGTCATCACCACACTACGCACGGTGTTCCCGCACGTCGAGTGTTGGCAGACCTTGCGGTCCGACCTCGTATTGATGGCCTCGATGCAACCGATCGAGCACGACTTCGATCGGGTCCGCGGCCGGGTCGCTGCGCCGCCGTTTCGCGATGCTCTGGGCGACGTGCTGCGAGTCGAAGGAGTTGAGGGCTTTTACAGCGGCTATGTCGGAGACGGCCGCTTGGCTCGGGCTATAGCCAGCGCCGATGTGGAGCCCAATAGTGATGATCGCCCGGTACTGGAGTTCTCGTTCGCCCGTTCCCTCGGCCGGCCCGATCTCTTCTCGGCCGAGGAGCTTCAGGCGTTGTCGGTGGGCCTTGGCGCGAATCGACCCGCCGGTCGAGGCACCCCTCCGGAATGGCACCGAGTCGACGAGATGAGACGGATCCGCAGATCTCTCGGCACACTGGCCGTGGGCGGCCTTCCGCCGCCGCGACCCGACGCGCAGATGCGGGACCGGGCGCGTCTGGCCTTTGCCGAAGGCGACGTGGAAGGCGCCTGGTACAGGTGGCAGCAGCAGCCGGCGCCTCCGTCTTCGTCCCTCGACCGACTCCTGGTGGCGGAAGGTCAGATCCTGACGGGCGCGTTGGAGGCGGAGCAGGCGATCGACGCATTGGCTCGGCAGCGACCCGCGGAGGCGGCGCTTCTGCGTGCGCGCCGGGCGTCGACGGATGTCGACCGCTGGCGCGGAGCCATCGCTGCGGTTCGGGACGATCCTTGGGTCCATGAGGGCTTGATGCAACGTTCGTTGGCGTACCTGGAGGAGCACGGAGATGCACAGCTGGCGTCGGCACTATTCGATCTTCTGGCAGAACCGTTCCCTGGCTACTTGGCCGACCACCAACGCAAGCTGTTGCGCCTCAAGCTGGCGTCCATGTCGGGCCGCTTCGACGAGCTTTGCACGGAGGCCCTGGCGGAGCTCGAGCCTTGGGTACCTTGGTCCAGGCCGATCCTCGACTTGCGTATGCAGTGCTACGAGACGACCGATGATCCGCGATCCACAGCCGCCCGGCGCGACCTCCACCGATTTGATCGTGAGGACTCTCGCTCCCTCGGAGAGTTGGTGAGGCAGGGTATGGACCGATGACGCGCGGAGTCCGATGCGGAATAGAACCCGTCACGAGCCTGTCCGTAGTCTTCTCAGAAGGAAGAAGACCTGCACCCGCGTTTGGCGCTCCGAAGTCGGAACGTCAGGCGAGACAAGGAGAGACGACCATGAGCCGTAGCACCCGGATTCGCGAAGCCCTCGACCAGCCGCTGACCTCGGACTACATCGACGAGAAGATGAAGAACGGATGGAGGCCTGTGGCCATCGAATGGGAACGACCCGCCGAAGAGGGCGAGCTGACCCTCACCGAAGTACCCTTCGGGCTCCGGGTGGGCAATGATTGCCATCATCTCGTAGAGGATACGGGCGAGATGGACGCGCTACGCGTCATGCTGGCAGCCATCGTCGACGACCTTTCCATGTCGGAAGTTGCGCGGCGACTCAACGCTGCGGGACATCGGCGGCGCGACGGTGCCGATTGGACTCAGGTCGAGGTATTCGAGCTCCTGCCGCGCATCATCGAAGTGGCGCCTGACATCTATGCTACCGACGCCTGGCGCGACGAACGCAGTCAGAAGGCGGAGCGTAAGCTTCGCGCGGTCAGCTGAGGCACTCGCAGCACTGACTCGGCTCCGTTCGGAAGTCAGCGCGTCACCTGGTGATCTCGGCCCACCGGCCGCGGTGCTACTGGGACGCCGGAATCAGCTCCGGTCGCGGGCGGAACGGTTGCCCGTCGCGAGGCATCCAGACAATGGAGACCTCGGGAACGCCTCCGCGGTATTCGATACGGTGACGTCCCGCTGCCAGTGCCACGATCGGTGTCTGGAGCGCCGTGCCACCTATGTGCAGGCTTTGCTCGCCGCCCAGAGCCTCGGGCGGCGAAACGAAGTAGGTACCTTCCTGCACGGCGAAGAAGTCACCCGAGGCGCGTCCATCGATGGTGGGGTAGCGGCGGCCATAGATCCACAGGTCTTGATCATAGGGAAGGAAATGAGTTCGCAGGTAGGCCCACGCGGCGGCTGGTAGCCGCTCCGACAAAGGGTGGTGGTAGTACACGGTGACGCCGCGTTCGCGCAACGCGGGAACGAGCTCTCGATTCAGGCGTGCAGCCTCGAGGCGCTTTGTCGCCGCTTCCAAGAAATAGAAAAAGTGTGCGGAAGGACGTGCTACCTGCATGGCCCAAGGCGAGAAGACGGCATCGTCCGGAAGGGTCATTCGGCCGAGTTGCGTGAGGGTCTGGAGCTGAGAGGCATTGCCGGGTTGACGGAGGCGCCTCAGAGCGTCGACAGTGCGGTGGAGTTCTCCCGCGGCGAGTAGCAGGAACAGCAAGGCAGCGAAAGTGCGATTCGAGGATCCGCCACGGGTCGCCCACTGCCAGCACCAGGCCAGCCCGCGGGCTGCGAAGAGACCGAGTACCGCGGTGAGCGGAATCAGACTGTAGAGATAGGGCGCGGTCTGCCAGACGTAGGACGCCGCGGTCGAGGGCACGGCGGCCAGTAGCAACCAGTCGACGTCTGCCGCTCGAGGCCTTCGACGGAGCGTCGCGACGATCCCCACGACCGCCAGCGGTAGCAGCCACGCGGAGTGGTCGAGTAGCTGAAAGAAGTTCCGGGTCCAGCTGAAGCCGGGATAGACCTCCTGGTGAGCGAACGAGAATTCCACCGCCCACCGCCACCAGGCCCCGACGCTGCCGGAAAGCGCAAGACCGAGTCCAATCAAGGCGGCGGCGGTTCCCGAACCGGCGACGAATGCGATGGGATGGCCAAGGAAATAGCTCGGCGTTTCGTCGCTCTCGGTGGTGTTGTGTCGACGGATCAGGTCCGCAACCAGGGCTGCCAGGAACGGCGTGCCGGCATAAATCGCGACCTTCAAGGTCGACCAAAGAGCCACGACCGCCACCACCCCGGCCAGAGCGGCCAGAACGGCTCGCCTTCTACCACTTTGAGTCGAGGCACTGCGGAGGAGTGCCAAGCAGGAGAAGAAAAGCGCCAGAGCGAGCACGTCGGGGCGCAGCTGGGTGCCCATGGCCGACAGTGTCGGAGCCGAGAGTAGGACCGGCGCCGTCCACCACGCCGCCGCGTTTGCCAGATCGTCGCTTCGGTTCGCCAGACAACCTGCGATCACCACCAGTCCAAAGACCGGTAGAAAGAGCATCCGCAGGGTGAGGATGTGGGTGGGATCGTCGTCGAGGATGTGCCAGAGCAGGCCGAGAAGCTGATGTAGCAGGGGAAAGTGGTGTTCGAAAAAGTCGACGTAGATCGTGCCGCCACGGCCGGCCAGCCAACCGCCGTGAGCGTATTGAAACTCGTCGAGCGCGAACTCCGCCAGCCAGGCGAGCTGGACGTGGAGGTAGGCCAGCCCCGCGGCCACCAAGAAGAGCAGCAGCTTTCCCAACCAGGCTGCGGGTCGCGTCATCGAAACTGGGATGGGATCATCCCCGGTCTCCGATCGTCACGAAACCCGAGCTACTAGCTGGCTTGCGGGCTTGAGCCGCGGACCCGGAGGCACATCCGGGACAGTTCTTTTCATCCTTCGACGGGAGCAACTGTCGGACGACAATCCACCCTCCCCAGATGGCGGCCGAGGTGACGCAGTAGAACTGCCAGTCGTTCCAGGGGAAGCTCATGTCAAGAGACTCCCATCATCCGAAGTCCATGGAAGGTGACGAAGGCGAAGATCCAGGCCAGACCGGACATCCAGATCAGCTGCAACGCCGCCCAGCGAACCGACCCAGATTCGCGTCGAGTGACGGCCAGGGTCGGCAGGCACTGCATCGCCAATACGAAGAATACCAGGCAGCTTGCGGCGGTGGCTGGCGTGAACAGGCGGCTGCCGTCATCGCGCCGGGCTGCGCGTACCTCGGCGATGACGCCGCGTTCGTCTGGATCCGCGTCGGGGTCCGTCTCCAACAGCACCGCCATGGTCGAGACGAACACCTCGCGTGCGAGGAAGCTGGTCAGGACGCCCACGGTCAGTTGCCAGTCATAGCCGAGAGGGGCGAACACCGGCTCCGCGGTCTGGCCGATGCGTCCGGCGAAGCTGCGACTCTGTGCATGGCGAGACGCGAGGCGCTGGGCCTGGGTCGATAGTGCGGCCGCAGCTTCAGGATCGGAGTGCTCCAACTGCTCGGCCTGGTGTGCCAGCTCCGCCGCTACTGCAGGAGGCTCGACTTGAGGGTAGGCGGACAGCCACCACATGACGATGCAGATGGCGAGGATCACCGTGCCCGCGGTCTCGAGGAATGCGCGTCCCTGGTGAGTGGCGCTATAGATGGCCGATTTGAAGGAGGGCAGTTTGTAGGTGGGCAGCTCCAAAACCATCGGCCGGGACTTGCCCTTCAGCAGGGTGCCGCGGAAGATCAGGGCCGAGATCAGAGCGGCGCCGGCGCCCAGCAGATAGCAGCCGGTGAACGCGAGGCCCGCCAGGAACGGGCGATCGGCGAATAGGAGCCCGGTCAGCAGAACGTAGACGGGTAGACGCGCCGAGCAACTCATGAACGGCGCCACCAGGATCGTCGCCAGCCGGTCCTGCCGGTCAGGGATGAGGCGGGTCGACATGATGCCCGGCAAGGCGCAGGCATGGCTCGACAGAAGCGGTACGAAGGCCGTGCCGGGCAGGCCGAACCGACACAGCAAACGATCCATCACGAAGGCTGCGCGCGCCAAGTAGCCGGTGTCCTCCAACAAGCTGATGAGGAAGAACAGCAAGCAGATTTGGGGCAGGAAGACCACCGTCCCGGCGATCCCGCCAACCACACCTTCGACCAGCAGTTGGCGCAGAGCACCGTCGGGAAGAGTCGACTCCAACCAACCGCCCAATCCTTCGAAAGTCAGCTCGATGAGGTCCATCGGGACCGTGGCGAGGGAGAAGACCGTCCAGAAGAGGCCACCCATGACCGCCAGGAAGACCAAGATACCCAACAGCGGATGGGTAAAGGCTTGGTCCAATCTCTCGGTGACCGTATCGGCACCCTGGCCTACCGCCCGGGGTCCACCAACACTACGCTCCATTACTTCGTCGGCCCAGGCTGCGAGCCTCTCGAAATCTGGCTCCGAGGGTGGCGGCACCTCGGGGTCGGGGCTCTGCCGGGTTCGCAGCATTTCGGCGATCGCCCGGTGTAGCTCCTCTACACCCGTGCCCCGCCGAGCGACTACGGGTACCACAGGGCAGCCGAGAAACCGGGAAAGTTTCGCCGTATCGAGGCTCAAGCCGCGACGCTGCGCCAGGTCGACCATGTTGAGCGCTACGACAGTGGGGCGACCCACCGCCAGCATCTCGCCTACGAGGTACAGGTTGCGGGCCAGGTTCGTGGCGTCGACGACGACGACCGCTCCGTCCGGCGATCGATAGGGTGCCCGTCCTTCGAGGACATCGCGGCAGACCCGCGCCTCAGGAAGGTCGAGACGAAGTCGGTAGGTACCCGGCAGGTCGACGAGGTCGACATCTGCTCGTCCGTCCGACTTCAGATCCAGCCGGCCGATCTGCGCATCGGTGGTGGTGCCGGGGAAATTGGCGGTCTTGGCCCGCAACCCGCAAAGCTGGTTGAACAGCGTCGTCTTGCCGGTGTTGGGATTCCCCAGGAGGGCGACCGTAGCTGCCTCCTCTGGGGAAGTCGCGATGGACGGCGTACTGTCGCTCTCGGCGGGCTCAGCGGCCGGGGCCTCCAACATCGTCATCCGAGGTGGTCATCGGCCGGTGAGCCCGCTCCATCGTCCATCTCGACCTGCAGCAGCTCTGCCACGTGCTGAGAGAGTCCAATACGAGTACCCCGTACTTGGATGATCCATGGATCGCCTGCCTTGCACAGGCGAAACGAGCTCCTCTCTGCCAGGCCCAAGGCGTGGAGCAGAGCGAGGTCGTCCCGTTCGAGGTGCGCTGCCAGCAGACGGGCGCGGCATCCTGGACGCAGGTCGGTCAGTCGAGTGGCGGTCTCCGAGCCGACGGTGGGGGATGGGTTGGCGAGTCTGGTGTCCATGGGATCTCCGGGATAGGCAGAGCAGTTTATTGAGACGTTATCTCAATAGGCCCAGAGAGAGAATATCATGGAGATCCCACCCGGTTGCCATGCGATCAGTGGACCGGTTCTAACGTCGCGGCCAAACGGCCCTCGATGAGCTCGTGGGTCAGATCCTCGAAACCGCTGTCGGTGCATAGCACGTCGTCTTCGACGCGCACCCCTCCGAGGGGGATGAGCTGGTCGATGAGCTGCCAGTCGAAGGCGGACGCATGGGCGCCGTCGCGCCAGGAATCGAGCAGAAGCGGAATGAAATAGATGCCGGGCTCGATGGTCAGCAGATGGCCCGGCTCCATGGTGCGGGTGTTGCGCAACACGTGTTCGTCCGGAGGTGGGGTACAGCCACCCGCGGGTGAGGTCTGGTGGCCACCCACATCGTGCACCTGCAGTCCGAGGTGATGGCCCAGGCCATGAGGGAAGAACAGCCTCGAAAGGCGTAGATCCTGGGCCTCATCGGTTGAGCAGCGGAGTACGCCGAGCCTTCTGAGCGTCTCGATGCAGCGGTGGTGCGCCTCGAGGTGGAGATCGACGAAGCTCCGGCCCGGCTGAATCATCCCGACGAGATGTCGTTCGGTCGCTTCGAGCTCGCGGATGAACTCCCGGAAGACGGGGTGGGCGTCTTCGACTGCCCAGGTGCGCGTGATGTCGGCGGCATAGCCGTGAAAGGCACCTCCGGCGTCGACGAGGCAACTATGTCCGGTGCCGGCCGCGTCGCCACGTTTGTGCTGGTAGTGGAGGATGGCGGTCTTCTCGTTGAATGCGATGATCGTGCCGTAGGGCATCTCGCTTTCAAGGCGATCAGCAGCCTGCAGGTACTGGTGGTGCACCTCACGTTCGGTGCTGCCGGCCAAGAATTGCTCCCGTGCCGCCAGGTGCCCGGCCGCCGCCGCTTCGCAGGCGAGTCGGGTCAGTGTGATCTCGTACGGAGTCTTGACCGCCCGGTGCCAGTCGAGAGGCGCAATCAACGTTTCCGGCTCCACCAGGGATTCAGCGATGTGCAACTCGGCGGCAGCCTCCGGCGAATCGCCCAGGTAGGCGATGCGTTCGCCGTTCAGACCCAACGCATCGGGGACTTCGTCGAAGCTCTGGACGTCTTTCAGCTCGACGGCGTCTTCCCAATAACTCGGTGCCGGCGGCGTGGTGTCGAACCAGAAGTCCACGGGCAGCACGCGTACGACGGTCGGCTTTCGGCCCGGTCGTGCGAAGACCACGTGTTCCGGCCCACCCTGCGGAGGTATCCAGCGACGGTAGTGCGGGGTCGGACGAAAGGGGATCTCCTCGTCGTCGCGGTGATACAGGCGAACTCGTCCAGAATGAAACACCGCTCCGTCGAGTGGCGTGCCGGCTGCTCCGGCCCGCTCTACGGCATCGTCGAAGTACTGCGTCAGCTGGTCCAGGTGGTTGCGATAGAGGGCGGCGAGGTCGGATCTGTGAGGCAAGGAAAGTCTCCGGATGCTGTTTCTACGGTCGGGCTATTCTACCGGTGACCCCGGCCCAGGGGTCGCCTCCCTTTCTAGATCGGAGGTTCTGCCGTACCACGGCCGTGAAGAGCCGTTCCCGTTCGTCGAAAACGCTCTTTGGACTTCTCGTCAGCTGATCATGTGGAAGATCTTGGTCAGAAAGAAATCCGACACCAAGACGAGAATCGACGCCAGGACCACCGTGTTGGTCGTGGCTCGACCGACGCCATCGGCCCCTCCACGAGCATTCAGGCCGTTGTAGCAGGCGACGATGGCGATGAAGTAGCCGAACACGAAGCTCTTCCCTACTCCCGAGAGCACGTCTTCGAACGTCAGAGCGTCGAGTACGTCGTTCAGATAGAGGCCGGCCGAGAGCTTCAGCTCGCCGACTGCGACCACCAGGCCGCCGAGGATTCCCAGCAGATCACCCAGAATGGTCAAGCAGGGCAGCATGATCAAAGTCGCCGCTAGCTTCGGTGCCACCAGCTTCCGTACCGGGTCGGCTGCCATCGCCCGCACGGCGTCGATCTGCTCGGTGACTTTCATCGTACCGAGCTCCGCGGTCATTCCGGCACCGATGCGTCCTCCTACGATCAGTGCTACCAGCACCGGGCCCAGTTCTCTTGTAAGTGATTTACTTACGACGGTGCCGATGTAGTACTTGACTCCCAGGCTGGGCAGGCTATACGCCGTCTGCAACGCCAGCACCATGCCGGTGAAGACCGTGGTGATGAGCGCCACCCCCAAGGATCGGACCCCGATCTGTTCGGACTCGCGCAGCCACTCGCGAAAATCCCACGGCGGCGTCACCAGAGCCACGAAGCCCCGTCCCGTGAGAATCGTCAGACCGCCGGCCGTCTCGAGGACCGATCGGACGCTCATACCGGGCTCATGGTCGGCTCATCGCCGGTCACCTTCGGATCGGGACCCAGCAGATGACGTGGAAGATGGCGAAGAAGAGATCGCCGGCGGCCAGCACCCACAATCCCCACATCTCCGGCCGCCCCCAGGCTCCGGCTGCCAGGGCCAGGAAGCCCAACGTTCGGCCGACGATGGCGATATCGATGTTGCCCCGATAGGCTTCGGGATCGTACGCGGCGAGGAAGTAGAAGCCGGCGAGCATCAGGAGAAATACCGCGATCAGCCACAGATAGTACGGTTCCTCCGGCGGCTGAAGATCCAAGAACCGGGTCGCCAGGTGCGGCGCGAAGACCATCATGGCAGCGAAGATCAAGTCGTAGATGGCACCGATGCGTAAGCCACGCTTCAGCCAGCGCAGCCAGAAGGCGTGACGGGGGATGCCCAGATCTTTGGCCATGGGCAGATCTTAGCCCATGGCAGTGCGCTCTTTACGCCCGTACCGCGGCACTGGAAGAATCGGCGGCGATGCGGCAAGAGACGTCCAAGCTGACCACGTTCGTCGTCTCGGCGAGCGCCGACGTGACGTTGTTCGTCGCGACGATCGTCTGTGCCGTGCTCGCTCTCCTGACCGGCTGGCTGCCACCGCGTGGGAACTGGACCTATCGCTTCGCCAGACTCTGGAGTCGCTGGATGATGCTGGGTGCATGGTCAAAGGTCGGCAGCGAGTTCGAAGAGCCACTCGATCCGCAGCAGGGCTACGTGTTTCTCGCCAACCACCAGAGCCTGTACGACATTCCGGCGTTGATCCGCGGTATTCCCGGGCAGGCCCGTTTTCTCGCCAAGAAGAGTCTGTTCCGCATTCCTATCTTCGGCTGGGCGCTGGCCATGGGCGGATTCGTGCCCGTGGACCGAAGCGATCGCAAGGCATCGCAGGAGACGTTCCGCATTGCAGTGGAACGGCTGCAAGCAGGGAACTCCCTCGTGATCTTTCCCGAGGAGACTCGTTCCCGCGATGGCGAGCTACTGCCGTTCAAGCGGGGAGGCGTGCTGTTGGCGCTCAAGACCGGATACCCCATCGTGCCGGTGGGTATCGACGGAACTCTCGAAATGCGGCACCGCGACAGCATGCTCGCTGTTCGTCCCGGCCGGGTCCGGGTGCGCTACGGAAAGCCGATCGACGTATCGGGTTGGGAAGTCAGCCGGAGTCAGGATTTGCAGGAACGGGTGCGCGCCGAGATCGAGCGCCTGAAGTCGTCCCTAGATTCCTGAGCGAGCCGGGCCGTCGTCAGATCCCGGCGGGTAGCTCCGCTAGTCCGACGAAGAACCGTAGGACCACCCAGGCGACGGCGAGTGCAGCGATCCCGTAGGCGACGGTGCCCAGCGCCACGGCGAGCGCCAGCGAAGCTCGTTCTGCCTCCTGGCGCGCCTGCTCCGCCGCGCGATCGAGTGTGTCCTCCAGCTTTCCCGCCGACTCGCCGACGGCGACGGCTTGCACGAAGGTTTGAGGGAATACGTCGAGCTCGGCCGCCAGGCCTTCTCTCAGGGTGCCACCGGCTCGTACCCGATCGCAGACCCGAAGGCCTGCAGCTCTAAACACACGGTTTCGCGGAGCCTCCGCGGCCCGGGCGAGCGTCTCGTGCATGGGAACTCCTGCGGTGAGCAGGATGGCGAAGGAATGAGCGTACTCCGCAAGAGCCATCGAGCGGACGGCCTTGGAGATGCCCGGTAGCCGCAACATCCATCGGTCGCGGGTTAGCCGGCCGGCGGTGCTGGCGGTGAATCCGCGGATCAGCCAGGCAGCCGTTCCGAAGACGAGATAGGTGAGAGCCAAGGCCGGAACCACAGCAGCCAGGTAGCGGTCCAGGCCGTCGCGGAATACGAGATAGAGCGGAGGCAAGAGAACAACGCCGTGAAGTAAGAGAATGGGGTAGATCAAGGCGTACGCTATCCGGTCTCGTGTCTTGCCTCGGAGTGAGAAAGAGCGCCCGAGGCGGCGGAAGACGGGCGGCAAACGCCCGGAGCGCTCGCCGGCCTCCGTGGCGAGGATCTCGAAGCGGCTGAAGGCCTGGTCCTGCGACATGCCCTGCGACAACGGCTCACCTCGCGCCAGCCTCGGCACGAGGCGCGCGCTGGTCTGATCACCTGATGCGGCCAAGGTGCTCAGTGCCTGCGCCGCGGTAAGGCCCGCTTCGAGCGCCGTGGCCAGGCTGTCGTAGAAGCGGGACCGATCGTGTTGTCGATTGCTCAGGAACCCCATGGCGGGAGTATGGCAAAGGACACCGGTTGTCTCGTCGGCGAAATTCTGTGGTTGGCCAGGCACGTAACTCGGCGCTCGGGAAGAACCGGTGGTCGCGAATTCGTATCGATCGATCCCCATTTCTTTAGTTTTGTTGAAACAAGCATCCCAATGCCCCGTATCCAGCGCAACGATGCGAGACCCAGCGCAACGACGCGAGTCACCAGCACGAGCTTCATTACTCACAGAACGGGTGATCCACGCGACGCTCGAACTTCAGACGACAGAGAGACGACATGGGAAAAGGCAATCGACTGGGCGAGTTCGAGGAAGTCGTGCTGCTGGCGTTGGCTTCCTTCGAAGACTCGGCGTACGGCGTCGAGGTCTTCGACACCCTCGCGCGCATCACGGGCCGCGAGGGCTCGATCACCGGCGTCTACGTCGCGTTGAGCCGGCTCGAAGACAAGGGATACGTCAAGTCGTATCTGGGTAAGGCGACGGCGCAGCGGGGAGGCCGAGCCAAGCGATTCTTCACGTTGCAGCCCGCGGGAGCGGAAGTTCTGAAGCGCAGCCGCGAAGCCATGAACGCTTTGTGGCGCGGTGCCCGGCTGCATCCACTCTTGGAGGATGGGTCATGACGCACCCGAAGAGCGGGCCGCCCAGGGTCGCCGAATGGTTGTTGCGTCGCCGGTTGCCGCGCGACCTCTCTGAACCGATCTTGGGAGACCTGGCTGAGCGATTCGGCGCCCTGTCGGAGACCGATCCAGTGGAAGCCAGGCGCTTCTACTGGCGCCAGACCGTCTCGGCATGGTCCAGCAGGATTCCTGCGGCCCGCTCGCCGATCGAGCGAGCGGGCCGCTTCGGACATCGGCGGACCGCCTCGGGGCTCGACTCGTGGGGACAGGATCTGCGCTATGGAGCCAGGCGGCTGATGCGAAGTCCAGGCTTCTCTTTGGTTGCACTCTTCACCCTGGCCCTCGGTATCGGTGCTACCACCACGATCTTCAGCGTGGTGCAGGAAACGCTTCTACGCTCATTGCCTTTTGCCGATCCTGAACGGCTCGTCATGGTCTGGAATCACACCCGAGAAGAGCCCACGGATCGTTGGCTCCTGACGGCCAAGGACTTCGCCGATATGCAGGAGCAGAGCCGTTCACTGGAGGCCGCCGCGGTGACCGAGACCGTCGTCGGGCCGATGGTTGGGGCCGGTGAGGCGATCCACGTCAGGATCTCGCGTACGACGACGAACTTCTTCTCGCTGCTCGGTGTCGAGCCGATCTTGGGTCGTGGTTTCGTTCCCGAGGACGGCACGCCTGTACCCACCGGCGCGCAAGGACCGCCTTTGCCGGTCCTGTTGAGTCACGGCACCTGGCAAGCTCATTTCGGCGGCGATCCAGGGGTCTTGGGTCGGACCATGACGATCTTCGGACAACCTGCTGAAGTGATCGGCGTGATGCCCGTGGATTTCGACATGCACCTGCCGGACGCCGCCGATGTGGGTCGGGACATGGACCTATGGTGGCCGATACGCTACGACCACTCCCAGGGGTCGCGGGACTCCCACTACCTGACGGTGATCGCGCGGTTGCGTGATGGCACATCGCTGAGTGAGGCCCGGGCGGAGACTATTTCGTTCTCCGAGGGCATACGGCAAGCCAGTGTGCGGCACCGAGAGCTGGGGCTCGAGTTCGAGCTGACGCCCTTGGCGGCCGACGTCGTGGCTCATGTACGACCCACGCTGGTGCTTCTCAGCGGCGCGGTGGGGTTCGTCCTGCTCATCGCTTGCGCCAACGTGGCCAGCCTCTTCCTCGTGCGGGTTGCGCGTCGTCGCTCGGAGCTGGCCGTGATGTCGGCTCTCGGCGCTGGACGTTGGCGTCTGATCCGTCAACTATTGACCGAGAGCCTGCTGCTGGGAGTGGCAGGTGGAACCGGCGGTCTCCTGCTTTCGGTAGCAGGTCTGAGCGTGCTCAAGCGTGTACGTCCGGACGAACTGCCATGGGTCGATGCGGTTCAGCTCGATCTGCGGATCGTCGCTTTTGCTCTCGGTACCAGCCTGCTGGCGGCGCTGGTCTATGGCATCGCGCCCGCCATCCGATCGACCGTGGCGGCTGGCCGGTTACAGCAGCGTGCCGGCAGCAGCTCAGCGGGCGAGTCCCGTCTGCGATCGTCGATGGTGGTGGTGGAAGTCGCACTGTCTTTGGTCTTGCTGGTGGGCGCCGGATTGATGGTCCGCACGATCGGCGAGCTGAATCGTGTAGAGCTCGGATTCGACCCGGAGAACCTGCTGGTAGTGGACGTCTCGATGCCGGGTCAGCTCGACCGGGAACAACGTCTGCAGGTGGTGCACGAGGTGGAGAGGACGTTGAGGGAGGTTCCGGGTGTCGAGCAGGCAGGCGGCATATTTCCAGTACCGCTGAACGGTGTGTACGTCCGTACCTGTGCCTACGCGGCGGACGCGCCACCGCTCGAAAGCGAGGACCCCCGAGAGGCTTACTTCCGTATCGTGACCCCTGGCTATTTCGACGCGGCAAGAGTGTCGCTGCGAGCTGGGCGACAGCTCGAAGCGTCCGACGAAGACGGCGAGCCGGCGGTGGTCGTGGTTGAGCAACGGTTGGCGGACAGGCTTTGGCCCGGCCACGATCCCATCGGCCAGCGGCTCTTCTTCCAGATCTTCAGCCGCCAACCCGTCGAGGTGCGGGTGGCCGGTGTGGTGGATAACGTGCGTCAGGGCGGGTTGATCGACGAACGGCCGACGATCTACATGCCCCGCCATTTCTATGCCGCCATGGAGATGTCGTTTGTCGTGCGCGCCCAGGGCGATCCCGAGCGGCTCTATGCTCCGATCCGTTCGGCGATCGGCGCGCTGCCCACCGAGATGCCGGTCGACGTTCGCGCAATGTCCGACAATGTGGTCCGAGAGCTCCGTCCGGCACAATTCGTCTTGGCGCTCATGGCTGTCTTTTCGGCTCTGGCGTTGGTTTTGGCGGCCGTGGGTCTCTACGGCGTCTTGGCCTATTCGGTGAGCCAGCGTCGTCGCGAGATCGGCATCCGGTTGGCCATGGGCGCCACGCGTCACGACGTGCTGCGATTGGTGCTGGGAGAAGGCATGGTCCTGGCCGCCCTGGGAACGCTCTTCGGCCTGGGAGCTGCCGCGGCGCTGACGCGTTTCATGTCTCATCATCTCTACGGCGTGTCGGCGACCGATCCTGTCGCCTTCGGCGCCACTGCAGCCTTCCTTCTCATGGTTTCGGGCCTCGCCACATGGCTACCGGCACGCCGCGCTTCAGGCGTCGCTCCAAGCTCCGCTCTCCGCTATGAGTAGTCGAAACCCTGGCAGGCCCGGCGCTAGACGACGATCGATCCCCGCGCTTGCACGCAGTTGGCTCTGGCCCGCATCGATCGGCCGTGCGGGTCGGTCAAGCGACTCGGACACAGCGGGACGGTTGCACGCCGAACCTGCCCCACCGACCGACTGAGCACGCCTGGCTTCGGCTCAGGCACAGGAGGAGACATGACGCGGTTCGGATCTCTGTTTGTGGCGTTCTTTTTCGCGCTCCTGGCGACGTGGCCGAGTTCGGTGCCTGCCGTCTCGACTCCCGAGATGGTCGAGATCTGGCCGGGGCCGACATGGCGAACCGTGACGCCGGCGAGCCAGGGGATCGATTCATCCGCGATCGACCTCCTCGTTCGCCGCATCCGAAGCGGGCAGGTCGGTGCCGAGATCCACTCTCTCCTGATCGTACGCGGTGGCCATCTGGTGATAGAGGAGTACTTCGACGGCTGGAACGCGAAGCGGCTCCACACCCTGCAATCGGTCTCCAAGAGCGTCACCTCGGCTCTGATCGGCATCGCGGTCGATCGAGGCGAGATCGAGAGTACTGACGAGAAGGTCCTGAGCTTCTTTCCCGGCCTGCTGTCCGAGATCCGGCATCTCGATCAGCGCAAGCAGGCGATGACCCTTGAGGACCTTCTGACCATGAAGACGGGCTCCGAGTTTCACGAGCGGGGCAGCGACTCTCCCTTGCATCGCATGAACCGCCTTCAGAGGGGGTGGCTGAAGTTCGTGCTCGATTCGCGTATGCGGCATGAACCCGGAACTCGGTTCCATTACGACAGCGGCGGCGTGATTCTCCTCTCCGGCGTCCTGAAGGCGACGACGGGCCTGTTCGCGGACGTCTATGCGGACCAGTATCTGTTCGGTCCGCTCGGGATCGAAGAATCTCGGTGGTTCAAGAATGCAGAGGGCCTTCCGCATACCGGCGGTGGGCTCTACCTGCGACCTCGCGACCTGGCCCGCTTCGGCCTGCTGTATCTCCGGCGGGGCCGCTGGCAAGACCGTCAGGTGGTCTCGGCGGAGTGGATCGACCGGTCCCTACGCCGGCAGGTGGCCACCGTCCGCCAGCAGGATGGCCGCGATGTGGGTTACGGTTTCCTCTGGTGGGTGTGGCCACCGCCCGCCGATCGCCCCGAGCTCGGTGACTTCTACGCCGGACACGGCTTCATGGGCCAATACGTCTTCGTGGTGCCGAGCCTCGATCTCGTCGTGGTCTTCACCGGTGGCTCGAGAACCTGGAGCGGTGAGAAGCGCCCGGCGGAGCTGGTCTACGAGTACATCCTGCCCGCGACCCGCCCGCTGGGGTGATCCGCGGGAAGGACCTGCTGAGTCAGTCTCGATCGTCGTCCGTGGGAACGGTGGCTCCGACGTCAGCGTCCCCGTCCGTCGTCGAGCACCGGCTCGGTGGATCGTACGGCGACATCGGAATAGGCCATGCCATCGGGCTCTCGACCGGGCCGAAGAATGCGTAGGCGCTCGCCCGTGGGTAGGTCGTGTTCCGAGACCACGTCGGCGTTGGCATGGGCGACCCAGATCCGGTCGCTGTGGATCTCGATGCCGATGGGAACGGAGCTGTCGCCGAAACGGTCACCAAACAGGCGGTCTTCGGTGTCCTTGAGCTCGACCCCGAGCTCGATGATCCGCGGTGGTACGGAAGGGTCGTCTAGCTCGTAGACCGCCAGGTTACCGGCGCGGGCGCGGCTGACGACGACGTGGTCGCCGTTGGGCGTCGCTTCGGCGCGGATGGGAAATCCCTCGCACTTCAATTCTGCAAGCCGATCGCGCGTATCGACGTCGAACACCGTCAGAGTGTCGGCTGCCCGGTTAGTGACCCAGACCCGTCCGCGCGCCGCCGCGATGCCTTCTGCGCCTTCGCCGGTGGCAAGGTTCGTCACGTGCTCGCCCTTCTGGAGATCGAAGACGGTGACGGATCCTGAGCCGATATTGGCGACCCAGGCGTACACCCTCTGACCGTCCGAGGTCTCGGCGAGTGCCAGCATGTGGGAGATGTCTTCGCCGGTTTCGAAGACGTGCTCGATCTCGCCGGTTTCGAGATCGACCTGGATCAGCGCCTTGTTGGCCTCTGCGGTCACTAGCACCGAATCCCGATCCCGAAAGACGATGCCATGCGGATGCTGGTATTCGCCCAGCTCGATCGTCTTCGTTCGCTTCGCTTCCCGGATGTCGATCACGGTGAGTGTGGAGCCTGGCTCCTCTCGAGTTCCGTAGTCGGTCACGACGGCTGTCGTTCCGTCGAAGGACACAGCCACTTCGTGCGGCCCTTTCCCGGTCGGCACGGTGGCAGCCACCTCGCCGTTCAAGAGATTCACCAACGACACCGTGGCGTCGCTCTTGTTCGCCACGACCAAGGTATCGGCACACGACACCTCAGGTACGGCGAGCCAAAACGTGCCGAAGGTCAGCAGTGTCGCGGCCGACGCGAGGGTCCTCTTGTTGGGCATTACTTATCCTCGTCGTCCTTCTGGCCGCGGATCTTGGGCTCAGGCTTGGTCCTCGGATCCCGGGCCCGTGGCGACTTCATTTCCAGCTCGGTTTCGGCGGAGCCGTCTCCGACCTCGATGCGTAGCGTGTAGGTTCCTGGCGTGGCATAGAGCGGCCAGCCGAGGCGCACGGCCTCCGCCCAGGGAGTCTTGGCCAGCGCGCCCTCTTCCGCAGCGGGCTCTTCGGCGTCTTTCTTCTCGCGCTTCTTCCGTTTCTTCTTGCCGCTCTCTTCGTCAGACGACGCCTCGTTCTTTGCCGTCTCGGCAGCGAGGGCCTTTGTCTCGTCGAGCAGCAGATCCCAGACGAAGGCGTTGACTCCCGTGCGCACATCGGTTTCGAGGCGCCGAAGCTCGCGATCGTCCTCGTCCCGGATCGTGAGCACGGCCCGCCCGTCCTCTGCGCTCCAGAACGGGATCTTGACCTCCGGATCGTTGTCGGGCCGGTAGAACCAAGGCGATCTACGACCCCGCCAGCCGCGGCTGTATCGCACGTCTTCGAGTGGGAACACATGGACCGCTTCGTCACGTACGGCTTCGAGCTCTTGTACTGGCAGCACGTCGAGGATGTAGATGCTGCGTCCGTGGGTGCCGGCGACGAGCTCGCGCTCTCGCGGATGCACGACGAGGTCGTGCACTGGCACGTTGGGTAGTCCGGTGGGCAGACCCTGCCAGGTGAGGCCGCGATCGAGGCTGACGTAGGCACCGCGGTCCGTTCCTGCGTAGAGCACATCTTCGTTCACTGGGTCCTCGCGTACCACGTTCACCGGCTCGGCAGGGAGCCCATCGGCCAACGAGCTCCAGGTCTGCCCCAGATCGTCTGTGACGTACAGGTACGCCGTGGTGTCGTCGTCACGGTAGCCGTTGAGCGACAGATAGGCGCGCTTCTCCGCGTGGTGGGAAGCCTCCACTCGACTCACCCACCGATCCGCGGGAAGGCCCGCCGACACCTCGTGCCACGTCACGCCACCGTCAGGAGTCACGTGGACCTGGCCGTCGTCGGTGCCCGCCCAGATGAGGCCGAACCGGTGAGGTGACTCCGACAGACTGGTCAGGGTACCGAAGGGTACGTCGCCGCGATTCGGATTTCTCGTCAGGTCGTCGCTGATGACGGTCCAGGTGTCACCGCGATCCATCGACCGATATAGGTGGTTGGCGCCGAAGTAAAGGATGTCATCGTTGTGTCGAGACAGCAGGATCGGCGTCGACCAGTTGTAGCGCAAGGCTTTGTCTCCTAGCGCATCTCGAGGACGTACCATTTCGCGTGATCCGTCGGGATCGATGCGGAAGTAGTAGCCGAACTGAAAGCCGACGAAGGTCGTGCCGTCTTCGGCGATCTGCACGTGCATGCCGTCGCCGCCACCGATGACGCGCCAACCCGGCCGGCCCGGCTCGCCGGTGCTCGAGCCCTTCAAGGTACCGTTGTCTTGCAGGCCTCCGTATACGTTGTAGGGATCGGCCATGTCGACGGCGATGGCATAGAACTGGCCCACCGGCTGGCTGTCGAGCTTGATCCAGGTCTTGCCCCCGTCCCAGCTCGCGTCGAGACCGCCATCGTTGCCGACGATGACGTGCTGCGTGTTCTCAGGGTGGATCCATTGCGCTTGATAGTCCACGTGGACGTCGGGGTCTTGGATCGAGAACCAAGTCTTCCCACCGTCTTCGGACTTGATGATCGGCACACCCATGGCGTAGACCACTTCGGGGTTCTTCGGGTCGACCTGGATTTCCCCGAAGTAGTAGCCGTAGGTGTAGACCACCTGCCGAAGCGGATCGTCGTGAGTACGTTTCCAGGAGGAGCCACCGTCGTCCGTACGCCAGATCTCCAGACCCTTGATATCAGTGTTGAACAGATTGGCGTTGGCGTCGCTGATCTCGTCCAGCAGATCCTGAAGGCTGATCTCGTCGTCCCGCACCATGCGGATCAGCTTCTTCGCAGTGAGGGTCGGATCCAGGTCGTTACCGCGAATGAAATCCTCGATGGCCTCGGGATCCTGGGCCAGAAACTCCTCCTTCGACATCTTGCGGAGGCGCTTTGGGGTGACGGCTGCACCTCCCATGTCCCAGAGTTCTTCCGGAAGCTCCGCCTGGTTGTCTACCGCGGCGTAGAGCGTATCGGGGTTCGATTCCGAGATGGCCAGACCGATGCGTCCCACATGCCCGCCTTGGGGCAGCCCGCCGTCCAAGCGCTGCCAGGTCTCGCCGGCGTCGGAGCTCTTCCAAATGCCTGTGCCTTCGCCTCCCTCGACAAAGTCCCAAGGCCGACGGGAGCGTTCCCAGGTCGTGGCATAGAGGATGTCGGCGTTCTC
>JALCBJ010000018.1:85125-90188 GCA_028066595.1 Thermoanaerobaculia bacterium
GGGTTCTCGTCGAAAATGGGCTCGAACGTGACGCCGTTGTTGTCGGTGCGCCAGAGTCCTCCCGAAGCGTAGGCTACGAGGAAGCTATAAGGCTTGCCTGGAACGGCCTCGATGTCCACGACGCGCCCACCTTGAACTACCGGCCCGATATTGCGCCATTCCAGGCTATGGAAGAGGGAGGCACCGTCGAGCTCGATATGCCGCTGCCACGCGGCGTCTCTCGCGTTGAAATCTGCCGGTTCCGCCGCCGCGGGACGGTCGGCCGCTGCCGGTCCGGCGAAGGCGGCCGCCAGCACGAGAGATGGGATCAGTGAACGGACGAGTCGCGGAAAGGGGGCGAGGATCGGCTGCATGAGACCTCCGGCGCTTGGGCGATGGAATCGTCAGAGCGATGACGGGTTCAGTGCGGTGCTCTGAGAGGCGGGATGCGAGTCTACCCCCACTTCGCCGACACCCGATGTTGCCGACACCTCGTGTTAGGGTCCCGGCGACGCATGGGCGACAAGGATTCATCTCGGCCGAGACCCCGCGTTCCAGACGTTCCCGCGCTGCCGCTGCTAACGCGGGTACTGTTGATTGTTCTCGGCTGGCTCCTCGTCTTGCTGGGCGTTGCTGGACTCGTGCTCCCTGGGCTGCAGGGTATCTTGACCATCGCCCTCGGAGCCGCGGTGCTGTCCCTGACCAGCCGGGTGATGCTGCGCACGATGCGATGGTGTTTTCAGCCCTGGCCCAAGGGCTGGAAGCGCATGTTGGCCCTGCGTGCCAAGGTACTTCGATGGTTGACCAGAGATCGTCCGGACGATCCGGGCTACGACCGTTGACCTTGCCGAACGGTCGCCGATCCTGGGCGAGAAGGTCCCGGTCTCGGCGGGGGTGTCCGGGCAGACGCAAGGCGAGGGTCGGACTCGTGCGCCCGCTGACCGGACTGGCAGCCGAGGGGTAGCCGCCTCCGTCAGGGTGCCAAGAGCTGGTGAGGTGCCGATGAAGACTGAGAAAAGTAAGCCCCACTAGAATGCCGACATGCTGAATCGCGATGCAGGTGTGCGGACTTGGGGAGGGCAGTCCATGTGGACACCGCTCCGGCGGGTCCTCGTCCGGACCCCGACCGCCAGCTTCGCGGTCTCGGACCCCGACGACTGGGGCTACTCGGCACGTCCCGACCTGCCTGCTGCGCGGGCCGAACATGCGAGGCTGGTCGGGCTTCTAGAGTCAGCGGGTGTGGAGGTGCTGCACCACGACGCAGAGTTGCCCGAGCTTGCCGACTCGATTTTCGTCTATGACGGCGTCTTGATCACCGATGGAGGAGCCGTCGTGCTGCGCCCGGGAAAGGAGGCGCGGCGAGGAGAAGAGCTAGGCCTGGCGAACCGCTTGGAAGACCTCGGGGTGCCCATCCTCGGTCGGATTCGGGACGAGGCGACCGTGGAGGGAGGCGATTTGCTATGGCTCGATCCTGGGCATCTGGTCGTCGGCCGAAGCTTTCGCACGAATGGCGAGGGTCTGCGGCAGCTGCGGGAGATTCTCGGCCCGCAAGGTGTCGAGGTTTCGGAGGCGCACCTGCCCGTGCATTCCGGCAGCGGGCACTGCCTGCACCTGCTGTCGCTCGTCAGCTTGCTCGACCGCGATCTGGCGGTCGTCTACCCACCCCTCTTGCCAGTGCCCCTGTGGCTCGAGCTGCGGCGTCGTGGCTTCCAGATCGTGGAAGTACCCGACGAGGAATTTGCAACCCAAGGGCCGAACGTGTTGGCTCTCGGACCGAGGCGAGTCGTCGTGCTGGACGGCAGCCCACAGACGCGGCGGCGCCTCGAGTCGGTCGGTTGCCAGGTGCAGTCGTATCGCGGCGACGAGATCAGCCACAAGGCCGAGGGTGGCCCTACTTGCCTGACACTTCCGATCCACCGCGCTGGCGCCACGCCATGAGATGGCCACCAGGCGTCGGATGGCTTGTGGCGCTGGTGACAGCCGGGATGGTCGTCTCGTCGTGCGCGACGTCAACCCGGACGGCGGGCGGCGAGGACGTCGGTCGCCCGCTGGAGGCTTGCACTCGCAACGACGACTGCGCGCGAGATCAGTATTGCCGGTTTGCGTTGGGTACTTGCGGTGGCACGGGCTCCTGCGAGCCCCGTCCCGAGCTGTGTAGCGACGCTTTGGAGCCGGTGTGTGCCTGCGACCGCCAGCTCTACGGGAATGTCTGCAGCGCCGCAAGTCAGGGACTCTCCGTTCTGTCGCCAGGCCGGTGTGGACGTGGTGATGGAGACTCCTAGGTCACCTCGAGCTGGTGTCTCGCTTGGAAAGCTCTGTGGTGTTTGATCCGGCTCTTCGTCGCGCCACCGGCGTTGCTTCTCCTCGAAATAGCTCTACTATTGCTCGTCGGCACGCCTTGGTGGCACGCCGAATCCCACGGCCGAACCCTCACAGAACTTTCAGCACGAGACACTAGCGCTCGGGTCGTTCGGACCCTACGCTCGGGCTGCTGTCGGGTAGACCGAAGTCTCCCGTTCGCTCATCCGTAGGTGATTCGATGAGAGACTAGGTATCCACAGCCCGAGATTCGGAGGAAACGATGAACCTGGAATTCAGCCCTAGACAGCGAGCAGCGGTCTCTGCGGCGGTCACCATCCTGGCCGGCTTCGTCATCGTGCTGGCTCTCGGCGTGGTCTTCTGGTTGGTCGGCCGCTTTGTTCACACCTTCTCCAACGTTCTCCTGCCACTCGTCGTTGCCGGCGTGGCAGCGTTGGTTTTTCGGCCTTACTATGAGTGGCTCCTGGCGCAGCTGGAGAAATTCCAACTCGTCCTGCGGTTTGGTTTGGGTCCGGCCCTGGCCTTGACCGCCGTTTTTCTCTCCGGCATCTTGCCGCTGGTGGCGTTCGGCTGGTTCATCGGCGATCTGGTCGTCGAGCAGGTCGTCGAGCTGAGCGAGCGGTTCCCTGCCTGGTGGAAGGATTTCAGCGCGCGAATGGCGGAACGTTGGCCCGAGGTGGTGACTTTCTTCGAGCAGAATCCCTATGGCCAGAAGCTCCAGGCTGCCGCCGAAGACAACGCATCGACTCTGGTGGACGGACTGCAGCTCGTGGGTGTCAAGGTCTTCTCGGCCGGTGCGTCCGTCGTACAGTGGATCTTCGGGTTCCTTGGCTGGGCCGTGGTACCGGTTTATTTCGCTTTCTTCTTGATGTCCGATCCGGGGCCCAAAGGACGACAGAACTTCGGTGACTTTTTGCCGTTCCTCAAGCCCGAGACACGGGAGGATGTGGTCTATCTCGTAAACGAGTTCGTCAACATCGTCGTCGCCTTCTTCCGTGGACAGTTGATCATCGCTTTTCTGCAAGCGCTGCTCTTCGCTGTCGGCTTCTCCATCGTCGGGCTCAAATATGGCTTCATCATCGGCCTGGCCCTTGGTTTCCTCAATATCATTCCGTACCTCGGATCCATCGTGGGGTTGGGGGTTGCCTTGCCGCTAGCGTTCTTTCAGACCGGTGGTGGGTTCCCGACGCTGATCGCCGTCTTGGTCGTTTTCACGATCGTGCAGATGATCGAAGGCTACGTGCTGACGCCCAAGATCATGGGTGATCGCACCGGACTTCACCCCATGGTGATCATCGTTGCCATCTTCTTCTGGGGATCGGCTCTCAACGGCATCATGGGGATGATTCTGGCGATCCCCCTCACCGCTTTCCTGGTGGTTTTCTGGCGTCTGGCCAAGGAGAAGTACGTGCAGGAGCTCGTGTGACGCCAGCTTCCGTGAAGCCGGGTCGATCCGGAGCGTTGCTCCTCGCCTTCGCGCTCGGAGCGGTTTCCGCAGCGTCGGCGCAGAACGGCGACCCGACGGTCGACGTCTGGCCCAAGCTGAAGCGTCACAAGGCGTCGACGAAGAAGGCGGGAGACTCGGAAGAGACAAAGCAAGCAAAGGACAAGGACGGCGACAAGGAGCCGAGCGCGAAAGAGAAGCTGGGCATCGATCCGTGCGCGGTCCCGGCCAGCCCCGAGGAGGCTTGGGTCGACCGGATGCAGAAGGGTGTGTTCTGGACGGTCTGTTCCACCTCGCGCTGGTTCGACAGCTTTTACGGCGAGCCAGAGGACTATCTCGACTACCGTTCTACCTATGGGCGTCTCGGCGTCGCTCTGGAGTACGACGAACAAGACGGTAGCCTGGATCTCGATACGCGATTCAAGGCGCGCTTCGAGCTCCCGAACTTGGAGCGTCGGATCGATGCGTTCGTCGGTCGCGTGGACGAGGATGACTTCGTAGAGGGACGGAGCGACGAGTTCGGTTCACTGCCGCCACTCTTCGCCGACGCCGACGCCGAGTGGTTGCTCGGGCTCGGCTACCGCCCGGCACGGGATGCCAAGAGCCGCTTCGACGTCGATGGCGGCGTCAAGGTGCGTTTTCCCATGGATCCTTTCGTTCGCGCCCGCTGGCGTACTCATCGCCCGTTGGGTTCGAAACGGCTTCTACGGTTCACTCAGACCGGCTTCTGGCGTCGTTCCCTGGGAGCAGGCACCACCTCCAACGTCGATATCGAGCGCTCCTTGGGACCCAGACTGTTGGCGCGAGCCAGCATTACGGGTACGGTGGCCGAGGAGATCGACGGCTTCGATTGGCGAGTCGCTTCGACGCTGTACCAGCTCCTTTTCGAGGACACAGCACTGGCCTATCAGATCGAGGGGCGCGGGCAGACCGACGACCCGATTCCGGTTCATGACTGGTCTGTAGGCATGATCTACCGTCAACGCATGTGGCGCGACTGGCTCTTTCTGGAGCTGCGTGGGCGCGTTCATTGGCCTCGTCAGGAGCTGACCGAAGATCGCGAGGCAGAAGCCGGCGTCGCGATCGGCTTCGAGATCCTGTTCGGCGATCATCCGTCCATTACCCGCCGTCACCCCTCCTGGGAGGAAGTGGACGCGCGGGTTCAGGAAGCGGCGGAGAAAGCGCGTCGCGAGGCGCAGAAGGAGGAGGAACAGTCTGGCGAGGAGGGTCCGGACTCTCGGTAGCCGGCCGCGCCGGTCGCGGAGCAGTTTCTAGATGCAGCTGATCTCGGTCAGCCGGCCACTTTCTCACCGTCTTCTAG
>JALCBJ010000018.1:90288-93055 GCA_028066595.1 Thermoanaerobaculia bacterium
AACTCTCTCGATCCTCTTCTTCATCCTGCTCGTGTACGTCTCCCCGTCTGAAAAGCCGACGAGTCGATACTGGATGCGGCCTCGGGATCCGATGACGAGCGTCGTGGGAGTTCCGAGCACGCCAAACTGGATCCCTGCGCCCGTGTCTTGCGCGACGTCGAAGGTGTACGAGCGCTCGCTCAGCCACTGCTTGAGCACAGCACTTTCCGCGTCCTGAGAGATCGCCAAAAACGTCACGTCGTCACGATCAGCGTAGGCGTCGGCCAACTCTTGGTAGTGGGGCATCGCCATGATGCAGGGACCGCAATTCGTCGCCCAAAAGTTCAACACGACCGTCTTCCCATTCTGTTGTTCGAGCGACCAAGGATTCCCGTCCAGGTCGTGCAAGGACAACATCGGTGCCGGCTCGTCGATACGTTGGCCCAGGGCGCGCTCTTCGCGTTGTTCACGCCATCGAGCTTCTCGACGGTCCAACTCCGCTTGTAGCGTTTGCTCGGTATAGCCGGACGCCACCAATGTTTCTTTCGCACGGGTCGCCCCGTGCTCGTCGAAGCGTGCATAGCTCCGGGTGAGGGCGTCCAGGAAGTGCTCGAGCGCTTCTTCCTGTTGCCCGCGATGCTCGTACATTCGACCTAGCGACGCAAATGTCAAGGCAGACTCTTCCAACTCGTGGGCTTCTTGGAACAATCGGAACGCCGCGTCTGCGTCGCCCCTCGCCCACAGGATCTCGCCGTTCAGCCGCCGGAATTCGCTCAGGGCCCTTCGCTTGGCTCGAGCAAGCTCTTCGCCACGGTCGCCGGGATAGTGGATGCCCGGTTCGTCGGACTCGACCGCCGCCGTTTGTGCCGCCAACACCTCTTCTAGCCAGTCCAGCTCGGCATTCTTCCTGATCAGGAACTGGCCGATCTTCTGGACGGATTCTGGCTTCCTCGAGGTATCGGTTCGAATCACACGCTCCGACAGGTCGATGATCTCGGCCAGCTGCTGAGCATCGAGCTCACTTTGGTCATCAGCGATCGACAGCACGACTTCCCATTGATTGGCGAGGGCTGTGGAGTGAAAGGAGACGGGCATGGGCCAGACGGGCTTCAACTTGGCGGCCCAAGTCTCGTAGAACTCCCTCCGCTCTTCGATATCTTCGATTCCGTGCCTCCTGCGCATGTACTCGTTCCAGTACCTCAAGCTCAGTGACATCTCCCACCCTCGAGGCAACGAATCCAGCGCGTCGAGTGTCGGCGTGAGCTCTTCTCGACGGTCCAGTTTGGTGTAGATCAGGGCTTTTGCGTACAACGCACCGGGTGTGATCGGGGCGTCCTCGAGATTGGCCAGCATCAGCTCCAACTCGCTTTTTCGCGCTGGTTCGAGCTCCGCATCACCCAGCATTCTGGCTTGGTCGTACTGATGCGTTTTGATTTGGGCTTCTATTTCTACGGCATCGGGATGTGTCCCGCGGAGCTCATGCAAGAGACCTAGGTAGCCACCCTCCACTGCAACCTTGTCGAGAAGCAGCGGTAGGTTCTCGAGGATGCCCACTTGGCTCGGTTGCCTCAGCAGCTCGGATCTCGAGACCTCGAATGCCTTTTCCGCCCAGTCGATCCGGCCCACCATAATCGCGCCCCAGGTGAGGCACTTCACATATTCAGCCGTGATCGACGTGACCTCTGGTTGCAGTGCGCGAGCCCGCTCATAGCTTTCGATCGCCTCTTCGTGCAGGTTCACGGCGTACTGCGCCTTGGCCAGCCCGTAGACAGCATCCGCATGGGCATCCCCGGACTCGATGGACGAGAACAGCTCGATCGCCTTCTGGAAATGCCCGGAATAGTAAGCATCCTTTGCCTCTTCGAGTACGTCGACTCGTTGTTCGGCAGGCTGTGAGCAGCACACTAGAAGCAGTGCGAGCAGACAATGTCGGTATCTGAGCATGGCGCAAACTCTCCTTGGAGCCGTTCGAGATCTGGTTTTCATGGGTGCCGTGTCCGCAAATAGCCAACCCAGCGGTTGTCAGGTGAAAGAGCGCGCTTGGCGCCTGCACCAGGCTTCAGCATGGGCTGTTCAGAAGTATGAGGGCATGCCTCGTGCCAGCCTGCAAAACTCATCCGAACATGGTCCCGGATCACACGTCCACCTTCGTGACTTTCGAAGGCTCGGGGTGGGTGGTTGCTCAGCGCAGACAGTCTCGGCTGTGCTCGATCGGGCGTGACCCTCTCAATGGTGCTCTGGCGGAGGACTAGCTACGGTGTCTCCTGGCGGCGAAAGGGGCTCCGTTCTTGTAGATTCTGGCGCTGCTCCGGTGTCAATACCTCGAGGAGATCCTGCTCTAGAGTCCGGCTTGTGGCACGGAGGGCGCGGAGCGCCTCCGCCAAGCGTTCGATCTGGAGCCGGGCGGCATCGCGATCGAGAGTCTCGGCCGCCACCAGCCGGGAGAGCTCTCCCTCTTTCGCCGTGAAGCGGCGCAACAGGTTCAGTAGCCGCGGTGCGACGTCGCTCGTTATGCGTTCTAGCGCCTGAACCTGTCGGGTGTCGAGACCGAGCTCGGAACGGATGGACGTGTCGGTCCACCAGCTCAGCGCCGGAGGCGCTGGTGGACGCGGAAACGGAGCGGGCGCGGCTGATGGACGCGGAAGCGGGGCGGGCGCCGCTGGTGGACGCGGCAGCGGGGCTGGCGCAGCTGGGATCGTCAGGGCCCTCGGTGCAATTTCCGGACGCGGTGAGGGAACATGAGGCGGTGCAGGAGCCACCGGCGACGATGGCCCAGTCAGTCCCCGCA
>JALCBJ010000118.1 GCA_028066595.1 Thermoanaerobaculia bacterium
GTGCGCCCTCATTAGGCGGCTCGAAAACGCCGGTTGCCGGCCGGACCTCTAGCTCTGCCGGTTGGGTTCACGGGTCCCTGGAGTCTCCATTCGCACGACTCCCGCGGCTACCCATTCGTCGAGCGCCCGGGCGGACTGGAACGCGCTGGCCTGTTCGTCCAGATCTTCGCTCACCAACAACCAGCGGTCGCCGAGGCGACCGGCTTGGGTCGCGGCATAGTGGGCGAGGGCTACCACATGGCGCCACAGCAGCCGCTCGCCTTGCCGGGCCCGTGGTAGGAGCGCCGAACCGAGAGAGGTGGTCATTCGAAGGCTGTGTCTCGCGTCGATGTCGAATCCCCGATCACGCACGGCCCGTTGGATCCCATCCAGGACGGACTCGGCTTCGGAGGCCTCTTCGAGGTGGGTGAGGATCAGAAATTCGCCGGCGTCCCAGCGCACCACGAAGTCAGGATCCTGGATGTGTTCGATCAATCGATGGGCCACCTGTCGCACCAGCCGTTCCCCGGCAGGGGCTCCGTATTGGTGACGGATGGTCCGAAGCCGGTCTACGTGGACGACGGTGAAGAGCAGCCTGCGGCTGATATCGACCGTGATCTCCGGATCCAGCGCGTCGCGGCCAGCGGGGGCATCCTCGTCGAGACCAGCCTGCGACATGACATGAGATACGTAGGCTCTGTTCTTGAGTCCGGTTTGTTCGTCGGAGAAGTCCTGAGACGACGAGCCGACGCGTAGGGAGCGGAGAGATTCTTGGCCACGAATGACCGTCAACGCTACGCCCAGTTGTCCCAACAGGAGCGCGGCCGCGCAATAGAGCTGGACTCCGACACTGGAGGTGGTTGCCGGCACGGCATCGATCAGCATCGCCACGATCCAGCTAGCGCTGCCCAGGGACAACAGTCCGATGGAGAGGAGGCGAAGTCCACCCAGGAAGAGGAATCCGACGACAGGCGCCACGAACACCAAGGTCGGCAGAAATCGGAACTCCAGAAATGGGATCGCACAGCCCTGGATCAAGGCTGCGACGATCACTTCGCGGTGCATGACCGGCGTCGGGTCCCGCGAGCGCTTGCTGGCGATGTGGAGCACATACGGGACGATGAGCAGGACGACGATCCAGATCAGGTACGCGCCGGTTCCTTCGCCTGTGTACCAGAGCGCCGCGAAGACTGTGGCGAACGCCACCCAGATGACCATCGTCCAGCGGCGCACCGAAGCGAGGACAAGAAACAGCTCGTTGCGATTCCGTCGTGATCTCGCCAGGACATCCAGGCGGTTCGGGGCGGCGAGGCTCACTCCGATGTCTCCACGCCGACGTCACGAGCATGGGGCAGGCGTAGCGGCGATTCGGAGTCCCGATGGCCCACGATCCGATCTCGGCCTGATTCCTTCGCGGAGTAGAGCGCCTGATCTGCGGCCAGGATCAGCCCGCGGGGAGTAAAGCTCGAGGTCGGTACGACGGTCGCCACTCCGATCGACACGGTAACGACCGGTGAAGTGTCTGACTTCTCGTGCCGAATCCCGAGGCTACGGACCGCATTCAGTACCCGATGTGCGACCAACATGGCACCTTTCGCATCCGCTCCGGGCAGCAACACGCCGAATTCCTCACCACCGAAGCGAGCCACGAGGTCTCCTGGATGACTGACCGTACCGGCGATCTCTGCTGCAACGCGGCGCAAACAATCGTCCCCCGCAGGATGCCCATAGCGGTAGTTGTATGCCTTGAAGTGGTCGATGTCGAGCAAGATCAGCGAGAGTGGTGTTCCCCGCGCGAGGCAGCGTTGCCACTCGTCCATCAACGCTGTGTCGAAGCTCCGCCGGTTGGCGATCTGGGTCAGGCCGTCGCGGTAGGCGAGGTCCTCGGCGACCTCTTTCGATTGCAGAAGAGCCTTGCCACGTACGTACGAGAGAAAGCCGATGTAGTGAGTGGCCACGGCCAGGTAGGCGAATGCGGGTAGGAGCTCGACCGCGTGGGTTTCCTGCACGAATCGGAAGCCGAGGAGCACCGATGCGCTCAAGGAGCCGAGAAGCAGAGCCAGGAGCCCACGGACCACGAGCTTGACGCCGCGCACGGAGTAGTTGGTCGCCGAGTTACCGATCGCATAGCAGAGCGCCACGGCGGGTTTGAAGTACACGAGATGGGCAATCCAGCCGATGAGGAACATGTCCACGAGGAGGTTCGTCAACTCGACCGAGCGTGCAGGGCGCGCGGAGTACTGAAGGAAGGCGAGGTGGGGGTAGACCAAGACGACGAGGGCGACCATCCATAGCAGTGTTCCCGCTGGCCGTTCGGGATCTGCGCGCGCGAGATAGACGCTGCTACCCGCAAGGAAGAAGCAGATCACCCGCAAGGGATAGATCGACTGTCCGATGCCGCCCTTCTCACTCGCCACTGCGTCTGGCGCCGTCAACCGGCTCGGTCTCGGGTCTCGGTGCCCGCCACGGGCGCCGCACGATCTGCAGATTCCACGGTCGCAGGCCCTGAGCGCGTCGGGCTATTTCCGATCAGAAGGCCTCGTAGTGATTTCCGCCGCCGGGCTCTGGGTGGTGACGAATGTCGGAGCCGGCCTCACTCCCGGCTCTCCCCAAAGCTTCCGATATTCCTGAAGGGAAGCGCAGGAATCTGGGTTCGTACATGGCGTCGCTGCGGCCAGCTTCCGGGCGGCTTCGCAGGTGGGATTCGAGGCGAGACAGATCGTTGGCCCGACCGGTACCACCCAACGAATTTCCGATCCGGGTTCGAA
The DNA here is from genome assembly GCA_028066595.1 of Thermoanaerobaculia bacterium. Taxonomy (GTDB): domain Bacteria; phylum Acidobacteriota; class Thermoanaerobaculia; order Multivoradales; family J023; genus JAUIJL01. Next base: position 2,748 of record JALCBJ010000118.1, read on the forward strand.
GGTGCCGATCCTCTGATCGTGGCCGATCACGGAACCGTCCTCCCAAAGCTTGGACAGCTCGAGCTGGAGCTCTTCCAGGACGGGCGCGGTCGGTCCCCGACGATGCGGCTCATCGGGCGGCTCGGGCTTGCCGCCGACGGTCGCGAGCACAGGAATCCACAACAGGGCGGCCACCAGGAAGAGGCAACGGAGAAGTCTTGGTCGACTCATGATCTTTTCGCTCTCCGGGTCGTATCCGTTCGGGCGAAACGCTACCTCTGATCTTGCCCCTGGCGGACCTCGGCGTCAAGTGCACACGCCGGCATCAGGTCAGGGTGCGAAGCGGTACCCGACGCCCCGGACGCTGAGAATGTACCGAGGGTCTGACGAGTCCACCTCGAAGCTTTTGCGTAGGGAAACGATGACGTTGTCGACCACTCTCTCGTTGGGGTGGTTTGGGAGCTCCCAGACTCGGTCCAGGAGCTCGCGCCGCGTGACGACCTCGCCCGGTTTCTCTGCGAAGACGCGCAGAACTTCGAGCTCTTTCTTGGGCAGCTCGACCTCGCCCGTGATCGTCCCGGCGCGATAGGTCTTGAAGTCGACCCAAAAGTCACCAAATTCCAGACGCTCCACCTCGAAAGAAGGATCGTCGGTGGTTCCTCCACCGCCCCAGTCCTGGCGCCGCAGGAGGCTCTCGACCCGCGCCAAGAACTCAGCCAAGTCGAAAGGCTTCACCATGTAGTCGTCAGCACCGGTCTTGAGACCGTAAACGATGTCATCGGGCTGATCGCGGGCGGTGAGAATCAGGATCGGCACGCGATCATGGTCCAGCCGGAGCTGCTGGCAGATGCGGAAACCGTCGATTCCCGGCAACTGGACGTCGAGGACGATCAGGTCCCACCGCTCGTCTTGGGCGCGTTGCAGCGCCGACCTCCCCTCGACCTCGAGCGCCACTTCGTATCCCTTGCGCTCCAGATTGAAGACCAGACCGCGGGCGATGGCGTCTTCGTCCTCCACCACCAGGACGCGACGAGACGGCATCGCCGTGGCATCGGCGGAATGAGAGGCCCTGGAGTCGGCGAGGGGTTGGCTCATGAACGGGTTTCCTGCTCGTCATACTTGCGGCTGTCGTGTGGCGCCGATTCCTCGCTCGCCTTGGGCAGCCGGATCTCGAACCGGGTTCCCGGTTGGCCGTCACCGGAGATCGCCCGGATCTGCCCTCGGAGCTCCTTCACCAAGCCACGCACGATGTTGAGACCCAGGCCCGTTCCCTTACGTCGCTCGTCCACCTCTCGTTGCAACCGGTGGAAGCGGTCGAATACTCGGGTGAGCTCAGTCTTCGGAATGCCCACTCCGTCGTCCGAGACGACGATCTCGGTCTCGCCCTCGCGGTCACTGACGCGTAGAAGGATTCGTCCTCCGGCGTGTGTGAAGCGCAGCGCATTGTCGATGAGATTGTCGAGGATGCGCTGCAAAGACTCACTGGTGGCCATCACCACCGAGCGGGACTGAATCTCTACCTTCAGGTCGATCTCCCGGAAGTCGAACCGATTGCGCACGATCTCCTGGTATTCGCGGAAGAACTCGCCGAGGCGGATCGGCCGCAGCTCACTGGACATGGAGGATGCGAGCCGTCCGGTTTCCAGCAGGTTGTCCACCAAGGTACCGATCCTGGCTGTCTGCTCGACGATGAGATCGGCGCATTGGGCGACTTCCCGCGCATTGAGGTCGGTATGTTGGAGGGTCTGGGCCTGGAGCTGTATCGCCGCCACTGGCGACTTCAGCTCGTGGGTCACGTTGGAGAGAAAATGATCCTGCTTCACGCGATATCGACGCTCGGAAAGGGTGATCGCCAGCAGGTAGGTCAGAGCGACGATGACGAGAAAGAAAAGCCCGGCACCGGTGCTCTGAATGAACCAGTGGAAGTGGTTCCACTCGACACCACCGACCCGGCCGATCAGCTCGTTGATCTCGGGTGTGAAGCGATGGACCACCAGCACCCAGAAGACCAGCAGGGCAGTGGTCATGGCGAGGGCCGCCGTGTAGATCAAGTAGATGATGAAGATGGGGGTAGTCCGCCGCGTCATCTCACGGAAATCCTATCCCAGGGATATCTGTCGCCTGCTGACAGAAATGTGACATTCGGCGGTCGATCTGAATGTCGTGTGACAAAGTGCCGATCACCGTTCCTGGAGGGGCCGGAATGCTGACAGGCAGACCCTGTCGAGAGCAGATCCCGGCCGACATAATCAACTTTCCGGGTGCCGCGTGGGCTTTCGACCCCTCGCGGAGTCCGGCACCCGCCTGCCTGGCGACGGCGCGACGTGACCGTGCCTTCGCACCACCCGGATCCGCACGGTATGGAGGACATCTGATCATGGCTATTCGAGCCGTCATCGTTGACGACGAGCCCCTGGCACGCGAAAAGCTTTCCGGCTTTCTGGACGGCGAGAGCGACATCGAGGTCGTCGCCGAGTGTCCCGACGGCAAGAGCGCAGTCGAGATCATCGATTCGGAGACTCCGGACCTCGTGTTCCTCGATGTCCAGATGCCCGAGATGACCGGCTTCGAGGTATTGGAAAACCTCGACTCTATCCCTAACGTGATCTTCGTCACCGCCTTCGATCAGTACGCTCTGCAAGCGTTCGACGTGCATGCGGTGGACTACCTGCTCAAACCTTACGATCGTGAGCGATTTCAGGAGGCGGTGGAGAGAGCGCGAAAGCATCTCAGCCGCGACCAGCTGGGCACCGTACAGGAGCAGCTGGAGAAACTGCTGAAGAAGGTCCGAGCAGACCGCAATCAGTTCCCCGATCGTTTGGTGATCAAGACCTCGGGCCGTGTGGTCTTCCTCAAAGTGGAAGACATCGACTGGATCGATGCCGCCGGCAACTACGTGAAGATCCACTCGGGTGGTGAGACCCACATGCTTCGCGAGACCATGACCGGCCTCGAGGAGCGGCTCGATCCCAAGAAGTTCCTGCGCATCCACCGGTCCACCATCGTCCACGTCGAACGCATCAAGGAGCTACAGCAGCAGTTCCATGGCGATTACGTGGTCATTCTCGAAGGTGGCCAACGGCTGACCCTCAGCCGCAGCTATCGCGACAAGATCCAAGACCTCGTCGACCAGTCCATCTGATCGCGTCGTCCCCAACCGAGAGCTCGATACTCCGACCCAATCCATGAGCACTGCACTCGTATCGTCTGCAGACGTCCAGCGCGAAGCCGCCGATGGCGACGATCGCGATCGCAAGCTCGAGCACATCGAGCTGGCGCTGGACCAGCGTACGCAGTCGGAGGAGCGCTACTTCGATCAGTGGCGGTTCGATCACGAGGCGCTGCCCGAGCTGGATCTGGACGAGATCGACCTGTCGTGCCAGTTTCTCGGCAAGAGACTGGCTGCGCCGATCCTGGTCTCGTGTATGACCGGTGGAACCGCTGACGCCGCTGCCATCAATCGCAACCTCGCCGAGGCTGCGGAGAGGGCCGGGGTTGCGGTGGGCGTCGGCTCGCAACGTGCCGCCATCGAACGCCCTGACCAGACAGAGACCTTCCGGATGCGCGAGGTCGCACCGTCGGTCCCCCTCCTCGGCAATCTCGGTGCCGTGCAGCTCAACTACGGGTTCGGAATCAACGAATGTCGGCGGGCAGTGGAGATGGTGGGAGCCGACGCTCTGGCCATCCATTTGAATCCGTTGCAAGAAGCCCTGCAGCCGGAAGGGCAGTGTGACTTCCGCGGCCTCACGGCGAAGATCGGCCATCTGGTAGACGAGCTGGAAGTGCCCGTGGTCGTCAAGGAAATCGGTTGTGGCTTGACCGCATCGACCGCACGAAAGCTGCGGGACGTGGGCGTGCGCTACGTCGACACCGCCGGCGTCGGCGGAACCAGCTGGGCTCGAATCGAGGCGGCTCGGGCAGGCGATGCCCCGTTGGGGGAAGTCTTCTCCGGTTGGGGTGTGCCGACGCCCCTATCGATTCGTCAGCTGGTCGCAATCGACGGCCTGACGGTCATTGGATCCGGAGGCGTCCGTAGCGGTCTCGATGTCGCGAAGGCCATCGCCTTGGGTGCCTCGGTCGTTGGGTTGGCCCAACCGTTCCTGCAGCCTGCGGTGCAAGGTGCAGACGCCGTCTACACGAAGATCATGCGCATCGTTCGCGAACTCCGCATCACCATGTTCTGTCTCGGCGCCCGAACCTTGGACGATCTGAGCAGGACGCCGATCCATCCACTTTCTTCATGATCTACACCCGTCAACAGGGAGCCACCACGTGAGCCCGACTGCGACGTCTAACGCACTTCTCGATGAATCGCTCGTCAGCGACGACCGCTACGGCAACGCCTCTCCTGGAAAGGTGGACGAACGCAAGGCATTGATCGACGGACTCGCGGACGGCTCGTTGCGCATGCATCAACTGCCCGAAGAGCTCAATGGCCGTGAGCAAGCCGAGCTGCGACGCAAGGCCGTGGAGAAGCGCACCGGCGCACGACTCGACCACATCGGCCGGTTCTCCTTCGACGCCGATCGGGTCGGGAAGCAGAACTGCGAGAACCTCATCGGAGTCACGCAGATTCCGATGGGCGTCATCGGGCCGCTGAAGGTCGACGGTCAGTACGTGAGCGCGGATGAGGAGCTCTTGGTACCCCTGGCCACGACGGAGGGCGCCCTCATCGCATCGACCAACCGCGGATGTCGTGCCTTGCGCGAAGCCGGGGGTGCGGTGGTGCGAGTGGACAACGTCGGCATCACCCGGGCTCCGGTCTTTCGCACCTCCGGCATCGTTCAGACGAACGAGCTGCTGGAATGGCTGGCGGACAACGAGGACGAAATCCGTGCCCGCGTAGAGCGGGACAGTCGTTTTCTTCGACTCTTCGATATCCGGCCGCAAGCGATGGGGACCACCGTCTTTCTGCGGTTTCGTTTCGATGCCGGCGACGCCATGGGAATGAACATGGCCACCATCGCGTGCGACAAGGTGATTCGCGAGTTCATCGAGCCCGCCACCAGCGTCGAGTGCGTCTCCTTGTCGGGCAACTTCTGCGTCGACAAGAAGCCATCGCAGGTCAATTTCCACGAGGGTAGGGGCAAGCGCATCAACGCCCAGGTCAGCCTCGACAAGCACGTGCTGGAGAAGGTGCTGAAGACCAACGCACGTGCGCTCTGCGAGGTGCAGTACCGGAAGAACATGCTCGGGTCCATTGCAGCTGGGTCTATGGGATTCAACGCCCACTACGCCAACATCCTGGCCGCCTTCTTTCTTGCCACCGGGCAGGATCCGGCGCAGGTCGGTGAGTCGGCGGTGGGTGTCACGACCATCGAGCAGCGTGGTCCTGAGAGCGTCGTGGCGGCGGTCTATCTTCCCGACGTCCCCTTGGCTGCCATCGGGGGTGGAACCGGACTGGCGACCCAGAGCGAGGCTCTCGAGATGTTGGGTGTCGTGCCCGATTCGTCACGCCCAGGCGAGGCGGTGATGCGGTTGGCGGAGATCCTCGGTGCCTCGGTTCTCGCGGGTGAGCTGTCGCTCCTGGCGGCACTGTCGTCGCGCGACCTGGCTCGCGCTCACGAGCGCCTCGGTCGTAGCAACGCCAAGAGCTGAACCTTCGTGCATTGCCGATGATCCGCGTCTCGGCCCCGGGCAAAGCGATCCTGATGGGCGAGCATGCGGCGGTGTATGGCCGACCTGCCTTGGTCGCAGCTCTAGATCGCCGCGTGTACGTCGAAATCGAGGAAGTCGGCAGCGGACCTGCCGGCTGGGTGGATTTGGAGCTGCCCGAGCTTGGGATACGGCGTCGAGACACTTGGGAAGAGCTCTCCGATCACGCATCCCGAGTCCGTGCTGCCTGGCGTAGGCTGCACTCCGGCATCGATCCAGAAGGTGCCGAACTGTCGGAGATCGCTGAGCGAGAGGATCGTAGCCAACTCGCCCGCATCGCCGTCGGAGAGGCGCTCGAGGCCCTCGACGAATCGGCGCGGGACTCGATCGCCCGACGCGACATCGAGCTGAGGATCCGCTCGGAGTTCCCGGTGGGTTCCGGGTTCGGCTCCTCCGCGGCCATCGCGGCCGCCGTCGTGCGAGCCGTCTTCGAGTTGGCGGAGCGAGCGATCGACGACGAGGCTTTGCATGCAGTCAGTCTGGAGGTGGAACGTCGCCAGCACGGGTCGCCTTCTGGGGTAGACAACGCGACCGTAATCCACGGAGGGATCCTGTGGGTAGCACCGGACGAACGCGGACAGGACAGACGAAGTCTGGCGATCACACCGTTGCCGATCGATGCAGGTCGCGACGTCTTGGCCTGCTTGGAGGTCTATCAGACCGGCGAGCCGTCGGAATCGACGGGAGAGGTAGTGTCGGCGGTGAGAACGCTACGCGCGCGGGACGCACGGGTGTTCGGGAATCGACTGGACGCGATGGAGGAGACCGCTACCGAGTTTCGCAGAGCGTTGTCGGACGACGGCCGAGACCGTGACGCGCGCCTTGCAGAAGCCATCCTCGCCATGCGTCGCTTCGAGTCCTGCCTCGAAGCTCTAGGTGTGGTGCCGGAACCGGTTCGAGAGTGTATTCGCTGTATCGAGGCGTCGGGCGGAGCAGCCAAGATCTCCGGTGCTGGTTCTCTGACCGGGCCGGGAGCCGGGTCGCTCTTGACGCTCCATCCCCGCCCTGAAACCTTGGCAGGCCTGGGAGCTCTGTCCGAATACGAGCAGCTCGAAGTGCGTCTCGGGGGGGACGGATTGCGGCTGGAAACATCGCGAGGCGGGGCAGACTAGACCGATGCTTCCCAAACCGTCGTTGCTGTCGATGCCGAGGTCGGAATCTGGGGCTCGCCGTCGGAGCGGAGCTAGGTCCTCGAATACCGCTGGATACCGTGTGGCGCTGATCCTGGTGGCCTGGATGGCGACCGCCGCCACCCTCCTGGCCGACGACTCACCGACGCCACCCCTCGATGGTTGGCAGGGCGCCGACGTCTGGCTTGGCAACGCCGAGCGGTCTTCGGAGCTTCCGTCAGGTGCGATGGTGACCCTGATCGGCCGGGGAGTAGAGGACGGTGTCCGGAGCGTCGCGGACGCGATCGCGGGAAGAATCGCCATTTTCGATGCCGTGGTCGGCCTCGAAGGGCCGGTAGATCCGGTCACGATCCTGTGGGTCGAGGACGAGTCCATAGCGCAGGAATTCGGCGGTGCTGCCGGCTGGGTGCGGAGGCTGACCTCCAACGACTCCGACGATGACGCCTTGGGCGGCGAGATCTGGATCGTCACCGGGGACGCTGGGCGTCTCGAGAGCGACCTCGTAGAGGCAGTGGATCGCCACCAAGTCTTGACCCGTGCCGCTGGGCTGCCCGGCCTTCTCCAGGCTTCGCTATTGGATCTTCTGAGTGCCACGACGTGGTCGCAGAGTCACCCCCATCCCACGGTCACGGTCGGCTCCATCGAGAGTTACCTGGAGACCTTGCGTGGCCTTCGCGAGTGGGACTCGCTCGCGGTGGCCACTGCGACACCCTGGAGCTCGACTCCGAGCGAGACGCGTACCTTGCTGCGGCCTCAAGGATGGGCGTTTCTGCACTACTTTCTTCTGGCCCGCGAGAGCGGTAGGCAGCAGCTTCAGGAAACGCTGGAGATCACGCGCCGAGGCGCGGTGTTTCCGGCGGCACTGCAGGAAGCGATCATCCGTCCGCCCGACAAGCTCATGAAGAAGGTCGTGCGTCCCTACGCCGTGAAGGGCGATCTGGAAGCGATGCATTGGAGCCGGCCGGTGACCCTACCGGAGGTATGGCGGTTCCAACCACAGAGCGATCGGATTCTCGTCGAGTTCGGTCGTCTGCAGAGGCTCAGGGATCGCCATCCCGCGGCGGAGACGCTGTTTGCCCGCGCGGAGGCACTGGACGGACCGTCGAAGGGAGGCGCTGCGGCCGGAGTGGCCTTCGCAGCAGTCCGGCGTGGCGATCACAAGTCCGCGGAGGAGGCGTTCGGTCGAGCGGCCTCCGCTGAAGCGATCGAGGCTCGTTGGCCGAGAGAGCAGGCGCGAGCGATTCTGGAGCACCACGCCGGTGAGCCGGACGAGGCTTCGACTCGCCATGTCGTCGAGCTCCTGCGGACCTCCCTCGACCTGGATTCGAGACCGCGGGAGGCCTGGACGGAGTTGGCGGTGGCGGTTCAGCGTCGGAGCGCAGTGGACGCGGAGTGGATCGATTGGGCCCAATCGAAATATGGCATGGCGACCGAAGCTCGCCAGGGTGAGGTCGCGATCGCGCTATACGCCCTGTACGAGAAGGCGGGGCGGCAGCAGGATGCCGAAGGTCTGGCCGAGTTGCACCCCGAGGTCAGGGCACTGCCGGTGTTCTGGGACCGGGGAGCCACGGAGATGGCAGAAGCGACCGTCATCGGCGACGCCGTGACGATCGAAGGCGCGATGGAGCTCATGCGTCTAAGACGCTACGAGGAAGCGCTCGCGGCGTTGGAGATCCTTCGGGCACACACGCAAGCCAACGACAGCTGGACGACAGAGCTGGGCAAGCAGATCGCCGAGCTACGACGTGTCGTCGCACATAATCGCTTCGTCGACGCCTACAACGAGGCGGCTCGACTGTTCAACGAAGGCCAATACCGCGAGGCAACCGAGGTCCTGGAACCGGTGCTCGGCGACGTGCAGGACCCGGAGCGGCGGGCTCGCGGCGAGAAGTTGATGACCCAATCCCTCGAGTGGGCGGAGAAATCCGGCCAGTAGCCAGAAGTCAAACAGACCATGCCGAAGACCACGATCGTCTCACCTTCCAATATCGCATTCATCAAGTACTGGGGTGCCACCGACCTGGCCAGTGCCGTGCCGGAGAACGCATCGCTGTCGATGACGCTCCGCGCCTGTCATAGCCGGTCGACCGTCGAGCATGTCGACAGGTCCGGCGAGCACGAAATCCGCTGGCGAGGAACCGATGGCGGCTTGGAGACGGCCCCACCTGCCTTCGCCCAAAGGGTGCGGGAGCATCTGGACCGCCTGCTCGATTGGGCAGGTGAGTCCGGATTCTTCCGCGTGGCGACGGAGAACAGCTTTCCGGCAGCCGCTGGGCTGGCGTCTTCGGCATCCGGGTTCTCAGCTCTGACCTTGGCCGTGCTAGGAGCCCTCGGCCGCGCCGAGTCTCACGCCATGCAATCAGAGCTGGCCCGTCGTAGTGGTTCGGGCTCTGCTTCGCGTTCCGTGCTGGGTGGGTACGTGCAATGGCCAGCCAAGGCGCTGGCACCGGATGGTGCGAAGGATTACGCGTTTCAAGTCCATCCCGCGGAACACTGGGATCTTCGCAACGTCGTCGTAATAGTCGAAACGGGCGCCAAGGAGACTTCATCCTTGGAAGGGCATCGGCGGGCCCGCACCAGCCCGTACTTCGAACGGCGACTGCGCGACCTGCCGGGCCGGCTCGAGGCAGTCCGCGACGCGCTCGCGTGCCGTGACTTCGATCGGATGGGTGCCATCGTCGAAGCCGAAGCCGTAGATCTGCACTGCGTCGCCATGACGTCGGCGCCGCCGATCTACTACTGGAAACCGGCGACATTGACGGTGCTCGAAGCGGTGCGGGGCCTGCGAAGCGCAGGCGTTTCCGCCTGGGCCACGATGGATGCGGGAGCCAATGTCCACGTACTCTGCCAACCCGACGACGAGGATGCCGTAGCAGCGACGCTGGGTGGCCTGCCGGGTGTCGATCGGCTGATCCGCGACGGCGTCGGCTCCGGGCCGTTCGCCGACGACGCCCATCTGTTTTGAACCGAACGATGGGCGGTGGCCGGAAACCGGAACACTGCCGAGAGTTGGGTGGGCTTGATATTTTCCTCGTTTCGCCTTAGTCTCTTCGCGCTCCCCTCCCTGTCTTCTGCGAATCGGTGGTCTCCAGACCATTCTTTTCTATCGGACGAAACCCGAGAAATTGATGAAATCTCTCCGTGTGCTGGTGGTCGACGACGAGCCGGCGATCTGTCGTCTGTGCCGCTCACAGTTGGAGATGTTCGGCCATGAAGTGATCACGGAAAGTGATCCGACTCGAACGATCGACGTGTTGGAAGCCGGTTCGTTCGAAGCCGTGATCCTCGATCTGGTCATGCCGGAGCAGAGCGGCCTCGAGGTACTCCGTGAGCTGCGCGTCCGCTGGCCGGCCCTGCCTGTTCTGGTGGTCTCTGGAGTCAATCTCGTGGATATCGTCGCGGAAGCGATGCGACTCGGGGCCTCCGACTTCGTGGCCAAGCCCGTCGATGCCACAGAGCTCGATCTGCGCCTCCGCCGTGCCTATGAGTTCGAACACGCACGTCGGCTTGCCAATACGGACGGCCTGACGGGCCTTTTCAATCACCGGTTCTTGCAGCAGTGTCTCGAGCGCGAGATCGATCGGGCTGAACGATACGATCGACCACTCTCGTTGGTCATGGTGGACATCGATCATTTCAAGCAGTTCAACGATCAGTTCGGTCATTTGGCTGGAGACGAAGCGTTGGTGGCGATTTCCGAGACACTGGTCAACGTCAGCCGCGCGTCCGACATCGTCGCCCGTTATGGCGGCGAGGAATTCGTTTTGGTGCTGCCCGAGACATCGTGCGAGAAGGCGGTGTTGGTGGCGGAGCGGGCGCGCCAGTGCGCCGAGCGTCTCGATCTGGCGGTGACCCGCGGTGAGACGGAGTACCAGCTCACCGTCAGTTGCGGCGTGTCGGGAAGACGCCGTGGCGACAGTCGGGAAGCACTGATCGGAGAGGCGGATGCAGCGCTCTATGAGGCGAAGCGCGCTGGCCGCAATTGCGTGCGTGTCGCGGGCGGCGGAGAAGCCTGGAGCGTCGAGGCTCTCGAAAGCGACATGGACATAGATGTCACTGTGACATGACGTGTCGGCCGGCACTGCGGTGCTGGCAGCTGCTAGGGTCGGTCCATGAGGGACTCCCGCTTGTTCGATACCGTCGTAGGCTACGCGTCTGAGCTCGAAGCGGAAACACCGCCCGGCGATACGCCAGACGAAACCGAGGACCCCTGGCGAATCGAGGAACTGGAATCGGGGGCTGGATCCGACCCACGCCTCGGTCAGACTCTCGGTGGTATCCGTCTCGATGCTCTGGTGGGCCAGGGTGGGATGGGCACGGTTTTCGAAGGCTGGGACGAGAAGCTGCAACGCAAGGTTGCGGTCAAGGCGGTCTCGTCTCGATTTCAGGGCAACGACGGGGCTCGGGAGCGGTTTCTTCGGGAGGCGAGGCTGCTCTCGAAGATCCAGCATCCGAACATTTGCCAGATCCACCACCACATCGAGGGCCCCGACGGCGACTATCTCGTACTGGAACTGATCCACGGACAGAGCTTGCGGGCGGTCTTGGAGGAAGGGGGCAGGGTTCCCTACGCCGAGGCGCACGGGATCGCCAGTCAACTAGTGGCTGCTTTGATCGCTGCCCACGATCAAGGCATCGCCCATCGCGATCTGAAGCCCGGCAACATCATGATCACTCCGGACGGCACGGTCAAAGTGCTCGATTTTGGCTTGGCCCTGTCGGTCGAGCGAGCTGTCGAGAAAGGAAGTGCTCGGGCGGGGCTGCAGTGGACGGAATCAGGGTCGATCGAGCGCAGAGAGATCTCGGTCTCCGGAGCGTTTACGGACGAACTCGATACCGGTGACCTAGTCGATACGAGGGCATCGCATCAAGAGTCCAGCAGCGGTCCGATCGAGGGCACCATCGCCTACATGAGTCCGGAGCAGGCTCGGAGCGAACCCGCCGGTACGGCAGGAGACATCTACTCGCTCGGGCTGGTTCTGCAACATCTCTTTACCGGTTCCGGAGCGTATCCGCCGAATCTTCCTCTTACCAATCAGCTGGTCAGAGCGGGACAAGGCGACACCCTGCCGGTGAAAGGCGTCGATCCAGATCTGGCGCGGTTGATCGAGAGGATGAAATCGGTGGCGTCGGGAAGCCGGCCGTCGGCCCTCGATGTCGCGGAGCGTTTGGAGTGGATTCGCAGCAAGCCCGCCCGGCGCAGGCGAACGACAGCGGTTGCCGCGTTCGTACTCATCCTCGCGGTGTTCTCGGTGGTGATGGGATACCAGCGGAGCCGGATCGCCGAAGAGGCGGCCAGGGCCAATCGCGAAGCAGAGTCTGCCAAGCAGGTTACGGAGTACCTCAAGGGACTCTTCGAAGTCGCGGATCCATGGAATGCCGAGAGTTCTAATGTCACGGCCCGCGAGCTTCTCAATCAGGGTGCCGAGAAGATCGAGACCGAGCTCGAGGAGCAACCGTTGATCCGGGCTCATCTGTTGGGGACTATAGGAGACATCCATCGCCGATTGGGGCTCTACCGTGATGCTCGTCCTCTGCTCGAGGAGTCTCTCGAGCTTCGGCGCCGACACGGCGCAGCACCGGACGAGATCGCTACCAGCTTGGTCTGGCTGGGCAGCCTGGAAACGGTGACCGGAAATCACAGCGAATCCCTGCCGGCGTTCGAGGAGGCCATCGAGCTCTACCGGGAGCACTCGGATCCCGACGACCCTGCCCGGCAGGATGCGATTTACGGGTTCGCCTGCGCGGAGCATGCCGCGGGCAATTTCGAGACCGCGGTCGAGCTCTTCGAAGAGACTTTGACGACGCGTCGTGAGCAGCACGGAGAAGAGTCCCTCGCGGTGGCCGACGTGCTGGTACGTCTGGGGATCCTCTACGAGGAGCTGGAGCGCGACGAGGCCGAGGGCATGATGCGCCAGGGCGTAGAGATTCGCGAAAAGCTTCTGCCACACGACCACAAGCTGCTCGGCCAGGCCTATGGCAATCTGGCCACGCACTATTTTCGGGACGGGCAGTATGCCCGAGCGGTACCGATGTTCCGCCGGGACCTCGAGATCGCCGAGGCCGCATACGGTCCGGACCACCCGGACCTCACCTACGGACACAACAATCTGGCCGCTGCTCTGCGGGAGCTGGGGCGTCTGGACGAAGCCGAGCCTCACGTGCTCCGGACTCTCGAGATTCAGCGAAGTGTGTTCGACGACGATCACGAGAGCATCGCTTCGGGCCTCTCCGGCCTTGCGACGCTATACCGCGACCAGGGCAAGACGGACGAGGCAAGACCGCTGTGGGAGGAGGCGCTGCGGATTTGGCGCGAGACCTATGGAGGCCAGCATCCCTTCATCGCGGGCGCCCTTCTGAACCTGGCGATGCTCGACCAGGCGTCCGGCGAATTCGGCGATGCAGCGCAGAAACAAAGACAGGCCATGCCGATCTACGAAGCGGCTTTCGGAGAGGAACACGTGCGGGTGGCTGGAATCTATCGAGACCTGGGTCGCAGCCTGGCCGGCCTCGGAGCCCTGGATGAGGCCGCCCAACACCTGACGCACGCGGTTTCGTTGAGTCAGTCTTTCTTGGACGGCGAGCCCGAGCATCCTTACGCGCTACACACCTTGGCCAACTCGCTGGCCGCGCTTGCCGAGATCGAGGCACAGCGGAATCGGCCGGCGGAAGCCGAGAAGAGCCTGATTCGTGCAGCTGCGATCCTCGAACCGCTGGCCCGTGACACAGAGCCGGTGCGCTACGACCTGAGCTTGATCGAGATCCTGGTGGCTCTTGGTCGAAGTGACGAGGCCGAGCCGCTGGCGAAAGAGCTACTGGACAAAGGATTTCGCCGGCAGGAGTTCGTTGCGCTGTGCCGGGAGCAGCGCTGGACCGGCTGAGTCTGGAATTCGACATCTAGCACCGCCGCTCCCAGAATGGAGGCGTCATGGTCGACCAGGCGATCCGCGAAGACACCGTTCCTACGAAGTACTGGCACGCCCTCGACGACGGGCGCGTGCAATGCGATCTCTGTCCTCGGTTCTGCCGCCTGCGCGAAGGGCAGCGTGGCCTCTGTTTCGTGCGCGGCAACGTCGGCGGCGAGGTCGTGCTCACCACCTACGGCCGCTCTTCGGGTTTCTGCGTCGACCCGATCGAGAAGAAGCCGCTAAACCACTTCCTGCCCGGCACACCTGTACTCTCGTTCGGCACGGCGGGCTGCAACCTGGCTTGTAAGTTCTGCCAGAACTGGGATATCTCCAAGTCGCGTGAGCTAGATACCCTGGCAGACCGGGCGTCGCCCGAGACGATTGCCGCCGCCGCGTGCGAACTGGGTTGCCGAAGCGTGGCGTTCACATACAACGATCCGGTGATCTTCCTCGAGTACGCCGTCGACGTGGCGGAAGCATGCCACGACCGTGGGATTCGGACGGTCGCCGTAACGGCAGGGGAGATCTGTCCGGAGCCACGACGTGTGTTCTTTGCGCACATGGATGCAGCGAACGTCGATCTCAAAGCCTTCACCGAGGATTTCTACCGCAAGATCTGCGGCGCCTCTCTGGAGCCGGTCTTGGAAACGCTGCGGTATCTGAGACACGAGACCGACGTCTGGTTCGAGCTGACCAACCTCCTCATCCCTGGTCTCAACGACTCCGACGAAGAACTCGATCGCATGACCCGTTGGATCGTCGAGGAATTGGGGCCCGACGTTCCCGTCCACTTCACCGCATTCCATCCCGACTACAAGCTACGCGACCGACCGGCCACTCCTCCCGGCACGTTGGCCCGTGCGCGCCGGATCGCCCTCGCCAACGGCGTGCGCTACGCCTATACGGGCAACGTACACGATCGCGAAGGGGGTTCCACCTTCTGTCACTCTTGTGGTGCCCTTCTCATCGAGCGCGACTGGTATCGGTTGGGAGCATGGAATCTGACCGCCGAGGGCTGTTGTGGAGACTGCGGGGCGCAACAGGCGGGACGGTTCGACGGGCCTGCGGGGACGTGGGGCCCACGGCGACAGCCCGTGCGCCTGGCGAACTACTACTA
>JALCBJ010000119.1 GCA_028066595.1 Thermoanaerobaculia bacterium
ATCCGCGAAGGTGGACGCACCATCGGTGCCGGTACCGTCACCGAAATCGTCGAGTGATCGTGCCGGCGGAGCGCTTCGGTGCTTCGCCGGATGGCGTCCCGCCCGGGGCGCCCCAATTCTGTACGGCAGTAGCTCAATTGGTAGAGCACCGGTCTCCAAAACCGGCGGTTGGGGGTTCAAGTCCCTCCTGCCGTGCCATCTACGGCTCATGAGCCCATGAACAAGATCAAGTATTTCTTCAGCGAGTTCCTTCCCGAGGTCAAGTCCGAGTGGAAGAAGGTGACGACGCCGAACCAAAAGGAGGTCGTCGCGACCACCACGGTGGTGATCGTGACCTCATTCATCTTCGCGATATTCCTTTGGGGCTCGGATCGTGTCGTGATCGCGGTCTACGAGCAGGTCTACGACCTCGCTCTGCGCCTCGTCGGCGCGATCTAACGAGCTGTACTCCGCTAGAAAGGTTCTGCCGATATGTCAGCCAAGCAGTGGTACATCGTCCATACCTACTCCGGATTCGAGGAGCGGGTCGCCGAGACGCTCAAGCAGCGTGCGGAGGCGCTGGACATGGCCGACAGCTTCGGCGAAGTTCGCATCCCCAAGGAAACCATCGTCGAGCTCAAGGGTGGTAAGAAGCGCGAGACAGAACGGAAGTTCTTCCCGGGCTACATCTTGGTGGAAATGCAGATGTCGGACCCTGCTTGGCACGTGGTGAAGAACACGCCCAAGGTCACCGGCTTCGTCGGCACGGGCAAGAAGCCCACGCCTCTGAGTCAGGACGAGGTCGATTCCATTCTCGATCAGGTGACCTCGGCAAAAGAGAAGCCCAAGCCCAAGCACGTGTACGACAAGGGCGAGCCGGTCAAGATCATCGACGGCCCGTTCAGCAACTTCTCCGGCGTCGTCGAGGAAGTCAATCTCGACCGCGAGACGCTCAAGGTCATGGTCACCATCTTCGGTCGCCAGACCCCGGTGGAACTCAACTTCTTCCAAGTCGAGAAGCTGTAAGCGGCGCTCGCGAAAGAGGTCATAAGCAATGGCGAAGAAAGTCGTCGGACAAGTCAAGCTGCAGATTCCAGGAGGCCAGGCGTCGCCCGCGCCTCCGGTCGGCCCGGCCCTCGGTCAGGCCGGCGTCAACATCATGGACTTCTGCAAGGCATTCAACGCCCGTACTCAAGAGAACCAGGGCACCATCATTCCGGTGATCATCACGGTCTACGCCGACCGTTCCTATTCCTTCATCACCAAGACGCCGCCCGCTGCCGTCTTGTTGAAGCAGGCGGCGAAGATCGCCAAGGGGTCCGGTGAACCGAACCGCAACAAGGTCGGCAAGGTCACCATGGCCCAGGTGGAAGAGATCGCCAAGACCAAGATGCCCGATCTCAACGCCGCCAGTCTGGAGGCCGCCTGTCGCATCGTCGCAGGCACCGCCAGGTCTATGGGCATCGAGGTCGAGGGCTGATAGCCCGTCGAACGAGGTCAGATATGGCGAAATCAAAGAACCGAAAGAACGTCCTCGACAAGATCGAGAATCGCCCCTACCAGCTGAGCGAAGCCATCGCCCTGCTGCAGGAGGTGTCATTCACCCGATTCGATCAGACGCTCGAGATCGCGATGAACCTGGGTGTCGACCCGAAGCATGCCGACCAAATGGTACGCGGCACTGTGGTGCTACCCCACGGCACCGGCAAGACCGTGCGCATCCTGGTGTTCGCCGCAGGCGAGAAACAGAAGGAAGCGCAGGACGCAGGCGCCGATCACGTAGGCGGCGAGGAACTGGCAGAGAAGATCCAAGGTGGTTGGATGGACTTCGACGCTGTCATCTCGACGCCGGACATGATGCGCGTCGTCGGTCGCCTCGGCCGAGTTCTCGGCCCCCGGGGTCTGATGCCGAATCCCAAATCGGGCTCGGTGACGTTCGACGTCGGCAAGGCGGTCGAGGACATCAAGGCCGGTAAGGTCGAGTTCCGCGTCGACAAGGCGGGTGTCGTGCACGCTCCGCTCGGCAAGCTCTCGTTCAGCGCCGAGCAATTGCAGGAAAACTCGGAGAGCCTGCTGCGCAGCGTGATCCGTTTGCGCCCGGCGTCGGCCAAGGGCAAATACGTCCAGGCCATCCACCTCACGTCGACCATGGGCCCCGGCCTGAAGATCGACGAGAGCATCGCTTCGAGCCTGGAGGCATAAGACCATGGCCCGCACACGCTCCGAAAAAAAAGAAACGGTACAGACCTACCAGGACGGTTTGGCCACCGCGCCGCACGCCTTCCTGGTGGGCTTCAAGGGCATCACCGTGCCGCAGGTCACCGACCTTCGCGACCGCGTGCGCGAACACGGTGGGCAGTACGAGGTGGTCAAGAACACTCTGGCGCTGATCGCCATCAAGGATCAGCCGATGGGGGATCTGAGTGACCACTTCACGGGCCCGACCGCTGTCGCCTACACCGGCGAAGACGTGGTCGGACTGGCCAAGGCGCTGACCGAGTTCCGCAAAGAAGTACCGGCGATCGAATTCAAGGCCGGTCTGGTAGATGGCAAGGCCGTCTCCACCGACGAGCTCGAGGACATCGCCAAGATGCCGAGCCGCGAGGAGTTGATGGCCAAGCTGCTCTTCCTCCTGCAGTCGCCGGTCACCCGTTTCGCCCGCGTGCTCAATGCCCTCACCCGCGACTTCGTCGTGGTGCTAAACCAGATCGCCGAGAAGAAAGAGGCCTGACCACGCACCTCGGCGTGACCCGCGTAGCTCTACCGGCACAACCGATTCACGAGACCACCACAGATTCACACTTTCCCGATTCATGGCTGGAACGTCCAGCCGACCTAGAGTTCCAAGGAGAACGACCATGGCTGTAGCAACCGAAGATTTCATCAAGCAGATCGACGAGATGACGGTTCTCGAGCTGAACAACCTCGTCAAGGCGCTGGAAGATCACTACGGTGTGTCCGCCGCTGCCGCTGCGGTGGCCGTTGCCGGTCCCGCCGCAGGTGGCGACGCCGCCGCCGCCGAGGAGAAGGACGAATTCGACGTCGTCCTCACTTCGTTCGGTGACAAGAAGATCAACGTGATCAAGGAAGTCCGCGCCATCACCGGCCTGGGTCTCAAAGAGGCCAAGGACCTGGTCGAGGGTGTCCCCTCGCCGGTCAAGGAAGGCGCGTCCAAGGACGAGGCCGAAGAGATCAAGAAGAAGCTCGAGGACGCTGGCGCCCAGGTGGAGCTCAAATAGATCGGATCGCCATCCGATCGCCGCGTCGTCCGCAAACCGTAGGTGCGTGGGCGGCGCCACCCGAGCCACCACCACCTGGGTCAACTATCATCTCGACGTGCTACACTTCGGCTAGGGTCAGGCCGCCGACCGGCCCGGCCCGGCCAACATTCGCAGAAACGCGATCCGACCATGCTTCCTCAGCGCGGCAATGCCGGGCTCGGGGCATGGTGTCTTCTGTTTCTTTTGAGTTTTTTCGTCAGTCTCCCTGCCAGTTTCGGCTCCTTCCCAACGAGCCTTCGATGACCATGCCGCCGTATTGCCGACGACCGGGCACCTCCGCCGCGCCAGCCCGGAATCCGTCCCACCACCAGGAGCGCCGGCCATTCTCGCCCAAAGGAGCTTGATCCTGATGAGTCAAAGGACCAAGATGCCAGAGCGCGTGGATTTCTCGAAAATCCAGACCTCGCTGCCGATTCCCAACTTGATCGACGTGCAGCGCCGTAGCTACGAACGGTTCCTGCAGATGAATCTGCTGCCCGAAGAACGCGGGAGCCATGGCCTGCAGGCGGTGTTCACGAGCATTTTCCCGTTCTCCGATTTCCGAGAGACCTGCTCGTTGGACTTCGTGAAGTACACCATCGGTGACTGGCAGTGCAAGTGCGGCACTCTCAAGGGTCTTGAGTATCTACGCATGACGTGCTCCAGCTGCGGTGCGAAGATCATGACCGAGCACCCGCACGAGGAAACGGTGGTCTGCCACGAATGCGGTGCGACCAACAAGAACCGCGTGGTGCGCTGCGACGTTTGCGGTGGTCCGGTGGAGCTGCAGCTGAAGTACTCCATTTCGGAGTGCCAGGAGCGCGGCATGACCTTCGCCGTGCCCCTCAAGGTGACGTTCCGGTTGTTCGTCTACGACAAGGATCCGGAAACCGGCACCAAGATGATGCGCGACGCCAAGGAGGAGGAGGTCTACTTCGGCGAGATTCCTCTGATGACGGACTTCGGCACGTTTGTCATCAACGGTACAGAACGCGTCATCGTCTCCCAGCTGCACCGCTCGCCGGGAGTCTTCTTCACCAAGGACGACAAGCGCTCGTACCTGGCCAAGATCATTCCCTACCGCGGATCTTGGGTCGAGTTCGAGTACGACCAAAAAGAGGTCCTCTCGGTCCGCATCGATCGCAAGCGCAAGTTCCACGGCACCGTGTTCCTGCGTGCTCTCGGCTTGGAAAGCAACGAAGCGATCCTGCGTCAGTTCTACACGCCCATCGCCCTGGAAGCCAAGGGCAAGGGCAAGTTCCGGCTTTCTCTGACACACAAGGTGATCCAGCAGGAACGCCTCCGCGACCGTTCGAGCCGTGGGGTTCGCGCCCAGTATCCGCTCTTTGCCGGGATCGTCGTCGATCGCACCGACGCCGACGAGATGGTCGAGGACAACACGATTGAGAAGACCGTCGCGCTGGCCGATCTCGACCGCGCCTACTTCATCGCCGACGTGGTCGACCTGGGAACCGGTGAGGTGGTCTTCGAGGCCAATGATCTCGTACCCGAGGATCTCGAGGATCGGATCGCCGATCGCGAGATCACCGACATGGAGGTCTTCTTCCCGGATTGGGAGCTGACGGGCAACCTGCTCACCAACACCCTGGCGAAGGACAACACGACGAACTCCAAGGAAGCGTTGATGGAGATCTACCGGCGCATGCGCCCGGGAGATCCCCCGACTCTCGAATCGGCCCGTTCGCTCTTCTACGGCATGTTCTTCGACGCCAAACGCTACGACTTCTCCCGAGTCGGCCGCTTCAAGTTCAACATCAAGCTCGATACCGACGTCCCGGTGGATCAGAAGACCCTCTCCGCCGACGACTTCTATCGAGTGATCGAATACTTGATGCGCCTGCACAAGGACATCGGTCGGGTCGACGACATCGACAACTTGGGCAACCGCCGCGTGCGTGCGGTGGGCGAGTTGTTGGAGAATCAGTTCCGTATCGGCTTGGTGCGGATGGAGCGTGCCATCAAGGAGAAGATGTCGGTCCATCAGGACATCGACTCGGCGATGCCCCACGACCTGATCAACTCCAAGCCGGTGATCGCGGCGATCAAGGAGTTCTTCGGCTCGTCCCAGTTGTCGCAGTTCATGGACCAGACCAACCCGCTGTCGGAGGTCACCCACAAGCGTCGTCTATCGGCCTTGGGTCCGGGTGGTCTGTCGCGCGAGCGCGCCGGATTCGAGGTGCGCGACGTGCATGCTTCCCACTATGGCCGCATCTGTCCCATCGAGACGCCGGAAGGACCGAACATCGGTCTGATCTCGTCCCTGGCCACCTTCGCCCGCATCAACGACTATGGCTTCATCGAGAGCCCCTACAAGAAGGTCGAGGACGGCCGCGTGATCGATCACTACAAGATCGTGCGCGTCGGCGGCTCGGATCTGAAGCTGGGTTCCGTGCTCACCGGTGACGAGCTCGACGATCTGAGGAAGCAGCTGAAGAAGGACGGAAAGACGACGGTGGAGGTAGAGCCCTTCGCGTTCTACCTCACTGCTTGGGAGGAAGAGAAGTACGTCATCGCTCAGGCCAACGCCAAGGTCGAGGAGGGTGGCTTCTTCGCAGACGATCGAGTCATCGCCCGTGCCGGCGGCGACTTCATCACCGTCGAGAAAGAGCGCGTGGAGTACATGGACATCAGCCCGAAACAGCTGGTATCCGTCGCCGCCGCGCTCATTCCTTTCCTCGAACACGATGATGCGAACCGCGCCCTCATGGGATCGAACATGCAACGCCAGGCGGTGCCGCTGTTGCGCAGCGACTCGCCGGTGGTGGGCACCGGTCTCGAGGGTACCGTCGCTCGCGATTCCGGGGCCGTCGTACAGTCGCGCCGCGGTGGCATCGTCGACTCTGTCGACTCGGAGCGCATCATTCTGCGCGTCGAGGCAGAGGATCCCGAGACCGGTGAGCAGAAGGAGTTCGGTGCGGACATCTACCAGCTCACCAAGTTCCGCCGTTCCAACCAGAACACCTGCATCAACCAGAAGCCGGTGGTCGAGGAGGGACAGCGTCTGAAGAAGGGCGATGTGCTGGCCGACGGCCCGTGCACCGAGCTCGGTGAGCTGGCTCTCGGACGCAACGTCCTGGTGGCCTTCATGCCCTGGCGCGGTTACAACTTCGAGGACGCGATCCTGATCTCCGAGAAGCTGGTGAAGGAGGACTACTACACCTCCATTCACATCGAGGAGTTCGAGATCGAAGCCCGAGACACCAAGCTCGGGCCCGAGGAGGTCACCCGCGACATCCCGAATGTCTCGGAGGCCGCCCTAAAGGACCTCGACGAAGCCGGCATCATCCGTATCGGTGCCACCGTCGCCTCGGGCGATATCCTGGTCGGCAAAGTCACGCCCAAGGGTGAGACTCAGCTGACTCCCGAAGAGAAGCTTTTGCGGGCCATCTTCGGTGAGAAGGCCGGCGACGTTCGCGACGCTTCCCTCAAGGTACCTCCGGGCGTCGAGGGTACGGTGGTCGACGTCAAGATCTTCAGCCGCAAGGGTGTCGAGAAAGATACCCGCGCCATCGAGATCGAGGATGCGGAGATCGCTCGAATCCAGAAGAACATCAAGGATGAGGTGCGCATTCTCACCGAGGAGCGCAACAAGAAGATCCGCGATCTTCTGGCGGGCCACAAGGTTATGGCCGGCGTGGAGAACCGCGACGGTGAGCAGGTGTTGGGAAAGAACGACGAGATCACCCACGATGCCCTCGTCAAGCTCTCGCGTCAGGAGATCCTTCGTCTGCCGTTGCGTGACAACACCTTGCACGAGCAGGTGGAGAAGATCTACCGCAAGACCGATTCGCACATCGATGTCATCCACAAGGTGAACGAAGAGCGGGTTCAGCTCCTGCAGAAAGGCGACGAGCTGCCCCCGGGCGTCATCAAGATGGTGAAGGTCTACGTCGCGATGAAGCGGAAGCTTCAGGTGGGCGACAAGATGGCTGGCCGCCACGGCAACAAGGGCGTCATCTCCCGGATCCTGCCGGTGGAGGACATGCCCTACACGCCGGACGGGACACCGGTGGAGATCGTGCTGAATCCCCTGGGTGTTCCGAGCCGCATGAACGTGGGTCAGATTCTCGAGACCCACCTCGGCTGGGCAGGAATCGCCCTGGGCCTGAAGTTCGCCACGCCGGTTTTCGACGGTGCCAGCGAAACGGCGATGAAGGGCTACCTCGAACAGGCGGAGCTGCCGCTGGACGGCAAGACCCGGCTATTCGACGGGATGACCGGCGAGCAGCTCGAGAACGAGGTCACGGTGGGCTACATCTACATGCTCAAGCTCTCCCACCTGGTGGACGACAAGATCCACGCCCGCTCCATCGGCCCGTACTCGCTCATCACCCAGCAGCCGTTGGGAGGCAAGGCGCAGTTCGGTGGCCAGCGCTTCGGTGAGATGGAGGTCTGGGCCCTGGAGGCATATGGTGCCGCCTACACCCTGCAAGAGCTGCTCACCGTCAAGTCCGACGACGTGGAAGGCCGCTCGAAGGTTTACGAGGCCATCGTCAAAGGTGACGTGCCGGACGATCCGGGTCTTCCGGAGTCATTCAACGTCCTCGTCCGCGAGCTTCAGAGCTTGTGCCTCGACGTCGAACTCCTCGCCGAGGGCGAGGAGTAGGGCGCCGAACGGTACCACCGCCACTCGAGATTGCCAGCTTAGATAGAGACACTTAGAGATCACCTAGAGAACAGCCAGCCCCGTCGCCGATCGTCAGATCGAAGGAGGCATCCCTTGCAGCCAGTCAACTTTTTCGAGAAGCCGCAGTCTCTGAAGGACTTCAACGCGATCCGCATCTCCATTGCGTCGCCGGAGAAGATCCTCTCTTGGAGCTACGGCGAGGTGACCAAGGCGGAGACCATCAACTACCGCACCTTCAAGCCGGAGCGGGACGGTCTCTTCTGCGCCAAGATTTTCGGCCCGATCACCGATTGGGAGTGCTTGTGCGGAAAGTACAAGCGGATGAAACATCGCGGTGTGATCTGCGACAAATGCGGCGTCGAGGTGACCAGGTCCAAGGTGCGCCGCGAGCGCATGGGGCACATCCAGCTCGCCGCGCCGGTGTCGCACGTCTGGTTCTTCAAGGGCCTGCCGAGCCGCATCGGTCACTTGCTCGATCTGTCGCTGCGTGATCTCGAGCGGATCCTCTACTTCGAGAGTTACGTCGTCATCGACCCGGGTGACACCGAGCTGAAGGACCGTGAGCTGCTGAGCGAAGAGCGCTTTCGCGAGATGCGCGACGAGTACGGCGACGATGCCTTCGAAGCCCGCATGGGCGCCGAGGCGATCAAAGAGCTGCTCAGCCGCATCGATCTCGACGAGCTGGCAGAAGAGCTGCGCATCGTCATGAAGACCGACACATCGCAGATCCGGCGTCTGAAGGCGGCCAAGCGATTGAAGGTCGTCGATGCCTTCCGTAAGTCCGGGCACCGTCCGGAGTGGATGATCCTCGAGGTCATCCCGGTCATCCCGCCGGAGCTGCGTCCCCTCGTGCCGCTGGACGGTGGCCGCTTCGCGACGTCGGATCTGAACGATCTCTACCGCCGAGTCATCAACCGCAACAACCGGCTCAAGAAGCTGCTGGAGCTGCGGGCGCCCGAGGTCATCGTGCGCAACGAGAAGCGCATGCTGCAGGAGGCCGTGGACGCGCTGTTCGACAACGGTCGGCGCGGTCGAGTCCTCAAGGGCTCCAACAACCGCCCGCTGAAGTCGCTGTCCGACACGCTCAAGGGCAAGCAGGGTCGCTTCCGTCAGAACCTCCTGGGCAAGCGGGTCGACTACTCCGGCCGTTCGGTCATCGTGGTCGGCCCGGATCTGCGTCTCCATCAGTGTGGCCTGCCGAAGAAGATGGCCCTGGAGCTCTTCAAGCCGTTCATCTACAACCGGCTGGAAGAGAAAGGATTGGTGGGCACGATCAAGGCTGCCAAGGAGCTGGTGGAGCAGGAGGTGGACGCGGTCTGGGACGCTCTGGACGAGGTCATTCGCGACCATCCGGTGCTGCTCAACCGTGCACCCACGCTTCACCGTCTCGGTATCCAGGCCTTTCAGCCGGTGCTCATCGAGGGCAAGGCGATCCAGATCCATCCGCTCGTCTGCGCGGCGTTCAACGCCGACTTCGACGGCGATCAGATGGCCGTCCACGTACCGCTGTCTCCCAAGGCTCAGATCGAGTCGAAGGTGCTGATGCTGGCGTCCAACAACCTGCTGTCGCCGGCCAACGGCAAACCGCTCGCGGTGCCGTCACAGGATCTGGTGCTCGGCGGTTACTACCTGACCACCGAGAAGCCGGGTGCCAAGGGTGAAGGTCGCACCTTCCCCGACTTCGACTCCGTCATCCTGGCCCTCCAGGCTCAGGAGGTCGAAACCCAGACCCGCATCCGTGTTCGGTACACGGGCCGTTTCATCGACCTCACCAAGCAGTACCACAACCAAGATGTGGTGCACGCCGAGGTGGAGGACGTCGAGAGTCATCTCATCGAGACCACTGTCGGTCGCGTGATCTTCAACCAGCAGCTGCCGGACGAGATGCCCTACGTCAACGGCCTGTTGAAGAAAAAGGGTCTCCAGGATCTCGTGGGCTACTGCTTCCTCGCGTTCGGTAACGACAAGACCGTCCAGATGCTCGACGAGATGAAGGAAATCTCCTTCTACTACGCCACCAAGGCCGGCGTGTCCATCGGCATCGACGACATGGTGGTGCCGGTGGAGAAGGAGCGCATGATCGACGACGCGCTCGGCGAGGTGATCGAGATCGAGAAGCAGCGTTCCGCCGGTGTCATCACCGCGGGCGAGCGGCACAACAAGATCATCGACATCTGGCATCGCGTCACGGAGAACGTCTCCGAAGAGATGTTCCGCGAGATGCAGCGCGAGGAAGACAAGCGCGGCGTATTCAACCCGATCCGCATGATGGCCGACTCGGGCGCCCGTGGCTCCCGCGAGCAGGTACGCCAGCTGGCCGGTATGCGTGGCCTCATGTCCAAGCCCTCGGGCGAGGTCATCGAGACCCCCATTACCGCCAATTTCCGCGAAGGTCTGACGGTGTTGCAGTACTTCATCTCCACCCACGGTGCGCGCAAGGGCCTGGCCGACACCGCGCTCAAGACGGCAGATTCCGGGTATCTCACCCGCCGCCTGGTGGACGTGGCGCAGGACGTCATCATCTCGGAAGAGGACTGTGGCACCATCGACGGCATCGTGGTGTCGGCCATCATGGAAGGTGGCGACATCCTCGAGCCGCTACGCGATCGAATCGTCGGCCGCGTAAGCCAGGAAGACATCTACGATCCGATGACTGGCGACTTGCTGCTCGAGACCGGCCAGGAGATCACGGTGGCCCTTGCCGCCAAGATCCAGGAGGCCGGTATCGAACGCGTCCGCATCCGCTCGGTGCTGACCTGTGAGAGCCGTCGCGGCGCGTGCATCATGTGTTACGGCCGCAATCTCGCCACCGGTAAGACGGTGGATATCGGCGAAGCGGTCGGCGTCATCGCCGCCCAGTCCATCGGCGAGCCAGGCACCCAGCTCACCATGCGGACGTTCCACTTCGGCGGCACGGCCAGCCGTGTCTCCGAGGAGTCGAAGCACGTCGCGCGCAACCCGGGCCAGGTCAAGTTCCTCAACGTCCAGACCGTGGAGTCGAAGGACGGCGACCTGGTCGTGGTCAACCGTAACGGCAAGGTGGTGATCGTCGACCCCAAGGGTCGCGAGCTGGAACGCTACGCCGTCACCTACGGCTCGCACCTCCAGGTGCGCGACGGCGACAAGGTGGAGCCGGGAGCCGACCTCGTAGCCTGGGATCCCTTCACCTCCGCCATCCTCACGGAGATCGGCGGAACGGCGGAGTTCCAGGACATCGTCGATGGTGAGAACGTGCGCGAAGAGACCGACAAAGTCACCGGTCTCTCGCAGCGCATTGTCCTCGAAGCCACGGCGTCTGAGAAGCGCGCGCCCGCCATCGTCATCAAGGGTGAAGGCGGTAGGGAGCGTCGCTACCTGCTGCCGTCGGGCTCCCATCTGGTGGTGGAGGATCGGGCCACGGTCTTCCCTGGCGATACGCTGGCGAAGATCCCACGCGAGACCACCAAGACCAAGGACATCACCGGCGGTCTGCCGCGCGTACAAGAGCTCTTCGAAGCCCGTACGCCGAAGGAGCCGGCGATCATCTCCGAGGTCGACGGGACGGTTCGCCTGGGCGACATCGTCAAGGGTATGCGCAAGGTGCTGGTGGAGTCCGATCACGGCGAGGTTCGCGAGTACCTCGTTCCACGCTATATCCACGTCAATGTGCAGGAAGGCGAGCGGGTGGCCGCTGGCGAGCCGCTCATCGATGGCCCCATCAACCCGCACGACGTGCTGAAGGTGCTCGGTGAGAAGGAGCTGCAGCGCTACCTGGTGGACAAGATCCAGGAGGTCTATCGTTCGCAGTCGGTGGCGATCAACGACAAGCACATCGAGGTCATCGTCCGTCAGATGATGCGCTCGGTGAAGATCGAAGAGGTCGGCGACACCGAGTTCCTCATCGACGAGCAGGTCGATCGCTTCCGCTTCAACGAGGAGAACGACCGTGTAATCGCCGCGGGTGGTCGTGCGGCCGTCGGCCGACCGCTGCTCCTGGGCATCACCAAGGCATCGCTGTCCACCGACAGCTTCATCTCTGCCGCTTCGTTCCAGGAAACCACGCGCGTCCTCACCGAGGCCGCCATCAGCGGCAAGGTCGACTTCCTGCGCGGTCTCAAGGAGAACGTCATCGTCGGTCGCCTCATCCCCGCCGGAACCGGCCTGGACTACTACCACCAGTTCAGCATGGAGCAGGAGACCTTCGACGAGCCGGCTCTCACCGACGACGAGGTCTACTTCCAGTTCGAGGAGGACATCCGGTCTTTGCCAACTGCGAAGGCTGAGAGCTGACGGCGTAGTCGCTCAGCGAAGCGTCGAAGGGCCGGCTACCTGCGAGGGTGCCGGCCCTTTCCCTTTCTAGCTTTAGGTAGTCCGGCTGGGAGCAGCTGCGTTGGGGTGATACCCAGTCGCGTTTCTAGTTCAAGGCGCTCTGGCCTGAGATTCGACCTTTTCCGGCATCGATATGAGTGTCGCTCCGCATGTGCAGCGTGCCCATTCCCGTCAAGTCTTGCCAATCAAGGCTTGACACGGCGGAACGACCATGGATATCATTCGGGCGATGCGAAAAGAATTTTGGTTAAATCGAGCTGCTGGCAGCAGGATGGCTCTGGTCGCGATCTTGGGATTTGTTTCACTCTTCGCAGTCGCGAATGAAGACAGCGGTGGCGACACTGTTGAGCCTCGAGAAAAGGCGCTCTTGGCTGCTGAAGCCCTTGAGGCAACAAAGATCTCAGTGGATTCGAACGGGAATCTCTGGTCTTGGACCAGGAACACTGGATCCCTGACCATCATCACGCCCGGTGGTGTGGTTAGTACCAACAACGTCTCACCAGGCGCAGCCGCAGTAGCTTTCGAATCTGACTATGGCGCAGCTTGGCTTGAAAGCGGAAGTATGAGTTTGGTCCTGTGGACCGCCGCCACTCCGGGAGTAACACAGGCCTTTGAGGTGCAAGAAGCCTACGGCGATCTTGCTTGGTTGAGTTCACAGAGGATCGCTCTCTCCACAACTCGAGCTGACGCGCGCGTAGAAATCCTCGATGTTTCGACCGGTGAGATCGTTGAGCGCTGGGGAGCCGAAGAACCCTTAGAGACACGCCCTGGCACCGTCAGGCTCAATCACTTCTGGCTTCACTACGATCAAGCACGAGAACTTCTGTACTCTCTGGAGAGCTACTCTGGCGACCTTCAAGTCTTTGATCGGGCGGGAACTGTGAGAACAGATGGGAGAGTGCCTGATCGCGACGGTGAAAAACTTCGAGAATGGCTCGACAAGGCGGATGCGCGAAATCGAAAAGAAGGAAATGTGGAAACCGTCACGCTCCACCAATGGCCAGGATTTTCCGTTGACCAGGACGGAGCGGTTTGGATCCACCAGACTTGCAAGGTCGACGGGAACTCGCAGAGTCTTCACAGTACGAAGATCTCGCTCAGCGGCGAGACCATACCCACCAACATAGATGTCGGTAGCGATGGCTGCTGTTACTTGACATCTACTCTCTGGGGGAGTTGGTGGGTCATCTACAGGGATCCAGAGAATCCACGAAACGGTTGTGTGCAAACACGGAGGAATGAAGATGAAGCTTAAGAAGATGCTCGGAATCGCTTTTGTTCTGATTGTGGCACTTGCCGCAACCGGCCTGTTCAGCCCCAGCCTTACGGCACAGCTCCAGATGGATCCAGACCCTGGCGGTGGTAGCGGCAGTTGTTCCGGGTACCATTGCAACTGGTGCTGTGAGAGTCAGTGCGGTTGCGAGCCTCCTGACGGCTACTTTGTCAGCGGCTACTCCTGCGCTTGCAGCTCGATTCAATGTACTCGTAGCTGCTCCTTTAGCCCTGCTGGGGGCTTCTAGAGTCGTCTGCCAACAAGACTGCTTGGTATCTGTGAGTCAACAGAGCAGACACGAAACCAGCTGGATTTGGTCGATTTGGGCTTGGCTCTTGGCGGGTGCCTTGGTTTCGTTGCCCTGGCAGGGAGCAACGGAGGCTGAATCCCGATCAGCCGATCCGTCACTGACCGTCCGCTGGCAGGAAACACCCGAAGAAATCTGGTGGGTGGAACTGACGCCGCTCGCCAACGGCAGCCCGTCTGGGGCTGTCGGGGCCGAGTTCGCAGAGGTTCCCGTCCAGCAGGCCGGCCGCGGCATCCTTTGCTTCGGTGGTGAAAAAGCGCCAGTTGGTTGTCGTGAACTGGAGTACGCGCCCGGGACGGAGTATGAGCTGAAGACCGGCCCAGGCGTTGAGCTGACGGGGCGCTTTCTGGTGGGCGAGTTGTCGCTCGGCGGCCGGATGATTCTCTCGCCCCAAGGCCTCAGGACGCCGATGCGCTTCACGATGCCGCTCGCGCGAGAGGAAGACAGCCTGGTTCGTGAGCTTGAAGTGGCCGCGGACGGCGTCTTCCGCATTCCGCGCCTCAGCCGTGGCACCTACTTGATCGAGGCCGAGCTGGATCAAGGACCCGTCTACCGGAGCGAGCCGATCGACGTGCCGTCTGCGGAGGAGCTGCGCGAGAAGATCGGCGCGGATACGCCTTTACGTCTCGACTTGGGCGAAATCCTGCTTGAGGAAGGCGCGAGCATCAGTTTCCAAGTCACGGACCTCGAGGGTTTACCCATCGAAGGAGCGATGGTGGGCCTGGATCAGAGCCCGGAACTCGGGAAGACCAAGGGAGTGAAAGGGCACTCTGACTCGGAGGGGCGCGCGCGGCTCTCCGGCGTGGACCTCGCGCTGCAGGGCCGGTCGATTTGCTTCAAGGAGGGCTTTCTCATTGATCGGCAGTCCTTTGAGGTTCCGTCGGCCTTCGTCGAATGCCGTCTCGAGCCTCTCGCTTCGCTCGAAGGGCGATGGATCGACGGCGACAGCGAAGGCGTGTCCGGTGTCTCGGTTCAGATCCAAGACGGTTTCAGCGAAGGGAAGCCGCAACTTGCGATAGCGGATGCGGACGGCAGGTTTCGCTTGGACGGCGTACCGGCCGGCACGTACCAGTTGACCGCGGCGGCCAACGGCTACGCCATCGAACGGCTCGAGATCGAGTTGCAGCCAGGCGAGACTCGCGATTTGGAAGAGATGCCGCTCCGGCCCGGCCGCGAGCTCGACGGAATCGTGCTCGAACGGTCCACGCTGGAGCCGGTCGAGGACGCTCGAGTTCTCGTGACTTCACCTCCGGGCGCCGGTCGCAGCGAAACGGACGCGGAGGGCTGGTTTCGGCTCATGACGGACTTCGACCGGCCCATTACGCTTCGCGTGACGAGTTCTCGACACGCACCACAGCAGGTGGAGGTGGGCACAGACCAGTTCGATTCCCGCGAGCCTCTCAAAGTCTTAGTTTCCGCCGGAGGACGCATCGAGGCGATCGCCATCGATTCCGACAGCGGGCTGCCGTGCGAAGGCTGTCGCGTCACATTCGGCAGAGAGGGGAGCGAGACGACGGATCGAGACGGCGTGGCGCGCTCCGACATTCTGGCTGTCGGCACCTACCCCGTCACGCTGTCCAAGGTCAAGAGTCTAGGGACCTTGGTAACGGTGAGGCAGTCACCCGGGGTCAAGTTCGCACAAGTCCGAGAGGATCAGACCACCGTCGTGGTGCTTGGTGAAGAGGTGGATGACCTGGAGATCACACTCGATCAGCCTCTCGGTCCAGGTTGGAAGCTGGCAACCCATAGCCTCGGCACGGTTGCGACCTGGCCTCTCGTGGGTGGCTCGGCTCGCGTCCAGCGTCGAGCGGGCGAGCCGCTGGACGTCTTTCTCCAACGCCAGGGTCTCGATTTGCTACGAGTGTGGATCAGCTCGGTCAACGCTGATTTCGACGGGTCCCGCCTCGATCTTTCACTGCCCAGGGCCACAGTCTCCGGGGGCATTGCGACTGCTGACGGAGCCCCGGCGCGCGGATTCGTCGAGCTGCGATCCGCGTCCAACCCGAAGGCCTCGGCTCGTGTGGTTCTCTCCAACCAAGGCCGATTCGAGCTGCCGTTCCTCCGACCCGGTCAGTACCAACTGACGCTCGACGACCAGGGGCTCCGTACGGTGGTCGTGTCGGACGGCACCAATGAGCTGGGTGAGTTCGTGCTGAACTCACCCTGACTTCGCCAGGTCGAGGGGCGACATCGGCGCGAGATACCGCCCGGTCCCTCGAGCGGCACGGATCAGCCCTGATGGAAAACGCCGGGAGCCATGGCCGTTTCCATGTGGAGGGGTTGATCTTGAGCGAACACTCAGAGCAGGAGACAGGATGGCTTCGAGGAGTCGGTGACGCGGCCTCGGCTGCCGAAGCATCCGTTTGTTTGACCTTTGATGGTGGGCGCATCGAGCCCAGCCGCAATCTCGTCCGCTTGGCCGGAGAGCCGATCAGCCTCGAGCCGCGGACCATGGAAGTGCTCGTCTACCTCGCGACGCACGCCGGCCATGTCGTCTCGAAGGCCGAGTTGCTGGGCAACGTCTGGGAGGGGCGATGGGTCGCCGAAGACGCGCTGTCGGTCTATATCTACGAGCTTCGGAAGGCGCTGGGCGACGACGCCCGGCAGCCCCGGTTTGTCGAGACGGTGCGCAAGCGCGGCTATCGTTGGATGCCTCCGATCCAGGTGCGCCCCTTGCCTCTCGCGGTCCAGGCCGTCAGCGACGCCGACATCGATCCCAGAGACCTTGTTGTCGAGGGGAGTGTCCAACGTCAACTACTTTTGTGCATGACGACAATTAGAACTGTCCATGGTTGTCGTTCTGGTGGCTTGCGCCACCGCAGTGGTTTCGGGTGTGTCGCGGCGAGGCGTCTCGTAGGTCGAGATCGTCTCTTCGCGCTTCGTTGAATGCCTTGGTTGCCTTGGTCGGGGTCAGCTCGTTGGTTCGCTCTCTGCCGTTGCCCGACCGAGCCGGTGCTGCGCTGCCTCGGAGCGGTAGCTCTTGCCAGTCAGCTCGAGGATCGTGGCGTGGTGGACCAGCCGGTCGATCGCCGCCGCGGTGGTCATCGCGTCTTTGAAGATGCGGTCCCACTCGGAGAACACGAGATTGCTGGTGATTGCGACACTCCGGCGCTCGTAGCGCTCGGCCAGGAAGGTGAACAGCACTTCCATCTCCTCGCGATCCTGCTGGACGTAACCGAGGTCGTCGAGGATGACGAGGTCGCAGCGGTCCAGCTTGCGCAGCTCGGTCGGCAGGGACAGCTCTCGCTTGGCGACCAGGAGCCGCTGCACGAGGCGGTATGTCGGGGTGAAGAGCACCCGGTAGCCGCGCGGAATCAGCTCGTGGCCGATGGCGCAGGCCAGGTGCGTCTTGCCCCGGCCCGGCAGACCGAAGGCGAGCAGGTTCTCGGCCCGCTCCACGAAGCCTCCTTCGCAGAGCACGGGTAGCTGCCGACGCACCCGCGCCGGTAGACGGCCCGTCTCGAGGGTCGCCAGCGTCTTCTCCGACGGCAGTTGCGAGCTGCGCTGCAGGCGCTGGATCTTGCGCTCCTTGCGCTCGCGGAGCTCGAGGTCCGCGAGTTCGCCCAGGTAGGCAGGGAAGCTCCAGCCGCCCTTCTCGGCGTCGGCCGCCACGGCCGCGTGGTGCGCCACGAAGGACGGAAGCTTCAGTTGCCGAAGACGCAGCGTCAGCGTCTCGGTCTCGGCGCCGGT
>JALCBJ010000120.1 GCA_028066595.1 Thermoanaerobaculia bacterium
ACCATGCACAAATCCAATTGTCGTCACGCACAAAAGTAGTTGACGTTGGACAGGGTTGCAACACGATCGTCGACGGGCATCGTCAAATGGCGCGTCATACCGATCTCGGACCGTTCCCTCACCAGGCCGGGAGAGCAGGGAGAGGTTTCGGGTAGCATGTGTCTTTCCGTAGCAGTCGCTGGGCACCGGCGAAGTGGTCACACTCGACTCCAAGACCGACGGTACTCCCGGCGAACGAGAACGCGCTGAAAGCATGGGCTTGGCGAGGATCCCCGCCCCCTAGAATCAGCCCCCTAAGCACTCGACCAGAGAAGACGAGCCATGAGCGTGACGGTGAACGACCTCATGTCCCCCGGCGTGGTGGTGGCCCAGCCCGACCACACCGTCGAATACGTACGCCGCCAGATGCGCACGCTGGAGATCCATGCCATTCCCGTGGCAGAGGACGACGGAACGCCGATCGGCCTCGTGCAATCGCGCAATCTGATCGCCGACCTCGATCCCGCCAAGCCGGTACGGGAGGTGATGGAGAAAGACGTACTGACCGCCGAGCGCGGCACCAACGTCCGACTGGCGGCAAAGATCCTGCGTCAGAATCGCCGCAACCACCTCATCATCACCGATGCAGGGGCCATCGTCGGCATCCTCAGCTCCTTCGACTTCCTCAAGCTGGTGGAAGGAGTCGAGTTTCAGGACGAGGAAGATGCCGAAGATGCCACATTCAAGACCGATGTCTTCGACGTCCCGAAGACCTGATGTGCACCAGCCACGCTCTTCGCGTCGGATAGCGCATATGGTCTAGCCGGCTAGTGCAGCCAGAAGACCCATGCCAATCCGACCGCCAGAGCGGCCAGTACCCAGAGCGCGATGCCTCGGATCGTACGGGTCTGGGTAAGAGCGGCACCGTCCCCGACCCATCGCTGGATCCAAACGAGCCCGTCCTGCCGCGCGTTCTCCGCAAGGCGACCGCCACGAGTCCAGAAGACGCTGCTCCGGCGCACGACCCGATCCCATCCAGCGGGCAACGCGCGACGGTAGATCCAGTCGAAATCGAGGATCGTGGCCCTTTTTTCGTGCGGATAGGCACCGATGCGGACCAGCCATACGAAAGCGGCCGTGGCGAAGAGAAGGAGCTGCAGTTGGCCTACCACGTGGAGCGCGGTGTATGGCTCGTATTCGATCTGGAAGTCGAGGAAGCGGTATAGAACGCCCGGAAAGACCCCGATGCCGAGACATAGGACCGCCGTGGTCACCATGGCGGCCCGCATGTTCCAAGGCGGCCTTTCTATTGCCGACCAGTCCTTCTTGGTCGGCGCCAGGAAGGCGAAGTACGGAATCTTGATGCCGGAGTGCTCCAGAACACCCGCGGAAGCGAAGAGAAGGAGCAACCACACCAAGGTCATGTGGCCCTCAGCGGCAGCACTGAGGGTCATGGACTTCGTGACAAACCCGCTGGTGAGCGGGAAGGCCGAGATCGAAGCCGCCGCAACCATGCAGCACAGAGCGGTGACCGGCAGCCGTTTGAACAAACCTCCCAGCTCGGTGGCCTTGCAGGTGCCGACGCTCCAGAGCACGGCTCCCATGGATTGGAAAAGAAGCGCCTTGTAGAGGATATGGGCGAATGCGTGACCGGCTGCACCCTGAAGGGCCAGCTCGGTGCCGATGCCGATGCCGACACACATGAAGCCGAGCTGGTTGTTCAGGCTGTACGCCAGCACCTTTCGAAGGTCGTTCTCGATCACCGCGAAGAAGATTGGAAAGAGGGTCATCGCCACGCCCAGGGGAACCAGCAGGTCGGTACCGGCGAAGCCCCGGGCCAGAGCGTAGATGGCCATCTTGGTGGTAAAGGCCGAGAGGAAGACCGTGCCGGTGTGGGTTCCTCGAGGGTAGGCATCTTGCAGCCAGTTGTGCAGGAAGGGAAAGGCCGCCTTGATACCGAACGCGAGAAACACCAACTGCGCCCACAGAGGTGCGCTCGTGATATCTCCCGTAGCCAACCCCTCGAACTCGAGTCCTCCGCCGTCGGCCCATCGAAGACAGATCCCCGCCAGCAGGACCACACCGGACGCCACCTGGATGATCAAGTAGCGCAGACCGGCGCGATAGCACTCCTCCGGATCTCGGTCCTTGCGCGCTCGGTCATCGCGGGACCAGATCAGAAAGACCGATGTCACCGCGGTCAGCTCCCAGTGGACGAAGAGGGTCACCAGGTCGCCGGCGAACACAGCGGCGACGGCGCTGCCGGCGTAGGCAATGGCTGCGGCATGTTGCACCCGGTCCTGAACGTGCAGTGCATAAACAGCGGACAGGATCGCTGCCCAATGAAATACGTGTCCCCACACCATCGCCAGACGGTCGATGCGCACGGGCACGAGATCCAAGCCCATGATGGTGAGCTGCACGACGTGCTCAGCGGGCAGTGCCAACAGATGGCCGTAGGACACGACCGGCAGCACGACCAGGCCGAACTGCAACGCCCGGCCGCGGAGAGCCAAGAGCAACAGACCGCCTACGGCCATGATCACACCGGGCGGCAAGCTCTGAAGCCAGGTCGTCATCTGGCCGACCTCGTCATCATTTGCTGCGCTCGGGTTCGTCCACTCGATAGTAGCTCTCGGGACGACTCACGACACCGCGAAGCCATCGACCGCAGTAGACGATGAATACGAAGACGACGAAGCCGAACGCACCGTAGAAGCCAGGCCAGGCCTCGAATCCGTAGTGCACGTGGTCGAAGGCATGGCTAAAGAACCGCAAGCCTTCGCCAGCCACCACCAGGAGGACGCAGACGGCGTAGAGAACGCGTACCCACCGCGTCGTGGTCGCGGGCTCGACCAAAAGCCTCAAACCGTCGCCATCCGGTTCGCGTCCGGTCATCAAGGTGCTCCGATCGCCGTCGAGGTAGGGGCGCCGAGCATACCGCCCAGAAAGTCCGCCAACTCGCCCGCGAAGACGAACAGCGCCAAACAACACAGTGCGGTGAACGCGGGCGGTAGCGACAACAGGGGCGACGCTTCGTTGATGTCCTGGTCTCGGCAGAAGGCGTCGTCGGGCGACGGTTCACCGAAAAATCCACGCGCCACGACCGGCATCAAATAGCCGATCGCGAGAAGCGAAGCCAGCATGTAGACCGCTACGGCCCAAGGCTCATCGCCCTGCGCGGCTCCCGAGCCGAGCCAAAGCTTAGACCAGGAGCCGCCCAGTGGCGGCACACCGATCACCGACAGCGATCCGAGAAAGAAGGCCATGAACGTCACGGGCATGCGCCGGCCCAAGCCGTGCATCTGGCGCAGATTGGTCTTGTGGGCGTGGACATAGATGGCACCGGCACAGAAAAAGAGCGTGATCTTGCCGAATGCGTGCATCACGATGTGAAGGCCCGCTCCCACCAGCGCCTTGGGCGCGGCCAGAGTCGCGCCGAGAACGATGTAGGCGAGCTGGCTGATGGTGGAGTACGCCAGTCTGCGCTTCAGATTGTCCTGATACAGCGCGACCACGGAGGCAGCCAACAAAGTGAATGCCGCGATCCATTGGATCGGCCGAGCAGCTCCCGTGGACAGCAAGTCCAGTCCGAAGACATATACGACGACCTTGGTGAGGGTAAACACCCCGGCCTTGACCACCGCCACTGCGTGAAGCAGGGCCGACACCGGTGTCGGGGCCACCATGGCGGCGGGCAGCCAACGATGCACCGGCATGAGAGCAGCCTTGGCCGTCCCGAAGGCGAAGAGCGCCAGCAGCACGGCCGCCGAGCCGCCCGCCACGTGTCCTTGAAGGATGCCGCCGGGCCGGAACTCGAGCGTCCCCGTGGTGTTCCAGATCCAGATCACTGCCGGCAGCATGAGCCCGACCGACGTCGACATCAGAAGACCGAGATAGAGACGCCCCGCCTTCTTGGCCCTTTCCGTTCCGTCGTGGGTGACGAGCGGAAAGGTGCACAGTGTAATCAGCTCGTAGAAGAGAAAGAGCGTCAAGAGATTGGCCGACAGCGCCACACCCAGAGCACCGAAGATGGCGAGCGCGAAGAACGTGAAGAAGCGCGTCTGATTCGGCGAATGGTGTCCTCGCAGATACCCCACTGCGAAGAGGCTGGTGACGATCCACAAACTCGACGCGACCAGCGCGAAGATCAAACCCAGTGGCTCGCCATGCAGCGATACTTGCAGACCTGGCAGAATCTCGAAGAGATCGATCCTGGGCCGGCCGCCACCTCGAACCGCCGGCAGAAGGATGCCCGCAACGAGTGCGAGCGTGACGGCTCCACCCGACAGCGTGGCACCTTCCCGCAGATTGGGCCAACGGCCAAAAGCGACCACCGCCACCGCTGTCGCCAGCGGCAGCAGAACAGCCACCAGGAGAACGGACTCCGGCGTCAGGCCGATGGCATCGTTCATGGACCTGCTCCCGCCAGCGCTGGGAGCAACACCTCGGCCGCCGCACTCGCCATACGGACCGTGGGCGCGGTCCATACGCCGAAGACCAGCGAGGCGCCGACCAGCACCCAGGTCGGTCCCAAGACCCACCAGGGAGCTTCGCCCACCTCGTCTTCACGCCTTGGCGGATCGGCGAAATAGAGCACCTCGACCACCTTCCAGACATAAGCGATGGCAAGAGCCGAGCTGAACAGGATCAGCGCCGCCACCCACCACTTGCCGGCCTCGAACGCACCGAGCACGAGATACCACTTCGAGACGAATCCGACGGTGGCAGGCACGCCGATCATCGACAGGCCACCCAGGACAAATGCGGCAGACGTCCAAGGCATGGAACGGCCGAGCCCACGGAGTCGGTCGAGGTGAGTGGAACCGAGTCGTTGCACACCGAGGTGCGGAGAGCCGAACCGCAACACCACGCAGGCTATCGCCAGGAAAAGGCCACACTTCATCAGGCCGTGGTTGACCAGATGCACGATACCCCCGGTGAGGCCGCTCTTCGTCACCAACGCCAAACCCACGACCATATAGCCGATCTGCGACAGGCTGGAGTAGGCGAGCATTCGCTTGACGTCACGTTCGAAGATCGCAGCGGCCGCTCCATAAACCATGGCGACCAAGGCCAGTGGCAACAACACCCAGTCGACATGGAACCGGTCGATGCTGGACGCTACGCCGAAGACGCTGAACAGGAACCGTGCCAGCACATAGAACGCCACCTTGGTAGCGGTGGCGGCCAGAAAGGCGGTGACTACCGAGGGCGCGAAAGTATAGGCGTCGGGCAACCAGCCGTGTAGCGGCACCAGAGCTAGCTTGATGCACGCACCGACGACCACGCAGACCATCGCCACGACGATGGTGCGATGGCCGTCGCTGGCAGGAATCCGCTGCTGCAGATCCACCAGATTGAGGGTACCTGTGGACATATACAGGAGACCGACACCCAGCAGGATGAAGGTGCCTCCCAGGGTGCCGACGATCAGATACCGCAATGCCGAGCTCAGCGCACGACGCGACGGCCCCAGTGCGATCAGGCCGTAAGAGGACAGCGACGAGATTTCCAGAAACACGAAGACGTTGAAGGCATCCCCGGCGCTGGCGATCCCCATCAGCCCCGTCATGCACAAGAGAAACGCCGCATAGGCCAGATGGTGCCGATCGCTTTCCACTTCCTGATCGAAACTGCGGGGTGCAGCGATCAGCACCACCGCGCAAATGGCCGATACCAAACAGAGAACGAAAGCATTGAGCTCGTCGATGCGAAGCTCGATACCCCAAGGAGGTTCCCAACCGCCCACGAAGTAAGACAAGGGCCCCTCGAGGTACACCTTGCGCGCCAGCGCCACGGAGTTGGCGAAAGACGCCCAGGTGACCACCAGCGCCACCCACCAGGTGGCGCGGCGATGGTGCACCACCACACACAACGGTGCCGCCAGCATGGGCAGCACCACCTGCAGCATGGGCAGGTTCTCGGTGACGATCGAAATCAGGTGGCTCAATCGGCGCCCCCGGCCTCGGCGGCCATGGCGTCGGCGATCTCGGCGTCCCGAATCTCGTCGTCTTCGAGCGTTCCGAACTCCTCGTAGACGCGTATGGCCAGAGCCAGACCGAGCGCCGTGGTAGCGATTCCCACGACGATGGCGGTGAGCATCAGCACATGGGGCACTGGGTTGGAGTAAGCCACGTCCTCAGCGCCCTCGATCAGGATCGGCGCGGTACCTCCTGCGACCTTCCCCAGCGTGATGTAAAGCATGATCACCGACATCTGGAATATGGTGACGCCCATGATCTTCTTCACCAGATTGGGCCGCGCCAGCACCACATAGAGCCCGGTCATCATCAGAACGATGACCATCCAGTAGTTGTAGAGACCCGGACCCATCAACCGCTCTCCACCGCACTGGGAGAGCGCCTTCCACGGCCGGCGAAGAGCAAGAAGAGGGCGATCATTACCGAGGCGACGGTGATGCCGACACCCAGTTCCACCAGCAGAATACCTAGATGTTGGCCGTGCACGGGATCGTGTGCCAGGGTGTCATAGTCGAGAAAGTTGCCGCCTCGGACCATGGCCACCACGCCGACGCTGCCGTAGAGCAAGATCCCACCCGCGATGAGGAGCTCGAGAGCCCGCGGAGTGAACACTTCGCGCACTCGATGCAAGCCCCAGATCAGCGCAGCGAGAATCACTCCTGCCGCGAAGATGACACCCGCCTGGA
The DNA here is from genome assembly GCA_028066595.1 of Thermoanaerobaculia bacterium. Lineage (GTDB taxonomy): Bacteria > Acidobacteriota > Thermoanaerobaculia > Multivoradales > J023 > JAUIJL01. Next base: position 6,650 of record JALCBJ010000120.1, read on the forward strand.
AGCCTCCACCGGGACCGTAGTCACCATGAAACTGAACATAGAGCGCGAACATCAAGATGAACGGGATCATAGGCCGGATGGCGACCCGTAGGATGACATTGCCGCGCATGCGCACGCCCTGCTCATCACCTCCCGGTTCCCGGGAGTCTGCCTCACCTCGACGGCGGAGGCCGGTCAGGAGAAGCAACGCGCCGACCGCCGCCGTGAACACAACGGTCGCCTCACCGAAGGTGTCGTAGCCCCGATACGACGCGAGAACCGAGGTAACGATGTTGGGCGGTCCCACCTCTTCGCCGGACTGCTCCAAGAAACGCGGCACCATGTAGGTATGTACCGGGGCCTGCGGGTCACCATACGCCGGCATATCCTGGCTTCCCCACAGGAGCAGGGCACCGACGGCAAACACCAAAACCAGGGCCGCCGGGTCGAGTCTTCGCTCCCGGCGCTTCTCGCGACGGTGGGTGAGAGACAGCGTCGACAGCAAGAGCACGGTGGAGATGCCGGCTCCCACCGACGCTTCGGTGAACGCCACATCGACGGCGTCCATGACCATGAAGAGGCCGGCCGAAAGCAGGCTGAAGAGGCTCAGCATCATCGTTGCGGCGAAGAGATCCCGCAACCGAGATACGCCCCAGACCGCCGTCGCCACGAGAAACGCGAACAGCAAAACGTCCATCAGGTCGAGGATGGCTCGCCCTCCTTCCTCGAGGCGTCTCGTTGCTGCTCTTCCAGCTGCCGCTGGTACTGTCCCGTCTCGACACCTGCCGCGCGCGCAGCCTGGGCCAGGGCGTGGGCCGCCAGCGGGCCGGTGAGAATCAAGAAGAAAAGCACCAGAACAAGCTTTGCAGCGACGTCCCAGCGCCCCTCCACCTGGAGCAACAAGCCGCCCAGGACGAGTCCTGCACCTAATGTCTCGTTCACCGCGGCAGCGTGGATGCGCGTGTAGAACGTCGGCATTCGCAAGATGGCACCCGCGGACAGTACGAGCACCGCCGAGCCAAGGCTCAGCAACAGCCAGGACGCACCGTCTAGCATCAGGTCCAGGCTCACGACGGCCAGCCCAGGTCGTCGGTCTTGGCACGATCATCGTCGAGTCGGGCCAAATCGCCATACGCGGTGAACCGGAGGACCGCGATGGTGCCGATGAAGTTCATCAATGCGTAGACCAGCGCCAAGTCGAGGAACTCGGGCCGGCCATTGAGAAAGCCGAGCACAGCGATGAGTAGCACCGTCTTGGTACCGAAGCTGTTGACTCCCAGGATGCGGTCGAACACCCGGGTGCTGCGAAAGACATGGGTGATGAGCATCGCCATGCTGACGAGTACCGCGACCATAGCGACGGCGAACATCAGCCAGCGCTCTCCGGCGACGAGGCCTCGACGGAAGCCACGCGGCCGCGTAGCGGCCCCTCCACTCGCACGATCCGAGCGTCCATGGCGCCGCTGCGCAGGTCGTCGAGGCCTGCCGCGGTCAGCGAATGCACGAGGATCGAGGCGGTGACCCCGTCCTCTGCGGACTCAGCCTCGAGCGAAAGCGTGCCTGGCGTCAGCGTGATGCTGTTGGCGTAGCTGACGATGCCCACGTCGGAAAGCGTCGTACTGTCGATGCGTGCCGTCTTCGGACTGATCTCGGCACCGGGCCACCAGGCGTGTTTCAGAACCACCAGACTCGCCGACACGACCTGCATCGCGAGCCAAGGTACGTAACCCAGCGTGCGGAACGTGAGCTCCAGAGGTAAGGTCTCGTCGGTGACCAGTCCGAGTCGATCGCACAGCCACACCACGAGCAACGCGGAGGCCGGTCCCAGCCCCCAAAGCAGTGCGTGGTGGAACGTCAGTGGACCCGACCAGAGCAGCCAGAGCACCGACACCGCGAGGAACGCGAAGATCCTGTCGCGCCAGGTGGTCCTCCGTCGCTTCCCGACCGCTGGGTCGCCGCCGGGACTCTCGCTTCCGTGCTCTCCGCCGCTAGAGCCTCCCATCGCGCCTCGTCGACCCACCCGACTCAGCGGTCGGCCAGCGGCACCCAGCTCCGCTCGGTCGCGCCAGTGTAGATCTGGCGTGGGCGATTGATTCTGGTCGCCCTGTCGGAGCGCATTTCCTTCCAGTGGGCAAGCCACCCGGGGAGCCGGCCGAGGGCGAACATGACGGTGAACATGTTGGTCGGGATACCCATCGCGGAATAGATGATGCCACTGTAGAAGTCGACGTTCGGGTAGAGCCTCCGTTCCACGAAGTACTCGTCTTCGAGCGCCACCTGCTCCAGGTTTTTTGCGATCTCGAGCAAGGGGTCGTCGACGCCCAAGTCCTCGAGCACGGCATCGGCGGCCTTCTTCAGGATGCGCGCTCGCGGATCGAAGTTCTTGTACACGCGGTGACCGAAGCCCATCAGGCGGAAGTCGTCGTTCTTGTCCTTGGCCTTGTCGACGAACTTGCGGTAGCCCCCACCGGCCTCGTGGATCATGCTGAGCTGTTCGATGACCTTCTGATTGGCGCCGCCGTGCAACGGACCCCAAAGCGCACAAATACCCGCGGCGATCGAGGCGTAGAGATTGGCGCCGGACGAGCCCACCATGCGCACCGTCGAAGTGGAGCAGTTCTGCTCGTGATCGGCATGCAGGATGAGAAGGAGGTTGAGCGCGTCTTCCAGCACTGGATTGACGGTGTACTCCTCCGCCGGTACCGAGAACATCATGTCGAGGAAACGACCGGTGTAGGAAAGCCGGTTCTGTGGGTACATGAATGGCTGGCCGATGGACTTCTTGTAGGAAAACGCCGCGATGGTGATGGCCTTGGCCAGCAACCGGCTCATGTTCAAACGGAGCTTGTCTTCCTTGTTGGCGCTCGGGTAGTAGCTCGACAGCGACGCCACCATGGACGAGAGGATCACCATGGGATGAGCGGTCGGCGGATAGCCCTCGAAGAACTTTTTCATGTCTTCGTGGAGCATCGAGTGGTAGGTCAGCTCGTGATCGAAGCGTTCCTTCTCAGCCTGATCGGGCAGATCGCCCTCCAGCAACAGGTAGCAAACCTCACTGAACGACGCGTGTTCCGCGATCTGCTCGATCGGATACCCGCGATAGCGCAGAATGCCTCGCTCACCGTCGATGAACGTGATCGAACTCTGGCAGCTGCCGGTATTGGCATAGCCGTTGTCCAGAGTGATCAATCTGGACTGGCCGCGGAGGCGGGAAATATCGATACCGACCTCGTCTTCCGTCCCTACGACGGTTGGAAGCTCGTATTCGCGGTCGTCGAGGGTCAGCTTGGCGGAACCCATGGAGAATCTCCTGGAGGAACGTAGACGATTGGGTGACGAAATGGGAAGGGTGAAGTACGCGGTGTACGCCGCTCTGCGGCAATTCTATCGGTCGCTCCGAGGGCCCCGCAAGGATCATCGGAACGTCGCGGAGTGCCCCCGGAAACCCCTCGGCAGGATGGCTCATTCCCGCGGGAAGCGGCGATAGAGAGGGATGGCCGCGATGCAGAACCGTCCCTACCGATGCCGACCATCGGCAGGTACTCCGCGGCAGGAGAACCTAGACCAGCTTCAAGATATGGCCCAGCTTGTCCCGCTTCGCTTCCAGGTACGGTCGCGAGTCGTCGTTCGGCTCTATCTCGAGGGGCAGCCGCTCCACGATCTCGAGACCGTAGCCTTCCAGTGCGATGTACTTGCCGGGGTTGTTGGTCATCAGGCGCATCTTGCGGACACCCAAGTCGCGCAGGATCTGGCAACCGATGCCGTAGTTGCGCTCGTCCGGACGAAAGCCGAGGTCCTCGTTGGCCTCGACGGTGTCGCGACCCTTTTCCCGCAGCTCGAGGGCTCGCAGCTTGTTGAGAAGACCGATACCCCGGCCCTCCTGGAGCAGGTAAAGAAGCACACCACGGCCCTCGGACTGGATCCGTTCCAGAGCCTGATGCAACTGCGAGCCGCCGTCGGAAAGGCGTGAGCCGAAGATGTCGCTCGTCAGATCCTGACTGTGGACCCGTACCAGCACGGGTTCGGCCGGATCCAGCTCGCCCATGACAAAAGCGACGTGCTCCTCTCCGGTCACCTCGGAACAGTACGCGTGGGCGACGAACTCACCGTACGGCGTCGGGATCCTCGGCGCTGCCACTTCTTCCACCAGCGTCTCGTTGCGCATCCGGTAGGAGATGAGGTCGGTCACCGTCAGGATACGGAGGCCGTGGACCTGCGCGAACTCCAACAGGTCCGGAATGCGGGCCATGGTGCCGTCGTCGTTCATGATCTCGCAGATCACCGCACCGGCCGGTAGTCCGGCGAGCATCGCCAAATCCGTGGAGGCCTCGGTATGGCCGGCTCGTTTCAGCACCCCACCTGGACGAGCTCGCACGGGGAACACATGGCCCGGACGCGTGAGGTCGTGGGGGCGCGTGCTCGGATCGATGGCGGCCCGTACCGTGGCAGCGCGGTCGGCGGCGCTGATACCGGTCGTGACCTTGCCCCGCGCCTCGATCGATACCGTGAACGCGGTGCCGAAGGGAGTCATCTCCTCCTCGTCCACCATGAGGGGCAAATCCAACTGCTTGCAACGCTCTTCGGTCAGCGCCAGGCAGACAAGGCCGCGACCGTGCTTTGCCATGAAGTTGATCGCTTCGGGAGTCACCTTCTCCGCCGCGATCACCAGATCACCCTCGTTCTCTCGATCCTCATCGTCGACCACGATCAACATCTCGCCGCGGCGGATGATCTCGATGGCCTCCGGAACCAAGGTCAGCTGAGGTGGGCGCTCCCGCTCGCGCGAGCTCTGGGCTTCGGTCATCAGGGACTCCGAGGAATGTTTGGGCGGTCTTGTCGTCCCGGTGCTCCGCGTGGACTCGCGGAGGGGCCTGGTTCAGTCTACGGGCGCCCGCGCGGGGCGGTCAAGAAACGGCCGCCTGGTCCTCGAACTCCTCTCGTAAATCTTCTCCGGCCACCAGCAGCGAGAGACGGGACAGCTGGCTTAGGTTTTCGGCGTTCCAGTCGAAATGGGGATGACCGTTCTTCCAGCCGAAGAGGACCACGAGATCTTGCGGTTCCTCCCGTAGTCGCGACAAGAAGACTTGGCGCTCTTCCCCCTGCGGTACCTCGATCGTGAGAATCGAGGCGCTACCTTCTTCCAGGCGCCGGCCCCAGCGTTGGATGTCGATGTCGCGCTGGCCGAGAAGATCGACCCACGCGCGCCGAACCTGGCCGAACTCACTCGGCGCCTGCTGCATGACGACGACCGGATGCTCGACACCGAATTCGTTTCTTACCAGCTCTGCCACCAGCAGGTTCAGCTCGTCGTTCGTGGTCATCGCCACCACCAGCGTGTCGCGCTCTACGCCCGCGTCGTCGTACGACGCGGACTCCCGGGCGTCCCCCGACACCGCGAGGATGCGCCGCTCGCGTAACGCCGTCAGCTTTCGCTGCACCGAATCGACCACCACCACGGTCCATTGCTGATCCTGGAACAACCGTGCCAGCGCAGACGACAGGCCGTTGGCGCCCACCAGAACCACGCGCTTTCGACTCGGATCGCCATAGAAGCCAAGGGCCCGTGGCAACCAGGAGGACATCAGCGTCGCCCACGCACACGTCGCGATGATCACCAGATAGACCAAGCCCTCGAGCAGCACCGCGTCGTCGTCGAGCCCGTCGGCCCGCAGCTGGATCGCTGCCAGTGAGGCCACGGCTGCAGCCACGATTCCGCGCGGCGCAGCCAGCCCTACCATCACCCGCTCCCGCCAGCTCATCTTCCCGGGTGAGATGGAAACGAGCACCGACAGAGGGCGCACCACGAGAATCAGGCCCGCCACCACCAGCGCACCGTGCCAGCCGAGCGCCAGCATGGCATCTAGATCGAGTCGACCCGAGAGCAGGATGAAGAGCACCGAGATGATGAGGACGGTGAGCTGTCCTTTGAAGGCCTTGAGCGGTGACAGGTCGGGAATCTTGGCCGCCGACACCGTGAGGCCCATGACCACCGAGGCCAAGATGCCGGACTGGGGCGCTTGGTGCTCGGCGAGCAGAAAGCTCCCCATGAGCAGTGCCAGGATGGTCAGATTCCGCAGCTCCTCTCCGAGATGGCGATAGCGAACGGCCGCCACCGCCAGCGCACCGGCGACGAAGCCGAGAATGCAGCCCACCAAAGCCACCGAGGCGATCTCCTGAGCCAGCGGTCGGAAGCCAAGTCCCGCGTTCTTGATCCACTGCAAGACAAGGTAGGCCAGGACCGCGCCGATCGGGTCGATCATCAGGCCTTCGGACAGAAGGAGCGTCCTCACCTTCTTGGGCGCGACCATGTGGCGCAAGAGCGGTGCGATTACCGTCGGGCCCGTGACGGTGACGATCGCGCCGAACAGTGCCGCCGTCGACCAGGAGACGCCCGTGATGTAGTGCGCCAGGGCTGCGCCGCCGAGGCCGGTCACCACGGTTCCGACGGTCAGGAGATTTCGTAACGGGCCACCGATCTTGCGCAACTGATCCAGCTGGAGCGACAGTCCACCTTCGAACAAGATCACGGCCACTCCGAGGTGGATGATCACCTCCAGTCCGTGCCCCAAGTCCGAAGGGTCGAAGACACCGAGGCCGGAAGGTCCTGCCGCCATGCCCACGATCAGCAGAGGCAGGATCGCGGGTAGCTTCCATCGGTGGGCGACGACCTGGGCCAGGATGCCGAGGAACACCGCGGCGACGAAGGTACCCAGAATCGCCTCCATGATCTCCGGGGAGTGGGCGGCGGTCGATGCGGCGTGTTCCATGGCTGGGTCGGGATCGGACCGGCGGTACGGACGGTCTGAACGAGCGGAATGTACCAGAGACTTCCCTTCGAGCACCGCTTTTGCAGCGCACGCGGCCAGCCGACTCGCCCGCCGGGGTGGGAAGGGGACTCTCGACCCGACCCTTGGGGTGGAGACCTACATCGCTCGCCGTGGCATTCTGCCCTGGGTATCCCGATTCGCTTGGGTACGACCTCTCGGAGAGTCAGACGATGAAAGTACGGGACTTGATGAGCAGCACGGTCTTCGCTTCGAAGCCCGACGACAGCGTCGCGGATCTTCGCGATCTGATGTACGAGCACGACGTGCGGCACATACCGGTGGTCGACGGCGAAGGAGACCTGGTAGGTCTCGTGTCGCAGCGCGACCTCTTGCGCAACTCTCTCGTGGAACAAGCCGACATGCCTCGATTCATCGAAGACGAGGTGTTGAATCGCCTGCGGGTAGCCGAGCTGATGACCACCGTGGTCGAAGCCGTAGAACCGGAATCAGACATCCGCAGCGCAGCTGACCTGATGATCGAGTACAAATACGGCTGTCTTCCGGTGGTCGACGGTAGTCGGTTGGTGGGGATTCTCACGGAATCCGACTTCGTGCGACTCATGGCCCAGGGCTGCTGAACCTGCGATGTCGGAGCTGCTGGTCAAGGATTTGATGACCACCGGCGTCCTGACCATGTCGCCGGACGACAGTCTGCGGGAGCTGCGGGACATGATGCATTCGCGCCACGTGCGCCACGTGCCCATCGTGAACGCACGTCAGCAGATCAAGGGTCTCGTCTCCCATCGCGATCTCCTGCGGAATACTCTGTTCGACCGGCCCAGAATCTCGCAGTATGTAGAGGACGAGATTCTCGCATCGCTGCAGGTCAGCGAGGTGATGACGACGCACGTGGAGTGCGTTGGACCCGACCAAGCCCTGGGCGAAGCGGCGCGAATCATGATCGACCGCAAGTTCGGCTGCCTACCTGTGATCTCGGAGGGAAAACTCGTGGGAATCCTCACGGAATCGGACTTCGTCCGGCTGCACGCGAGTGAAGCCTGAGCTCAGACAGCCGGCTCCTGCTGCGTCACGCAGTACATGGCACCACCATTCTCGTATCTGTTCGCTGCCGGTAGAAGCGCTCGAGCCGCTAGGGCCTGCCACGAGCTGCCTCCTCTGGCTCCGAGCACCGTCGAGTTCCTTCGTTCCTGTGAGGCTAGAGCGCGACAGAGATTGCCGACTGAAGTTCACTCTTCTCTTTGTTGCCTCCGAGGTATTCGGTGAGCGCCGCCGCGGCCTGGGGATCTCGTAAAGCACTACCGATGTACTGGTGGGGCTCGAGGTCGTTCTGCAGCTCGACCACGACCTCCAAGAAGGTTTCCGAATGCTCACAAAAGGCAGGTCCGAGAGGCTCAGTGTGAAGCTCGTTCAACACACTTCCAGCACCTGTACCAAGAGCATCCACCAGCCGGCCGAAGGCTGCGGTGAGGCCATTCGGATCCCTACGAAACCAAGCCAGAACCTGCGTACACTTCAGCGCCGGGAAACCTCCGATACACTCCTCACCGAGTCGCTCTGCCAAGCGGACGAAAACTGACGGACTCTCGGCAAAGGCCCTGCCGATCTCCAGCTGGCCCAGGGAATGGAATGTGTTGTGAGCTCCGAAGCCCGAAAGGGTGCGAATTCTCCGGATCGCGTTGGAGGTCTTCGTCGGCTCCGCTGCGAAGCGGGCGGCGACCTGCCGATTCGTTAACAGATCGTATGTGAGCCGAATCAGCGCGACTTCGTTCCGCCCCACCTCGTGGGCGCGGATGGTGTCGAGTGCTGCGACGACTCGGGCCACCCGATCCTCGGCCCCGGCCTCGATCATTGCGTTGAGCAACACATGAGGTGGATCATCGGGGAACTGTTCGTAGAGGGCTTCGACGCGTCGAGCAAGGGTCATGGCTCACCACCGCAGGTCTTCGTAGGTCGGCGGCATGACCACACGACCCGTTCGATCGATCAGTCCCCAAAGCCCACCTTCTCGTACAGCCGCAAGACCCTGATGGAAGGCCCGCACGCCATCCCATGAGAAGTCGAGAATCTCGTTTCCTGCGGGATCGATGAAGCCGAATCTCGCACCCACCAATCTCCAGCCTTGCTGCCGGCCGCCACGTGCGGCGGTGGCCAAACCGTCTCTGAACTCTCCTATGCGGGTGAAGCTCGGTTCGACCACGAGATTCCCGGCTCGATCAACGAGTCCATACCGATCGTCCTCGTCACCTACACACACTCTCCCGGCTCCCACCGGGTTGGCAGAGCTCCAGATCATCGGAACCAACAAGCTGCCAGTACGATCGATCAAGCCATAGGCTTGCAGTCCGCGCCCGTCCTTCACCACGGCCAACCCGTCTTCGAACGGAAAGGCCCAATCCCAGCGGAACGGGAGGATTTCTCGGCCATCGGCATCGACGAACCCAAACCTCCCGGCACCGGAAGAGCCCGAAGGCTGTTGCCAGTTGGCGGTGGCCGCAAGCCCCTCGGAAAAATCGTCGACCTCACTGTATTCCAGTGGAATCACCTCGTTTCCGTCGCGATCCAAGAATCCCCAGCGCCAGTCCTGGAGGCTGCCGCCCCCGAGCTGCCGCTGCCCCTCGTGCTTCCGCTGCGCTCGCAACCGTCCGTCCCAGTACTGGTTCCCCAGCATGTCGTAGCCGGGAGGGACGGTGACGTCTCCCTCCGTGTTGAGCACAGAGTACGCGGTTTCGTCACCCACCTTGGATCGGACGACTGCACGATCGTCCACGAACGTCCCGACATATTCGTAGACGAATGGCACAGTGATGGCTCCGGCACGATTGATGCAGCCTACCCGGCCCTCTGACTTCAACGCTACATGCCCGCCGACGAAGGGCCTCTTCCAGAGTATGTCGCCGTATCTCGAAGCGGGCGCGAAGGTTGGAGGAATGACCTCCTCGCCCGCTTCGTCGATAAATGCAACATTGCCATCGATCAACACGCCAGCGACCCCCTCGGCAAAAGCCCCCGCCGCCTGATACTGCGGCGCAATCACCTCGACGCCAGCCTCGTCGACGTAGCCCCATCCTGCCTCGGTCTTTACAGGTATACGCATGATGTCGGTCCTGGTGTCGAACAGAGAGTCCGAGGGATCGTGCCCGGCCGAGGAGCGGCAGCGGAAGACGTCGGCATACGAGCAGCCCTTCGTCTTGTGCCACGTCGCCGGGCGTCCTACCTTCGCTATCACGCCGAAGCTTCCCAGGCCTAGGCGTGAAATGGGGTTCTAGGTCGAAGATACAGACTGGCAATGAGCCTCAGATCAGACAGGCACTCTAGCAGCCCGCGGCGCTAGAACCTGTCGTTCTGGCTATCTATCTAACTCCCAAAACTCCCCCGTCAGCCCAACATTCGCGAAGATTGCTTGTGCCTCGGTGGGAGTCCATTTGCGGTAGTCCCGATCTGCATGGTTGCTGTACCACTGTCGCGCCAAAGCGGCAGCCTGCGTGATGGGCACGGCCTCTCCACGGGGAAGCCCGTAGCGAAGGGCCCACTCATCTATCTGCCGTTCCTCCCGAAACGGCAAGAGCATGGCGCAATAGTGATGGACGTTGTCCCAAACGTTTCTGAGCGGCAACGGGAAATGCGTGCACATGTCTTCCAGTTCCGGATGTCCATCATCGACCGGAATCTGTACGGCATCTGCCTCGCCACCGATTCGCGCGTGAATGATCACCCTTCCACCTACCAGCACGGCAACACCGAGCGCGCACCACATACACGGAGCCCACCATCCACAACGCTCATTCTGAACCCAGGTGTTGGTCGGGGACGCTGCGAACGGATGAACCATCCACACTGAACACTCATGAGGATGCAGCAACAGGCCATGGTTCTCTTCCAGTCGTCGCAAAGAAGCCTCGATGTCCTGCGGCGGAGTTTCGATCCTTCTCGACAGATCGCCGAGAGACGGACAACGTCCCGACTCGACCATGCCCCTGACTAGGGCGTGTTAACTCTAATTAGCATATCTGCGATCAACGCGAAGTTGATGAAGGCCAGG
>JALCBJ010000121.1 GCA_028066595.1 Thermoanaerobaculia bacterium
CTAGTTCACGACGGAGTCCTCCGACTCCACGTGCAGTCGACGTGAGCGTCCGATTGCGAGATGATTCGCCAAGCCGACTCTCATTGTCGATTCCGTCCGGATCTTCCAATTCCTGGAATCCGCTGCGACCCCTGATGCCGGTCCTTCTGTCAGACCTCCTACCCGACGCTCGTCTCGCGGCTCGCTCGCTGTCGCGAGGCGGCATGGCCGTCCTGGTCGCCCTGGCGACCTTGGTGGTGGCCCTCTCGGCATCGATCGCCATCTTCACCGTCGCCCAGGCGATCCTGCTGGCACCCATACCAGCACTGGACCCGGATCAGGTCGTGGGCCTGGCTCGGCACGCGGAGAACGATCCGCGCAATCCCATGCCGGTGCCGACCTATTTCGACTGGCAGGAGCGTAACCGGACCTTGGCGTCTCTGGGGGCTTACAGCGGGGACTTCGATTTCAACCTCGAGGGTGCGCCGCCCGAGCGCCTCATCGCCGTAGCCGTGAGCGGCGGATTCTTCCCCACGCTAGGGATCCGCGGCCGGGTGGGCGAGACGTTCGGTGCCGTGGCCGACGAGCCAGGCGCCCCGGCGCTCGCCGTGATCAGCCACCAGTTGTGGCTGCGCAGGTTCGGAGGCTCGGAGGATGTGCTGGGTCGAAGCTTGGTGCTCGACGGCTTCCCATGGGAGATCGTGGCGGTGATGCCGCCAGACTTCCACTACCCACATCGTGGAGTCGAAGTGTGGCTACCCATGGGCACGCTGCACGAGGCCCTGCAGTGGGAAAACCGATCCATGGCCTCGCTCTACGCGGTTGGCCGCCGCCACGCTGGGGTCTCCCTCGAGCAGGTTCGGCTCGACCTGGAACGTGTCACGGACACGATCGCCGACGACACCGGCGTGCCCCAGGACTCACGTCCCTTGGTGCTGCCACTGGTAGACGAAATCCTCGGTACCACCGGCGATTCGCTGCGAGTGCTGACGGGAGCCGTATTCCTCGTTCTGCTCATCGCGTGTGCCAACGTCGCCAATTTGCTGCTGGCGCGAGGATTTGGCCGCAGCGAGGAGGTAGCAGTACGGATGGCTTTCGGTGCCCGCAGGCTGCAGATCGTCCGCCTCCTGTTGGTGGAGAGCGTGACATTGTCGTGTGCCGCCTGTCTCCTCGCCATGTTCTGCTCCGGTCCGCTGGCCCGTTACATCGCCGCGACCTGGATTCCTGAATCGGCGGTGGACGTGGCCGACCTGGGCCTGACTCCGGGCGTCGCCCTTTTCGCTCTGGCTCTCGCGGTGACGAGCGGCCTGATCTTCGGCTTGCCTCCGGCTCTCCATCACTCCCGGCAGACGCCTGCCCACGCACTACGCCAAGGCCGTCGATCGGTCAGCGCGGGAAGCCGGTTGCAATCGGCCACGGTGGTGGCCGAAATGGCCGTCGCCGTAGCCCTCCTGGTGGCCGCGGGTCTGATGTTGCGCAGTATCGACAACCTGCTGCGTGTAGATACCGGCTTCGATAGCGACGGCGTGCTGATGCAGAGCTTGGCGCCCAGTCCCCATCGGTACAACGGCCTGACTTCGTGGTTGAACCTGAACCAGCGACTTCTCGAGTCCGGAGCCGCGATCGCCACCGTAGACGAGATCGCGGTGACCTTGAACCCACCCCTGCAGGCCTCTCCAGCCCGGGTCGTACGGGCCGCCAAACCGGGCCTCGCGCTACGACCCGACGTGCTGCCGTTGTGTGCGAATGTCACCGTGAGCGAAGGCTATTTCAGCGTTCTCGGCATCGAGCTGTCGCGTGGCCGCGACTTCGTCACCACCGACGATCTCGACCACCCGTTGGTAGCGATCGTGGACGAAGCGCTCGCGGAGTCCTTCTGGCCGGGCGAGGATCCCATCGGACGCCGGGTCGCACTCGAATATGAGTTCCCGCCCGGCGGGTATCGCGAGGGAGTGCAAGTAAAGGCCATCTGGCGGACGGTGGTCGGCGTCGTGCCCACCGTACGCCTCGAGTCGCTGCGTGACGCGCCCCGGTTTCAGGCCTATCTTCCTCTGCGCCAGCCACCCTCCGACCTGCACAACGCTACGCCCAGCTTCACCCTGCTGTCGAAGACCCGTGGAGAGCCCTTGGACTCGGCGCCAGCGATCCAGGCCCTGGCGGTGGAGATCGATCCTGAGCTTCCGGTTTACGAATCCCGGACGCTGCGCAGCCTGGTGGACGACCAGATGGTGCAGGAGCGCCTTCTCTCGTCTCTCCTCGGAGCCTTCGGCGCGCTCGCCTTGCTGCTTGCCGCAGCGGGAGTCTACGCGGCGCTAGCCCACACGGTGGCACGCCGGACCCGAGAGATGGGCGTCCGCCTGGCGCTCGGAGCGGAGCCTGGACGGCTGTTGCGTCAGGTCGCCTGGCGCGGCCTGCGTCTGGCCTGGTGGGGGACGGTCCTCGGCCTCGCCACGTCGGTGTTGCTCACCCGTTTTCTCGAGAGTCAGCTCTTCGGGATCGGCCGGCTCGATCCGCTGACCTTTCTTGCGATGCCGATCGTACTCCTCGTCTGCGCCGGCCTCGCATGCTGGTTCCCGGCGTGGCGCGCCTCGAAAGTAGATCCGGCCGTGAGTCTGCGCTACGAATAGACGTGGGTCCCTCAAGGACCGACACGAGACCTGGGTCAGTCCCACGGAAACGAGGCGTCGTCCCATGGATCGTCCTCCTGCGCACCAGCCGCTCCATTCCCCGTGAGCTCCGCTGGGCCAGGAGGTGCACCCCGGACCGCGCGATGGCCGGGAATGGGGATCCTAAAATGATTCGGGCCGTGCGGCTCGACACCCTCTTCCGGTGGCTCGGCCGCCTCGTCGATCAGCCCTTCGACACGCGCGTCGAGCAGTGGGCCCGGACGGGCGAACGCAACTCGAGCCACCGCCTCGTCGGCGATCGCAGGAAGGGCGAACGTGGTGCCGAGGCTCCTGCCGGTCGGGTCGGCGGCTCCAGCAGCTTGTTCTTCGGCCCACTCGTAGACAGTGCGCCAGTCCACAGGCCGAACCGGCTCTGCCAGCGGCAGAATCAAGCGGAACTTAGGCTTGTCCGGCGTATGCGACCACGTGGTGTGGACGATATGAAAGTAGTCCTGCCACGAGGTGGCCGCCTCCGCGACAGGCAAGCCCGAGTCGTAGTCGAGGACGACACAGGACAGATGGAGCACGTTCTCACCACTACGTCGCGAGTCGGGCGGGTAGTGCGCAGGAGACCATAGGCGAAGGTCACGCTTCGGATCGGATTGTGCCTCGGAGACCATCTGATCACGCTCTCGACGGGCCGCTCCGAGTGGGTCTTCACCTGCCTGCTCTGCCTGCCGCGCGGCCTTCGACAGTCGCGTCCAGGCTCTGCCCGCACGATGCTCCCCCACTTGGAAAGCCCGCCATGCTGTCTGGATTCGTCGCTCGGCGCGTTCCGTCTTGGTACGGGTCTCAGGCTTCACCAGGAAGCGCTGCAGAGAGTCGGAGAGGCGCTGCAACGACACGACGTCCCGGTTGGGCGCGACGTCGAAAACTCGTTCGAACGTGGTGACGGCGAACCTGGGCGTCGACGCGGTGGCCATGATCGGAGCTTACGCCCCCGACCGATCCCGTACAATCGACGACCCCGGACCCGCGACACCAGAACCGCCGACCATGAACCTGGCACGACCTCTAATTCTCGGTATCGAAACCTCTTGTGACGACACCGGCTGCTCTGTAGTAGACGGTACCGGGCGGGTGCTCTCATCCGTCGTGTCCAGCCAGCTGTCGGTACATCGGCCATTCGGCGGTGTAGTACCAGAGATCGCGTCCCGAGAGCATCTGTCGAATTGGCCGGCTGTAAGCCGCGAGGCACTCGAGGCAGCCCACATCGCCATGTGGGACATCGATGCCGTCGCCGTGACCCGCGGCCCAGGGCTCGTGGGATGCCTGCTCGTCGGCATGTCCATCGGCCGCGCAATAGCCCACGGTCTCGGACGGCGGTTCCACGGTGTTCACCATCTCGAGGGCCATATCTACTCACCCTTCCTGTCGGCTCGAGGCGAGCCGGCGGAGAGGGCACCCGAACGGTTTCACGCCCTGGTGGTGTCGGGTGGTCACACCTCGCTCCTCGAGGTCGAGCGGGCCGATGTCTTCTCCATGGTCGAGACCCGTGACGACGCCTTCGGTGAAGTCTTCGACAAGGTAGGGAAGCGTCTGGGGCTACCCTACCCGCAGGGTCCCAAGGTGGACGAGCTGGCAGAGCGCGGAACGGCCTCGAAGGTGATGTTCAGGGTGCCGGCCGTGAAACAACGTCAGGCGTTGTACTTCTCGTATTCGGGGCTCAAGTCCCAGGCGCTCCGGGAGATCCAGACCCTGGAACATCGCGGCGTTCTCACCGGTGAGGCGATTTCGTACGACCGACCCGATGAGATTCCGCAACCTGTTCTCGACCTTCTGGCCAGCTTCCGGTATTCGGCGGTACGGCAGCTCCTCGATAGGCTGCGCCGCCACCAGGATCGCCGTTCCATTCGTACACTGGCGGTATCGGGAGGCGCGGCGGCCAACCGTCTGCTACGCCGTGAGCTGATCCGTTGGGCCGAGGAAGCCCGCGTCAACCTCCGTCTCGTACCCCTCGTCTACTCGGGCGACAATGCCGCCATGATCGCCTTCGCCGCTCTGATGCGGGGCCTCTATGGAAAATCCGACGATCCGAGCCACCTACAGGTGGCCAGCCGCATTCCCTTCGTCTAGACGAAGCCTCTCGTGACCGAGCCAAGCCAGAAGACTCCGTCACCAACAGACACACCCACGCGGCGGGGCACCCTCGCAGAGCTGGCGGCCGTCTTCGGTCGGCTCGGCTCCGTTGCCTTCGGTGGCCCGGCAGCCCACATCGCCATGATGGAGGACGAAGTGGTGTCGCGCCGTGGATGGTTGAGCCGGCAACATTTCTTGGACCTGGTGGGCGCCACCCACCTCGTACCCGGGCCCAACTCCACCGAGATGACCATGCATGTGGGCTTCGAACGCGCCGGCTGGCGCGGGCTCCTGGTGGCTGGGTGGTGTTTCATCTTGCCCGCCGCGACACTGACGGCCATTTTCGCCTGGCTCTACGTTTCGTGGGGCACGGTGCCCAGGATGGAGCCAGTGCTGGCGGGAATCCGAGCGGTGGTGGTGGCGGTGATCCTGGCAGCTCTGCTGAAGCTGGGCCGCAAAGCACTGAAGACGTGGCGTCTCAGCGTCTTGGGCGCATTGGTGATCGGCGCGGTCGCCTACGGCTGGGACGAGGTATTGGCACTCCTCGCAGGCGGGCTGGTCGGCGGACTGTGGCTGGCCTTGACGTCTTCCGACCCGCCGAAGAGTGCGGAACGGGACGAAGCAACCGGCCGGGATGCACCGACGGCGCCTGAACAGAAGGCTCTTCCACCCATCCCTACTGCTCTGGCGCTGACCGCCGGTGGCTCCGCTTCCGCCGCCGTATCTCTCAGCCAGCTCGGTCTCTTCTTCCTCAAGGTCGGCGCCGTTCTTTATGGCAGCGGCTATGTTCTCGTAGCCTTTCTCGAAGGCGACTTGGTGCAACAGCGAGGCTGGCTCTCGGAAGGGCAACTCCTCGATGCCATCGCCGTCGGCCAGTTGACCCCGGGTCCGGTGCTGACCACCGCAACCTTTATCGGCTTTCTTCTCCTGGGTCCCAAGGGCGCCGCGGTCGCCACCCTGGCGATTTTCCTACCCAGTTTCGTCTTCGTCACACTCCTGAACCCCATCGTGCCCCGCCTGCGCGACCATCGTCTCACCGCTGCCTTCCTCGATGCGGTCAACGTCTCCGCAGTCGCCCTCATGGCGGCGGTCACCGCCGACCTCGCCCGGGCCAGTCTCACCAGCTTGCCAGCCTGGGCTCTCACCGCCGGAGCAGCCGTGGCGCTGGTGCGCTTTCGCGCCCACGCCGCGTGGCTCGTGTTGGTAGGCGGGCTGGTCGGCTGGTCGGTTCCGATGTAGTCGGCATCGCGCTGCCGACGCGGTCCCTCGGGGTTGCCGCTCGCCTGCGATACCGATTTGAGTCCCTAGCCTCGCTGGCGTTTCTCCAGCGCCTCTTCGACCAGCGTCTCGTCGAGCAGCACCTGACGTTCCTCACGGTTGATGTGGGCCTCGGGCTGGAACTCGTAGTCGCGGATGATGCGGCGGAAGACCTCTTTCAGGGCCCGCGCACCGAGGCGACTCTCCCGCGACGCCTCGACCGCGATACGCCGCACAGCCTTCTTCGACAGCAGCAATTCGATGCCGCGGCTCTTGAAGTAGGCGCGGGCCTGATGGAACCCGGAGTCGGGGGTCCGGAGAAAGATACTCTCCAGCTCCGCCACGGTGAGGTCGGCCAGGAGGATGACGGCGTCGTAGCGCGACAAGAACTGGGGACTCATACCGTAGTCGAAGAGATCTACGTTCTTCAGCCAGTCGCGTAGTTGGAAAACGATCTTCTCGTGAACGTTTCCGTCGTCGCCCACGACCGTGGTGGCCTTGAGGGCACCCCGATCAGCACCGATGGTGACGCGATCGTAGACGGAATCGTAGAGGCCTTCGAAGGCGCCGGCACACACGAAGAGCAGGCCACTGGAGTCGACGGTGATCGTATCGCCACCTGCCCATTGCGGCAGGGTGAACGGCACAGCCTCGTTCTCCATCACCGTGAGCAGCGCCTCCTGGGCGCGAATACCGTTGGTGTTCGGCTGATCGCCCACCCAGGCCCGGATCTTGTCCACCTCGTCGACGAACACGATGCCGCGACGGGCGGAGTCGATCAGGGCCGGGAGAGGCGTCTCTGCGCCCAGCTGCTCCCGGGCTCGATCGAGCAGGCGGCGGAGGATCGCCTCGCCGGGTCGCCCGCCCACGGCCTCCTCTCCGAGAACGTTGGCATGCATGCGCACCACGATGTTGCGCAGCGCGAGGTCGGGGCGCTCCTCCAGGTATTTCTCGACCGCCCGCATCAAAGTCGTCTTGCCCGTGCCCGAAGAGCCGATGAGCAGGAGATTACCTACCGAGAGGCCGGCCAGCTTCTTCGCCAGCGCGATCGACATCTCGTGCACGGCTTCCTGTTGGCCGATGACGCGGCGCCCCAGCTCGGTAGCGATATCCCCGGGCGAAGGAGTTTCGACGGCGGCGGCGGAGTCGCTGGCTGCAGGTTCGGTCACGGCGACGATCTTATCCGGAGTGATCCGCGCTCGACGTGTGCCAGTCCTGGCGAACCGGACGGGCCTGTGCGGACAAACACCACGAACCCTGCAGGCCCCGAGCCGTGGCAGACTCGGACGCCATGCCCCGGCCGTCCCTGCCCAGACCTCTCGTCGCCGCCATCGCGCTGCCCCCGCTCGTACTGGCGGCGCTGCTCGCAGCGTGGGGGGTCGACCTGCCGTATTGGGATCAGTTCGCGCTGGTGCCACACCTGGCACAACAAGCCTCCGGCGACTTCCAGCTCGGCAACCTCTGGCTGCCTCACAACGAGCACAGACTCTTCGTTCCCCAGGCGATCATGCTGACCCTGGCATCGTGGAGCGATTGGAACGTCCTGTGGGAGCTCTGGTTCCAATACGGGCTGGCGGTCGCGACGCTGGTTCTCCTGCTCTCGCTGCTCCGGGACGCTTCCGGGAAAGCCGTTTCTTGCTCTGCCGTCCTCATCTTCAGCCTGATGGTCTTCAGCCCAGTGCAATGGCGCAACTGGATCTGGGGTTGGCAGATTCAGATCTTCCTGGTGGTGCTTTCGACGGTGGCGACGGTGTGGTTGCTCGCGAGGGTGCAAACCTCCTGGCTGCGAGTGGCCACGGCGGCCACGGCGGCCACGGTCGGCTCCTTGTCGTTCGCCAACGGCCTCCTGATCTGGCCGCTCGCCCTGCCGCTCGTAGTCTTCGGCCGGCCGTCGAAGAGTTTTGGGGATCGGCGGCCGGATTGGGCACAGGCCGGGATCTGGCTCGTGACCGGTGCCGCGGTCTGGGCGTTCTACCTCCATGGATTCGTGCCCAGCGTCGACCACGGACCCACGGATGAAGGGCTCTGGCGACAGTTCCTTCACTTCGGCGCCTACGTGGTGCTCTATCTTGCGGCGCCTGGGTTGCGATTTCACGATCAGGCGGCGTTGTGGATCGGATTCGTGCTGGTGGCCGCGGCGATGTCAGCCATGGTTTGGGCCGGTCTCCAGGCCGCCCTCCGTCGCGACGCCGAAGCAGTACGAAAGGGCCTCCCATGGTGGTCGCTCTCTGCCTTCGCCGTCGCCAGCGCTGCCATCACCGCTCTCGGTCGCCTCGACCTCGGAATCGGTCAGGCCCTATCGTCGCGCTACGTCACGATCGGGAATCTCTTTTGGCTCGGGCTCATCGGCTGGCTCGTCAGCTCCCGCCTCCCCGCTCGCAGGGCGCCCTCCAGGGCGATGCCGATCTCGGGGTTCGTCGTGGTTGGTCTGCTCTTGATCAACGCCGCCCACGGCGTCTACCACTTTCAGCGAGATTCTCAGGCCCGCAGCGATCTACGGCGGCAGATTCTCGACGCAGAATCAGTCGAGGACATGGGCTCCGTGCCGCTCCAGCTCATCCATCCTTCGCCCGAAGAGGCCGCCAGCCACCTCACGACGCTACGCCAGCTCGAGCTGGGCCCGTATCGACGCTGACCTGCTTCCTGGTAACGTTTCGGACCGCCCGCCCTGCCGGCGGTGCGGAACTCGAGAGCACCCAGATCATGTTCCAACGACAGACGACAGGCTCGGTGGTATGCCCCAACTGCGGCCGCTTGGTAGGCGTGCTCGAGCCACGCTGCCTCCAATGTGGACGTCCCCGCCCGGGTCTGTGGGGCTACGGTCCGGCGATTCAGAAGCTCACGGGAAACATGCGCTTCGGCGACGTGGTGATGTGGGGCTGCATCCTGATGCTCCTCGCCTCGCTCCTCTACGATGTCGAGGGCATACGCAGCCACGGCCTCCTGTCGCTCTTTGCCCCCAGCACCACGGCATCTTTCGTCTTCGGTGACAGCGGCGCGATTCCCGTCTTCTTCTTCGGCCGCTGGTGGACAGTGCTGTCGGCATCGTTCCTCCACGGTGGCTTGCTGCACATCGGTTTCAATCTCTACTACTTGCGGTTCCTGCTGCCGGCCACCGAAGAGCAGTTCGGCATCGGCCGCACGATCATGATCTACACCGCCGCCTCGGTGGCGGGCTTCGGGCTCACGTCGTTCGTGAATTTCCTGGTGCTACGTGGCGCAATTCCCGCCATCCCCAGACTGATGGGTGCGCCCTTCACCCTCGGTGCCTCGGCATCGCTATGTGGACTGTTGGGTGCACTCTGGGTGATGAGCCGCGTCACCGGTCGTACCTGGGCGAGCCGCCAGATCGTCCAGGCTGCGATCTTCATCCTCGTCATCGGCTTCCTGATCCCAGGAATCGACAACCTCGCTCACATCGGCGGCTTCGTGGGCGGTGCCGTTGCGGCCAAGCTGTTGCGGCCATTGCACGAGGAGAACATCTACCACCTGGCGGGAGGGTTGCTGTGCATGGTGGCGTTCTTCCTCTCCATCGCCGCATCGATCTTCTTGGGCTTGGAGCAGAAGGAGATCTTCCAGCAGTTCATGCACGTCAACCTTCCGGGCTGGCTGTGAGATCTTTCGGGAAGGACGATGCCGAGGAACTCTCACCCTGACGATCTACCGCAGCTGACGCCCGACGAGATTCGACGCTACGGCCGACACTTGGTGCTGGAGGACGTGGGCGTCGAAGGCCAGAGGCGACTCAAGGCGGCACGGGTTCTCCTCATCGGCGCCGGCGGGCTCGGCTCACCCGCAGGCCTATACCTGGCGGCAGCTGGTGTGGGTACGCTCGGCCTCGTCGACTTCGATCACGTCGAGGAAACCAATCTTCAGCGACAGGTGCTTTACGGCCAGGGAGATCTAGACCGACCCAAGGTGGAGGTCGCTGCGGCCAGGTTGCGCGCGACGAATCCCCATATCGAAATCGTGGAGCATGGGGAGGAGCTGCGGGCCGACAACGTGCGCGACCTCTTCGAAGGCTACGATCTGATCGTGGACGGATCGGACAACTTCTCCACCCGCTATCTCGTCAACGACGCTTGTGTTCTCCTCGGCAAACCCCTCGTCTGGGGCGCCGTGCTGCGCTTCGAGGGTCAGGCGGCGGTCTTCGGACTTCCCGACGGACCGTGCTATCGCTGCCTCTTTCCCGAGCCACCACCACCGGGTCTGGTTCCAAGCTGCGCCGAAGGCGGCGTCCTCGGCGTTCTGCCGGGCATCATCGGCTCGATCCAGGCCAACGAGGCGATCAAGTGGATACTCCACCGCGGCGACCTCCTCGTCGGGCGCTTCTTGTTCTTCGACGCCCTCAGCAGTCGCTTCCGGGAAATGCGACTGCCACGCGACCCTTCCTGCCCTACTTGCGGCGACGACGCGAAGATCGAGCTCAAGGACATGGAGGCACTGTGCGCGAAGCCGGGGCGAGACGCGACGGTCGAGCCATCCGGCGAAGAGATCTCCACCGACATCCCCGACGAGATCCCGATGGAGATCACCGTGGAAGATCTCGAGGCATGGCGCAAGGGCGGTGTCGAGCATCGGCTGCTCGACGTCCGCGAGCCGACGGAGTGGCAGATCTGCCGCATCGAAGGGGCCGAGCTCCAACCACTGCGCGGTCTACCCCGGGCTCTGCAGGAGATCGAACTGGCGAAGGACGACCTCGTCGTCGTTCACTGCCACGTCGGAGGTCGCTCCGCCCAAGCGGTCCACTATCTGCGTAGCCAGGGCTACGTGCGTGCCACGAACCTGGCCGGCGGCATCGAGGCTTGGTCGCTGCGGATCGATCCCACCGTGCCGCGGTACTGAGGCGGTGTCAGTCGCTGCTCGCAGCGGTCAACACCCCGAGGCCTAGATAGACGCTGGCCGTCACTCGCTTCTGCGCCACCAGTAGACCTGGACGCCGCTTCAGCAGCCGCCGGGCACCGTCGGCGGCGACCGCCCAAGCGGTGTCGGTGAGGAGAGCCAGAATCAGAAAGATCAGCCCCAGGATCACCATCTGACCTGCGGCCGACCCGGCATCCGGTTGCACGAACTGTGGCAGAAAAGCGAAGAAAAACAATGCTGCCTTGGGATTCAGCAGGTTGACCACGGCTCCATCGACGAACAGTCGACGGAGGCTCCGTTTCGGTAGGTCCGATTCGACCCCTGTAGGTGTCTTCTCCCGAAGCTGGGCGATGCCCAGCCAGATGAGGTACGCAGCGCCCAGGTACTTGACGACAGCAAATGCGGTCGCCGACTGCATCAAGATCGCCGACACGCCGAGAGCTGCAGCCAGGATATGGCCCAAAGTTCCAAACGAGATCCCGAGCGTCGAGACCACGCCGGCTCGCCATCCCTGATCGACGCTCCGAGCAACGATGTAGAGCACGGCCGGGCCGGGAAGGATGAGAAAAGCCAGCGTCGCGAAGATGAAGACGGAAAGTGTCGATGAGTCCATTGGGGTGCCTCGTTGTCGGTACGGTCCAGGTAAGTACGTTGAGCACTCGGTTCCGTTGCGTGCAACGTATCGAGATCCTGGCACTCGCGGAGCGCGTCGAGAACGGCACCACGACCATAGCGTCGGAGCTCAGCATCGGAGCTCGCGGCGGACCCTGCGATCAGGGATTCCAGGGGTGGGTCCCGGTTGGATTCAATTCCCTGCCAGAAACTCCTCCAGCGTAGTTTCACCAAGGTAGCCGTCGGCGCCCGTGTCGTGGCGGTCCCGGGCCTCGGTGTCGGCGCCTCGGGCTACGAGGTACCTGGCGATCTCGCGATCTCCACTATAGAGAGCTGTGAGGAGCGGTGTCATCTGATCGATGTCGGAGCGCGTCTCGAGATCGGCCCCGGCCTCCACCAACCTCTGCACGATCCCGAGGTTGCCTGTGAGGACAGCGTAGAACAGGGGCGTACCGCCATAGGGTCCGGTCACGGGCAGATCAGGATCAGCACCGGCGGCGAGTAGCTCATCGATCGCAATCGTCGACTCATAGTCGACGGCCAAGAGGAGCGCAGTCCAGCCGTCTTCGTTGCGCGCATCGGGGTTGGCTCCGGCCGCCAACGCCCTACGAATCGCTTCGGCATCCCTACCAGCCACCAACTCCAGCAAGCGTGCGTCCACCTCTAGGTCCGGGTCTGGGTCGTTGACGGCTTCATCGTTTTCTGGATTCGCAGAAGACCCGGCAATCTTCCCCTGAGAGGTGGCCTGCGCGGGCTCCATCGCGGGTTCTGACCGCTCCTCCTTGGCGACCGCTTCTGCAATCGGCGTCGCTCGTTGTTCGGTCGCCTGATCCGCGGGTGTGACCACCCCGTCTCCGGGCGGCCCACCTATGCCCAAGAACGATCCCAGCACGACCAAGATGCCGGCGGCGATCAGGAGCGAGCCCACGATCTTGGGCACTCTCTCGTTCGCCTCCTGCGACAAGGCGCTCGCGAAGAAAGAGCGCAACCGAAGAACGTTGTAGCGATAGGGAACCAGCCATCCCGAGACGCCGATTCCGATAGCCAGAAGGCCGATGGCCATGATTTCGTTCACGCGCATCTCCTAGCGGACGGTCTAGGAAGACCACACTATGCCAGGCGAAGTCCACCAACCCGAGACCACCGGCCGACGCCGGGCGCCTCTCAGGCTGAGCTGGACTACTTCGTCAACTCCAACGGCACGGGCATCAGGTTCCAAGTGAACCGGCTGAGATCGTCATCCCACCGATGAATGACCTCGCGGACGGGTGCGCCTTCGACCCAGACATAGCGGCGGATCTCCTTGTCGTCGTCGGATGCGACGTAGAGCTCGTCGGACCCGTCGCCGTCGAGGTCGGTGAGGAGAGCGGCGTGTTCGAAGCCGCCGGAATCGGTGTCGATAGATGTCTTCTCCCACTCGGTACCAGAGGCCGGAGGACGTAGCAGCCAAACTCCACTCGACTTGCCGGTGGCCACGATCTCCCGGGCGCCATCCCCATCGACGTCACCCGCGGTGAGAAATCGACTGAGCTTGTCGGCCAGGGTGGCGATGACGACACCTTCGCTCACCCCGCCGCCCTCTGCCGCCTCGTATCGGCGGATCTCTACCTGACCTCCCGACACGGCTTCCACGGAAGCATAGAGCTCGTCCCGTCCATCACCGTCGATGTCCGTCACCAGGATCTCCTTGGCGTGACGATCACCCAGAGGTGCCACGACCTCTCGTTCACCGCCGCTGGCGGGCACGTAGCGGGTGATCTCACCGGGCTGCTCGGTGCCATCGAGCTTGTTCCGGGCACTCGGCGTGGCATAGATCTCGAGGACGCCGTCACCGTCCAGATCGCCGATCTCCACCTCGTGCACGATGGTGTCGGCCTGACGATCCAGCTCGTCGACTTCCCAACCGTCCCCTTCGAGGCGTAGTAGTCCGACAACGCCCTGGTCGTGAGTCACGACCGCGATCGAGGGCTGACCTCCTGCCAAGAGCTGGCCGACTTCACCGTCGCGCATGCGGCTGAAGCGGCCTCCGAAGTCCTCTTGCCACAGGGTTTCCGATTGCCACTCCGCACCGTCGCGACGCCACAGCTTGACGGCTGCAGCCGTCCCACCGAGTGTCAAGATACCGGGCTCGGCGTCGGGGCTATCCAGAACCATCGCTTTGTGGAACACGTTCGAGTCAGCGTCTTCGAGGATCTCGTAGCGCCATTCCCCACCCTGTTGTGTGAGAAGACCGAGGCGAGCCGGCAGCGGCTTCGGCTTGCCGTCGTCGGTCTTGCCCAACGCTGCCAGTGATACCAAGAGCCCCTGAGATAGGTCCTCGAGCGCCTGAGGCGGCTCGTTACTTTCAGATTCCGGTTGAGTACAGCCTGCCAAGAGGGTCAAGCCGAGCATCATCGAGAGAGCGAACGAAACAAGGCGAGTTTTCTGAGTCATGAGTTGTTCTCTGGGATCTCGGCCTGGGGGATCCGACGTACCCACAGATCGCGCTGCGGGAAGGGAATCTCGATCTCCTCCTTGCCGAGAACCTTGTAGATGTCCATGTACATTTCGTGTGTAAGCTTGCCGCGAAGGACCGGCTCGTCGATCCAACACAGAAGCTCGAAGTCGAGACTCGAGTCACCGAACCCGCGCAGCCGAACACGGGGCGCGGGATCGGGACAGATGTGATCGTGCTCCAGCGCCACGTTTTCCAGGATCCCGCTCACGCGGTCGACGTCGACGCCATAGGCCACACCGACTTTGAGGCGGATCCGCTCCTTCTCCCATCGCCCACCACTTTCGTTCAGGATCTTGGCGTTGGCGATGACCGAGTTGGGCAAGGTGATCTCGATGTCATCGCGCGTCAGCAGGCGGGTCGAACGGATGCCGACATGGGTCACCAGGCCGCGCTCTCCTGAATCGAGCGTGATGAAATCGCCCAGCTTGTAGGGGGAATCGGCGATGATGAAAATTCCCGCGAAGAGATTGGCGAGGGTGTCTCGCGCCGCGAAGCCCACCGCGATACCGACGACACCTGCGGATGCGAACCAAGGTGCGGGATCGATTCCCCAGACACCGAAAATCGCAAAGCCCGCACCGCCGATCAGGACGATCTTGCCGACGATGTCGAATAGCGGAATGGTGCGCTCTTCGATGAGCGGAAATCGTTCCGAGTGACGCCCCAGAGCGTCGAGCACCAGCCGTAGGCCCGGAAGTGCGGCGCCCAGCCAGCTGAAGATCACGAACGTCAAGAGGATGCCGATCACCGCCACCGAGAACGCATCGGGTAGTTGCAGCGCGCGGGACGCCAGCGTCAATCCGATGAAAAAGACGGTGATGAAAATCGGCCGCTGCACCAAGCGGAGCAGCTGATCGTCGACGTCGGTCTGGGTACGCGACGTGAGGCGCGCGACGATGCGCAGGATCACGAACTCGCTGAGCTTGGCCAGGAGCCAGAATCCCACCACCAGCACCAACGTACCCAGCAGTGGGTTGGCCTGGATCCAGTCGGACGCCTGAAGGACGGGCTGTGGTGTCCATTCGGGCCACTCCCACGACCTGAGAATCGGTGCTGCTTCTTCGCCCTCGGCAGACGACTCCGCCGGCTTCTCCTGGCCTTCGGCCCCCTGGGCGACGAGGGGAGCGGCCCAGGGCAGCACCAAACCTACGAGGACGAGGAGCACGACAACGGTACGCGGCTGTTTCATGATCCCGGGAGCGTACCAAGTTCTTGGACACAGACTCACCCTCCCGACGCCTCTCCGACCGGGGAAGAGCGCAGGGAGGGTTTATCTGTGTAAGCCGTCAGACCCGAACTGCGCAGCGGCGCAGCCGGGTCTCGAGGGCCTCGTGTCTAGAACTCGACCCGAGCCGTCACGCCAAAGGTGCGTGGCTGATTCGTCAGGTACCCGACGCGCGCCAACGTACCGCGCTCCTGATCGAGTGCCAGGAAGGCCCGCTCGTCGGTCACATTGTTGACGAACACCGCGATGTCCCATGCCGCGGTGAGAAAGCCGAGGCGCAGATTGACGATGTCGTAGGCCGGTAGTTCCGGGTCGAAGTTGAAGGTGCTGGCCGTCAACGGCCCGCCGATGTTGTTGGGATCGAAGGCCAACAGATTCACCGTGCCGAAACCGGCTGCCTGATCGCCGATCTGCGTGAAACGGGAGCCCACGTGCTGGTAGGTGGCCGTAAAGTAGCCTGCCCAGTCGTTCGGCAGGGTCCAACGGTAGCTGGCTGCGGCGGCCGCCTGGAACTCTGGCACCGTCGGCAAGCGGTTGCCGTCTTCGATGCCCGAGACGATGCTGACGTTGCCCGCCGCATCGGTCGACGTCAGGGTCGACTTCAGCTCCGAATCGGTATAGCTGGCCGAGATGGCGAAGTCGAAGAACGGCGTGGGCTGCGCAGCCAGCTCCAATTCCAGACCGGTACTGGCGGCTTCCGGCACGTTGAACACCACGCGCGAGGAGCAGGAGCCAGCGGTCACCGTCGCCTGCAGATCCTCGATGTCCATGTGGAAGGCTGCGATGTTGAACGTGCCGCGACCGTCCATGAAGGTCGACTTCGAACCGACCTCGTAGTTCCACAACGTCTCGTCATCCCAGGAATCCCTGCCCCCGAAAGTCTGTAGGTCCTGGGGAGTGCACAGGGGCACGTTGAGCGGATCGTTGATGCCACCGAGCCGGAAACCCTGAGAAACCTGGAAGTTCAGGTTGGTGTTCTCGGTGGCCTCGTAGGTGGCGATGATGCGAGGCACCACACCATCGGCTTCGGTGGAGCCCAAGGTCGTGCCCGGTGCGGCAAAGATGCCGTCGAAGGTCTGCTCGCGCGACTCGTCGAAGTCATAGAAGCGTAGTCCACCGGTGAGATCGAAGCGCTCGGTGACGGCGTACGTCACTTCGCCGAAGAGCGCCAGCTGCTCGAAGTCGTATGACAGGTCCGAGAAAAAGAGAACATCGGTACCGGCACCGAAATTACCCGCCGTCGGAGTGCCCGTGAGATTCTCGAATCCCGACACCAGGAGACTCTGGCCATAGTCGCGGGTGATGTCGCTGTAGAAGATACCCGCCACCCAGTCGGTCTTGCCGTTGGAGCCCGACAGGCGCAGCTCCTGAGTCAGCATCTCGGCGGTGGTGGCATCGTCCAGCGGTCCGTCGAGCGTGTAGACGTTCTCGCCGAGACCGATCGAGCCACCGGTGATGCTGGCGGTGAGGGCCGTGGCGTCACGGACCACGAGGACGTCACGCTCGGTATAGGAGGTGATGGACGTCAGCACGGCATTGCCAAACTCGTACTCCACCGTCAGATCGGCCAACAGGAACTCATCGGTGAACGGTTCTTCGAATTGAGTGAACTGCTCGCGCTCCCCCAGATCGACCGCGGGACGGGTGGTGGTAAATGGATTGGCCAGGATGTTGTAGTCGTCGATCCGATTCCATCCGTTGGAATCGACTTCCTGGTAGATGACGCGAGGCGTGATCGTGAGCTGATCGTTGGGCTCGAACCGGAAGGCCCAACGCAGACCATAGCGCTCCCCGTCGTTGACGTCCTCGGAGAGACTCAGATTCGGCTGCACTGCGTCGATGAAGCCACCCATCTGGTTGTAGTACGCGGTGAAGCGCATGGCCACAGTGTCGCCGAGGGGCGTGTTCACCGCTACCTTGACGCTGCCGCCCACGCCGCCGTCGTCGATGGAATCGAGAGTGAACTCGGCCACCGATCGAGACACGCCGAGCTCGGGCTGATTGGTGATGTACCGCACCGTGCCCGAAAGCGATCCGGATCCAAAGAGTGTGCCCTGAGGTCCACGAAGAACCTCGACACGGGACATGTCGAACAGATCGACCTCGGGAGTGAACAGCGACAACGAGATGACCGACTCGTCCAGGTAGACGCCCACCTGCTCCTTGACACCCGGCTGATCGCGCACGATCTGACC
>JALCBJ010000122.1:0-3362 GCA_028066595.1 Thermoanaerobaculia bacterium
AGATTCGTAAAGGTAGGTGTCGCCTTACGTCGTAAAGGTGGGTGTCGCTTGACACATGTCAGTCGCTTTTCAGGACCTCGCTGGGATGAGTGGACAGGGCGCGCCAGGTAGGGGCCCAGCAGGCGGCGATGCCGGCGGCGGCGAGGAGCCCGACGATCACGGGGAGGACCCACGGCTCGGCAGGTGACAACGTGAGGGCGAACATCTTGTCCAGCCACTCGAAACGGGCCGCGACCCACACCACCACGGTACCGAGCAACCCGCCGAGGAGGACGGGGCGGGCGGCGTCACGGACTACCAATGCCACGATATTTCTACGTTGGGCGCCCAAAGCGACACGCAGTCCGATCTCGCGGCCGCGCAGAATCATACGGAAAGACACGAGCGCGTAGAGACCCATGGCGGAGAGCAGCAGGACTACGGTGCCGGTAGCCAGGAGGGAGCGCGCGAAGCCGTGAACCAGGTCCCGCGATGCCCGGTCGGTGTCGACGAGGGAAACCACGTTGCTGAGCTGCAAGGTGGGATCGACATCGGCCACCGCGCGGCGTAGGTGGGCGGCCAGACGGGCCGGAGCTCTATCGGTGGTCGCCATCAGATAGAAGTGCCTGGGCTCCTCGGCGTACGTGACGTAGACGCCGGGCGGAGTTTCGGCATCGAAACCACCGAGACCGAGGCTGGGGACGACACCGACGATCTCCACCTCCTTCGGGGGCGGGGCCTCCGGGTTCCGGTGTGCCGGCCGGAAACGGCGACCCAGCGGTTGTCCCCCCGCCAGCACTCGGTCGGCGAAGGACTGGGTGACGACCGCTACACGCGGTGCGTCCGGCGCAAAGTCGTGGGGCCGGAAGAGACGCCCTTCGAGCGCTTGCGCCTCGAGGGTTTCGAAGAAGCCGGGACCGACTTCCTGGGTGATGACGGTGTGGGAAGAGTCGGAGTGGGTGGCGGCGGGTGAATCCGGCGACTCGACCCGGATACGAGTCCGCGGAGCTTTGGCGCCGGGCAGAAAGCTGCCCGCTGCCGCAGCCAGAACGCCATCGATCGATTCGATGGATGAGACGATGCGGTCGAGCCGTCCACGTTCCGTCGGGGTGGTGAGGTGGTAGGGAGTCCGTACGTTGGCGACCAGGATTCGATCTTCCGGCCATGGGACAGGCTCGTCTGCCGGGCCGGTCAGCCCCCGTGCGATTGCCACCGCGCCGGTGAGCATGACGATCGACAGAGCCATCTCGACGACCATGAGCGTCGACCCCACATGGCCATATCGAAACCCACCGACCTGGCCGCCGGCGCGTAGATTGCCGGTGGAATCCCGGCGTGTCGCCCGTAGCGCCGGAACGATCCCGGCGACGATGCTCGAGAGAAGCGCGAGAGCTAGAACGAAGACGATGAGCCCAGGGCTGAGCCCGAGATCGAGCCAGAACGGTACCTCGGTCAGGAGTGGCTCCATCCAGCGGAGCGCGGTCTGGGAGAGAAACAGTCCCATGCCGGCCGCAAGTAGGGCGAGAAGCGCAACCTCGACCCCGATCTGACCGATGATCCGAGAGCGGGCGGCTCCGAGTGCCGTGCGGATGGCCAGCTCACTCTGCCGGGCCGTGCTGCGGGCGTAGATCAGGTTCGCCGCGTTGCTGGCGATGACGACGAGCAGCAGGATCAGGCCCGTCATGAATAGGATCGAGAAGGTTCTCTCCTCCAAGCTGGGGGCGGTGTAGTCCTCCACCTGGAAACGGAAGGCCTCTACTTCGTCCGTACGCAGCGCCGTGCCGAGAACCGTCAGCTCTTGTTGCGCTTCGCGAACTGAGGAGTCTTCCTGCAAGATAGCGAAGTAGGACAGGCCGCGTCGGGGAGGACCGGACAGGGCGAGCCAGAGCTCACCGCCGGTGGGAAAGCCGGCGGAGTCCGGCAGCACGCCGACCACGGTCACGTCCAGGCCGGAGACGTCGAGCGTCTGGCCGAGGATCTCCTCTCGAGAGTCGAAGCTGCGGCGCCACAGGCTCTCTCGTAGGAGCGCGGCCGGTGCCGTACCCTCCATGGCACCATCGCTGGCGTCGAATAGGCGACCGAGCACGGGGACATAAGGCAGCGAAGCGAACGAGTCCGGGGTGATCCAGGCCGCGACCAGGTTCTCTACCGCGCCGTCCTCGTGCAGGAGATTGACCTCGACGCGATCCGTGACTCCGAGGTGAGCAAAGCTTCGCGCGGAGCGTAGCGCGCGTACGGCGTTCTCATCGAGAGTTGCGGGCCATCCCGACGGTTCCTGACGGGCGAAGATCCTGACGAATCGATCGCCGTTGGGGAACGGCAATTCGGCGTGGGCCGTGGCGAGGTGGACCGTGAAGCCGGTGGTGGCGATGGCGATGCCGACGGTCATCGCCAGTACGACCGTGCCGGCGAGAATCGGCTGCTTTCGAACGAGCCGCAGGCCAAAGCGGAGGTCCGCTGTCGTGGCGTGTGGCATCTCCCAGCCCGCCTCTCGGAAGCGATAGAGCAGGAAGGCGGCGACGAGGACCATGGTTTCCGCGGAAGTGGCCAGCCAGGCGCGCAGCCGGCCGAAGGTCCGGTTCCCGGCCGCCTGGCGTCGAGCTGCGTGCACTTCTTCGAGGTCGCCCACCACGTCGTCGTGGCGGTCCGACGGAACGGCGAGTCTCAGGCACCAACGGCTCCAGCCTGGCAGCTTCATGACCGTGGCTCCTGGCCGGCCAGCTCCAGACCGGACCACATCTTCTCGAAGGCCTGCTGGGTGTCGAGAACGGCCGCCCGACCTCTGGACTCCACCCGCACCATGCGGCGCGGTTTGCCACCACGTTTCTCGATCGGATCACTGAGGTGGGTCGTAACCAGCCCCTTGTGCTCCAGGCGTTGCAACGTCACGTAGATCGTCGCGCGTTGGACCGAGCGGCCGGTCCGATCACGGATCTCGGCGGCGATGGACACGGCGTAGGCTTCGTCCTCTCCGAGGCGGAGGGCGGCGAGCAGAACAAGAAGCTCCAGATCTCCCAGGGATTTCCGGTTCACGAGTCGTCTCCTGTGAGGCTGCCTTGCCTGGAACGGGCGTCGAGTCCTGGCAGGTCAGGGGTAGGTGTCGAATATGGTGATTTTGTCACGATAATCGATACGTGGTCACATCCCGAAAGGTTGCGTAGTCGAATTGCCGTGGCCCTCCCCCTCTTCGAAGAGGGGGAGCTGGAGGGGGAGTTGAGAAATGCTGCCTTGCTCAGGCGCGGCCAGCACGGTGTCTTTTCAAATCCCCCCTAACCCCCCTTTCCTGAAAGGGGGGCACTCGATGCACTTGTCGTCGAGAGGTTCGCTGCAGGGGAATCCGTCCCCGGTGCGTCGATCTTGGGTCGTGTCGTTGCCTTGGCTCT
>JALCBJ010000122.1:3462-17243 GCA_028066595.1 Thermoanaerobaculia bacterium
CCCCCTCTTCGGAGAGGGGGAGCTGGAGGGGGAGTTGAGAAACCAGCTGTCGTGCTCAGGCGGGCACTCGGTGTGCGTGTCGTCGGGAACTTGGTCGCAGGAAAACTGGTTCCCGTCGCTTCTCCGTAGGCAACGCTCGCCTTGGGCCCTCCCCCTCTTCGGAGAGGGGGAGCTGGAGGGGGAGTTGAGAAACCAGCTGTCGTGCGCAGGCGCGAGTCAAGGCTCGACGGCGCCCGGGGTGCAGGTAGACCCGCGGGGGAAGCCTCGTTGGTCGGTACCAGAGCATCCGGAGAGGCTGTTGATGATGTTGGAGTTCGTCGGCAGGGCGGTCTCCGTGGGCCCACCGTTGTCTTGAAGCGGACCGATCGGAACATCCTGGAAGGTCACTCCGGTGGCGCAGGGCAGCTCGTTCTGGCCTCCCGCGTTGACATTGGGCCATTGCACGCTGCCGCTGCCGCTGAGCGTCGTGTTGCAGCTCGTGTTCTCCCAGATGAAGACCTTCTCGTTGTCGACGATCAGGCTGCGTTGGAGCGACAGGCCGCCGCCGCCGGCGATGGCGCTGGCGAAGGAGAATTCGCCCGAGTTGCCGTTGCGCACGATCGTCAAATGTCTCAAAGTCCCGGTGATGGCACCGTCGACTGCCATCCCCGCGCCGAGATTGCCCGTGGCGAAATTGTTGGCCAGCGTGACGTTGGTCATGTTCAACGTCTGCGATCCAGGGTTGGTGAAGACCGTCATCCCGCCGCGACTCTCGGACGTGTTCGCCGAGATCGTGGTGTCGACGATCGTCGTCTGGAGCCCTTGGAGATAGAGTCCGCCGGCTTGCAGCGTGCCCTCGTTGCCGTGGATGGTGCTGCGGTCGAACGTCATCGGACCGTTGCCGTTGTTCGACACCCGCATGAAACCGCCTCCGCGTGCGTTGGCGAGGTTGTTCGAGAGTTGCGAGCCGCAGACCGTCATGGTCTGGTCGTTGCCGTCACTGTAGATCGCGCCACCGTTGCCGCCGTTGCCGGGATTGCCGCCGTTGCCGGTGGCTTCGTTGTCGTCGAGGATGCTGTTGACTAGGTTGAGATGGGCGAAGAGATGGCCGAGTGCGCCCCCGCTGCTGCAGCGGTTGTTCTGGAAGACGCTGCCGACGATCGTGGTCGTCGTGGCACCGAAGGAGTAGATCGCTCCACCCGCCACATCCTGTCCGGTGGCCGGACCGACGTTGTCGAAGAAATAACTATCGATGACGTTGAGAGTGCCGAAGGTACCTCGATAGATCGCTGCGCCGCCGTTGTCGATCGTCGAACCAGACAAGTGAGCCGTCGAGCCGTCCCGGAAGGTCAGGTTCTGCACCGTCAGGGTCCGTGGCTGCTCGAATGGTGGGCGGAAGTCGATGATCCGTGTGGATCCGCCGCCGCTCAGAGTGATCAGCCCGCCGCCGTCGATCACGAGGTTGAAGTCGATCTCCAGCTGCGACGTGACCGTGATGGTGTGGGGTGCAGCGCCACAACTGAAACGGATCGCACCGTTGTTCGCTGCGAGTGCCGATAGCAGCGCTCCCTGCGTGCAGCTACCCGGGGTGCCGTTTCCCACCGTGGTCGCGCCACTGGTGTCCACGGCAGAGATGGGAGGAGTACAGACCTGCGGAGGCACGAGGGCTCCAGCTCCCGTCGCCGATGACCACCCGAGGATGGTGCCCTGCTCGAAGCCGTTCGTGAAGATCTCGTCGGTGGGGGAACCCCAGGCTGTGCCCTGGAGGACGACGAGACCGAGGCAGAAAACAGCTGCCGATAGGAAGACCGGACGCTTCGATCCGTGCTGCGCCAGTCGGGAAATTTGGGTCTGGGGACGTTCCATGTCGTACCTCGGCCTCCGCTGTTCTTCTTGGCCTATTGGGCCTTTTCTCGGCACGCGGCACTATATCGAACGTCGTGCATAGAAGCAGCCACCGGGGACGTGAGCCACCGTGGTCCGCTGCTTCGGGTCCGGAGCGGGCGGAAGGAAGAAAAAGAGCCTGTCGCCGGGCGGCGACAGGCTCCATGGGCTCGTGGGGGGCCCATTGAGAAAAAAGCGCCCGCCGTCCGTGAGCCCGGCGGATGCTGTCCAAACTACGCTCGGTGGATCAGTCCCATTCGAGGCTGGCGCCGGTCTGGTATTCGGTCACCCGCGTCTCGAAGAAGTTCTTCTCCTTCATCAAATCGGTCGACTGCGACATCCAGGGGAACGGATTCTCGCAGTGGTAGTGCTTGCCGAGGGAGAGTCGGTCCAGACGCCGGTCGGCAATGTACTCCACGTACTGCGCGAACTGTTCGGCGTTGATGCCGAGGAGACCATCGGGGCAGGCATCGAAGGCGTAGACCTTCTCCAACTCCACGGCCTCCAGGATCAACTGCACGATTTCCTCTTGGAACTCGGCGGTCCACGCCTCCGGAAACTCGCGACGGATCGTGTGGATCAAGTCGCAGCCGAACGCCAGGTGGATCGACTCGTCCCGCATGATGTACTCGAACTGCTCACCGACCCCGATCATCTTGTTCTGACGCTTGAGAGCCAGCATCATGGCGAACCCGGCATAGAAGAAGATGCCTTCCATGATGACGTAGAAGCCCACCAGATCGCGCAGAAAGCGTTGGATGTTCTCGGTGGAGTCGGTCTTGAAGTTCGGGTCGAAGACCGCGGTGGTCAGCTGGATGACGAACTCGTCTTTCTCTTTGATCGACGGGATCGTCTCGTACATGTTGTAGATCTCGTCGGGATCGAGACCCAGGGTGTCGCAGCAGTAGATGAAGGTGTCGGTGTGTACCGCCTCCTCGTAGGCCTGGCGCAACAGGTACTGGCGCGACTCGGGATTGGTGACGTGGTTGTAGACCGCCAACACGATGTTGTTGGCGGTGAGCGACTCGGCGGTGGAGAAGAAGCCCAAGTTCCAGAGGATCAGGCGGCGCTCGGCGTCGGACAGGACCTTGTCCGACTTCCACTGCTCCACGTCCTTCTGCATCGAGACTTCTTCCGGCGTCCAGTTGTTGGCGATGCCGTTCTTGTAGTGCTCCCGCGCCCAGTGGTAGGTCATGGGCAGGATCTTGTTGGGATCGGTCTTGCTGTTATTGATGATGGTCACGATGGCTTACCTCATATGGATCTCGGGAGATGAGAGCTGCCTATTGACAGGCTTCACAGTCGGGGTCGTCGATGCGGCAGAGCTGGGGCTCCGGTTGCTTCGAGTGAAGCGGTGCGGGCTCCTGCATGGGCCGGCCCGTAGCCCCTGCGGGCGGAGCGCCCACCGGCCGCTCCGGTGTCTTGGCAGCAGCGTCTCCGCGCGCCTTGGCAGCGACCTGGTCGTACTCACGCTTCTGCGTGTAGCCGAACTTGGTCGCGTCCAAGGTGGATTTCTCGATCTGCGTCGCCGCGAGGGTGCGCAGATAGTAGGTGGTCTTGAGACCCATCTTCCAGGCGGCCAGGTAGATCTCCTGTAGCTTCTTGCCCGACTTCCCCTGCATGAACACGTTGTGGGACTGGCTCTGATCGATCCATTTGCCACGCGCTGCGGTGAGACGCAGGCAGTGCACCGGATCGACGTCGAAGGCCTCTTTGTATTTTTCCTTCAGGTGCTGCGGGATGTCATCGATCCGGCTGATGTCACCGTCGTAGTACTTCAGACGGTCGAGCATGTCGCCGTCCCACAGACCCAGCGCCTTCAGGTCGTCCACCAGGTATCGGTTGACGATGGTGAACTCGCCGGAGATGTTGGCCTTGACGTAGATGTTCTTGTAGATCGGCTCGATGCACGGGAAGCAGCCCGAGATGTTGGAGATGGTCGCCGTCGGCGCCACCGCCATGGTGTTCGAGTTGCGCATGCCGTGCTCGGCGATGTGCTGTCGCAGCACATCCCAGTCGAGACGCTGGGTGCGGCTGACCTCCACCGGCACACCACGTTCCTGCTCCAGGAGGTCGATGGTGTCGACAGGCAAGATGCCGCGATGCCACTTCGAGCCCTCGAAAGAACCGTAGGATCCGCGCTCCGCCGCCAGCTCTGACGAGGCCAGGATGGCGTGGTAGCTGATCCACTCCTGTGTGGCGTCGGCGAAGTCCAGGGCTGCCTCCGACTCGAAGGCGAGGTCTTTCAGGAACAGGGTGTCCTGGAAGCCCATCAACCCCAGGCCGATGGGGCGATGCCGCAGGTTGGAATCCCGAGCCTCGGGAGTTGGGTAGAAGTTGATGTCGATGACGTTGTCGAGCAGGCGGATCGCCGTCTTCACCGTCTGGGCCAGGAGGTCGCGATTGAGCTCCGGTCCATCCATGTGGGTCAGCAGGTTGATCGACCCCAGATTGCACACCGCCGTCTCGTGGCTCGACGTGTTCAGGGTGATCTCCGTGCACAGATTCGAGCTGTGGATCACTCCCACGTGGTCCTGCGGCGAACGCACGTTGCAGGCATCCTTGAACGTGATCCAGGGGTGGCCGGTTTCGAACAGCATCGTGAGCATCTTGCGCCACAGGGAGCGCGCTTCCACGACCTTGAACAGTCTCATCTCGCCGAGCTTGGCCTTGCGCTCGTAGCTCTCGTAGCGCTGCTCGAAATCGCGCCCGTAGGTACGGTGGAGGTCCGGCACCTCGTCGGGTGAGAACAGCATCCATTTCTGGTCGGCGACGACCCGTTTCATGAACAGATCGGGAATCCAGTTCGCCGTGTTCATGTCGTGGGTACGGCGTCGTTCGTCGCCGGTGTTCTTGCGCAGATCGAGGAAGTCCTCGATGTCGTAGTGCCACGTTTCCAAGTAGGCGCACGTCGCACCGCGTCGCTTGCCCGAACGGTTGATGGCGTTGGTGACGTCGTTGGCGATCTTCAGGAAGGGGATGACGCCCTGCGACTCCACCTTGGTGGACTTGATCGCCGCACCGGTGGCGCGAATATTCGACCAGTCGTTGCCGATCCCGCCGCTCCACTTCGACAGCTGCGAGTTGTCGCCCAAGCACTTGAAGATGTGCTTCAGATCGTCGTCCACGGTCGTCAGATAGCACGACGACAGCTGAGGATGATCCGTTCCGGAATGGAAGAGCGTCGGCGTCGACGCGACGAAGCGGCGTTGGCTCATCAGCTCGTAGAATTCGATCGCCCAGTCGGTGCGCTGGCTTTCGTCTTCCTGGAGCGCCAAGCCCATGGCGACCCGCATCCAGAACGTCTGCGGCAGCTCGGCCACCCGCTCGTCCTTGCGCAGGAAGTACCGTTCGTAGAGCGTCTGGATTCCCAGGTACTGAAACTCCAGATCGCGCTCGGGACGTAGCGCGGCGGCCAAACGCTCCAGATCGTAGTCGCCGAGACGAGGATCGAGCAGGCCACGTTCCACCAGCACCTTGATCTGGGTGACGAAGGTCTCGCGGTAGACGGCGTCGTGCTCGTCGTCCGTGATGGACCGACCGACCACTTCCTTGACCAGCCGCTGCAGTAGCAGGCGCGCCGCCAGGTAACTGTAGTTCGGGTCCCGTTCGATGAAGGCTGCGGTGGCCAGCACCAGGGCCCGGTCGATGTTGGTGGTCTCGACCTCGTCGTAGACGTTCTTGACCACCTCACGAATAATCTGGTCGAACTGTAGGTCGTCGCCCAGTCCGACAGCAGCACGGCGCAAGGTCTGGTCGAGCTTCTTGACGTTCAAGAGCTGTACCCGACCGTCACGCTTCTTGACGGTCAGCTTGCCCAGCTTGGCGCTTTCGATGGCCCGTTGGGTCGCCTCCTCCCGCGCCTTCTGTCGCTCGGCGCGGTAGAGGATGAAAGCCTTGGACACCTCGTAGAAGCCGCCCGTCACCAGGTGCTTCTCGACGATGTCTTGGATGTTTTCGACGTTTGGGAAGAAGTCGACGAAGCGCGACCTCACCTCTTGGGTGACGTCGTCGACGACCTTCTCTACTTTGGTCTCGGCAACGTCGTGATTCGTCGCGTCGACAGCTTTGGCGATGGCGGCTTGGATTCGATCCGGGTCGAACTCCACCACTTCACCGGTCCGCTTGACCACCCGCAGATCCTGCATCAGATTCTCCGCAACTCCATGAGTGTCCGTTTCCCGTTCCAGCCTCGGTACGTGCTAAATGACCAGAGACAAATCACCTTTGTAGAGAGACAGCCGCGCCGCTCTATTTGGGGAGTTCTGGTCGCCTGAGCGACCACCGATGCGCTCCTCCGAAGAGTTCCCATGCGCGATCGGCTATAAGCTTCAGGCAGCAACGGCAACGGTACAAGATGTAGGGGTGCCTGTCAACAGCTCCCCAAGATAAAGGTAGGAAATCTGGAACCCTCTATATGTCAACCACTTAGCGTGGGTCGCCGCGGGGCGTTTCAGGGGCGGATTTAGGGCCTCTGGGGGTGCGAGATCTACCCCGCCAACGAGCCGTTCAGAGCGCCGATTCAGGGGCGTAAATAGAGCGAAGCCGCTTGCTAAGCATGAAGATTCTAGGATAAATAGATCAAGGGTTCGGTTTTTCTCGTGAGGCCCCGATGAAGAGACTGCAGGCTTTCTACTCCGACATCTTCGTACTGCCCTTGCCAGACCACCATCGATTTCCGATGGCCAAGTACTCGGTGCTCAGAGAGCGGGTTGCCGAGCATCTGCCAGAGGTGGACCTGAGCATTCCCGGTCCGGCCACCGACGAGGAGCTGCTGCGAGTGCACTGTGCGGAGTACGTGCGAGCGGTAGAGACGGGGACGGTGGAGAAACAAGCCGCCCGGCGGGTGGGGTTCCCGTGGTCTCCTCAGCTTGTCGAGCGCTCGCGTCGGTCCGCTGGCGGTACGCTGGCAGCGGCGCGCGCCGCATCGGGTGACGGCCGGATCGCCGTCAATCTGGCGGGCGGTACGCACCACGCGTTCGCAGATCGAGGGGAAGGCTTCTGCGTGTTCAACGACGCGGCGGTGGCCGCTCGCGCCATGCAGGCGGAGAAACGGGCGCGAAGGGTGTTGGTCGTCGACTGCGACGTACACCAGGGCAACGGTACGGCGGCCATCTTCCGAAGCGATCCCAGTGTCTTTACCCTCTCCCTGCACGGTGCCCGCAACTTCCCGTTCCACAAAGAGGACTCCGATCTCGACGTGGCCTTGCGTGACGGGACTGGCGACGACGAGTATCTGGAGTGCCTGGAACAGGCTCTTTCCCGCGTCCTCTCGGTGTTCTCCCCAGATCTGGCGATCTATCTCGCCGGAGCCGACCCCTTCGTTGGCGATCGGCTGGGCAAGCTCGCCTTGACCAAGAACGGTCTTCGGCGTCGCGACGAGCTGGTGCTCGGGGTGCTGCACGAAGACGACATTCCCGTGGCCGTGGTCATGGCCGGTGGCTACGCACCCGACGTCGACGATATCGTCGACATCCACTTCGAGACCGTCAGGGTCGCTTCGTCTCTGGCCCGACGGTGACGTAGACCTTGGCGCCGGAATCGTCCGGGCCCGCCGGCCGGCTCCAGGTCTCGCCCGGGCCGAGGTCGAGTCGGCGCAAGGAGACCTCGTCTCCATCTTCCTCGCCCGGCGCGACGAGTACCAAGGCCTTCGTGCCGTCGGAATTGGGGCCGAGGTAGACCAGAGCCGCGGACGGATTGGGTTCCCCCCTGGGTGTGACCATGAGGTAGTTGCCGGGCTTGGTGGGCAGAGCCGGCAGCCCGGGCGCCACCACGGCCTGTTGGTCGGCCCGCAGCGACACCTGGAAGGAAGCTGGCTCGTCGGCGCAGTGCGAGACATTCGGATCCGCGGGGGTGGTGGCTTCGGCCACGCGGATCTCCACGTGGGCTTCGTCGAACGAATCCTGCCAAGGACCCGCCAAGGGCAGGGCGATCGGTAGCTGCACGTCGTAGCGGTCGGAGTCGTCGCACCGGATGGTGTAGGGCAAGAGCATCTGCTGACCAGCGGAGAAGGCGATCCATGTCAGCCGAACTGCGGGACCGGCTTGGCTCGCCGCGGGCTCCAGCCGATGGCTCGGTGAATCCCAGCCGAAGGCAAAGGTGCGTGACGTGCGAGCTCCTCCAGACGACACCGATGTTTCGAGCACGATGGGATTCTTGCCGAATCTCGGCTCGGCCGCAGGCGCCGGTTGGTCTCCGGCCTTGATCAGCAGCACCGGTGGTTCGTCCCAGCGCAGGGTCCAGTCGCAGGCCATCTCCTTGCACAACGCGTCCAGCTCGGAAAACGGCAACCGGTCGGCGCGGGCGGTGTCGAGTAGCTCCATGACGCGCTGCTCGAGCTCCGGCGCATTCAACATCACCTTCCACGCGACGGCACCTTCCGTCGCGACGGCACCGTCCGAAGGCTCGACGAACACCGAGTCTCTCGACCAGTTCAGGAGGCAGCGCTCCGGACGGCAGATCGACTCCAGCGCCTCGGGCCACGGCGTCGACGAGAGCTGGACGTCGACGACGCCTTGGAGCTGTGGGTCCACCTCGACGTGGAACGATTCCCCGGCGACGGAGTCCAGCGCCTGGAGGACGATCTGCATCGGTGCCTTGCGCAGCTCCATGTCGATGCTCTCGGCCATGCCGGCGAAGCCACTGGCGCGGCGAACGACCAATCTGGACGACTCGGACTCCGGCGGATCCGAATCCCACCAGTAACAGGAAAGGCTGTGGATCCGGCACAGTTGATCCAACGCCTGCTTCCAGGGCACTGATTTCAGATCGATCGTGGTGGAACCGTCGATCTCCGCTTCGATGTCGAGCTCGCCGCCCGCGATGCGAGCGAAGCTCTCGAGCACCGAGGGCAGAGCGGCCTTGCGTAGGCTGATGTCGATCGGCTGGCCGAGGTCGGCCTGGGGCACGCCCGGAGCGACCGAGGGTACGAGAGAGAGGATCCCGAGGTAGAGGATCACGAGGACGGGAATTCGAAGCGGAGCCGTCGAGCGTTCGATCGAGCGCGTCATGAAACCGGATCTCCGGAGGTAGGTGAAGCGGTGGATGAAGAAAGGTCGATCCAATGGGTGCCGTCGGCCGTGGTCACCGTGATGGGCCCGTCGAGGTTGGAGATGGACAGCCTAGCCGTCGGCGGTTGCTGGTCCGAGCCGGGTGGATGGGCTTCGGCCAGCGCTGGGCTGGCGGAGGGATTGACGACGGGCGGAACATCTGGGGGCACAGGAGGAACCAGCCGAGTCGATACCGCCACGAGGGCGAGCAGCGCCACCGCCACCAGCGCGGGTCGCAACCAGGAGATTCGACCCGACTCGACGGCGCGGTTCTCCAGCGCCTGTCGGGCCAGGCGCTCGGCGACGCCTGGAGCTGGATCGAGAGCCCGTCGCAGATCTTCGTCGAGTCGCCGATCGGATGCTTCGTGCTGTGCGGACTTCGTCATGGTCGCGTCTCCTGGATCCCCTCTGTCATCGGCTGTATCTCCCGTCGTAGCTGTGCCCTCGCTCTCGATACCCGCATCTTGAGTGCAGATGTGGAGATTCCGAGGATGGTGGCCGCGTCGGCCACCGCCAGCTCGCCGGCCGTCACCAGCAGCAGCGCCTCCCGTAGCCTGGGCGACAGGCGATCCAAGCCGCTGCGAAGTCGCTGCAGCTCGTCGCTGGCGTCGATGCGTCTCGCGGGATCGCTGCCATCGTTGGCGACGGCATCGCCGCCGAACCGTTCACGTAGCGCGTCCAGCGGACGCACTAGCGCCCGGCGAGCTTGAGCCCGCGCCAGGCGCCTGCGGAGAACGGCAAAGGCAAACGCCTCGGGCGACGCCGGTGCACCATGACGACGCCAGCGGTCGACGAGCGCGGTGAGAGCGTCCTGGGCGGCTTCCTCGGCCAACGGCGCGTCGTGGCCAGCGCTGCGACCCCGTGCGAAGCGCAGCAGCCTGGGTGCCAGCTCGGTAACGACTCTGCCCAGGCTGTCGTCTCGGCTACCCACCGACGACGAGACGTCGGTGGTCGGATCGAGGCGTTGCGTGCCGGAGGCGGATCGGGCGGCGGGTTCCATCGGGCTTGTAGTACCCGTGGACACCGTCCGGTCACATTTCGGTTCGGATCACGGGTAGTAGCCCTTGATGGTACGCGCCTTGTAACCGCCTTTGACGTCTACCTCCACCTCCCGGTAGGAGCCGCGGTCACCACCTTGGTCGGATTCGTAGGCGACCAGATACTGGCTTCGCAGCTCTTTCTCGATTTCGGCGTAGACACCGCGCAGCTCCTCTGCGGCGCGGATGAAGAAGCTGCGTCCGCCGGTTTCCTCCGCCAGCTTGTTGAGCTTGCCGCGAACCGACACGTCTGTGCGCCCGATGTTGAGCCCGATGGTGTAGATGGCGACGCCACTGCGGCGTGCGTACTCCAGTGCTTCGGGGAACCGGAGAGAGCTGGACGTGTCCTCTCCGTCGGAGAGGAGGACCAGCATGCGACGGCCGCTGACGCCCCGGTAGTAGTAGAGGGACGTGACGATCGCGTCGTGCAAGGAGGTGTTGCCGTCGGCGACCAGGTCGTCCAGCCGATCGTTGATGGCTCCGACGTCGGAGGTTCGGGTCATCAGCATCTCGGGCCGATCGGCGAACGCCACGGCGAACGCGCGGTCGCGGGGAGTGATCATGCTCTCCAGGAACTCCACGGCCGTCCGCTGAGCAACACCGAGGCTCGAGTACATCGATCCGGAGGTATCGATGGCGATGCCGAGGGAGAGTGGCAGGTTCTCCACCAGCTCGAACTTGACGATGTCCTGGGAGCGCCCGTCTTCGCGTACCGTGAAATCGTTGGCCTTCAGGCCTCGAATCAGGCGTCCACCCCGATCGACCACCGTGGTGTAAAGCTCCACGAGGTCGACGTCGACCTCCTCGACGAAGTCAGGTGCGTTGAGGAAGCGCACGTCCTCCGCCCGCAGCCCGTCGTTCAGCTCGGCAGTGACCGTCAGGTACGACAAGTCCGCACCACCGGTCTCGGGCACTGTGATCTGACCTTTCCAGGGTGGCTTCTCCCGGGTGAATTGGAGTACGTCGTTGACGAGGAATTCCACCTTCACGATGCGCTTTTCTTCGGGGATCACGATTTCCGCCTCGGCCGAGACCTCGCCTTGCACGAAGCGGCCACGAGCAGGCTCTTTGATGCTCACCCGCAGCTCTCCCCGAGGTTGGTTGACCACCACCTCGTCGGCGCCGAGGAGCTCGCCGGCTTCGTCGTACCCCTCGACACGGACGGTTTGCTCCACGGGGAAGGTCTCGAGACGTAGCTCGGCGGTCCACGGTGGGCTGCGCCGCCGGAATTGCACGGTGCCGTCGACCAGGAATCGAACCTCGCTGATGCGCTCACCTGTCACCAGGGCCTCCGCGCGCCACAGTCCGAAGACGACCTCCCGCACCGGAGGTACGAGGAGCAGCGAGTCGTAGCCCGCCACTCTCTGCTGGGTCAGCTCTTCGCCCAGCGTCTCGATGATCTCTTCGGTGTTGAGGGTCCGGGGCTGCGCCACTTCCTGGTTGGGGACCACGAACGCGCGGGAGATCCTGGTTTCTTTTCCCGAGACTTCGTCGACCACCCGGAGCCGCAGTAGAAACCGCTCGGTGGGCCGCAGCTTTCGATCAGCCACCAACGCCACGGGTCCGGTCAGATCGCGGCGCTTGGCGTCGAGCTGGTAACGGATGCGGAACTCGTCAAACTTTATGCCGGAGCGCTCCAAGAATCCGTCGAGGACGACTCGCTTTTCCTGTAGCTCACCGTCGTCGAAGGTGTCGAGGACGTCACCGTCGTCGAAGCGGAGCTCGAAGCGGGTCACCATGCGTTGGCCCTGACGTTCGGGGAAGAAGATCTCCATACCGACACCGTCCAGCAGCTCTGTGGCGGGCGGCGTTTCGGAGGCTGCTTTGCGCGCCCAGGCCACCAGATCGTCGGGAGCACGCAGATAGGGAAGGAAATCGTCGTTCTCCGGTCGGTTCTCCCGGTAGCGGTAGAGGCCGTCGATGCCGACGATTCGGTCGATGTCGCGGGATTCCTCGCAGAAGAAGCGATCGATGCGACGCGGGCCGATGATCTGGTTCTTCAGCTCCTCCCACTGCTCGAGGTAGTAGGCCATCTCCTCGATGTAGAGCGGCTTCTTACCCTCCAAGGGCAGCCACAGGGCGAATGGTGTCTCCGTACTAGGTCGGTAGAGAACCAGAACGCGGACACCTTCGTCGACCTTCTTCACCTTGGCCCCGGGCTCCGGGTAAAACCACAGCTCCAGGGGACGAAAGGTCTCGGCGCAGTCGACGATGCGCCGCTCCAGAGGTGGTCCGTGGAGAAAGTAGATCTGAGCTCGCACGTCTTGGAAGCTGGCGTACTCCTCGAAGATCGCGGCCCGACGGTTCTCGATCCCTTGGATCAACTCGTTCTCGGGAGTCGAGGGGTCCGGGTCGCGGGCGAGAAACTCCTGGATCCACGCTGCGCGTTGGTCGGCGCCCAGCGCCGCCAGCTGGCGCACGCGGTCTCGCGACAACAGGAGTCCGGGACCGTCCTGGAGGAAGGCCCGCTGTTCTTCGGGCCAGGTCAGCGACGAGGCGAACATCTCCCGATCCATGCGCCGCTGCGCCGTATCGACGCGTTCCTGCGCCGCACCGGGTATCGGCAGCAGGCCGGCGACGAGGATCGCGCACGCGAGCCAAGACGCCCGGGACGTGAGATGAGACAGAAGCGACGACGGGATGGAGAAGATTCGCATGGCAGCCTTGTTTGCAGGGACGATGCCAGAGTCTATTCGCAGTTCGGCACGACTGCGGCGGGTGGTCGTGTCGTGAGCTCGTGCTCTTATACTTGACCGTCATCGCCGCGGATTCGCATCTTCGCCGTCTCGGGACGAGGCGCGTGGCCACGCGGCTCAACCGCAGGGGACTTCATGCCGGTTGTACGCAACAACGAGCCTATCGCCAGCTGGCAAGACGGTGACTTCGCCCAGGGATTCGCGCTGGTGGCGCGCAAGGATACTCGGGAGGA
Source organism: Thermoanaerobaculia bacterium (assembly GCA_028066595.1). GTDB lineage: Bacteria > Acidobacteriota > Thermoanaerobaculia > Multivoradales > J023 > JAUIJL01. Next base: position 16,341 of record JALCBJ010000122.1, read on the forward strand.
CAAACGGGGGCGCGACTACGTCGACATGGAGTTGGCCGACGGGTCCGGTGCGATCGTCGCCAAGATATGGCCTGACAGTCCGGCGATGAAGGGAACCTTCGACGAGAAGGACTTCGTCGCCTTCAAGGGACAGGTCAAGAGCTTCCGGGACCAACTGCAGCTATCCGTCGACCATATTCGGCGCGTGAGAGCTTCCGACGCCGCGGACGGTTTTGATCCCGACGAGCTGATCCCGACCGCTGCCGAAGGCATCGAGCCGCTGTGGCAGCGCCTCACCGACGTCCTGCAGAGCGCCGTCGGGCGACCCGTCCTGAAGCGATTGGTGGACGTGACCCTGAGTCGCTATGGCGATCGACTGAAGATCCACCCCGCAGCCAAGTCGATCCACCATGCGTTTCGTGGCGGACTGCTTCAGCATCTCGTCTACATGTCGGAGTTGGCTCTGTCGGTCTGTCGGCAGTACCCGGAGGTCGATCGAGATCTCGTATTGCTGGGCATCCTCTTTCACGATCTGGGGAAGCTCGACGAGTTGGGGCCGATGCCGGAGAACGACTACACCATCGAGGGGCAGTTGGTGGGACATATCGTCCTCGGTCAAAACATGCTGCGCGACAGCTGCGACGCCGTGGCGAACGAGGGGGAAGCAGTCCCGGATCGGATCCGCCTCCATTTAGAGCACTTGGTCCTCAGTCACCACGGCAAGCGGGAATTCGGCAGTCCGGTAGAACCCGCGACCCCCGAGGCCTGGGTGCTTCACGTCATCGATCTCCTCGACTCGAAGATGAACCACCTCCGCTCCGCTCACAACGCGGAAGGAGACGGCCTCCACTATCTGCATCGCACCAACATGCGGGTCTTCTTCGATCCGGAGCTGGAGACGGCTGCGGGAACCGACTCCGACTC
>JALCBJ010000123.1 GCA_028066595.1 Thermoanaerobaculia bacterium
ATCTCACCCACTGAGAAACGCCGACTTTCACGGCGTACTGAGAAATCCAGGCTAGGAGACATACTCAAACGCCCACGACGACCTTCCAAAGCGTTGGATAATCAGAACAGCAATCCGCCACTCTGGACGTACCCAACGACGCGACGTAGCGGCCGACCAATACGCCGTCGTTTGAGGACCGTATAGCGACGGTAATCTCATCTCTCCGACGGTCACGACTCGAAAGGAACGATCATGTCCCGGCACCCTTCTGCTTCCAACGCCCGCCTGCCCATGAGTCGCCGCGAAATGCTGGCACTGAGTGGCTTGCTCGGTCTCCATGGCCTGTTTGGCCGCGCACCTCGCGCCGTTGCGGCACCCGGTAACGATACGACGGTGGCGAAGGAGCCGTGGGGACGTATCGACCGTCTGGCGGAGAATCTGTGGGCGATCGTCTCGGATCCGCTGGGCGGAAATTACCTCACCGTGTGCAACGGTGGCATCGTCGCGGGCAAGGATCGCGTCTTGGTGGTGGAAGCCTTCGTCGGTGCCGAGGGCGCCCGCTGGGTCTGCGAGCAGGTGAAGGAACTGACTGGCCGGTGGCCAACGGATGTGGTCATCTCGCACTACCACGGCGATCACGCCAACGGTCTGGCGGGGTTTGCCACGGAGGGCGAGTCACCGACCGTCTGGGTCACCGACGACACCCGCCGGCAGGTGATCGAGACTGCCGCCCGCCGAGAGCGCACAGACGCCAAGCGCAAGGCCATGCTCGAATCGGCCGAGCCGTTGCCGACAGACAAGGTGACCACCCTAGATCTCGGCGGCCGCAAGGTAAGCCTCCATCCTCGGAGCGGTCACACGTCGAGTGACGTGACCGTGGAGATCGAGGATCCGAGCACGATCTTCTGGGGCGATCTCCTGTGGGTCGGCATGTTTCCGAACTATCGCGATGCGACGCCTTCCGTACTGGCGGAGACCGTGCGATCGACCTTGCGGGAACGCACTACTTTCCATGTCACGGGCCACGGCCCCGTCGCCACGCCGGCAGAGATCCGCCTCTATCAAGACCTCATCGACGACGTCGAGAAAGCTGCCCGTCTCGCCTTCGACAAGGGGATTCCGCCGGCCGAAGCGGCCAAGACCTACAAGCTACCCACGGCCGTCAGTGACTGGCATGTCTTCCAGGACAACTACTTCGAATCCGCGATCTCCGCTTGGCATCACGAGTTGGGATCCGATCGAAGCTGATCCGGCCTGGCGCATCACACGACCATCCCTGGGAGATCCCACAGAGATTCCCGAACTCGACCGTCGGGGTCGATGTCGGGATTCTCGAGCACCTTCCGTTCTTCTCTTGCACGGGGCGTTTCACAATCCCGAACATGAGGTGAACAATGCAGATACAACGGATAGCCGAAGCCTTAGTCGCGCTGACCCTGGCATTCGCAGCGGTGGCACCTGCCCAAACCATCGACGACTTCGAGTCCTACGAAGACACAGCCGACATGCAAACCGTCTGGCTCTTCGGTTCTCTCGACACAGTTACTCCGAACCCAGAAACCGGAGTCCAGTCCCTCAGACGCGAAACATTCTCGCCTGAGAATGGCTCCGGTGTGTTCAGCGTTCAGTTCTTCGATCCACCCCTCGACCTCTCCAGCTCCCTCGGCCTCGAGTTCTGGGGCCGACGCGACCCGACATCCGTCTCGATTGTCCAATTCGATGTGACCATCCGGGATCCGAGCAACTCCACCTGCAGTCGGCAAGGCCCGCTGGTCACAGATGCCGAATGGCACCTCAGCACCTTGACCTTTCAGGACTCTTGCGATGGCGTAGATCTCTCGAACATCACTCAGATCAATTTGTCAGTCTTGAATCAGTCCGGCGCGCCAGGCGACCTCCGCGCGAACTTTGATGATCTTGCCGTGATCTTCGATGACATCTTTGAAGATGGCTTCGAGACAGGTAACACCTCGATTTGGTCCGCCACTGTCCCCTGACGGAGCGAACGGGCTCAGCCTCGCGTAGGCGAGCGGCCTGTAGCGCAGAATCTCGCTGCCTGGGGCCTCCATTCAGGCCTCGATGGTCCGAACCTAATCTCGAGCAGATAGCAGTCTTTGCGTCGGCCTGACCGTCCACGGCTGCTCGATCGAACTCCTGCAGCCGGCGACACTTGTCGACCCAGAACATAGCCACTCGCGATAGCCGACTGTTTCGAGAGCATCGCCTTCCCAGCCGTCGACCAAGCAACAAACCAGCTCGACAAGCTGCGCAGAAGCCAGCAAACTCGGGCGCCATGCCACCCCTAACTTCGGTGACGGCCCGCCACGTCGCGCTCATCGCACTTTTCGCAGCCGCCACGACGACACTTGTCTGTTGCTTCGTCGATGCCCCGTGGACTGCACCTGTGTTCGCGGCCGCGATCGTCGCCTTTCCGATCGCCCTGATGCTCCTCGGCGCTGGGAACCGGCGTCGGCGATCCGTTTCGGGTGGCGTTCTCTGGACTCTGGTCCTGCTCAGCCTGCTGATGGCAGGTTCGATGGCTGGACTTTTTCTGTGGCGTGGCGAAGACGCCTTGCTCTTAGGGCTTCCCGCGGCGGCTGCAGCCTTCATCCTCGGGCTCTTCCTGCTGCCACTGGCGCTCTCCACCCTTGGCTTCGCCGCTACATTCGACCCGGGCGCCGATGACCAGGGCGACGAGACTCCATGACGGCTCTCGATCGTCCGATCTTGCTCGTCACCGCAATGGCGTACCTCGCCGTGGTCGTCGTCATCGGCATCTGGGCGGCGCGACGGACTCGCACGGCGCGAGATTTCTTCATCGCCGGACAGTCGGTCGGGCTCTGGATTACCGGTCTGGCCACCATGTCGGCCGCCTTCAGCGGCTTCGTCTTCATCGGCGGACCCGGCCTCACGTATCGGATGGGTATCGCCTCGCTGTTCATCTGCATCCCAGTGGGATTCACCGCCGCACTGCTCGGTTGGACCGTCGCACGCCAACTGCGACGCATGGCCGAGAAGCACGAGATCTACACCGTGCCCGACGCCATCCTGCATCGCTACCGAAGCCGAGTAGCGTCGGGGTTGGCGGCCGTGGCCGTGGTGATCGGAACCATCGGCTACCTGGGAGCTCAGCTCCTCGCCCTCGGCGTCGTCGTCGAGGAGGCTTTCGGTACCGAGCAGCTTCTCGGTGTTTGGAGTCGGCCGGTCACCATGGCAGCAGGGCTCGTCCTGATCCTCCTCTACGCGACCGTGGGCGGAATGCTCGCCGGCGTTTACACCGATCTACTGCAAGGCCTCCTGATGGTGATGGCCGCAGCAGGTGTCTTCTTCTACGCCCTCACGTCCAGCGGCGGGCCGGCTGCCATGGCGCGCTCCATCGCCGAGCACGATTCCTTCGGCCCCGCCTTCCTCGACCCGCTCGGCACCGTCCCGCCGCTCACGGCGCTCGGCTTCTTCTTCGTTTTCGGCATCGGCGTATTGGGCCAGCCCCACATGCTGCACAAGTTCTACATGCTGGACGATCCGAGGAAGCTGAAATGGATCCCCGCGCTCCTCGGCGGTACGCAAGCCATCTGTGTTCTTCTCTGGCTCGGCATCGGCCTCGCCGTCCCCGCCTTGGTCGCCCAAGGCCGCATCCCGCCTCTGACGAATCCCGACGATGCCGCACCTGTGTTCCTGCTCCACTTCACGCCTCAGCTTCTCGCGGGCCTCGTCTTCGCAGGAATTCTCGCGGCGATCATGTCTACGGCCGACTCGTTCGTGAACGTCGGAGCCGCCGCCGTGGTCCGGGACCTACCCAAGGCTCTGGGGCGTCCGCTGGCCGACGAGCTCTTCTGGGGCCGAATCGCTGTGGTCGGGCTCGGCGTCGCGTCCGCCATCTTCGCCGGGCTCTACCAGGATCTCGTCGCCCTCGTCGGCACCTTCGCCTTCGGGACTTTTGGCGCCGCACTCGCTCCGGCGCTCGCTGTCGGCCTCAACTGGAGCAGAGTCACCGCGGGAGCTGCCAGCGCGTCGATCGCTACGGGCATGGGGCTCAACCTCTTCCTCGAGTTCCTCGCCAAGCAGACGTACTTTCCGAGCCTGCCGAAGCCAACCTTCCTGGCACCGGGGGTGCTGCCGGCGGCCGTGTCCCTGGCGGCGTCGTTCGTGGTGCTGATGGTGTGGAGCTGGATCGGCGGTCGAGACTCCGCGGCACGGCCTGCTGAGACGGTTCAGCCTCCTACGCCTGGTTAGTTTCTCGCCGTATCACGCGACGCTGCTTTTTCTCGACATCTTCTGCGAGAGATCGATCGTCGCTGTCGTCCCATGTGGCTCGCGTTCCGCGAGGCGTAGACGCCAACCGGCGTGCTCACAAAGCTCACGGACGATCGTCAAGCCGAAGCCATGGACCTGGTGCTCGAGCGCCGGTTTCTCGCTCTCTTGTCGGTATCCAGGACCGGTATCGGCCACGGTGAGCTCGTCGTTCGAGGCGGTGATGGTTACCGAACCCTCGTTGGTCGAATAGAAGGCATTCTTGACCAGGTTGGCGATCGTGACCGCGATGATCTGAGGGTGCGCAACGAGCCTTAGATCCGGCTCGATGTCGACCGTCACGGCAACGTCGCGCTCGGCGAGAAGATGCCGATGCGACTCGACGATACGATGGACGATGGGCGCGATCTCGAGCGGCTCAGCCTCGGGCTCGGTTTGCGAACGCGCTAGCGAGAGGAACGTCTCGATCAACTCTTCCATTTGCTGCACCGAGCGTTCGATCCGACCGAGCCGGCGGGCGGCTGCCGGTGAGAGAGACTCGTACCTCATCAGCTCCACCGCGCTGCGGATGACAGCCAGGGGTGTCCGCAGCTCGTGACTGGCGTTCCGGGTAAAGTTCCTCTCGCGCTGGACGAACGCGTCGATCGTTCGCATGGATCGCTCGATGGCGCCACTGAGGTGAGCTACTTCGACCGGGTCTTGTCGTTGGGCAAGGGACTCCGCTAGACGAACCGGGTCTGGCTCGCCGGCCACCTCGTCGGCAAGCTGCGTCAGCGGCCGGAGCAGGGAGAGGCTGTAACGCCAGGCCCAGAACAAACCGATGGCGACGACCGCTCCGCCTGCGAGTGTGAAAGCCAGAAGCTCCGAGTGCCACCACTCGTAGTCTTCGAACCGCCGGACGTCATAGACCATGTAAATGCGCTCGTCGAGCTGCTCCGCCTCGCGCACAGCCAGCATGAATTCTTCTCCTACGAGGAAGTTCTTGTCGATTGCATGGAGCCCGGGCGGTAGCTGCGCCGCGTGTTGACGAATGCCTGGAGGCAGAGAGTCCTCGCCTACGTGCACCGTGAAGAACCGGCTGGCGACTGCCGGCGGGTCGATGCCGGAGAGCACTTCTGGATGGTTGTCGAGATAGGACTGGAGCTCCAGCTCCATCTGGCGTAGCAGCAGACGATCTTCCTGCCATGCAGACGTACCATGGGCGAGGAAGGCATAGAGCAACACCAGCATTCCGCCGAAGGTACAGAAGGCGAGCTGCAACTCTCCGTGCAGACTGGAAGCCCGCGGGCTCGGCGATGTCCGGCGAGTCTCCGATCTGGTCCGCATGCTATTCGCTGCGCCCCGGAGAATCGTCTTGGCTGCCTCGGAGCCGGTAACCCACTCCGTGCACGGTTTCGAGCAAGGGCCGGTCGTACGGACGATCGAGCACCCGTCGCAGGTTGTAGATATGGGTTCGGAGAGCATTGCTGTCCGGCGGTTCGTCGCCCCAGATCCTGTTCTCGAGGTCGTCACGCGTCAGCAGATTCGGCGAAGCCTGCATGAGCTCCCGAAGCAGTCTTAGTCCCATGCGATTGAGGTCCAGCACTTTCCCCTGACGGCGAGCGATCCGGGTACCGAGGTCGAGCTCCAGGTCGGCGACCGCCAACACGCGCCGACGGCTCTGGCCCCGCTTGACGATCGCGGCTAACCTGGCGCCGAGCTCCTCCAGAGCAAACGGCTTGATCAGGTAGTCGTCGGCTCCGAGATCGAATCCCTTCAGCTTGTCGTCGAGAGTGTCGCGGGCGGTCAGCATCAAGATCGGCACCTCGCTGCCGGCGCGCTCCCGCAGGCGACGACACAATGTGAACCCGTCCAGCCCCGGGAGCATCAGATCGAGAATCAGCGCGTCGTAGGTCTCGGTCACCGCCAGGTGCAGGCCCACGACCCCATCGAAGGCAAAGTCGACGGTGTGGCCGCTGAGCTCAAGATAGTCACCGATGTTACCGGCGAGGTCGCCGTTGTCTTCAATGATCAGGACACGCATTGTGCTTTCCAGGCCGGTCGTTTTCAGGCAGAACGCCCCGGCGAAGGGCACGGACGACAAGTCTCGAAGATGAGATTCTCACTCGCTGAGCCATAGTCGGCCAAGCGCACCGACGGCACGGCGCGGGTCAAGAACGTTTCAGGGCTAGAAACGCAAGCCGACGCCGAACGAGGGCAGGATCCCCAGCCATTCTTCCTCCAGGGGACGATACTCGACCTCCCCGGATGGCAGCAGAAGGAAGTTCCGTTCGTCGACCACGAAACCCGCCTGATTCGACTGATCATAGAGGTTCTGGACGTCGAGGAAGAGCTCGAGTGATTTGCCGTTGCTGAGCTCGGCCAGCCGGCTGACACGCACGTCGAGCCGGTGGTAGTCGTCCAGGCGCTCGGCATTCAATGCTCCCACCACTGGCTCGATGAAGATCTCCCCGCCGGGACCCTCTACGGCACGTCCGGACACCGAAGTCGTCGGCCATCCGGTGTGGTAGTTGAAGATCGCCTGGATCGTCCACTTGTCATTGATGCGGTAGTTGCCGCTGAGCGACACGGCATGGGTCTGGTCGTAGGAGCGCGGAACGTCGCGGCCATTGATCCGATCGGTGACCTCGGACCACGTGTAGCTCGCCCACCAGTCGAACCTCGCTCCGCCCCGGCGGCTGAGAAAAAGCTCGACTCCTCGAGCCGTCGAGCTCTCCGGCTCTACGAGAATTCGATCGCGGGTGGCCTCGGGGTTCGGACTTAACGCCTCGAATAGGTTGCCGTAATACGGCCTGGGATCGGTGATCTCCCGGTTGTAGGCATCGAATCTGAGGTTGTAGGAGCCAAAGCCGCGCTCCCATCCGACGAGCAGTGTCTCCGCTTGCTCGACGGGAAAGAAGCTCGTTTCCCCATCCTCCACCTGAAGCTCGTTCGGTCGCTGACTCTGGTAGTACTGCCCCCACGCGGCCCTGAGAATTCCCCCGCCTTTCAGATCGTAGACGAGGTTGAGCCGCGGGCTGAGCTGATCTTCGTCCGTCAAGGTCTGGCGGTCGTAACGGGCGCCCAGCTCGAGCACGAGAGAGGGCCGAATACGGAACCGGTCGGCGAGGTATGCCGAGTAGCTCTCGCTCGAGAAGCTGTCGACGAATCGGGTCAACCCACCCGACCCGAGGAAGCCGTCGAGTGCGAAGTCGTTGGTGTAGTCGTAGTCGACATCGTAGGTTCGCGCTTCGAATCCCCATTTCAGATAGTGGCGATCGGAAAGCTCTGCATTCCAATCTTGCCGAAGGTCGAAGACGTCCATCTTGCGGATGTCCCGGATCTCGGAGGTGAGTCCGAAACTCTCCTCCACGGCCACACGATCGCGGTCGACACGGCCGCCGGAGAGCCTGGTGTCGACGAACATGCGGTGGCCGAGGATTCCCTGATGAGTCAACCACAGATAGGAGTTGCCATAGTCCGAGTCGATGGAATCACGTTCCGGGAAACCGAAGTCGTCTACCTCCGCCTCTGATTCCTCGAGGCTATCGTCAGACGCCAGGACGTTGAACGTCATCGTTTGAGATTGCGTGAGGGGATGGTCGATCTTGCCGATCAGATCCCAGTATTGAGGGCCCGATCCGGAGCTCTCTTCGTCATCGTCTCCGACCAGGCCTAGGATCAAGTCGAGGTATCCGCGACGTCCCGAGACCTGCCAGCGACTCTCGTCTTCGGCTCCGAACGCCCCATAGGCAGCCGCCCAGGCACTGGAGATACTGACGCCTAAACGCCCTCCGAACGCAGCACCCGGCCGGGCGGTCGCCATGTTCAAGACGCCTGCCATTTTGTCTCCGTACTCGACCGGGAATCCGCCGGGAATCAACTCGAGGGATCCGATGACTTCGGGGTCGATGATGCTGAAGACACCCTGGAAGTCCTTCAGATGATACGGCTCGAAGATCTCCAGGCCATCGATGCGAATCGACGTGTCTCGGTACAGGCCGCCGCGGACGTTGAACTGCGCCGATGCGTCGTTCGCTGTCACACCCGGGATCGCGGCCACGGCCCGCAGCAGGTCGTTACCAAAGTTCGGAAGCTCCAGAATTTCTTTTCCGCTCAGAGCAGCGGTGGCGACCGGTTCTGCTCGGTCGATGGCGTAGCTGGCGGTGACGTCGATCTCACCGAGGATCCGGGTCTCCGCCGCCATGGTGAGGGAAACCAGCGGTTCCTGGCCCGCTTCGACGACCAGATCAGCAGTGACGGACCGATAGCCCGTGAGCGACGCACGGACGCGATAGCTACCCGGGGAAAGCTGGACCTCGAACGTACCCTCGGCGTCGGTCGTTGCTCTCGCGACACCGCCGGGCTCGATGAAAACCGCTGCCTCCGCCAACGGCTGGCCTACGGCGTCGAGAACACGGCCCGTGACTTTGACCGCAGACGAGGTTACCTGCGCATCGGCCGTAGGGCCGCCCAGCATGACGAGCGACAAGAGAACCACTACGAGCTTGCATCGAGTGTGACTCATGACGAGGAACTCCACTTGGTCGAATATTGAATCCGGCCAGGCTCCCGAATCACCGAAGCGCAACTCGGCGTTCTTGCCCGTCCGAAAGAGTCGCCGGCGCCGCCGAGCGCCGACAGCTCGCAAGCTACGCCTGTGGAGGTCAACTCCTCCTCAGAAGATCGTCAAAACCTCGTCAACTGCGGACGGCCGATCGTCGTCGGGTGCGCCAGGGGAGCGCCTCCACGCCCGGTACTCCGACCCGGCTTCCTCTACCCATTCGGGTTCAGATCAGAACCCGCCCCTCGTCGACCACAGCTCGCCCATCGAACGATACGGTCGGGCGGTAGATCACCATGTCCATATGCACGGCACATCGCACGTCGCCGCCGTAGAACACATTGTCTCCGATAGCCACGTGGACGTTCCCGCGAGCCTTCTTCTCCTCTTCGAAGTCGCCGTTTCTGCGACAAGCTCCGTTGAGGCCGATTCCGATCTCGGCGATGTTGGAAGCGTGCTCGACCGTGGAAAACAGCTCGCGCAGCCCGTCGGCCACCCGTCCGGAGCCCTCTACTTCCACCACCCGTCCAGCCTCCACCTGCAAGCCCACGGGAGAGTCGGAGTTTCCGAGGTGGGCGATCGGCCCATCGATCACCAAGAGGCCCTCGGCGGAGCCTTCGGCCGGCATCTTCGACACCTCACCGTCTGAAAACGCCGCCTCGAGACCGGGCTCGGTGGCAAAACCACATTCGATGATCACTTCCTGGCCACCGAAGGACGCGCGCAGATCCGTGCCGGCCGGAGCGGTCAAGTGTACGGATCGCGCCGGACGCCAGAGCTCGGCCAGAGCCTGGCCGTCTCGATAGAGCTCGTCGTAGTCAGCCAACGCGCCACCCGACGTGAAGTTGTCCAGTGAGCGCATGACCATGGAGATGCTGCGAAGTCGCTTGTCCTCCAGCAACTGCTTCACCGCCGCGGAATAGGTCGGCGCACCGCCGGAGCGAGTCAGACCGATCAGGCAGTCGGCAGCCTCCAGTCCGCGTTCGATCACCGGCGTCAGTCGATTCTTGTTCTGCAGCTCGCGGTCGGGCTGCTGCAAGATGGTGAATTCTCCGCCCACGTCCTCCACCTCGCGAGCCAAGGCGCGCACCATTCCCATCTCGCTCGCGGGATCACAGACCAGAGCCACCTGTTCACGAGGTCGGACGGCGAGCAGACGGCGGACGATCAAGGCGGCCGTGCGCGACAGACCTTCGGTCGCAGTCATGACGTACGATCTCCTTCAGCCTCCGTCGGACCGTCGGCGATCTGGATGACGCCTTGCCCGTGCCACCGGTCTAGCTCGTCCGGGGTCGCTCCGACGAGCTCCGCGAGCACGTCGTAGGTGTCCGCGCCCAGACGCGGTGGCGCGGAGCGGATGGCGGCCGGCGTGGCCGAGAGCTTGGCCACCGGACCGAGCAACTCCAGGGATCCCAGCGTCGGATGGTCGACCGTCTGCACCATGTTGCGGGCGCGCACCTGCGGGTGGGCCAGGACGGCGGGAATGTCGTTGATCTGGCTTGCCGGGATGCCGGCGTCCAGCATGATGTCGAGCCAGTACTCGCACGTTCGCTGGGTGAAGAGCTCGTTCAGCTCGGCTATGAGCTCGCTGCGATGCTGCACCCTTCCGCGGTTCGTACGCAGGCGTTCGTCTTGCCACAGATCAGGACGACCGACGCGCTGGCAGAAGATCCGATATTGCTCGTCGGTTCCCACCGCGATGGCAATCGCACCATCGGACGTGCCGAAGGTCTCGTACGGAACGATGTTGGGATGGGCATTGCCGTGGCGAGCCGGCGGCTCTTTGGTCGTCAGATAGTTCTGCGCCACGTTGGCCAGCCAGGCGACCTGGGAATCCAACAGACTGACGTCGATGTATTGACCTTCGCCCGTGGCTCGCCGATGGAGCAATGCGGCGAGGATGGCCGATGCCGCGAAGAGTCCCGCCGTGATGTCGACGATGGCGACACCCACCTTGCTTGGTGGCCCTTCGGCGGGGCCGGTGACCGACATAATGCCGCCCTGAGCCTGGATCATCAAATCGTAGCCGGGCCGTGCGGCGTAGGGACCGGTCTGCCCGTAGCCGCTGATGGAGCAGTAGACCAAACCGGGCCAGTCCGAGGCGAGGGTCTCGTAGTCCAGGCCTAGCCGACGTGTGGCTCCGGGTCTGAAGTTCTCGATCAGCACGTCGCTCTCGGCAATCAGATTCCGGACCAATGCCAAGCCGTCGGAGGTGGAGAGATCGATGGCGACGCTGCGTTTATTGCGGTTGACGCTGAGAAAGTAGGCGCTCTCGCCGCCGACCCAGGGAGGTCCCCACTGGCGGGTTCCGTCTCCCGCTCCGGGCTGCTCGACCTTGATGATCTCGGCCCCATAATCCGACAACACCATCGTGCAATACGGCCCCGCCAGGACCCTGGACAGATCCAGGATCCTGATCCCGTCCAGGGCCCCCGTAACGGGCGGCTCGTCAACTCGCGGCATCGCCCAACCCCGGCCGGAATCCAAGCTCTTCCGAGATCTCGTGGGCGCTTCGCATCACGGTAGGTGCCAGATCCTCCACCAACCTCTGACGGGAGATCGTCGACACACTGCCGGTGATGTTGATCGCCGCGATCACCCGTCGTTGGTGATTCCAGATCGGTGCCGCGACCGCCCGCAAACCCACTTCCAGCTCTTGATCGTTGATGGCAAAACCCCGCTGTCTCACCCGCGCCAGCTCCTCCGCCAGCCTGGTCCGGTCGGTGATGCTATGTGGCGTACGCGGCGCGAGGTCTCCCAGGACCTGTTCCAGTTCTTCGTCCGTCAGGAACGCCAGCATGGCCTTCCCCATAGACGCGCAGTGGGCAGGAATGCGTGACCCCAAGCCGAGCACGACCCCGACGATCGCTCGATTGCGCACCCGATCGAGGTAGATCACCTCGGTGCCGTCGAGAGTGCTGAGACTGGCCGTCTCGCCGGTCTCGCGCGACAGGCGACGGAGGTGAGGATGGGCCGTCTCACGGATTCCCAACCCCGACAAGGCGGTGAACCCCAGGCGTAGTACGGCCAAACCCGGACGGTAGCGCAAGGTGTCTTCGTCGCGGACCAGGTACCCCTCGTGTTCCAAGGTGCTCAAGATCCGAAAAGCCGTCGACTTCGACAGCCCGGAGGCTGTAACGATCTGCTGCAGGGTCATCTCGCTCTCACTGGTACCGAAGAGTGACAAGACTCGTAGTCCGCGCACCAACGCTTCGATCGTGTAGGTCCGGCTCACGTGCCCCCTGGCAGTCGATACGTCCGGCGATTCAACGGATGTTTCACACAGTGAAACAGAGAACCGCTCAGCGAAACCTAATGTTACAGTAGTGCGTACTGGAACACCAGGGAATCACAGTGGCCGTCGGGCGCCTTGGGGCTCCCATGAGCTACGGCCGTTGCGGCTCGTTCCGCAGCGCCAACCCGACCGGCCGTCGGAAACCAAGGACGAAGCGAGGAGAACCCATGTCGGACATGTCGACCCGTTCGGAGCTATGGAAGATCACCACCCTATTCCTGGCCCTGAGCCTGTTCTTTGCCGGCTTCGCCTTCCCTGCGTTAGGCCAAACAGACGAAAACAGTGATGCGGAAGAGGCCGAGACGACCGAACAGGACGAGGCCGAAGAGTATGAGTACGGAGAGGCAATCGTCGTGGTCGGCTCACGCAGCGCCGAGCCGCGCTCCGTGATCGACTCGCCCGTGCCGATCGACGTCATTTCCGACGAGGACTTCAATGCGCTGGGCAATACCGCAGACCTGACCGACAATCTGAAGGCCCTCGTACCGTCCTACACCGCGACGCCGGCAACCGGTGACGGCAGCGCCTTCGTACGGCCAACCTCCCTCCGGGGAACGGCGCCCGATCAAACCCTGGTGTTGATCAACGGCAAACGTCGACATCGCTCGGCCCTCGTGCAGTTCTTCGCACCCGCGGCGGGTAACGGTGCCCACGGCGTCGACGTCGGCATGATCCCCGGCATGGCGATCCGGCGCGTCGAAGTCCTTCGCGACGGAGCCGCGGCTCAATACGGATCCGACGCGATTGCCGGCGTCATCAACTTCGCGCTCCGCGACAGCTCGGACGGCGCGGAAGTGCAGCTGCAGTACGGTCAGCACTACGAAGGCGAAGAGAGCCTCAAGGCCGGCGTCAACGCCGGATTCTCTCTGCCGAACAACGGCTTCTTCAACCTGACCCTCGAGCATACCGACAACGACGCTCTGTCCCGCGGCGTACAGCGACCGGACGCCCAGGCGCTGATCGACTCCGGCGTGTCCGGTGTGGGCTCCGACGCACCGTTCGGCGACGAGCCTCTGGTACAGACCTGGGGCCGGCCGGAGACGTCGGGCACGAGACTCTTCTTCAACTCGGGCGTCCTGGTGGGCGACAACTCCCAGCTCTACTTCCATGGCGGCTATGCGGAAACCGAGGGGCGCTACCGCTTCTTCTACCGCAACCCCAACCATCCGAGCCTGGTGCCCCTCCGCGAGCAGGGATTCACCGGACTGCCGGCGGGCTACACGCCGTTCCTCGATGGCGACCAGACCGACCTCAGCCTGGTAGCCGGGCTCAACGGTGTCTTCGGCAACGGAACCACGTACGACTTCAGCGTCAGCTACGGCGAGAACGAGCTCGACTACTTCCTCAACAATACGATCAACCAGGACCTCGGGCTGGTCGGCGGCCAACCTGCTCAGCGCGATTTCGACGTCGGCGGCTACCAGCAAGAAGAGCTGAACCTCAACGCCGACTTCACGCGCACCCTGAGCGACAACCTGCATTTCGCGTATGGCTTCGAATGGCGTGAGGAGACCTACGTGGCCGTAGCCGGTGAGCCGTCCTCCTATCAAGGCGCGGGCTCCAACGGCCTCAAAGGCATCTCCCCCACCGACGCCGGTTCGTTCTCGCGCGACAACGTGGCGGTCTACGCCGACCTCGAGCACGACGTGAGCGAAAAACTCCTCATGCAGTACGCCGTGCGCTACGAGGACTTCTCCGACTTCGGCGACACGGTCAACGGCAAGATCGCGACCCGCTACTCGGTCAATCCCACCTTCACCCTGCGTGCTGCGGTGTCGACCGGTTTTCACGCACCGACGCCGGGACAGGCCAACGTCCGGACCACGATCACCACCTTCGACGGCGTCACGGGCATGCAAGTGGAAGAGGGTCTGGTCCCATCCACCAGCCCCCTGGTGGCCGAGGTTGGAGGCAAGGAACTGGAAGAAGAGACTTCCGTCAACTACAGCCTCGGGTTCACCAAGACAGCCCGCGAAGGCAGGACCTCCCTGACCATCGATGCCTACCAGATCGACGTCGACGATCGGATCTATCGCACGGGAGACATCCCGGTTCCGGGTACCACATCCCAGACGATCTCCTTCTACACCAACGCACTGGATGTGGAGTCTCAGGGTATCGACATCGTGCTGTCCTCGGGATTCGATTGGGCCGGCAGCGCCACCACGGACTTCGCCCTCGCCTTCTCGTACAACGAGATCGACATCGTCGGTCAGACACCGGTGGGCGGCGTATTGCCCGTCAGTGAGGGCATCATCGAAGACATCGAGAACAACTATCCCAACGAGCGGATCGTAGTCAGCGCCAACACGAGATTCGCCGACGACTGGTCGTTCCTACTGCGAGGTAACTACTACGGCAAGCACTTCGACGAGCGGGGCCGTATCGGCGCCGCCACCGCACCGTCTTTCGAGATCGGTGCCACGTTCTACGTCGACCTGGAGTTGGGGCTCGACCTCAACGAGTCGGTTCGCCTCGCGGTCGGTGCGATCAACGTCTTCGACGAGTTCGTCGACGAAATCAACGCACCGTTCTCCAATCGTCAGAGCGTCGGCCTGCAATACCCACGACGCAGCGCTGCCAACTACGAAGGCGGCTCGTGGTACGTGAAGACCACCTTTCGGTTCTGAGACGTAGCGTCCTGCTCCAGAAGCTCAGTAGTGATGCTAGCTCTTTACTCCGCCGTCGGCGTTCCGTCTCATCGAACAGCCATGCTGTTCCTTGACGGCAAGACGAATCCCACGGCCGAACTCTCGCAGAGCATTGAAAACTAGGCAATAAGCTTTCCATCCCCACCCACGGAACTCTGGATGAGGTTCGTGGGCGGGGCATTCGATAACCCTCCATAGCCTGCGTCACTCGGCGTGATTGCGATCAGGCGGAGGGTCTTTTTTTGCCTCCGGAGCCGCCACAGCAACTCCGGGAAGCTACTCGTCGTGACCCTCGGCGATCTGTCGGGACCCTCGGCGATTTGTGTCATCGGGGTCAAATCCGGCTACAGATCGAGTCCGTACCACCCTGCGCAGCTGACAGACATCCTGCCTCGGGATCGCGATCGCCGCCGCGCCCAATGAGCTGAAGTCTCCGACGGGCGCGAGTTCTTCGTCCTTCGACCCGTATGGACTCCCGCTCATGAGCTCATTTAGATCTCTGCAACTATCTCTCGCTTTTCTATTACTGTGCACCACCGCGACCCAGGCCGACCTGCCACCCTGGCTGGGCAGCGCCGATGGGTGGACTGAGTTCACCGAGGTCACCTCCGGACCCAGGACGACCCGCACGATCTATGTTTCGTCGTCTCAAGGTTCGGACAGCAACGACGGCCTCAGTTCGGCAACGCCCAAGGCCACTCTCGCCGCCGGCATGTCGCTCGTGCGCGACGGCTATCCGGACCGGCTTCTGCTACGGCGTGGCGACGTCTGGGAAGATCAACGGTTCTCGATCAATCGCTCTGGTCTGTCGCCCGAAGGGCCCCTGCGAATCGCCAGCTACGGCACCGCCGCGGCGCGCCCGATCGTGCGTTCGGGCATCGAATCGGGAGTCGTCTTCTCGTTCGGTGAGGTCACCGACTTCATCGCCATCCAAGACATCGACTTCGCCGCCCATCGGCGCGATCCAGCCCACCCCTCCTACGACCCCAACGTCGACTACTTCGACGACAACGCCGGCATCTCCGCGACCCATAGCGGCGGAACCTTCCTCCTCGTAGAAGGCTGCCGTTTCCGCTGGTACTCGTCCGGCATCGTGATCCAGAGCTTCGGTGCCGGCCTGCAGTCCGATGTCGCGATCCGCCGCAACGTCATCATCGACAGCTACGGTGTCTCCGCGTTCTCCCAGGGGCTCTACGCCTACCGCACCCAACATCTGTTGATCGAAGAGAACGTCTTCGACGTCAACGGCCACCTGCCGGCCGCTGGAGTCGAAGGGTCGATCTTCGATCACTCGGTGTACCTCCAAAACGAGTCCGTCGGGCCGGGGACCGTCGTCCGCGGCAATATCTTCTCGCGCGGCGATGGCATTCAGATGCGCGAAGGAGGTCTGGCGGAAGACAACCTCTTCATCCGCACCTCTGCCCTGCTCTGTGGCAGCGGCAACGACCCAACGTCGCAGGGGTCGAGTGCAACCTGCAGCGCAACGTCATCCTCGAGGGCGCCGACATCAATGGAACGGATCACCGCGGCTGGGGCATCGTGGTCCACAACGCCCATGCCGGCTCTTCCCTGATCGCCGACAACGTCATCGCCAACAACAGCCTCGGCAGTTTTCCGGTGGGCATGTCGATACGAGGCAACGGTCAGGACGACGACGACACCCCGATGCCGATCGACAACGTGACCTTGCGTGGCAACGTGATCCACGGATGGGGTGGAGGCTTGCTGCTCGAAGGCAGCGCGCTCGACGTGCAGAACGTGACGCTCGATCGCAACATTCTCGAGGGCCGTGGTAACGAACGGGTCGTCAATCACTTCGGCGCCGGCGGCGGGACCGCCAACACCGCCAGCGTCACCTCCCTCGACAATCGGTTCTGGAATCAGAACCAAGGGAACGGCCTCTTCGAGATCGAGTTCGGTCCAGTCAGCTTCGAGACCTGGCAGGCAGAGGTCGGCGACACCACCTCCACGGTGGAATCGCCTGGATTTCCCGACCCCGATCGCGACATCGCGCGCTACCACGACGAAGTCCTCGGCGCTGCATCCAGCTACGAAGCCTTTGTCGCCGCTGCCCGCGAGCAGCGGCGAGGCAACTGGCAAGACGCCTACACCGCCCGCGCGGTCAACGATTGGGTGCGACAGGGTTTCGACCTGGGCACCCTCTTCGCCGATGGGTTCGAGAGCGGTACGACGTCTGCCTGGTCGTCATCGTCGCCCTGACGAGCCGGCTCGCTTTCGATCCTAGAACTCGGATTCCTCCGCGAATCCTGCCTCCAGATCCATCGACTTTCTCTGA
>JALCBJ010000124.1 GCA_028066595.1 Thermoanaerobaculia bacterium
GGCTGTGCACAAATCTAACTGTCGTCAATGCACAGAAGCAATTGTCGCTGAACAGGCAACCCCGCCGGGGGGTGGTATCCAGAACAGCGCTTGACGCCCGAAGAAGCGCTCCGCGCCTATACGACCTGGACTGCTTTCGCCTCCGCACGAGAAGACCTGACCGGAACCCTGGAAGAGGGAAAATGGGCGGACATCACCGTGATGAACTTGGATCCGCTCAACGTGGGCCTGATGAACCCTGGGCAGCTACTGGACGGGTCGATCTACCTGACGGTGGTCAACGGGAAGGTTGTGTACAAGGACGTCTGATGCCTATTCAGCGGGCATCCCGAACGCATCGGAATCCGTCGCTGGCGGCACCTGTGTTGTAGGGGGTCGCCTTGCCCCGTGTCTTGACCAGCAGCCGAGCGGGAACGTCGTTGTACCAGGCTCCGCCCTTCAGGACGATCAGAGTCTGTTGCGCATCGTAATAGGTACTGGTCCATTCCCATAGGTTGCCTGCGAGATCCTTCACACCGTCCCGGCTGACGTTGTGTAGGCCCACCTCGCAGGGTCCCTGCCCTGTGTCGGTCTCCCCGTCATAGCGCATCCAGCACGCGGACTCGCGTGTGGGAGGTTTGTTGCCCCAGGGGTACAGCCGACCTTCTTCGCGACCCCGCGCCGCCCACTCCCACTCCCGTTCGGTGGGGAGACGCTTGCCGAGCCACTCGCAGTAGGTCTTGGCATTGAACCAGTTGGTTTCGTTGATCGGACGCTGTTTGCTCTTGTTGCGATTGTACGTCGCGCCCCACAGTCCGTTGTCCGGAGGGGGCGGGCAGACGTGGGCCTCGATGCATGCCTCGTACTGCTCCACCGTGACCAGGTCGACATCCATGTGGAAGGAGTTGACAGCGGCTCCTTCGTAGGTACCACCTTCGATCAACACCATTTCGCCCGCACCCTCTTTCAACGCCTCGAATCGAAGCGTGACGCCTCGCTTCGAGGCATCCGAGTCAGGGTCGTCGTTTTGAGCAAACAGCGGTAGGCCTGTCGCCAAAAGGCAGAGGACGATCGAAAGAATCCATTGTGTTCGAAAGGACTTGAGCGGGGTTTCTGAAAAATACATTGAAATCAGCATGTGGTCGTTGGTTGAACGGTGGAAGGGAACACGTCGAGACTCGAACCGAATCACTCGTCGCGAGGGATCTAGGCGTCGGTGTTCTGGTACACGACGTCGCCATCGACAACGGTATAAACGACCTTGGTCGTGAGGATGTCGCCTGGCTCGACGGTGAGGATGTCGCGATCGAACACCACGAGATCGGCCAGCTTTCCGACCTCCAGGGATCCGAGGACGTCTTCCTGAAACGCGGCGTGAGCAGCCTATATCATGTAGCTACGGAGGGCTTCGGCGCGGGTCATCCGCTGATCCGGGTACCAGCCTTCCATCGGCCGACCGTCGTGATCCTGCCGGGTGACTGCGGCGTAGAACCCCCACAGCGGGCGGTGGGACTCCACCGTGAAGTCGGAGCCGGAGGCCACGATGCTGCCGGCATCGATGAACGCGCGCCAGACATAGGCACCCTGCTCGGCGCGGTCGGGGCCGATGCGATCTTCGACGAAAGACATGTCCGACGTCGCGTGAATGGGTTGCATGGAGGGAATGACGCCAAGCTCGACAAAACGCGAAACGTCGTCCGCCCGGACGATCTGAGCATGCTCGCTGCGGAAGCGGTGATCATCGACCGGATGCTCCTGCAAAGCCCGTGCGAACTGATCGAGCCATTCACCGTTGCCGCGCATCCCGATGGCGTGGGGTGCGATCTGCATGTCGGTGAGAAGACCTGCGCGGGCGACGTCATAGAGGTGATCCGGGCGAATCTCGAGAACCCCAATATTGTCGGGATCGTCGTTATAGGGCCGATAGAAGGCGGCACCTCGCGAGCCGAGAGCGCCATCGAAGAAGACTTTGACGCTACGCACTTGCAAGAAGTGGTCGCCACCCATAGTTGACGACACGGTGAGTCTGAAAGTAGTCGACGGTTTCGTCGAAGCTCAGTCGTGGATTCTGCAGCATCACGTTGGCGCGGACCGTGAGCTCCCCTCGATCCACCAGCTGCTTGTAGATCGCAATGTGCTCCGGCTCGTTGCCCGCATCGTGCCAACCGGTCAGGCCCACGGCATTGGCCTGCCGGGCGGCATCTCGATAGATCCCGCGATACCACTCATCAGGCTTCATGAGTTTCGGGAAATGAGCTTTGACGAGATTGTTGCCCATGTTGACGAGGAACCCTGTCGGCTCGCCATTGGGCTTGCGGGCGATCTTGCCGCCATAGGGATCAGGCGTTTCTGCGTCGATGCCGGCGATCTCCAAAGCCCTGGCGTTGGCGAAGGACGAGTTACCGCGCCCAGTCGATACAGGAAGACCGGGTTGTCCGGCGTCACGGCGCTCAGGGCGTCGTGCACCGGCAGCTGTTTTCCCGGCCAGTTGTTCTCGCTCCAGCCGCCACCTATTAGCCATTCGCCGGGCTGCATGGTGGCCACACGGGCCGCGACTCGTTCCACGACCTCCTCGTAGCTCTGGGCTCCATGGACGCTGAACGTCTCCTCCTCGTCTTTCTTGCCGAGGTTGAAGGGATGACAATGGGCATCGATGAGCCCGGGCGTGACCAACCTGCCATCGAGGTCGATGACATGGGTCTGCGACTGGATGTACGATGCGGCGCCGTCATCGTCGCCCACGTAGATGATTTTGTTGCCTTGGATCGCAACGGCTTCGGCGAAGGAAAACGCTTCGTTTACCGTCGCGATCCTTCCGTTTCGCAGCACGAGATCGGCGCCCGGCGGAGGAGAGCTGCAGGCACCCGAAACGAGAAGCGCAAACAACAAGAGAGCGAGCATCGAAACAGCGTGTCGCATCATGTGACTCGAGAGAGAAGTCGACGAACCGGATGGGATGTACTTGCTTGGCCCGCGGATGGTACCACCCTTTTGACGGCGCTCTACCCGAGGAGCGGTGCAAGCCGTTGCGCCGATTTTGGGGCTCGCTGATCTCATCTTTGTGACGATCGGAACAGCCTCAGGCTCGCGTGGAGTCTGATGCTCCGTCTCATGTTTTCCATCCGCTGAACTCGGGGTTTCGCGGCCTTGGCCCGTATGCGCCTGCTCGCAATGCATGGTTGTTTCTGGAAGGCGCACCTCGCAAGATCCGTGGGCTTCGAATCGAGCTGGATGCTCGTCATCGAACCGGCGCTCCAGGTCGTTCGCCGCATCATCTCTCGAGGAACCTGGGCCGGTGATCCGCAGCGTCGCTTGATCATGAGGTACAGCCGACTCTTCGACCTCTTCAAGGGTTGATCCGACCGCCGGACGCCATCCCTCGGGAACTCGCTCGACGATCGTGCTTTCGCGCCGAGCTTGATAGCGTCGGGCGCTCACAGCTAGCGAGGATCGATCATGGATCTGAACTCTGGATTCGACCGGATACCGGCACGGATGTGTCGAATGAGAGCGTGCAGCACGCGAATCGCCAGCCGCTGGCTGGCTGCCCTTCATGTTCTCCTACTCGCGTCGGTGGCCGCCGCGGACGGCGGCATGGTGCAATTCGACCGCGCCGTCTTGTTCGTCGATGGCGTCGACCGCACCATCGAAGTACCGGTATCGCGTTGGGCGGGGGATGACGGACCGATCGAGGTCGACGTCCAACTGGCCGACGGCTCTGTCGGCGCATCGCAAGTGGCGACCCTGATCGGCTCCAACACGGTCAGCTTCGCCGACGGCGAAGTGGGGACGAAGAGCGTGGAGGTACGGATCCACGATGTAGACCTCGAGGGTAGTCAGTACATCGTCGCTCACCTCACCGATGTGCGCGGTGCCGGGGTGTTTGCTGCACAGCCGCAGAAGCTCTACGTGCACCTCGATGACGGCTCCGTAGACCCTTTCGCTTTCGTCGTCGATGGAGATCGCGGCGCAGATAGCAATTCAGGATCGCTCGCCGCTCCGTTCGAGACGATCCAACGCGGCGTCGATGCAGCGGTGGCGACCGGAAGCCGGGTCTACATCCGCCAGAGCTCGAGGCCGTACCGAGACAACCAGCAGGAGACCGGTGCGGACCATCCCGGGGTCCTCATCGATTACCTTACGGGGTCGGACACGACTTTCCTGCGTATCGAAGCGTTTCCGGGAGAGCACCCGATCGTCGACAACGCGTACGAAGACGATGTATTCGGATTCATCGTCGGCATCGACCGCGGCGACGACGGACCGATCACCAGCCACGTGTGGATCGACGGCCTGGAGATTCGTCGCAGCGGTGTCGGGATCATGGCCCATCGCAACGCGGACAACGAGTTCCTCATCGTCACGCGGAGCCACATCCACCATCTGCGTGGCGACGACAACATCGGCGCGGTGAGATTGGATTTCTGCGACTTCTGCATCGTGGCGGAGAACGTCTTCCACCACACGTACGAAACCGATTCCGGTTCCAATCCTTTCGACGACGAGCCATACGGCCTACATTCGGGTGTTCACGGATATCAGCCCGGGTACGCCGTCGTCGAAAACAACTTGATGTACAACCTCTCCAAAGGCGTCTTCCAGAAACACCCTGATAGCGACCTCGGCGATTCCGAGGTCGTACGCCGCAACCAGTTCGTCAACGTCATCGAGGCCTTCTCTCCCCGGGTCAACAACGCCTTGCCGGGGACGCGGCGAGCCAGCTTCTACGACAATCTCGTTTTGCACTCTGAAAGCGCGGTGCACGCCGACAATCAGAGCCCGACGATGCCCGCATCGGAGCTGAAGATCTTCAACAACACGCTGGTCGACACCCAGAAAGGGCTGGGCAGACTGCGGGGGATCGCTGAGGTTGAAGTCTTCAACAACCTTCGGGTGGGCCAAGTGCAGATCCAAGGTGTCAGTCAGTGGGACTTCATGACCGTTTTCGACTCCACCTCGCCAAATCAGATCGAGTACTTCGACAACCAGCTCTACTTCGACCACTCGTCGAAATGGGTGTTGAACTCGGGTGCCAGTGGTCAGCTCGGGGGACAGCGGGTTTTCAACGGCCTGGCCGAGTGGCAAGACGCACTCTCGGACGGCTCGGCCCAGGTGGGCCTGGGTTTCAACCCGGACCTGAACTCGATCGAGGCGGATCCTCTGTTCGTCGATCCGGAGAATGGCGACTACCGCCTTCAGCCCGGCAGCCCGGCTGAAGGCCGAGGCCGATTCGGCGGCACGCTCGGAGCGTTGCGTCCGGGGATCGAGATCGGTCCCTCCTGGGTCGCGGTAGAAGGGCCGCTGTTTCGAGACGGCTTCGAGACCGGTGATCTCAGGGCCTGGGAGCCGTAGCCCGCCCATTCTTCGGTCGACTCTGGATCAACCTCGAATCAGGACGCTGTCTCGGTCGTGAAGTGGGGGCGCCGGCAACTTGGGAAACTGTGAAGGACACCCTCGGTTACTGAGCTGTCAATCGGGATGCAGGGTCCTGCTGTGGCAAGGCTCGACGGCCACGCGCCAAGAGTCGAGCTTCGGTGGATCCAGGGGCCAGTAGTCGACCCTCTCTCCGATTCGGTTCAAGGCCATCGCGAGATGGAGCTCGCGCGGCCGTTCGATGGGTCCGCGCCGAAACACCGACCGGCGCCGAGCGAGTGCCCATGCGTTCTGGTATTCGATCGCAATGTCGAAGCCTTGGGCCGACTGCACGGACTCTTCGTGGCGGCCCAGTCAGTGATCGAACCGCGATGTCGGCAGCTAGATCGACGCCGTCGCGATCCACCGTGCGGCCGGATGCTCGAAAGCTGGCCATTGGTGGGCGGTTTCGGTACCACTACGCGATCGCTGACGAGACGAACAAAGCGAGGCAAACAAGGACACCAAAGAAGATCGCTACCACGATCGGATCCCAGATCATTCTTTGCCCGAGCCTCCGCCCACCGAGCGGAACCCGCTTCGCGGACAAAATCCCGAGATCGAGTGTTCGCTGCACGAAAAGCCACAGAAGCCAGCCAGCGAGTAGCGACATCCCAGCCAGGGACTCGAGAGCGCGGGATGTCGGAGGGTTCCAATAGAGTTCCAACGCCGAGTACCAGGCTACGTCGGAGTAGAAGAGCAAGGCCGTTGCCAGCGGGATCGGAAACGCTGCGCCGATCCACTCCCCAGAGACGATCCCGATCCCAGGAAAGGTGAGGATCGCGGACGCGATCAGGGGCACAGCGGGCCAGAGCCGCAGCAGACATCGGCCCAGGAGCCAGACGACCATGCCTAGGACAACGGCTTCGAGAAACGCAGCGATGCCTGCAATCATCGCGATGAAGAGAAGTTCGCCCATTCCGTTCCCCCTTGATCGAGTACTCCTCGCGCCGCGGTGGGATGTCAGCAATATCCGGGCAAGGCCGTTGGTGAAGAAGGTTCGTGTGGCTCCCCGTGCATACTGCTTGCCGCAGATGCTGTCCGAGACTACGTTGGTGTAGCTTGGCATGGCTATGAGGTTCGATCTGTTCTTCTCGGCACTCCCCGCGTTCGTCCTAGCCCTGGTCGGCTGCCTGGCTACGGAAGCAGCTTCGGCGCAGCCGGCTACGTTGCTCAGGGTCGAATTCGAGTTCTCCAACCCGGGAGCACGCAGTCTTGCCTTTGGTGGCGCCTTTGCTGCTCTAGCGGACGATGCGACGGCCGCCTACGCCAACCCAGCGGGTCTGGGTCAGTTGATCGAGCCAGAGTTGTCGCTGGAGCTGCGGTCGTGGCAGAGATCCGTGCCGTTCCTCGAGGGAGGGCGGGTGGATGGTGAGCCCACGGGACAGGGGCTCGACGTGGAGCCCAGTCCTCTCGAAGGCCGCGCCCGCGACAAGACTACCGACGTTTCCTTTGCGTCGTATGTTCATCCCAGGGGGCGTTGGTCTTTCGGCCTCTACTACCACCAGCTCGCCCGCTTCGAGGTCGAGACTGAGGCACAGGGTCAGTTCTTCGAGATCGTTCCGGGTGCGACGGCGCGATTCCCGGCGACCCGGGAGCGGTTGGACCTCGACATCACCACCCTCGGTCTCTCCGCCTGCTGGAACCTCGACGATCACTGGAGCGTCGGACTGGGTGTGGCATGGCTCGAGGGTGGCGGTGTCGCCCAAACCGAGCTCTATTTCCCCTTCCTCACCGGCGGGCAGGACCTCTTCAGCCCGGTCTCGTTCACTCCAGACGAGCTGGATGCACGTTTCGACGCCACCATCGACACCACGGATCTCGCGCTCCGTTTTGGCCTTCGATGGCAGCCGAACGATCGCTGGGCCGCAGCAGCCGTCTTCCGTCAGGGAGCGCGATTGGAAGGTCTGCTGACCCGAGCGTCTGTTCGCGAGGATGCCGTTTCCGCCGATACCGTGCCGACCGCCATCGAAGTACCCTCGGTCTGGGGTTTGGGAATCTCCCGTCGTGCTCTCGACGGCCGATTGACGATCGCTTTCGAGTTCGATCGCAGCGATGCTGGACCGTTGTTCGAGGTCGAGCCGGACGACGAGGCTTCGTTCTCTGCCGAGGAGTATCACTTCGGGGCGGAATACGCATTCGTGGTGGGACGTCGCCTCTTCGCGCTTCGTGGGGGCGTCTGGCACGACTCCCGCCCGCGTGGATTGCTCGATGACAGCGGGACTTGGCATACGGCACTCGGCGTCGGACTAGCCGGCAAAGTCGTTCAGTTCGACATCGGTGTCGACTTCTCCGACTTCGTCGATACCTATGCGATTTCGACGGTCTACAGGTTCTGAACAGCTCAGATCCGTTCGGTAGCCCTGAGCCAGCGCAGCCGCACGACGCTCGCTATTTCGAATTGCTGATCGGCCGAACGGTGGACGATTCCCAGCTTTTCGAGGGAGACCAGCCTGGCGAGCACTTCGGCGGAGCTCTCATCTCTGGCGAGTTGGTCAGCCGTTTTCGGAGCCGAAAGCTCCGCCAGTCGGCGGAGCAACCGACGTTCGTCTTCGGAGAGTAGATCGCCATCTACCTGAAAGAAGAAAGTGACCGCTGGATCGGCCGAGACGGCATCGATCGCCATTTGGAGGTCTCCGAGCTCGAGTGCTTCACGACACAGCATCTGCACCAGGTAGGGATGATCTCCTCCTGCGTGGGCGATCCGGCGAGCTTGCTGGTCACTGAATGGTGACTGCGAGTTCGGGTCCTGCGCCTGGTGAATCAGCGCCACCGAATCTTCGGGATCCAACCGGCCGAGGTAGAGGGGCGGCGCCAGGCCGTGTAGAAGCGGCGATGTCTCGTCGCGTTGCTCGGCCAGTTGCCAGAGATGGCTGCTGGCGGCCAATACAGCCCAGATGCCACTGGACGACTGTAGGGCCCGGCGCAGCTTGGGTAGTAGCCGCGGATCCTGCCGGCTGAGTTGAACCAGCTCCTCGGCCTCGTCTATCAGCAGAAGCAATCGCTGCCCGCGGGCCGAGAGATGCCTGCGAAGTCGACGAAGGGAAAGAAAGAAGTCCTCGTCTTGGATCGCGCCGCGATCGATGTCATGTGCTTCGAGTCGCCGGGCTGCATCGTCGAGCAGAGCGCTGAAGTCTTGGTGAAGCTCTTCGGACGTCTCGATACCCTGTAGATCCCAGTAGAGCGGCAGAAAATCCGGGCTGGTCTCGTCTTCCGGCGGATACAACGCGATCTGCTCGACCTGACGGAGCAGGGACGTCTTGCCGATCGCACGGGTTCCCAGCAGCCAAACGAGGCTCCGTTGCCCGTCTAGGATCTCGATGAGCTGTCGTCGACGGCCATAGAAACTGAAACCACTAACCCATTGCCCCACCGGGTAGCGGCTGGGGGTCCAGTGGGTCGATCCGGAAAGCGGTTGGACCGGCCGCGAGATGAGTCTCGGCGCGTCCTCGCCGCCCGACGGCGTTTGCACGTCGGCGATCAGTCGATAGCCGCGCTTGGCGATCGTCTCGATGAACCGCGGTGAACGGGCGTCGTCTCCCAAGGCCCGACGCAGGCCGGCGATCGCCCGGGTGACCACCGATTCGGTGACGAAGGTGTCTGCCCACACCGTGTCGGCAATATCGCTCTTGGTCACGACCTGACCTGCTCTCGACGCCAGGAAGACCAGCACGTCCATCATCTTGGGCTCGATGGAGACCTGCTGAGAGTCATCGGTCAGCAGGTTGCGCGACGGCTCGATCAACCAATCTCCGAGACGGAGGGAGCCTCCCACCTCCGGGTGCGCATTGCCGTGCCTCATCGAGGGTTCATCGTGTCATGCCCCGCGTCCCAAGAACGTAGGCTTCGGAGCCACTCCGCGAAGGATTCGTTCGCGATCTCGTACCGTCCGTCGTGGGCGCGACGTGTCGTTCCGACGGCTTCCAGGAAGCTCAGGGTGGACGAAAGGCTCGCCGCGTCGAAGCTGGCTCCTTCTGCGATCTTCCGCAGCACACTCTGTTGCGCCTCGCTCAGCAAATCGAAGTTGATGCGGTGGAAGTACTCGATCGAGCGGTCGGCGTGCAGATCGATCCACGCCGCTTCTACATTTCCGAGCTCCACGGTGCGTTTGGCGAGCATCTGGATCAGATAGGGATGGGCGCCCGATCGAGCCACGATCTCCGCGACATCTTCGGTCTCCAGAACCGGTCTAGACGAATCCGGGATCTGATCTTGACATGCCAGACTTGTCGCCTCGTTTGACTCCAGATTCCCCAGGTAGTGCGTCTCGACCCGACTCGCTGTCAGCTCGGCCAAGGAACCGTGAAGCGACGCCCCGGACCGCAGACGTGGACCCGAAGTCGCGATCACCACCGCCCCTTCGAACCGCGCTAGCGATGCCGCGAGCTGTCGTCGCACTGTAGGGGGCAGGCCGGCCAGAGCCTCTGCTTCGTCCCACAGGAGCAGCAAGCGCCGACCGTGAGCCCCGAGCTGACGCACCAGCTCTTCTAACCCAGTCCAGGGATCGTCGGCGTCGAGGTCCTCGAGGGCGACACCGATGCGCAGCAGCTCGTCCTCCGCGTCATAGAGTGCGTCGAGCAATCCCTCGCCGAGGCCTGCGGCGTCGTCCGTGCCTTCGAGATCCCAGTAGAGCGGAACGAGATCCGTCGAACCCGAGAACGCCAGATGCTCGATCTGTCGGAGCACAGACGTCTTGCCGACACGGCGAAGGCCCGCCAGCCAAGTGACACTCGACGCCTTCGGTTCGAGCAATGTCTGTAAGAGCTGCCGCCGTCCGTAGAAGCGCTCTCTGCGGACCCACTGCCCGACGACGTAGGACGACCGCATCACGGGCCGTCGACGCGCGCCTTCACGGCCTCGACGTCCTCCAGCGTCACGATGTCGCGACCTTGGTCGTGCAGTCGATTGACCAACGCTAGACACAGTTTCTGAACAAGGTAGGGCTTGCACTGGGAGATCTCTGCGATCCGTTCAGCGACTCCGGCCTGGATTCTGAACATTCCCGCGAGGGGCACGGTCACCAACTGCAGGGCATCCTCCAGTGCGATCGGATCGACAGAGATCTCCTCGAAGAAGTTGTACCAAGGGCTGCCTTCTCGCTCCCAATGCCGGCGGATATTCACCCCTGCTACTACCGCGGCCAGGCGCTCCGAAAAACGCTTCATGAACAAGCTGCGCAAGCGCTGATTCACCCGGGGGTGATAGTGGTTGAGCTCATCCACTTCGTCGATGAGCAGGACGACCTTGACCTGTCGGGAATCGAGCGATTCCAGTGCGCGGATCCAACGGCGCAGGTCGGTTTGCAAGTGGTGATGGTCATATTCCTGGTCGAGCGGAGCGGCCGGAGGATCCACCGACGCGCCCAGCGCGGGCTCCAAGCTGTCGCGGAGAGTCGAGCCCAGAGTTGCGAAGAACCAGCTCTCTTCCACTCCCTGCAGGTCGACATAGGAGGTGTAGAACGCGAATTCCGGATCGTCCAGGCCATCGAGCCGGGCCCGGATCTGGTGCAGCAGCGAGGTCTTGCCGATTCGCCGTTCCCCATGGAGCAGCAGGCTGTTGTTGTGGATCGACTGCAGTACCCGACGAACGATCGGCTCGCGGCCGAAGAAAAGATCGGGATCGAAGATCGGCACGCCGGCGGTATACGGGTTGAACCGCCGTCGCCGTCGGCGCCGTCTCATCAGTGTCCGGTACCCCAGGCCGGCCAGCACCAAGCCCATCACGCCGCTGAAGATTGCGAGGCGCCAGACCGGGGATCGATGCCAGGGGACGCTGTACACGACCCGATACTCGCTGGACGATGACAGACCAGAGTCGGCGGTGGCCCGGATCCGGAAACCGGTCTCCCCGGCACCCAGCCGAGAGGCCACCGAAAACTCCGTGATCACATCGTCGCCGACGTTCTGGCTGGTCTGCTGCACCTGGACGGGGATGCCTTCCACGTCGGCTTCGACGCGCACCTCGGACCGATCGATGACCACCCCGGTCAAGCGGAACGAAGAGCGATCCACTACTTGAGCGGGGGGCATATCGTCGCGGGCGACACGCAGATCGGCGAATCGAATCGCCGGCGGCAGAGTCCCTCCCGGTCGCAGCAGCTGCCGACTGAGCACAGCGTAGGCGCGACGTACGAGATCTAGTATCAGCGCGTCGCCGGACCTGGCGGCCAGTAAGAGGTTCGCGGACGTGAGAGCCTCCTCTGGTCTACCGGCCGCTAGAGCGGCCTCCGCCTCGGCGAGCCGATCGTTCCGCTCTCGGCGAGCCCGATCCGAGGCCTGCTGTTCCACCCATTGCTCCCGAAGATCTAGGGCAGTCCGATTCTCAGGGTCGACGGCGAAGACCAGCTCGAGGCGCTCCAGTGCGCCCTCGAGATCACGTCCACCGGCAAGCCGTCGCGCTGCGTTCAGTGCCGAATCGATCCGGACCGTTCTTTCCGCGGCTTCGACCTCGTTGCGGATCGTCGCCTGGGCCTGCTCGAGCAGGGCTCGCGTAGATTCGTTCTCCTCGAGCTCCAGTGCCTTGCGCAGTCGGGCCGCAGCCAGCCCGGCGTCGCCACTCGAGAGAGCACTTTCAGCTTCCGCGAGGAGCGATGCATGGGCTTGCTGGCGGGCCCGGTGCGCATCGGCCTCCAAGAGCTCCGACCGAAGGCGCGCGAGCATCGTCTGCGCTTCCTGGTTCTCTCCCTCGAGCGCCAGGGTCCGGTCGAGGGCAGCCATGGCCTCCTGCAGCCTCCCCTCAGCCTCCAGGCGCCGCGCCGTCGCGAGCTCTTCCTGCACCAGTTCCTGGCTTCGAGTCCGGAGCTCGGTTGCCAGTTGATCTCGTCGATCCAACGCATCTTGGCGATAGGATTCCAACCTCTCCAGGGCGCTCGGCACCGTCGAAATTGCGGCCATGCGCTCCTCGGTCTCGAAGGCCTGGATCGCGGCATCGAACTGGCCGAGATGGTAGTAGGCGACGCCGAGGTCGAGGTAAGGAAAGTAGTCGACCAGGTTCATGCCGTAGGAGCGAACACGCGCTCCCGAATCGCCTCGGCGAGCGAGCGATTCATTGATCTGCTCGATAGCCCCCGACCAATCCTCCGCCGCGATCGCTTCCTGCGCGCGGTCGTAGTGAACGTACCAGCGGTCGGCACCCGCGGAGGATGCTCCGAGAGCGCCAAACAGTACGAGACCGACCCAGGCCATCCCGAGGCTGCGATGCCAGCGCTGCTGGGTCGTCTGAAGCTTCATTACGACGCCATTGTCTCCCGGGGGTGCTCCCAGGGCTCGCGAAACCGATGAGGTTCCCGTGAGCCCTTTGTTCGCTGGCTGCTGCACGACGAGGGCCCATCGCCCTTTAAGGCCAGTTTCGTCGCCGTCGGATCGCACAAACCTCGTCCAGACCTCACGCGGCCCTCAAGAATCGAGAACCGGCGGTTCGTAGGCTGTCCACGTCGATCCGATGCGCATGAGGCGCATTCCTGCGATCGGATTCCGATCGAGCCACCGAACCATTCACGACTGACGGGTGTGATCGCAATGTTCTACCGATATCTTTCGATTCCTCTTCTTCTGCTCTTTTCTGCGTTCGCCGGCCGGGCAGCGTTGGCGGAGACCATCGTCGTTTCGGACGCCGGTGGTGGAACCGATGGTCATGGTGCGCTGTTCTCGGTCGATTCCACGACCGGGCAGCGGATGCTGATCTCGGACTTCGGTCGGCCGGAACAAGGTCTGCTGGCCGAAGACGCTCTCGATGTGGTCATCGGGCCTTCGGATCGATATTTCGTACTCGAATTCGATCTCGGTGGGTTCATCTTCGCTGTCGACGCCGTGACCGGCCAACGAAGCGTGGTCAGTAACTTCGCAGACCCGTCCCAAGGGCCGGTCGGATTCCCAACGAGCATCGCCCTCGAGTCCGGGGGCGGACTGCTTGCGTTCGCCGGCCTTCAACGGCTGCTGTTACGCATCGACCCGACGACCGGAGACCGTACGCTTCTGAGCGACTTCTCCGATCCAGGGCTAGGACCCACCACGGTCAGCCCGGGATTGATCGCGTCGAGAACCGATACGTTTCTATGGGTCACCGATTTGGATGCGGGAACCAACGAAGCCGGCGCGCTCATTCGAGTCGACCCTGCAACCGGCCAGCGCGTACTGGTCAGCGACTTCGGCGATCTCACGCAAGGTCCTGGAACTGCGGACGTCGGCGGCGTCGCCGTACAAACCGACGGTCAGATCCTGGTTCTCGGCAGTGATTACCAGATCGACAACCCGGTTTCGGGAAGGCTCTTCCGGGTCGATCCGGTGACCGGTGATCGAATCGTGTTGCACGATTTCGACCCCGCGCTGAACGAAACCTGCTCTCCCTCGGCGACCATCATTCAGCCGCTCCGAATCGCAATCGCCGGCCCAGACGAAGCCGTCGTCACCGTCGTGGATATCGCTTCGGACCTTCCGAACGGTGTGTACCGCATCGATCTGAAAAGCGGAGCTCAATCGGTCCTGAGCTGCTTCGCCGAACCAACTCAGGGTCCGATGGGGCTTTTGCCGGTGGGCATCGACTCGTTTCCTATGGACGTTATTTTCGCCGATGGTTTTGAAACCGGCGACACCTCTGCCTGGTAAGGGAGGGTGGGTTGCCGGCATGAAGACGCGGAGTCGTTGCCTTGGCGGCGACCGTCGGTGCACTGCCTCGCCCGCATCTCGACATCGTCGCGCCACATTCTGCTCGGTGGTGTTTGCTAGGGTTCTTGGCGCTCGCTCCGGCGAGGGCCCAGCCCGACACACACGACTCGCCATCTTCGACGATCAGCAGAGTAGGGCGGTATCTCCAGGATTCGGCAAATCGTGACCCATCTTTCATCCACATAAAGAACCTGACCACGCGCGCCATGAAGACAAAGAAGAGAGTTTCGTTGTGTCTCCTCGGATCGAATCATCTGATAGTGAGTCTTCTTTGTTTCTCGTTGAGTCTGGTAGGTGCGTTGTCAGCGCAGGAGAAGCCTGCCCTGAGTCAGGAGCAAAAGGACTTCATCCTGGCACAGGAAGCGCTGGCCCTGAAGAGAAGCAAAGAGATGGCCGCGGAGCAGCGGCAACGTGATCTTCAGAGATGTCTGACAGAAGTATCTTCAGATGACTATCCGACGCGTGCCATGGCCATTTATCGTTTACAGGAGATGAACCTACCGGTAGAGCAAGGACTGCCGATCTTTTCAGACCTGTTGAACCACGAAGCGAACATCGTGAAGGCGGGGGCCGTGAGCGCACTGAGCGTCTATGGTCTGTCGGCGTCGTCTGAAGTGGATCGGGTATTCGAAATACTGGAGAACGAGAGCCTGCCTGGCTATGTAAGGGAGAGCGCGGCGGTGGCTCTTGCAGAGATCGCCCCCAAAAACATATCCAACGCGAGCCGACTTGCTCTCAGTCTGCACAACGAAATTCCTGTATCTGTCGGCGCCCAAATAGCAAACACTTTGGCCGAATATGGAAGTGCTGCGCACGGTGCGATACCCCGAATGGTGGCACTGCTGAACCAGAAGAAATCAGATTATCTGCAGCTTGCTGTTTTCAATGCCTTGCGCAGAATAGAAGGTGCCAGCAACGGAATCGATGCCACGCAGCAGGCCGACACCACCGAGCAGGCTCCATCAGACGGCTATGTGGAGCTCCCCGAGCGTCAAGTGAGTCTGATGCTGAGCGACCTGCGTGCGCAGAGCGCTCCCGTGTCCGGTGATGTGATCCAAGAGCTGTTGACGATGATGACGTACGACAGCCGTGTCTTTGTGAAGGCAAGCGTCCTCGAAACGCTATCGTTTGTTGCATTGTCCAATGCAGATGTCGTAGCGGTCATTGTCGATAACATCGCAAATAGCAACGGCACGATTCGCGGCTCGGCGATCTCCGCCTTGGAGAAGGTCGATGGTGATGTGGTCGCTGCGATACCTATCTTGGCCAACGCTGTTTCGCATACCGATGCAAGAGTAAGGATGGAATCGACCAAAGCGCTTGAGAGATCTGGACCTGCAGCCGCGCCCGCGTTGCGAAGCCTAATAGCAGCTCTGGAAGGCTCGGGAGGGGACACCGACTTCATGGAAGTCGGTGCCTACCTGGAAGCCATTCGTGCCATGAAAGGCGCTGCCGCAGCAGCAGCTGACCCGTTGATGAAAGTTTATGATTCTGGAGATCTCTTTCGTGGGCGGCCGCAGACGCATACTTCTCTGATGAGAGCGTATTTTTGGGTCGTGTTGACGGACCTCGGCGTACCGAAAGAAATGCTCGGTAGGATCGATGCTGCGTTGCAAGAGCAGACACCTCATGTCTTCGCCGCGGCTGCACGTGCGGCCGGGACATTAGGCGCGAATGCCGAGTCGTCGGTGCCGTTTTTGATGTTGGCGTTGCAGCCCGACTACGAAGAACATCTCGTCGATCTGGATAGGTTCGGCGGTACCTTTGGATGGAATACATCACCTAGGCTAGAGGCCGTTCGAGCCCTGGCGAAGATCGGCCCAACCGCCGAAGACGCGATTCCTTTGCTACAAGCTTTATATTCTCGATCTGACCTGCCAACGGTATTGCCTTATCGAGAGGATATTGGTGAAGCACTGAATTCGATCCAGCCGAAACCGCGCTAGGAAGTGCTGCCTGCAAGATCGCGTTTCGATTACTTGACTTTGGAGGCCGTGGCGGACCCACCACGAGGAACAGCGGTCCACTCGGATAGGAAATGGCAGAATCTGGAATCGTGAACAAGAGCACGAAGGCGCGAAAGGGCCGGAAGTTTGGATGTGCTTTGCTGCTTGCAGGTCTCGTGGCTTCAGCCTTAGCCTGGGTCTATGCAGGCTCGCTGTTAGGTGTAGAGGGAGACACGGTGGACGTATACCGTGCTCTACGAACGAAGGTCACCGAGAGTGGAAACAAACCGCGGTTCTTTGTCATCAGCGGGCGCCGATACCAGTTCGACAACAAGCTGTTGGCGACTTTCGGTGGCGCTAGCAGCAGAAGCCGCCACCTGCGCGGCGATGCGATCGACATCATCGTTCTGGATGTGAACGGCGATGGTGTGGCGGATCGCAGGGACGTCGATCTCGTGTATCGAATCCTCGACCAGGAGCTCATCGGCGACCGCGGCGGATTGGGCAGTTACAAGAATGAGACGGGATTCTTCAATCGGCAGATGATCCACTTCGACCTCAGAGGCCATCGCGCCAGATGGGGTAGTGTCAAGAATCTTTCGCACTTTCGAGCAGGCGGTGTTTGCTTCGATCC
>JALCBJ010000125.1 GCA_028066595.1 Thermoanaerobaculia bacterium
CGGGGCCTGGTGGTTCGTACCACGGGCGATCCGGAAGCCCTCGTTCCCGCCATTCGCCGCACCCTCCTCGAGGGTGCCCCGGATATGCGATTCCTGGACGTCCGGCCGCTGGCGGATCCGGTACAACGGTTGATGGCGCCCTGGCGCTTGGGAGCTGCGATGTTCACCACTTTCGGCGCGCTCGCGTTGCTGCTCGCCGCTGTGGGCCTTTATAGCCTGCTGGCGTTCGACGTCACCCAGCGTCGGCGCGAGTTAGGGATCCGCGCCGCCCTCGGTGCAGATCGCCGCGGCCTCATCGGCCTCGTGCTGGGGCGTGCCATCCGTCTCATCACCGCGGGTCTGATTCTCGGCGCCGCTTTATCTCTTGTCGCTGGGCGCTGGCTCCAGCGTCTGCTCTTCTCCGTCCGCGCCGACGATGTATGGGTCTACGGCGTGGCGATTTCGACCCTATTGATCGCGGGCGCGCTAGCCGTAGTGATCCCGGCGCGGCGGGCGACGTCGTTTCCTCCAGCCATCGCGATCCGAGAAGAGTAGTGATCCTGGGTCCTCGAGACGATCACCCCTGGGAACACTCGGCTGGCCAACAAGCTCCGCCTCCATAGCCCCTCGGATCACGAAGATCTGCCAAGCCCTTGATACTCCCGTAGAGCCGCCACCGAGCGGACCACCACTATTCGATATAGCCGAGCGCCCGTAGCGCTCTCAGATCCTCTTCATCCCTCGCCACCTGACCAGGCGCAGGAAGATCGGCGACGTATTCGTCCAGCAGCCGGCCCAGAACCGCTGCTACTTCGGCGTGTTTCGTCGATACGTCCCGTGTTTCCTCGGGATCTTCCAACAGGTCGAAGAGACGACGGACGTATCCTCCAGCCGGGTCTGGCGTTTCCACCAGCTTGAAGCGCGGCCCGCGCACCGCCCGAGCTCGAGCCGTCTCGGGCGGCCATTGCTCACGCTGTCGTCGGAGGCGTTCGACGACCTCCGGATGCTGTGGCGTTAGGTCTTTCTCGAGCATCGGATCCGCCTCGTGATCGAAGAGCTGAAAGGCATCGAGATCGTCTTCCGAGCCACAAAGCGACCAGCGTCCTCGATGGACGCAGTGGCGATCGAAGCGGCCAGCGACCACCGCGTTCCAGACCCTGATGTGGAGGCTGGAGTTACTCTCCGCAAAGGCCACGATGTCCTGGTCTTGGCCTTCCGATTCACGGCGACTCCCCAGCCAAGAGTCCGCTAGATCCCGACCGTCCATGGGCGGCCACGCGTCCGGCCGCACTCCGACCATGGTCAGTAAGGTGGGCATCACGTCCTGAAGCTCCACGACGCCGTCCTTTCGTCCGGGCTCGAGGCCAGGACCGGTCACGATCAGGGGGATTCGTATGCTGGCGTCGTGCAGGCTCGGACCGTGCTCGTAGAAAAGCCCGTCTTCGCCCAGGTTCTCACCGTGGTCCGAGGTGAACACCAGCAACGACTGCTCCACGGGCCGACCCATCTCGTGCAGGCCCTCCAACAATCGTCTGATCTCACGATCGGCGCGAGCCACCTCTGCATGGTAGCGGCGAGCGCAGTCCTCCAGCGCTCGTGAGGAGACGCCATCCTGATCGACGAAGACGAAGGCAGCATTTCGCTCGTAGACCTGCATCGCGTCCGTGCATGCATCGGGCTCGAAACCCGGCGGTGTGTAAGGGAAGTGGGGGTCCACATAGTGCACCCACAGAAACAGCGGCCGCGAGGAACCGGTCTCAGCCTGTGGGAGAAGAGTCCCCCGCAGCAGACGAAGTGCTGCGTCCGTCACCTCCTCCGCTGAGGGCTTGTCGCCGGGTACGAGGTGGAAGGCGTCGAATCCGCGGTCGAGACCTTGCGGCGCTGCGGCGGCCCGATTGCCCGTTACCCCGACGGTCAAATAGGGACCTGATCCAGTGGATCGAAATACGTCGACGCGTCGCAACACTTCAGCCAGCAACGGCACGTCGTCTGCTAGTACTTGCCCAACCTCCCGGGAGCCATGATGTTTCGGGCTCCGCCCACTGAGCAAGGAAGCCAGCGACGGGGTCGTGCGCGGCATGGGTGCAACAGCTTGTGTAAAGACGAGGCCACGCCGCGCCAGCTCGTCGATCTTCGGCGTAGGAGTCTGACCGGCGATCGGACCATAGACCCCCACCGCGTCCGCCCGCAGTGTGTCGACCGTGATCAGAATCACGTCGCATCCAGTGCAGACGCCGTCATCAGCCCGCTCCGACGGACCGCAGCCGACGAGCCCAGCGAGAGTGCAGAGCCAGGCGAAACCCCAACCCATCCGACGGCACCAGATCATCGCCAGATCATCTCATCGCCGGACGCGACCTGCTGTGCTCAGTCCACGTATCCGAGCGCCTTCAGAGCCTCTAGATTCGCGTCGTCTCGGACCACTTCGCCCGGCAGCGGCAGATCGGCCACGAATTCGTCGAGCTCTCGACCCAAACGCTCCGCCACGACGGGATGGTCAGCTGAAACGTCACGCGATTCCGCCGGGTCGGACTGCAGATCGTAAAGACGCCGCTCGTAGCCACCCGAAGGTAGAGGAACCTCGACCAGCTTGAAGCGCATCCCCCGGACCGCGCGTTCACGCGCTGTCTCAGGAGGCCACGCCTGCCGCTGTAGCCACAGGCGAGAGACGATCTCGGGATGAGACTCGGTCAGCTCCTTTTTGTACCAGGGATCGGCCTCGTGGTCGTAGAGCCGAAACGTCTCGAAGTCTTCGCCTGAGCCACAGAGCGACCAGCGTTCCTCGTGCACACAATGCTCTTCGCTACGACCAGCGACGACGGTGTTCCACACTTTCGCATGGAGGTTGGAGTTGCTCTCGAGAAACGCGAGCCGACCGCTCTCGGAAGAATCCTCGTACGAAGGATCTGATTCCCAGCCGAGCCAGCGATCCGCCCGACTCCGGCCGTCCATGGGCGGCATGGCGTCAGTACGCACACCAAGCAATGCCATGAGTGTCGGCGCCACGTCTTGCAGCTCCGCGGGCTGATTGCTGCGGCCGAGAACGATTCCCGGGCCGGCGACGATCAGCGGGACTCGTAGGGCCGCGTCGTGGAGACTGGGCCCATGCTCGAAGAAGAACCCAGTCTCTCCCAGATGCTCTCCATGGTCCGATGTGAAGACTACGAGTGATTCCTCAGGCGCGCGTCCCAACTGTCTCAGGCCGTCGAAGAGCCGGTGAATCGCTCGATCAACGCGCGCCACTTCTCCGCGATAACGCCGAGTGCAGTCTTCCAGAGCCCTCGACGCGATACCGTCCAGGTCGAGGAGGACCACCGCGTTGGACACTCCGGAGGTGCGGATCGCCTTGGCGCAGGCGTCTTCTTCCGAGCTCCCATTCTGCTCTTCCAGCGGTTCGTAGGAAAAGTGCGGATCCAAGTAGTGGACCCACAAGAACAGGGGACGGTCCCCGGCGTGCGGCGACTTCAGGGCCGTCCCTACCGCCTCGAGAGCCGCTTCGGTCACCTTCTCGGCCTTCGGGTCCCACTCGGGCAGGAGACGAAAGATGTCGAATCCTCGGCTCAATCCTTGCGCTGGACCTGCCACCACGCTGGCGCTGACTGCCACGTTCAGATACGCGGATTCCAGCCCCTCCGCTCCCGTTGCCGATAGATCGGGAGCTGCAACCGCCGTGGCCGAGGATGCTCGGGCTACGAACACGTCGGGCCGAGCCAACACCTGCGACAGCACAGGAACGTCGTTCGACATTGCCATGCCGACCTCGCGCGAGCCATGCTGCTTGGGGCTGCGACCACTGAGGAGTGTCGCCAGGGACGGGGTCGTCCGCGGCGCGGGTGCCAAGGCTTGGGAGAAGAGCAAGCCCCGCTCCGCCAGGGAGTCGATCGTCGGCTTCGGGCCCGCGTCGGGATTGTAGGCGCCCACGGCATCCGCCCGCAGAGTATCGACAGTGATCAGGATCAGATCACGACCATGGAGAGTGTCGCGATCCGATCCCTTCAGCCCACAGGCTACGCACATCAGACCGCTCAGCATTGTCATCGAGACCGCAAACTTTGGCAGCAGATCCATGTTTCGCAGTCCTTGCTGCGTACGAATCATCATGCCTCCTGAGACCCAGGAGTTCTTGAAACATCCACAGTCGCTCGCTCCACATCAACTTCGGCAGCCTGCTCGGTGGAGCAGTCTCTGCGCCATCTCGATCCCCAGTTCGATCGTCAATCGGGACGCCGAACGAATTATGTCACAATAGCATTGAAATGATGCCTTCCCCTGCGCGATGCCTCTATTCGAGAGGTGTACGTGGGGTGGCGTGCCCGACGACGAGAATCGCGTCGTACTGATCGGCCGGAACCATCTCTAACTCCACTCGCCCGTCGTAACGAGCGCGAACTGGTTCCTGAACCCAAGCCTCTATTCCATCTGGAACGGTCTGAGATATGTCCAAGAATGCGGCGTCCACCGCCGGATCGAACAGACGTTCCTCGAGGCTACCCTCCGCCGCTGGAGAGATCTCGAAAACCTGGCCGCGATTGTCCGCAGCCTGTCCTTGATAGGCGTATAGACCGACGGTGTACACCTCGCTCCCGTAGCGATCGTGTATCCACGATCCCATCGTCCTCGCAGCTTCGTCGGGAAACATCGACTGCACGGGCTGGATTGCCAGATTGTCGTAGCGCAGGTGGAAGTTGTGCCCCCAGACGACGACTTTCTCCCCTGGATACAACTCCTCGACGAGCTGAATCAGGTTCTCCGCCATGCCCTCGTCTCGCCGCTCTACGTAGTCTGCTGTGGTCGGCGCGGACTGCTGCCGGATATACCAAGCCATGGAGCGCGCCGTCTTCCGAGCGATACTTCGGTCTCGCTGCGCTTCCGGCTCGGCTGCCTCTGACAACGAGGAAAGATGTTCCGCCAAGCGGTCGTAGGAGTAGGCCATCTCCTGACCTTCCTCGGAGCGGAAGAAGGAGCGCCGCGCCGAACCGCTCCGGGAGTAGACGTCGAGAAACTGTGCGTCCAGGGCGAGAACCTCCTCGGCATAGGACGCGTCTCGCACTTGCTGCGCGAGGAACTTGGGCCGACCGGCCTTGTTCGGGCCGATGGGCTGGACGTCGAATCCCGCTAGATGGAACACGCGATCGCTCCGATGGGAGTCCTGCAACGTCTCGAACAGCGGCACCAGCGCCTCGGTGTGCCAGACGCCGAACACCGAGCTACTCAACATCGATCGCGCCGACAGATTCGACGCCCGAAGGTCGGCGAGATAGCACTGATAGGGAGAGCTCTCGAACGCGAGGACATTGAATCCGAGGCGTTCGTGGAGGAATCGAACGATTCTCGACTTGATGAGGTTGTACTCGTGAATCCCGTGTGTGTTCTCTCCGAGCTGGACGATTCGTTTGCCCTGGAGCAACGGCACCAAAAACTGAAGATCCGAATCGTCATCGCCTTGCAACGAGATCGATCTCGGTTGTCCGGCGGTCCGGATCTCGGAGGCCTCCGGCTCGGGTGTCCCGCGGCTCGGAACCGGCCCTTCAGCCGCGCAGGCTGAGAAGGCCAAGGCGCAGAGCCAGCATCCCAAGAACCAGACGACCTTCTCGGCGCACGGCGCGGGACACTTCAGCATTCGCATGTGTAGTCAACGCTCGTACCGGGCTGTTGGTTCCGACCTTGCGGGCAGCGTACGACATCATGGGATACTGCCCGAATTCCCCGTGATCGATCAGCCCGCACAAGGAGTTCCCATGTGTTTCTCACTACCTGCGCTACCGGTATCGAACAAAGCCCGCATCGGGCTGGTGATCTCGATTCTCCTGGCTCTGACGAGCGTCGGAACACCTGTCCACGCCGCAGCGACGGACGGCTCTACGGGCCCTTCGGAAAGCGACAACACCGACAGCCAACATGTGTACGATCCCGCGTTGTTCCAAAGCATCGAGTGGCGCAACATCGGCCCGTTTCGGGGTGGCAGGTCCACAGCCGTCGCCGGTGTCATACAGGATCCGCTGACGTACTACTTCGGTGGTGTGGGCGGCGGAATCTACAAGACCACTGATGCGGGACTCCATTGGCAGAACGTGTCGGACGGACAGCTGGAGACCGGCTCGGTCGGCGCGCTGGCTGTGGCTCCATCGGATCCAAACGTCGTTTGGGCGGGCATGGGCGAGTCGTGCGCTCGCGGAGTGATGACCACCCATGGCGACGGCGTCTACCGCTCGACCGACGGCGGCGTCACCTGGACTCATCTCGGGCTGGAAGAGACCCAGGTCATCTCGGAAATCGAGGTTCATCCCCGAGATCCCGACACCGCCTGGATCGCGGCTCAGGGCCACCTCTGGGGCCCCAACGAAGAACGCGGTGTCTACAAGACGACGGACGGGGGTGCAACCTGGACCAAGGTTCTCTTCGTGGACGAGCACACCGGCGCTGCGGACCTGTCGCTCGATCCGAACAACCCCCGGGTGCTCTACGCCGCCATGTGGCAGCACGGTCGGACACCCTGGAAGATCACCAGCGGCGGTCGGGACGACGAGGCGACGGAGGCGGACGAAGCAACCAGTGGGATCTACAAGACCAGCGACGGCGGAACCAGCTGGACCGAGCTGACGGAGGGGCTTCCGGCGGAGATGGGCAAGATCGGTGTCAGCGTGTCGGGTGCTGATTCGAGTCGGGTCTACGCCATCGTCGAGTCGAACATCCTCGTCGGAGACGAGGAGACGTCCGAAAAGGACGAGTCCGACGAGGAAAGCAGCAAGAAGTCCGGCGGTCTCTATCGCTCCGACGATGCCGGGAAGAGCTGGAAGCTGATCAACGCCGACCGGCTGCTGTGGACCCGCAGCTGGTACTACATGCATGTGTTCGCTCACCCCACCGACCACGACATGGTCTGGGTGCTGAACGCTCCGGCCCTCCTGTCGGTCGATGGGGGTAAGAGCTTCCGACGTGTGCCGACGCCTCATGGGGACAACCACGATCTGTGGATCCACCCCACGACCCCCAGGTACATGGTGGAGGCAAACGACGGCGGAGCCAACGTATCCACCAACGGCGGAGCAACGTGGAGCTCCCAGGCCAACCAAGCCACGGCCCAGTTCTATCGTGTGGCCACCGACGACCAGTTCCCATACCAGATCTACGGAGGCCAGCAGGACAACTCCGCCATCACGATTCAAAGTCGCAGCTTCGACGTCGGTATCACCGAGAAAAACTGGTGGGATGTGGCGGGCTGCGAGTCGTCCGACCCGGCCTTCGATCGAGCCGACCCGCGCTACGTCTATGGCGGCTGCTATCAAGGCATTCTCGACGAGTGGGATCGCGAGACTCGCCAGAGCCGCGACATCATGGTGCGGCCGGAGATGAACCTCTCGAAGACACCGAGAGAGATGACGTATCGCTTCAACTGGAACGCTCCCGTCCTGGTCTCCAGGCACGACTCCGGTGTCATCTACTACGCCGGCAATGTCGTGTTTCGGTCGGCGAACCGCGGACAGGGTTGGAGCGAGATCAGTCCGGATCTGACCCGCGACCAGGAAGATCGCCAAGTCGACGGCGGCGGACCGTTCACCAAGGAAGGTGCGGGTGGCGAGGTGTACGGCACGATTCTGGCGCTGGCCGAGTCTCCGCACGATGCAGGAGTGTTGTGGACAGGGTCCGACGACGGCATGGTCCACGTCACCCGGGACGGTGGCGGCCAGTGGCACGACGTCACGCCAGCCGACGCGACCGAGGCGATGATCAACACGGTCGAGCTCTCGCCCCATCGCTCCGGCTCGGCGTACTTGGCCGTGACTCGCTACAAATGGGACGACCTCTCACCCATGATCTTTCGTACCCACGACTTCGGCACCACCTGGACAAGGCTCGATGCCGGTCTGCCGGAAGAGACCATCGTGCGCGTGGTGCGTGAAGACCCTGCGCGGGAAGGCCTTCTCTACGCAGGAACCGAAAGCGGTGTGTTCGTGTCGTGGGACGACGGCGAGCGGTGGCAGAAGCTGGAGCTCGGGCTGCCCACCGTGCCCGTCACCGATCTGGAAGTCAAAGACGCCGACCTGGTCGCCGCTACCCATGGCCGTTCCTTCTGGATCCTCGACGATCTGACGCCATTGCGTGAGCTGACGGACGAGGTCGCGACAGAAGAACTCCGCCTGTTGCAGCCGCGCCCTGCCTACCTCGTAGCCGGAGCGCCGTCGTGGCGCGAGACTCCTCCATCAGTGGGCAAGAATCCGCCATCGGGTCTCGTCGTACGTTACCTGGTGAAAGAAGACGAGGACGAGGACGAGAACGAGGACAGTCAGGCGGACGGAGATCTCGAGGCGATCGAGACGGCTCACCACGACGACAGCACCGAGGAAGCTGCAGACGACGGAAGCTCCGAAACCGAGCCTCTCCTGATCGAGATCTTCGACGCGGAAGGTGTCTTGGTGCGCCGCGCTGCCAGCGACGACGAGAAGAAGGAGGGCGGCACTGCGCCGCCTACCCTCGAGCCAGGCCTCCAGAGCTGGACTTGGGATCTCACCTGGCACGCCCCCGCAGCGCTCGAGCAGAAGGGCGTCGTGACGTTCGTCAGCACGTCCGGCCCGCTCGTCGGTCCGGGGAACTATCGAGTCCGCTTGACTCGGGGCGCAACGGTACGGGAAACCGAGGCCGAGGTCCGCCTCGATCCCCGCTCCGACTACCAGCCAAAGGACTACACGGCCCGCCGGGATTTCCTGCTCCGGATTCGCGGCCACATCCACGATCTCTACGACACTGCCAACCGCCTGGCCGCGGCGAAGTCTCAAGTGAAGGGATGGCTCGAGCGTGTGGAGTCCTCCGACCTGGGCGAGGAATCCGAGCAGGCGATCCAGGACGCTGCGCAGCAACTGACCGATCGAATCGACGAGATCGACGGCCAACTCGTACAGCGCAAGACCACCGGCTTCCAGGACGTCATCAACTTTTCCAATCGCCTCGACTCCGACTTCGGCACCGTCATGGGATCGGCTGCCGGCTTCAGCCCCATCGTCAACGACGGCGCGCGCGAGATCTTGGCAGAGCTGGAGGCCCGCTGGAGCGAGTTGCGCGCCGAAGCCGAGGAGCTGCTGGCGTCAGGCGTCGACGCCTTCGAGCGCGTGCTGGCGGATCAAGGCGTCGGTCGCATCATGGTGCCGTCGCCCAAGCCGTTGATACCAGAGGACTGAGCCGAATTCCATCACGCGCTCTTTCCTCAGGAAGCGGGACGCGTCACTCCAGGCTCCCGACTCTTCTCGAGCCCAGCCTGGTCCATTCCGAAGTCGGTATGCAGAAT
Source organism: Thermoanaerobaculia bacterium (assembly GCA_028066595.1). GTDB lineage: Bacteria > Acidobacteriota > Thermoanaerobaculia > Multivoradales > J023 > JAUIJL01. The sequence goes on from JALCBJ010000125.1 coordinate 9,260, forward strand.
CTCTCGGTAGACACGACGTGCTTCTTCGGGGCGGCCGGAGGCGTACAGCGACGCCGCCAAACCGCGGGCGATCTCGTCGTGGCGGGGCGAGATCGACAGCAGCTGCCACCAGATCTCCACCGCCTCGTCGTGGCGAGCGGCCGCGTCGAGGCTCAACGCGACTTGTCGTTGGATCTCGGCGCGCAATGCCAGCGGGATGCGCGCTGCGTCGTGGAGCCCTTCGGCCCGCCGAAGTGTGACCAGAGCGGAGTCCGGCTGACCGGCTGACCGCTGTCGTTCCGCGAGGCGGAGCCAGGTCCGAATCCTCAGCTCTGCTTGCGAAAGCTCGGGCGAAGACGGAGTGGATACTGACCCGCTTTCATGCGAGGCATCGGCCGGCGGCTTGGTGTCTCCGGCTGTATCCGAGAGAAGCGCCAGCGATGCGAGGGCTAGTAGTAGACAAACCGGGACCGGTGGCAGATAGCTAGCGGCTCGGTAGTCACGGATGCTGTTGGTCATGGAGCACCTCTCGTATCCCGGTGTTCATCTACATGAAATGTGACTGTAGCATAATTTGAAATATGAGAGTCGGCCGACGGATCTAGCTCTTTGCCAACATCGTGGGCGTGATGCACACGTCGTGTGTCGCGCGAGGACGATTTCCGCTCCGGAATCGGCTAACGGACTCGGTCAGGCGCTGGCACATCCGTTGCTGATGGATGTCACGGAGCAGGCTGAGGTAGCTCGAGTCCGGCCGCACACGACGATCGACACAGGCAATGTGGTGGAGGATCTGATGACGAACGAGACCCGATATCCGGTGGCCAAAGACGGATCCCAGACCGACACGAAGGGAACCGTAGCTTGCGGAAGCTGCGCTATTCCGCTGCAGCTAGGCCGGTGGGAACGCTGGAACGGCTTCCTGGTGGAGTGTCCGAGCTGCGGATGTCTTCATGGGAAGAGCCGGGCACTACGAAACGTCGCGATGGCGGGCTTGCTGTTCAACGTGCTGAGTTTCTGGTTCTTGATGCGGCCCAAGAGCGCGCTGCTCTGGACTCTGGTTTTCGGTAGCTGGGTCTTGGGCGGAGTTCTTCTCCTACCGAAGCGGCCTTCGGACGCGACCATGCTGCTATTCGTGGGGTTCTTGCTGTTGGGCCCGGTGGTCGTGTCGGTGGTGAGCGCGGCTCGGCATGAGTCACTGCTCTTCAAGCCTGCTCATAGCTCCACTTGAGGGAGCTCGAGGATCGTGTCGCGGCCAAAGAGAGCCTTGTCGGTCTCAATCGGACGTCGGCGGACGCGACAGCCGCACAGGCATTTCCTCGACGTCCACTGCCTCCGCCTCGTCCAGGTCGAATGACTCGGCATGCTTCGCGTACCAGAGTGCTCCCGACCAAGCCGTGGCGCCGTGCGCCACGACCGACATCAACACGGTCACCGTAATGACGGCGAAGATCTCCGAACGTGGCTCGAGAATCGAGGATTCCACGACGAGGAGGCCGAAGAGAATCGATGCGATGCCCCGTGGGCCAAACCACCCGAGGAATAGATGGGAGGCTGGACGCAGCCCGGTTCCGAGCAGCGAGAGCGATACTGGCACCATCCGGATCAGCGTAAGACTCAGAAGGCCGTAGACGACGGCCGCGAAATCGACATAGGGCAAGTATTCGGGGACCGTCGTGGCACCAAATACCAAGAACACCATGAGGGTGAAGAACTGGCCTTCGGCCTCCGCGAACTCTTCCAGGCTATGCCACAGTCCAGTGCATCGGTTGCCCAGGGTCAGCCCGCCGACGAATGCCGCGATGAAGCCATTGCCATGAACGATCTCGGCACCTGCGAACGCCACCAGCGCCAAGCCGAGGGTGGACAGGCGCAGGAACGGAGTGCTGATCCAACCACGGGCGCGGCACCATCTCACCGCCTCGCCGCCCAACCAGCCGACCACGACACCTACCAAGGGCCCGAGCGTCAGCTGTAGCGCTGCGAAACGCAGCCAGTACTCGGCTCCTCCCGCACCTTCGACGTGCGCAGAGCAAGCCGAGAGGAACAACAGCACGAGGGGTAACGCGATGCCGTCGTTGAGCCCGCTTTCGACGTTCAATGTCTGACGCATACGCACCGGCACCTTCGGGCTCGAGACCACCGCCTGCCCGAGCGCCGCATCCGTGGGTGCCAACACGGCGGCCAGGAGCGCAGCCTGCCAGTACGTGAAGCTAGGGAAGATCCAGGCTGCACCCAACGTACCCAAGAGAACCGTGAGCGGTAATCCGATACCGAGCATGCGTAGCGGCAGATTGTGCTCCCGCCGCAGGAGACCCACGTCGATACGGGCGGCGTCGGTGAACAGCACCAGGACCAGCGTCAACTCGGCCAGCAAGTGGATCGCCTCGCCTCCCAGCTCGAAATGCAGCACCCCGAGCTCCGAGGCAGCCCAGCCAACGCTGACGAAGACGATCGGCGCCGACAGAAAGGAACGCTCGATCTTCCTGGAAACCAGACCGAATCCGAGTATCGCTCCGCCGATGACCACCAGGGTGAGAGTTTCCATCTCGCCAGTCTATCCGCGCGCTCCCCGAGCTCGGATCATGGCGATCGCGACTGCCGACCGAGCAAGATCAGAGGTCCGCGTGTCTGAACGAAGCTTCGAAGCGACACGATCGGCGCGATGAGCAGCCGCTCATCCGGCACCCTCTCCTAGAAAGCGCAGCATGAGTTGCGCAAACTCAGTCTCGTTCTCTCGATGTGGGAAATGGCCGCCAGGGAGCATCACGATCTCGTAGGTTCCCGTGAACATCCGGCCGGCGTGGACATAGTCGTCATAGTCGACATTGGGATCGTCTGCACCGCCGCAGATCAAGGTGTCGACCGAGATCTTCTCTCGAAGCTGCTGTGCCAACAGCTTCGGCTGCAGCTGGCGGTAGTAGTCGAGAGCAGCAGAGAGGCAAGCTGGATGACGAAAACACTCCTTGACGTCTGCAGTCGCTTCGGAGCCGAAGTTCCAGGTAGGCGACCAGCGACGATACAGAGCGTCGACATGTCGAAAATCGGCTCGCCTCATCCACCATTCGGCTCCAGGCCACCGGAGGTACTGGAAATGCCGGGCCGACCACGCCTTTCGCAGGCTGATACGAAAAGTCCTCGGGTGGGGTGCTCCTACCGCGATCAGACGATCCACCAGGTCCGGCCGCCAGGACGCGACGCAATAGGCGACCGCTGCGCCCCAATCGTGGCCGACGAAGCAACGCATCGGCGCCCGGATCGACTCCAAAAGCTCCACACAGCCTGCGGCCGCCTGCTGAACGGTTCTCGGCTCGCGACACGCCGCTGATTCGGACGTATAGCCGGGCAACGGCGGGCAATGCGTCTCGAAGCCTGCGGCTGAGAGTGCGCGATCGGTCGCACGCCAACCGGCAGGGGTGTCGGGAAATCCGTGGAGCATGACGACCGCTCCTTTGGCGCGCTCGGTTCGCGTCGGCTCGAGACTGTCGTCTTCTCGTTCGGCGTCGGGTCGAGGCTCGTCCTCTGGTGAAGCCATGGATCCCCCTGTGGTGGTGCGGGTAGATCATAGGACACGTGGATCGACGGTGTGGCAAGCCACACTGAGCTCTTTCCAGAGTCAGGCTTGACGAAGCGTCTCCAGCGGATCGACGGACGCACCGCGCTGGGCAGGCGCCCAGCTGGCGACGACGACGGCGCCGAGGATCAGCAAGCACACCGTCGCTGCCGTTCCGAGGAATGCCGCGGGTGCAACAGGATCGATCCCGAACAGGAGAGCCGACAGGCGAGCGGAAAGGAGTCGCACCATCAGTGCCGAGACGACCATTCCAACGGCCAGCCCTGCCAAGCACACCCGCAAACCTCGACCGACGATCCACGAAACGATGCGCCGCGAATCGGCACCGAGGGCGCAGCGGATGCCGATGGCAGAACGGTCTCCGGCTACTTGCACGGAAAGCAGGCTGTAGACACCCAGCGCAGACAGAGCGAGGGCCAGGGTCCCCAGGAGCGCGGCCAACCAAGCCATCGACCGCTCCTGCTCGACCACGTCGCCGAGACGCGCTTGCAGTGGATACACGCTGTGGGCCGGTTGCGCCGGATCGAGCCGGAACAGGACACCTCGTACCTCTTCTGCCACGACGGCAGGGGCCAACCCCGAGCGCACGACCAGATTCATCGCCAGGTAAGGACGCTGGGCATGGGGCAAATAGAGGGCAGCACGGGGCTCTTCCCTCGGACCTCTGGATCGCATGTCTCCGACGACGCCGACGACCTCGTAGGGATAAGTGCCGGCCGCGCTGTAGTCGATCACCAGGCGACGGCCGACCGGATCCTCACCGGGCCAGTGGCCCTCTGCGAGAGCCTGACTGACGACCACCACGCGGCTCGACGTTTCGTCGTCGGACTCGCGGAAAGCGCGACCTCGGACGATCGGTGTGCCCAACGTTGCGAAGTACCCGGGCGTAGCCATCCGAACGTCGGCCTGTCGATGTCCGCCCAGCGGTACCGGAGCGCCCTCGGCCCAGATCGGGCGAGCGAAATCCGGTCCCACCAGGGACAGCGGCGGAACCGTAGCGGCTCCTGCGGCATCGATTCCTGGGAGGGTCGTCAACTCATTCAGAGCACTTCGGTAGTAAGTTCGCGCGTCGTCGCCGGTACGGTAGCCGACGTTGTCGAGGAGGACTGGCGCCACGTAAACATTCTCGGCTTCGAACCCGGTCTCGACCTGGACGAGCCCAATCCACGTTTGGCCGATCCAGGCCGCCATCATCAGTACCGCCAGAGTCAGGGCCACCTCCGACGCTGCCCAGAAGGCCGAGAGGCCTCCAGCTTCAGCAATGCGTTGATCGCGAGGGACGAAGCTCTGCGATGCGGCACGCCGCTGATGGGAAAGCGCTGCCAACCAGCCACTCAGAACCCCGAGGCCGACCGAACCGACGATCGTCCAGACGACGATCACCGGGCGGAGCGCCAACTCGTCGAGGCGCGGCAAGCCCGGCTGCCAGAGGCGTAGGCCGTCCAACGCCAGGTAGGCGAGGGGCAAGCCCAGCAGCACGCCGGCTACGACCGGCAGTTGCGACTCGGCCACCAGGGAACGAAGCAAGGTACGGCCTGAAGCCCCCAAAGCACGACGCACCTGCAGCTCCTGCGAGCGGGCTGCCATGCGCACCCACTGCAAGCTCATCAGATGAACCACGGCGAGCAGCACCAGAGCGCTGATTCCGACCGCCGACAGAATGAGGTACGGCCGCGCCTTTCCCACGACCGACTCGTACATCGGCTCCACATGCGCACCCCAACCCGCATTGCTCTCTGGAAATCTCGCCCCCAAGCGATCTGCGAGACGGCCCAGATCCGCCTGTGCCTGGGCCACCGTCACACCGGCGGCCAGCCGACCGACCGCTTCCAGATATCTCTGGTCGCGCGGCAACTCACCATCGAAGCTCCAAGGGATCCACAGGTCTATCTGATCGTTGGGATAACCGAAGTCGGCGGGCATGACCCCGATCACCCGCCAGCTCCTTCGGTCGATGGTGACCTCGCGGCCGACGATGGACTCCGGCTCGCCAAGACGTTGACCGAGGCGATGGCTGATCACTACCAACGGATCAGCACCGATGAAGGTATTCGCGGTGCTGAACGTCGCCTGGGCCGTCTCCTCAGCGGTGAACGTCCTACCTTGGGCAGGCTCGACGCCCAAGACCGGGAAGAAATCTGCCGAAACCTGGGCGGTCTCCATCACCTCCAGCACTTCACCCGAGATCAGGGTCCGGGGCGCGACGTACCACCCCGCCGCCCCCACCAGGGTATGACTGTCTCTGAAGTCGACCAGGTTCCCTTTTGACGGATTCACCTTCGTCTCTTCCGGCCTCGATTCCCAGATGCGAACGAGTTGCTCCGCCTCGGGATAGGGCAGCGGACGCAACAGTACGGAGTCGAGGAGCCCGGCGACGATCAGGATCGCTGATGACGACAGCGCCACGATGGCGGTCATGAGGGCGAACGGTCGAGGGTGACGGCGCACACGGCGCAAGGCCTGGCGCAGCTCGGTCCACCAAGTGGCGAGTCCGGAGTCGGATGCAGAAACACGCAATGTGACGGGACGCGGGTTGGATGTGTGCATGATCCAAACCTACGCCGCCCTGGACCTACCCTCCCTGAGCGAACCCTTAGCTTTCCCCGAACGGATCCCGAGCGTTCTCACTGCTCCTGCGCAGCCTCGCTCTTTCGGCGTTTCTTGCTCACCCAAAGGCGTTTCTCCACCTCAGCGACGAGCTCGCCGTCGCTATCGAGAATGCGAGTCGAATAGACCGGTTCTACCGTGGGCTCCCTGTCGGCGAGCCCACGCACTCGTTCCACTTCGTCCCGAGGCACATGGAAACGTGCCCAAACCGTTCCGCGCCCAGGCCGCTTGAAGCGGATCGATGCAGTCTTGTCCCAAACCAAATAGTCGCGCCCCAGACACTCTAGGAGGATGAGCATGAAGAACGGATCGCACATCGAGTAGAGCGATCCACCGAAGTGCGTACCCACGTAGTTTCGGTTCCAAAACCGCATGACCATCTTGACGTCGAAGCAAGAGAAGTCCGGCGCGATGTAATCCGGACACACGCCAGCACCGAGATAGGGCGGATAGAGGCGCAACAAGCTCATCTTGAGCCGTTTCGACCGAGGCACCGCCTGCGAATCGACGGACGGCCTGGGCCCAAGCGGATTCGATCGACTCATGGCTCGTCGACTCTATCCTCGCCAGAACCACCGGCCCGGAAGGTAGCCACACCACTACTCCATTGATTTTGGGCCAGACGCCAAGATCCCTGCAGCTGACGAGAAGCCAAGGAGAAAGAAGCGTTGCGAAGGCTTCCCCTCACTAACTGGTGGGGAACTGGCCTGCGACGTGCTCGGCGAGTCATATGGTAAGCGCGAGGATGGTCATGGAGGGATGGGATACGCCGGTCGACGGGAAGACCGAGGAACCCGCCACGTACAGGTTGTCGACCTGCTGAACCTTCACAGATTCTGGTCGACGACTCCGGCGTCCGGAGCTGTGGACGCAGACATTCGAGTGTGCCGATGTGGCGGCCGTTGACCACCCACTGATCCACCGTCTGGCTCCAGGGCGGCCAGGAAATGATCTGGAACCGCTCGCTCGCGGCTTCGCTGAAGAGTCTGCAGTTGGTCTCGTAGGTTCTCGATCCCGGTCGCTGAACTGCCATTGGATGCGGCCCTA
>JALCBJ010000019.1:0-14272 GCA_028066595.1 Thermoanaerobaculia bacterium
GCGTTTATCCCTTTGTTTTCAACGGAAATCTCGTTTCTGGATGCGATCTAGCTAGTGTCCCGCTTGGAAAGTTCTGTGGTGTTTGATCCGGCTCTTCGTTGCGCCACCGGCGTTGCTTCTCCTCGAAATAGCTCTACTATTCCTCGCCGTGGCGCCTTGGTGGCCCGCCGAATCCCACGGCCGAACCCTCACAGTACTTTCAGCACGAGACACTAAATCAGCGATGCAAGCTCGCTATCGACCGTCCCGCGCAAAGTTTCGAGCAATGTCTCGAGTTTCTGCATCGACTCCGGGACCTCGCTTCTCATCTCCTCCGGCGACGGATTGGGACGGCAGAGACGCTGGCTCAAATCGAAAAGTGTGGACGCTCGATCGGTATAGCGACCACCCAGTTTCGGATCGTTGAGCTTGGGGATGAGAAGATTCATGAGGTCGTAGAGGTAGGGCTGCATGGACTGGAACATCGCGGGCGGGATGGTCCGACCTTGCTTGAGCAAGCGAAGGATGAGCTGGAAGCTCTTGCGACCGGCGTTGGATCGCGACATGGCATCGAGGATCAGCTCTTGAACCTGAGCGAGTGCCTGTTGGAGCTCTCGCGGTGACACCGCAACCGGCGGCGGCTCGGGCTCTAACTCGCGGTCGCCGAGATCGACGTCGAAAGTGTCGGGGCCGGCGAACGACTCCAACTCGGCTTCGAGAGCCGAATCGTCCCGTCCAGACCAGCCGATCCTCAGAGGTTGGTGGGGCTCCTCACCTCGCTCCTCGGCCGCGGCTCGATCGGCTGCGGCCTGCTGTGCCCGTTCGATGTCCTTCTTCAGCGATAGTGAGGCTCGTTTCAGCACCGAGCCGAGCAGAAGCTCGAGAAATGTGTTGAGGTCCTCGTCGTAGAGCAAGGGGATGAGCGAGTGCTGCTCTTCCGGAATTCGCTGACGCGCCGGCGACGGCGGAATCGCGGACTCGTCACGACGTACGTCCCATTTGGCGTCCGCCGGCGCGTTTTCCTTCTCCAGGGTCACCACCATCAGCAGGTCGTCCACCTGCTTGCCGCCCACGATTTCTTTCAAAATGTCGACGTCCAGCACGGCCGCCAGCTCGGTCGCCTTCCGGATCATCACTGGAAAGATGCTCGCTATGTCGACATCTTTCTTCGGACCGATGCCCCAGGTCATGTTGTGCAGCGTGGCCAGCTCGTTGACCCGCATGCTGAGCAAGCTTTCGCGCCTCTGAATCTGGTGATAGTCGCCCGAGTACAGTGCCCTACGGCTGGTCTCCTGCATCAGCTTGCCGAGGTTGCCCAGCAGGCTATAGAGCGGCGTCAGCGCGTACTGGTCGATCTTCTCCTGGCTCTGCCAACGTTGTACCAGCTCGGCCAGAGGAACGTCTTGCAGCAGATTGCTGATGTTCTTGGTCACATCCGAGAGCGTCTCGACCAAGCGCTCGTTGCGCTCGAACTCAGCTGCTTTTTCGGGAAACAGGATCGTCTCGATCTGGATGCCTCGCCAGCGTCCTTCCGCGATCAGACTGGACGCCGCGCCCATGATCGAGCTGGAGTACTTGCCCTTGAGATCTGCCGAGAGTTCGGAGATGAAGTCGCGCTCTTCCGCGGTCACCTCGCTGGCCCGCTCTCGGCAGGATGCGAGCATCCCCCGCAACTTGTGCAGGTCGAGTCGGACGCTCTCGTTGATTCCGAAGAAGAAAAACTCGAGGTCGGAGATCAGGCTCTCGGTGCCATCGTCCTCACCGTAGGCTCGCATGTCACGGATGAGATCGTCGACCAGCCGATGGCCATCGTCGATGACGCCGACCAACCGCTCTTCCATCTTCAGGAACATTTCGTTCGCCGAAGGTGGATAGTACAGCTGATCCCAGGGGGCAGCCTCCTCCAACCGGTCCAGTGCGCCGCGAACTGCTCGATAGATCTCTACGCGAGGTGCTTCCACATAGGCGAGGAGAGACTCGAGGTCCTTCGGCTGCGTGTCGCTGACGACTTCGGCTGGCGGATTCTGGCTCACAAGCTCCCGTTCACGGCATGCCAAGGCTCAGAATGACTCGGTCTTCTGGGCAAGAAACGGATCCTGAGAAGACACGTCTCCCGTTAGGGATTTCTATCACGTCGCTCAAGCGCTATCCTTGCTTCGCCGCCACGTGATTCCACTTCTGCTCCTGCCGGCATTCCGAGACTGCCGGCTTGTCAACATCTTGATCCGAGGATCGTCTGTGAACTCCCCCGATGCCGCCTCCGCGACCCCTGCCGAGCACGCTCGGACCGCTACCCGAGCACCCGATCCACCTGGTCCCGAGGGTGCCTTTCACTTCGGCAGCTTGGCCGAGATTCGCGACAATCCGATGGACTTTTATGTCCGCATCTCGCAGAAATACGGTGGGATCGTACGTTTCTTCTACGGCAAGAAGGCGACCTACCTGGTCTCCGAACCGGATCTCATCAAAGAGCTCCTGATCAAGCACCGCGAACGCTACGTCAAGAACGAGCGGTACAAGGAGCTTCAGCGGTTGATCGGGGAGGGCCTCCTCCTCAGCGAGGGTGAGGTATGGCAGCGACAGCGAACGAGCTCCATGCCGGCCTTCCGCCGCGAGCGCATCCATGCCCAGCTGCCCGTAATTGCGCAGCTCGTAGACGAACGGCTCGACAAATGGCAGGCCATGGTGGATTCCGGCGAGCCCTTCGACACGGAGCCTCACTTCTCGGAGATCTCGCAGTCCCTGATCTGCGATTTCATTCTCGGCACCGAGAACCGGGACCTGACCGAGCCCATTCTGGAGGTGCTGCGGCGGCTGATGACATATTGGCCGACTCCCCCACGGACCATTTTGGGCGGGTACAAGCTCCCGTCACCGAAGACGGTGCGGGAGCTGAAGGGTGCGCTGGCCGATCTCGACGATTGCTTCTACGAAGCGATCCGGCGGGCGCGGGCGTCGAACCAGGAGGACGGAGCTCTAGGCGTTCTCTTGCAGCACGAGCACGAGAGCCAAGGTCGGTATGAAGACCAGGAGCTACGAGACCAGTTGGTGACGCTTTATATGGCCGGATTCGAGACCTCGGCTTCGGTCGCGACCTGGCTGTTCTACCGCCTGTCACTGCAACCGCAGATTCGTGATCGGGTCTATGCCGAGGTGGCCTCGGTTCTCGACGGCTCGCCTCCGGATGCCGAGACCCTGCCGTTGTTGGATCTCACCAAGCGCTCGATCCAGGAGACCATGCGGCTCTACCCGCCGGCCTACAATTTCTCGCGCATTGCTGTGCAGGACGATGTGCTGGGTGGATACCACATTCCCAAGGGTGCCATGGTCATCGTCGCGCCCTGGGCCACACACCGACTAACCGCCTACTGGCCAGATCCGGAAGGATTCGATCCGGACCGATTCCTACCGGAGCGTAACGCCAAACGTCCGGGCATGGCCTACATCCCATTCGGAGCAGGTCATCGGGTGTGCATCGGCGCCGGACTCGCCACGGTACAGCTCACCGTCACGGTTGCACGTTTCTGCCAACGGTACCGCCTCGACCTGGAGCCGGCCCACCATGTCCGCCACGTGCCGGGGACTGTGATGCGCCCCGAGAACGGAATGGTGATGCGGGTTCTGAGCATCTGACCACCGACTCTGTCGACCGCCGGCCTCGCGGGACCTCCGCTCTGGCAAGTCTGAGGCCGCCGCAGGTCGTCACGCCGCGGGAGCGACTTCCAGTCGTGATGGAATGAGCACGCCCCGCCCCTACGCATCCCAACCGAGTCCCGGAAACCCCAACGCCATGGCCAAACTACAGCAGTTGGAGAACGTCTTCATCGGCATCGCCGGCATGATCGGTGCCGGCAAGTCGACTCTTGCCAAGTCTCTTGGAGAGCATCTGGAGATCGACGTGCACTACGAGCCGATCGCCGACAACGAGTACCTCGAAGACTTCTACCGCGATACACGGCGCTACGCGTTCGCAACCCAGATCTATCTCCTCAACCGTCGTTTTCAACAGCATCAAGAGATCATCTGGCGTGGGCGGTCCGCCGTGCAAGATCGAACCATCTATGAAGACTCGATCTTCGCCAAGATGCTCGCCGAGGCTGGGCTGATGGACGAGCGCGACTACCGGACGTACCTCGAGCTTTTCCGGCACATGAGCAATTTCATGTGCAAACCGAATCTGATCGTCTATCTCGACGTCTCACCGGAACGCTCCTTCGAGCGCATTCAAACGCGTGCGCGCGAGATGGAGCAAGGCATCACCCTCGAGTATCTCGAGGCACTGCACAATGGCTACGAGGACTTCATCAGTGACATCTCGCGCCTGATTCCGGTCCTTCGAATCGACTACGATCGCTTCGCCACGGCGGAAGAGATGGCGGAAGTCATCGAGCGCGACTATCTCGATCACAGTTTCCTGCGCGAGGCGTCACGCTTCGACCCGGTCAAGCAGGCCTGACGATGCGACCATGAGAGTACGGCGGTAGGCTCTCGACTGAGGTATCGAGGGAGCGCCCGTCGACTCGGGTAGAACGTCCGGGGCATGCCGTCCTTCAAAATCCGCGGCCCGTCAAGGTCGGCCCACGTTTGAAGACCTGAGAGAGCTGAACTCGCTCTCTGGTTGTGCTGTCTGTCGTCTCAGCTCTGAGGATCGGCGGTCTCAGATCTGAGACGGCTCAGGCGTCGCTGGTAGAGAGACTCCGCATGTTCTCGCGGATTGGAGCCAGCTTGCGTTGAAATGGGGCATGGCATGTTCTGTGCTCTCCCTGCTACTGCATTCCGACCTGAATGTGCGTTCCGGCGCGGCGCGCCGGAGCCTCGAGAGACCATGCAAGGAGACTCCCATGCGAAAACTCCCGCCCACCATTCTCATCATTCTTCTGATCGCGACCTTCCTGTTCGTTCCTGCCAGCCAGGCTCAGAACATGATTCGTGTCGCCGACGAAGTGCGCGTCACCTACGGATCACCCGCCTTCGGGGACACTGCACTTCGCCAAGGCGAAACGTCCCTCGTGTGGCGCCAAGAGCTCCACATGCCGGGAGCCAGCTTCATCACACCTCATTTCGGTCACTTCGACTTGCCCCGAGGTGCACGAGTGGTCGTGCGCTCGCCAGACCGCACACGTTCTTGGACGTTCACTGGCTACGGGAAGGCTAGGAGCTACATCGAAGGTGGCTTCTGGGGTCTTCACATCTATGGCGAAACTGCGGTCGTCGAGCTCTTCTCGAAGGTACGCGTCCCAGCCGGAGCGGTGGTGATCGACGCGTTCAGTCACGGCTTTCCCGATGCCCGTTGGCCAGACGCCGGCAAGTCGGCCGCGGATGAGGCCCTCAGCAAGGACTATTGGTGGCAACGCGCGGTGGGGCACGAAAAGGCGATCTGTGGCAGCGACGATTCGGATTGGGCGCGGTGCTACCAGTCGAGCGAACCGGCGATCTACAACGAGTCGCGGGCCGTCGCTCGTCTTCTGATCAACGGTTCGGGAGCCTGCACCGGGTGGCTGGTGGGCTCCGACGGGCACCTGATGACCAATGAGCACTGCATCACCTCATCGTCCGACGCGGCGAATACGAACTACGAGTTTCTCGCCGAAGGCTCGTGTAGCACCAACTGCGCCAGCTGGGGCGCCTGTCCCGGTACGGTCGTCGCCACCAGTGCCAGCCTCGTCAAGGACAATGCGACGCTCGACTACGCATTGCTCGAGCTACCCACCAATCCGACCGGGACCTACGGATTCATGCAGCTGCGGGCAGCAGGTGCGACGGTCAACGAACGGATCTACATTCCTCAGCACCCCGCTCACTGGGGCAAGAAGATCGGCGTGTTCTCCGGGGACTCGAGCGACGGCTCGGGTTTCTGCGAGGTCTTTAGTCTCACCCGCCCACCGTGCAGTGGGGGTAGCGGTAGCGACGTCGGCTATTTCTGCGATACGCAAGGCGGCAGCTCCGGATCACCGGTTCTCGGCTACAGCGACCACCTGGTGGTGGCTCTTCACCACTGTGCGAACTGCCCCAATCGTGGCGTACCGATCCAGGCCATCATCAGTGACTTGCAGTCGAGCGGTGACCTGCCTCCCAACGCTCTCGGCGGTGGAGGCGGCGGTGGCACTTGCAACGGCAGCAACTGCATCGACTGGGACGACACACCGACCGTGTCGTATTCCAACCAGGATGGTTCTTCCCAGATCTCGGTTCTCGACGGAGGTGATTCCGTCCGGCTCACTGCCAACACATGGCGCCGTACCACCCAGACGTTCAGCATCACCGCTAACACGGTCGTGGAGTTCGACTTCTCCTCGAGCTCGGAAGGAGAGATCCACGGACTGGGCTTCGACCAGGACGACGATCTGTCCTCGGACCGGATATTCAAGGTCCACGGAAACCAGAGCTGGGGCATCCAGGACTTCGATAACTATTCCGGCGGTACGGTGACCTATTCGATTCCGGTTGGACAGTACTTCACCGGCAATGGCATGCGTCTCGTGTTGGTCAATGACAAAGACTCGGGCGCACTCGACAACAACTCCACGTTCAGCAACGTCCGTATCGTCGAATCAGGCGGAGGGGAATGTGCAGTCGACGACGATTTCGAAAGCGGAGCGGCGGGCTGGTCCAACGATGGCGCCAGCACCTGCTCTACTGGCAGCTATGTCCGGGGTAACCCCAGCCAGCAGATCAGTACCGTCGTCACCCAGCCTGCAGGTTCGGCGTCGGGCTCCAACTCGATCTTCACCGCAACCAACACCGGTGTCGGCACCGACGATGTCGACGGAGGCAACTGCATCTTGAGCTCACCCGGCTATTCCGTGGGCGCCCCGTCGACGCTGTCGGTCAACTACTTCCACGGGCAACGCGACACGGGAGACGATGCCGCAGGCGACTTCTTCAACATCCAGTACCGGGTCGACGGCGGGTCGTGGCAGACCATCGTGTCGAATGGTGACAGCCGCTCGACGGCTGCGTGGACCAACGCAACAGCGACCGTGCCCGCCGGCACCGTCGAAGTCAGGGTCCAATGCTCTGACGGTTCCGGCCCTGGTGACATCGTGGAATGCGGAATCGACGATCTATCGATCTGCGAGAACTGAGCCTCTGTAGGGAGCCCGTTTTCGAACAAGAGCCGTGGGCCCGGCCTGGAGCCGGGCTCACGCCCATCTCTGCGTACCGTGAGAGGTATGAGCTCGCGGTCCCTGACGGTATGATCCGGATCTCGGCAGCCGCTCTATCCCAACTGGCAGAGGAGCCGGACTTAAAATCCGGAAGTTCGGGGTTCGAGTCCCCGGAGCGGCACCAGGCCTGCCCAGACCTGAACCCGCCCTGACCGAATGGCTATAGCCAGGCGGGAAGCTACTCGGATCGATCGGCCGACTCTTCTTTCGAGTCGGCCTTCGCCAGGATCAGTGTTTCGAGTTCCCTGACCATGGGCTTCAGGTCGAGGAGGCAGCGTCGTGCCCTGCTGACGTTGTGAGTCTCGAGGAGCCTCAACACAAACTCGATGACGGCGACGCGTAGTTGTCTACGATCCGGAGGATTGGAATTTGCGGCCAGATATTCCGAAAATTCCGACAGATTATGCACTTTCGAAACTTCGCTAGCCATAGTCTGCTCACTTTCAAGCTGGACTTATTGAAACATTGGCATGATTATAGGGCGGTCAAAGCTCTGTGTCCAGTCTGATATTTCATTTTTCGATCCGGACAGCATTCGATACTTCGGAACGAAGCCCCATCGCAAGGCGCCTGGTCGATGCGGAGAAGCACTAAGAGGAGATCCGCAGGGCAGCTAGGCCATGACCGCGACGGCGCCGAAATAGGGACGTGCGATCTCGCAGTCGCTAGAGATCTTGGCCTGCCCCCAGGCCTCGTCGGGATCAGTCCCCTTGGCGAAGAGCAGCCGCGCCCATCTCTCGCCGAGCCGCGCAGAGCCGTTGCTGTGCATCCGGAACTGTCAAATCCAGGCTACGAAGCCAAAATACCGATCTCGTCGATCTGCGACTGCAGCTGATCCGCCAGATACTCGGCAACGGCCGGGTCGATCGCCTTCGGTGCTTCGAGCATCTTCTCGTGCAGTCTGATCCGCGCTTCCTGTCCGGACCGTCCTTCGCCGAAGAGCTCATAGGACAGCCGGTAGAGCTCCAACCACTCACATGCCAGGTCTTTGGTTTCAGCCGAGGGAAATCGATCCAGGCGACTCTCGAACTCGTCGAGGTCCGCTGGGTCCAGAATCCGCCGGACAAATCCTCCGAGTCGATCCAAACTTCGCCGCAATGCCTTGCCGCCTCCCATGGCATGTCCCTTATCCATCGAGATGTCTCCTTCTCGTTCGACGAACTGGCTCTGGGAATCACCCTGCCGAGTCATACTGTTCCGAGGCGCCATCGCATCGTAGCAGGCGAATCCGAGGAAGTAAATCGGCTCCACCACCCTGTCCATCGGCTGGCCCTTACTGTCTGCAAAACGACAAGACCGGCCTAGGGCCGGTCTTGTCTGCGCTTCAGATTACGCTGGGCTGGTGTGGAGGCGACGGCCGGACTCGAACCGGCGAATGAGGGTTTTGCAGACCCTTGCCTTACCACTTGGCCACGTCGCCGTAGGAGATCATTTTACGGCAAAAAAGAGGATCTGGAGCGGGAGACGGGATTCGAACCCGCGACCCCAACCTTGGCAAGGTTGTGCTCTACCACTGAGCTACTCCCGCCCGCGGGAGGCGAAGTATAGGAGGTGCCCCGTGGGGTGTCAAGCCGGCCCGTGGGGATTGCCGGAGCCGTCTCTGGAAGCCCGCCAAAGGCCTGGAAACTCCATCACCAAACCGCCGGCACCCACTGTCAGAACGGTACGGAAACCGCCCTGGTACTCCCGCTCGGCGTCGCCGCTCCGGTAGCGATAGCGGTCCACAGCGACACGTCTGTACTGTTGGTCAATACTCCGCACCTCGAGTGTCGGAAAGAGAACCCAAGCAGCGCGGGTCGAGCCCAGCTCCCCCACTTTCAGGGCGAAACGACGAATGGGCAAGGTGTTGGTGGAGGGCGAAAAAGCGAGATCCAGATCTCGGCAGCCCTCGAGCTCCGGTGCTTCCCGGCCATCGATCTGCCAGGTGCCGTCATCCTGAGACAGTTTCAACGACTTCTTCACCGCAGGTAGATCGACCGTCACTTCGGCATGGCGGGGCAGCCAGTCGTCGTCGCACTCGACCTCGTACCGTAGCGCGAAAGGCCTTCCTCGGATCGCTCCAGCAGCGGTGCCACGTAACCTCGGGCCGCCAGGTTCGCCCTCGTTCAGCTCGAAGGTCTCCATTCCGGGACCGTCGAGCCGGCGCCACTGGATGGAGTGGATCGCCATCATTCATCCACCAGTCCGGCCGCTCGACGGCCCGCCTGCACGACGGCGTTGATCAGGGTTACCCTCAGACCTCCGGTCTCGAGCGCCAGGATACCGTCCATCGTGCAGCCGGCCGGGGTGGTGACCTCGTCTTTCAGGAGTGCCGGGTGATCTCCTGTCTCCAGCACCATGTGGCCCGCACCCAGACAGGTCTGCGCTGCCAGTTCCGTCGCGACTTGCCGCGGCAACCCCATCTTGACTCCGCCCTCCGCCAGAGCCTCTATGACGATGTACAAGAATGCCGGCCCGCTGGCGGAAAGGCCGGTAACCGCATCGAAGTATCTCTCTTCCAGAATCAGGGATCGTCCGATCTGGGAGAAGATCGCCCGTCCCAACTCCAGATGGTTTTCGTTGGCATAGCGTCCACCGCATACCGCCGTCATCCCCTGGCCGATACGCGACGGTGTATTGGGCATGGCGCGGACGACGGGAACCTCGCGATCACCCAGGTGTTCTTCGATCTGCTCGGTGGTGAGTCCTGCGACGATGGATAGCAGTACTTGTTGCGGCGATAGATGTTCGCGCACTTCCTCCACCACCTGCCCCGCCGTCTGGGGCTTGACGCACAGCAGAACGACATCGGCGCTCTCGACCGCCTGGCGGTTGTCCCGCGAGGTCGCGACGCCGTACTTTGCACCTACGGAGGCTCGTCGAGATTCATGGCGCGCGGTGGCGACGATGTTCTTGGGGTCGACGACACCGGATGCCGATAGCGCCGACAACAGGGTAACTCCCATCTTGCCGGCCCCCAGGACCGCCAGCCGCTCGATCTTCGCTTGCATGGAATGCTCTCCCCTATCCTCCTACCGAGAGTCGGTCGTTGGAGAAAGCGTCCGGGCTTTATCGATTTGCCCGCCGAGGAACGACAGCGACGCACGGTAAGAGCTGTTTTCGCGGAATTCGATGCCGACCGAGCGCACGTGCAGCCACAGCCGACCGACAAGGCGTGAAGGATACTAGTGCACTAGTTGCCGCTCAGCAGAGCGCGGGCTACGTGGCCCGCAACCTTCGGGTTCTCTCGCAGGCGTCGCATCGAGTAGAGGTACCAGTCTTTGCCGTATGGAACGTAGACCCGCAGCCGGTGACCGCCGTCGATCAAGACTCGTCGTAGCTGCGGTTCGACGCCGAGGAGCATCTGGAACTCATAGCGATCCTTCGGCACCTGCAGCTCGTCCAGGAGGCCGACCGCAGCGCACATCAGATACTCATCGTGGGTGGCGATACCGACGTAGGTGCCCTGTTCCAGCAGCTTCCGGAGTGCCTGGACGAAATTCAGACGCACGGTCTCGAAGCCCTTCCAGGCATGAGCTATCGGCTCGATGTAGATGCCCTTGCAGAGCCGGACATTGGCTCCCTCTGCGGGCAAATCGGCAATGTCGTTCAATGTGCGTCGCATATAGGCCTGAAAGACGGGCCCGACCCGGGCTCGATGTCTGCTGCCGTCCTTCTGCGTCTCGCCCTCGATCAAACCCAAGCTCTCGTGTAGCTGGCGGTAGATCCTCAGGGTGGCGTCGGTAGTAGTCCGATCTTCCATATCGAGGCGGACGAAACAGTCTTCCTTTGCCGCGGCTGACGCCAGGGTCTCGTAGTGATCACGACACAGCGACTCGTCGATTTCGAGCCCGAACTGCGTCGGCTTGGCCGATATGTTGCAATTCAGATCGTTCTCGACAATGGCGCCGAGGACCTGTAGGTATTGGTCGACCGCCTTCTGGGCCAACGCGCGATCGTCGACCTCCTCGCCCAGCACGTCGAGCGTGCACAGGGCACCCTCTCCATTCAGACGCTTGACGGTCTCTACGGCGTCGTCCAGGGATTCGCCGGCGACGTAGCGCGACGCTACTTTGCCGACAATGAACTTTGGAACCAGGGGGAGAGTAGTGACGATCAGACGATCGAACAAAGACACACCAGGACCTCGGAAAGATGGATGGTAGACGCCGCGCGGCGGCGGCTGATGATAAATCAGCTAGCGGCAGACTCCACCGGCCGTTCGTCTACAGATTTGGCCGGCGCCTCCGACATAGGCTCGTCTCGGACCCAGCGAACCGACTTCGAGCAAGGGCAACTGCCCGCGACCCGGCGTAGGGCAGGCATGCGGCGCGCGGCCACCTCCGCCTCCAGCTCGCCCGCAACCACCTCGTTCAGGGTCTGGGAATAGTCGCGGAAGTCGCTGCTGGCGAAATACGATTCTGGCAGCATCTTTCTCAGATGTTGCATGTATTCGCCGTGGTCGTCGTACGTCTCGCCATGAAAGCCCACCATACGGAATGCAGGGACGCCGCGTCGACGAAAGAAGTCTCCATGGGGCATGTGCAGCAGCTCATCGGCCGCGATACCTCGAACCTCGGTTCCGCTGTCCCCTTCCTGCTTCAGCCGATCTACCACCTCTCGTGCCTCACCGATCGATGCTTCGGGTAGTTTGGTGCGCACATACCGCATGTTCAGATCGTCGACGAGCTTTGCGACTTCGTCGTAGTACTGGGACTGAGCCTCGGCGTTCTTCATCGGCTTGAGGCCCATGCGTACATTGGAGCCTCCGCCCCGTTCGTCGCCGAACATCTCGAGACCCCGTGGCAACCACTTGTTGAGCACCTTCTGCAACATGTCGACGGTGACGAAGACCTCACCTTCGGCGGCCTTGGTCATCCACCTGCGCATGGGGACCACGCCGGTGGCGAGATGGAAGGCCTCTTCTCGCAGCATCTGGGGCATGGACTCCGCCATGGGCAGGTACGCGGAGATCTTCTGCATCGCCAGCTGATACTTGCCGACACGGTCGATGAGGCCGCAGAAGACGATGTTGTCCACGAAAGAGTCGAAATCGATGTTGAAGGCGCCGAGAACATGGGAGCCTGTCTGCATCGACAGGATCTCCTCCACCATGTCGGCCGAAGACTGTTCGGTCTGACAGCTCCAGTCGTCGTCCACCAACAGGTGCAGCATCTGATAGCCGTGGCGTAGCTCCTCGGCCATCATCCGCAGAACCCATACCTGCTCCTCTTCTTCCTGGGCGCGTGCCAGGGTGAGCCGGTGCTGTTGGATCGAGCCGAACTCCGTAGACGCCTGGGCACGGATGGCTCCGAGAAGATGCCTGGCCTGCTCTTCGTCGAGCTCCGAGGGCTTGGTCGCCTTGGGCTGACCCTTCTTGGCGCCGCATTCGACTTCGCCGCACACACCCATCTCGCGATAGGCACACAGCTTGAACCGAGGTTCCTTCGGAAAGTGCTTGTCCCAGCTCTCGAGCAAGAACGAGTAATCCGGCAGGAAAGTATCTCGCCAGTCTTCGACAGCCTGGTGAAAGTTCTTGGGAAGCCTGGCTTCGCGAACAGCCATTGATCTAGCCTCCTTGGCCGGGCGAGGTCGTCGAGCGGGTCCGTCGGTCTCGTCCGAGCGGTCCAGCGACGGCCGCCGCCTCAGAGGGTCATTGCAAAGGGTCGGAGGGTCGACGGCTCGAACCCGAGCGAGCCGAAGAATCCTGCGATGTCGTCCATGGTTTCATCGACGAGGGTACGCACCGTCTTCGCTCCCTGGTTTCGGAAGTGGCGTAGCATCGCTTCCGCCAAGGCACGACCTACACCTCCGCCTTGGTAGTCGGGATCGACGCCGAGTACTTCGATCCATCCCGTCGGCTCCTCGAGACCAAACTCGCCAGCCCTGACCTCACCGAGCATGAAACCGACGACGACGCCATCGCCGATTGCGACGAGAGCCGCGTCGGGATCGCGACGCATGTAGTAACCGATGCGCGCCTCCCATACCCCGGGTCGGTAGTGTTGGGTGATCTTTTCGTCGATCGTGACGACGTCGCCGATATCAACCGTATCGAGCTGACGGATCCGGATCTCGGAGTTGGACGACATGGAGAGGCCTGGGAGCTGAGTTGAGGAAGGGCGCAGAAGAGCCACGAGCGTGGGACGCCCGTCCTCCCGATTGTACCAGCCAGAGTCCTGCGCGCAGGTTCCTCTGAGCCCGTCAGAGCGATAGACCCACCGGGACCTATCGCCCGCTGGCTCTGCTCGGCAGCTCCACGTTGGCTCGTGGCCCAGCCGCTCACCCCACCTGCGACATCGAGGTCAGCTCGGAGGTCGCCGGCGACTCCGGAGTCCGCAGCGTGCCTCCCACGTGCTCGTGAGCATGGTACGAGCTGCGTACCAGCGGCCCCGACTCGCAATGCTCGAAGCCGAGCTCCATGGCATAGGCCTTGTGCTCGGCGAACTCCTCCGGAGTCACAAAGCGGTCCACGGGAAGGTGCCGAGAGGTGGGCTGAAGGTACTGACCCATGGTCATCACCTCTACACCGGCAGACCGAATATCCCGCAGGGTGGAGCGAATCTCATCCGGCGTCTCGCCGAGTCCGAGCATGATCCCGGTCTTGACCCGTCCGCGGCGCTCCATGCCCTCCCCTCCTCCCGCTACGTATTCGCCACGATCACGGCGTGCGGAGGCATCAGCCAGGAGCTGCAAGCTGCGTGGGTACCGACTTCCCGGGCGAGCTTTCCGGTAGAGACGCGGCACGGTCTCCATGTTGTGGCTGAAGATCTCCGGACGAGCGCCCAGCACCACGTCCAAAGCGTCGGCGACACCGCGGAAGTCGGGGGTCAGTACTTCGACCGCGGTCGTCGGCATCTGTCGATGTACCGCTTCGATGACCTCGGCCCAGTGTCGAGCACCACCATCGGGCAGATCGTCGCGATCGACGGAAGTGATCACGGCGTGCTGAAGTTTCATCACCGCGACCGCTTCCGCAACATGCTCCGGCTCGCGCGGATTTGGCCCGGCCGGCGGCCGCCCGGATTTGACGGCACAGAAACCACACCGTCGCGTACAGGTGTCGCCCAGGATCATGAACGTGGCCGTGCCATGCTCTCCCCAGCATTCGTAGATGTTGGGGCAGCGCGCCTCTGTACACACCGTAT
>JALCBJ010000019.1:14372-48592 GCA_028066595.1 Thermoanaerobaculia bacterium
TGCTCTCCCCAGCATTCGTAGATGTTGGGGCAGCGCGCCTCTGTACACACCGTATGCAGATCCAAGCGATCTACCAGTGCTTTGACTTGGCGATAGCGCTCCGGCGTAGCGATTCGGATCCGTAGCCACTCCGGGCGCCGGGTACGCTTTCCATCAGCCGCTGCGGTGGGCTGTCTTCCATTCCCGATCTGTACCAGCTCCGACATGCAGTCCTATCCTATCCGTTGCAGGCGAAAGACCTCCGCCTTTTGGTGATACCCACCTTGGGGTTCTGCCCGGAAGTGGGGGTTTGCCTCGAGGAACTCGCGGAAGGCCAGCTTCTCGCCGTGCTCCTCGTCAGTGGATTCCCAGTCGTCGAAGAGAATCACAGCATCGTCGGCCAACCGCGGTCCGCAGAAGGCCAGCGCATCCCGAGTCGAAGAATAGAGATCGCAGTCGATCATCACCATACTGGCCACGTCGAGCCCGAGCTGTGCCGCCAACGGTTCGTTCAACACCTCGTCGTAGAAGCCCTTGACCAGCTCGATGCGGTCCCAGTCGACGCCCGCGTCGTCGAGAAGTTGCCGGGTGAATTCCAGATCGGATCGAAACTGCCCTTGTGACCAGATCTGATCGAACTCCGCCGAGGCGGGCAGTCCTTCGAACGAATCGAAGCCGAAGAGACGCATTCCGCCGACGTTCAGGGCATCCAAAGCTCGGTCCATGCAGACCAGTGAGTTGCCTTGGTAGACGCCGAACTCCAGGTAATCACCTGCCGGCTCCCTACTCTCAGACCGCGAGATCAGCCAAGTCAGCTGCTCCTCGAAACAAGCCTGCAACCGCTCTCTGGGCTGCCAATCGACCGGAATGCGAAAGCTGTTGATGATCCATTCCTGGATGGCTACCTTGCGCCTTGGCTGCAGAAAGCGACCCACCGCACGGCCGACCCTACGAAACAACCGGCTCTGCAGCCGGGTCGCGGGGCGAACGGTCCCGGAGTCGGCCGGCAGAGCTTCGACCATCGGACCGCGCGCGGTTTGCCGGAGAAACCGCACCGCCATGGGCCGGAGCGGCCGGAGGATCCAAGGAACTCTTGGGGAGCGAGAAGACATGGTACGCCTGATTCGGTTCGGGGGGAGGCGCGGTTCGATCGATCTCAAACGTAACGGGCACGATGCTCTACAGCGAGCCCGTACGCCTCACGATAGCGTCCTGCAACGCAGTCCCAGGATAGCTCCGCCACCGCTTTCTCGCGACCTGCCTGCCCCATCCTGTCAGCGGATCCCAGGTCCGACAGGAGGTCGATCAGCGCTGCGATCAGCTGCTCCGCGTCGCCTTCCGGTACCAGTCGGCCGTTCTTCCCTTCCTCGACAGCCAGCGGGATGCCCGAAATCGAAGTGGCCACGACCGGGAGGCCGCTGGCCATGCCTTCCAAGATGACATTGGGCAGGCCGTCCACATTTCCTTTGGGGTCGTGGACGGCGGGCAGACAGAAGATATCGGCAGCGCGGTAGAGATCGGGCAAGGTGTCGCGGTACACGACACCAGGGAAATGCACGCGGTCCCGGTGGCTGGCGGCGCGTCGCTGAAACTCCTCCAGGCGGTCGCCTGCGCCCGCCAGCACCAGATGGACCGTCTCGTCCGCCGCCATCAGCTGATCGAGGCCGTCCAGCAACACCTGATACCCCTTCTTCGTCGCCATGCGGCCCACCGACACGATCATCGGAGCATCCTCTGGCACACCCAGCTTCTGACGCCAGATGTTTCTTCGCGACGGATCCGGCGAGAAGAGTGCCGAGTCGATGCCGTAGGGGATCACTTGCGACCGGTCCGCCGGGAATCCAAGAGCGCAAACCCGCTCTACCAACTCGGGCGAGCAGCCTGTGATCGCACCCAGCCGGCCGAGGGCGTGCCGGGCCAGCGGGCGAAAGGCAGCCTTCTCGGCCATGAAGACGTCGCTGCCGTGAATGCCGCCGGCCACCGCGACACGATCGGAGAATCGAGAAACCACCAACCCATTGGGGACCACCCAATGGCCCTGGAGTAGGTCGTAGGAGCGCCCCTGGCGCTGCGCCAATCGCAACTCGCTACCGACGGCTCGACGAGCTCCCAGCAGGTAGAGCGGTGCCGACAAGAGTGCACCGCCCTTCATGGTTTCGTCCTTCTGAAGGCTGCGGCTGTAGCCGAGAAGCTCGAGCCGCTCCGGGGCATAGCGGAAGCTTTTCACTGTCACGCCATCGTCGTCCCAGGCCGCCGCAACGTCCCGCGCGTGGGGCACGATCACCGTGACCTCGTCCCCCGTGCGTACCAGACCGCGGGCCAACTCGCGGATGAACGGACCGGCCGGATCCCCGTCGAAACGGGGATAGGTCTGAGTCAGGAACAGGATCCGCATCCGTGCTGACGTTCGGCCGCTACAGCAGCGTCTGCCGTACCGAGTAGGAGTCGGCGCGACGGAAGTTCTTGAACGTGATCATCTCGCCGATCAATCCGGTGGTCAGAACCTGGAACCCGAGTAGCATCAGCAAGATGCCCAGCAGTAGCAGCGGCCGGTTCGAAAGCGGCTGACCGAGAAACCAGATTATCGCCAGGTATGCGTTGATCAACAGGCCGAACGACAAGAAGAGCAGTCCGACGAAACCGAAGAGGTGAAGCGGACGTCGCGTGTACTTGGTGATGAACAGGACCGTGATCAGGTCGAGCAGCCCCTTGTAGAAGCGGTCCCAACCGTACTTGCTGCGACCATGCCGCCGACGTTCATGGCGCACCGCCAACTCGCCGACACGAAACCCGCGGCGGCTCGCTAGAACCGGGATGTACCGGTGCAACTCACCATAGATAGCCACGTCTTCGATGGCTTCGCGTCGGTATGCCTTGAATCCACAGTTGAAGTCGTGGAGGTCCACCTGCGCCAGCTTCCGCGTGGCCCAGTTGAATAACTTGGACGGCCAACGCTTGGACAAGGGGTCCTTGCGGTCCCGCTTCCATCCCGACACCAAATCCAGATCGCTGTCGTCGAGCTCGGAGAGGAAATTCGGAATCTCCTCCGGGACGTCCTGCAAGTCTCCGTCCATGGTAATGACGATAGATCCACGGCTGTGCTCGACACCTGCACTGATGGCAGCTGCCTTGCCGAAGTTCCGCCGAAACTCCACGAGCTTGACACGCGGATCGTGCCGGCGCGCTTCTCGGATCCGATCGGCAGTGCCGTCCCGCGAGCCGTCGTCGATGAAGACGATTTCGAAGCTGCGATCGTTCTCGTCCAAGACAGCCGAGACGCGGGTTATCAATTCCTCCACCGAGTCGGCTTCGTCCAGCACCGGTACCAAGACACTGACCTCCGGCGGCGCTTCGGAGCCGGCCGGCGGCGCGTCGGACAAGCGTTCTTCGGACATGAGCTGCGAAGTCTCGGGGATTCTGTTGTGCTCGGGACGGGATGGCTGCGGCGTGCTGGGGCGCGCGATCGAACAGACAGGGCGCGCCCGCGAGGAGGCCAGAGCTTACCTCATGAGATCGAGATAGCGCTCTTGGGTTTTCGGTGCCGGCTCGACGTCTAGCTCGGTGAGCAGTTCTTGAAGCTTCACGTATTGGCGGCGCACCAGATCGCGCCGTCCGGCACGACCGTAGAGCTCCATCACTTCTAGATGTGCCTGCTCTTCGAACGGTTCCTCCATGAGGAGTCGCCGCCACGCATCTAGGGCCAGTTCGTGCCGGCCGAGCTGGCTCGCCAGCTCGCCGATTCTGCGAAGGGCGGCCAACCAAGCTCGATGTAGCTCGTCCCGAGGCCCCGCCACCCAATCGGCGTCGAAGCCTCGGACCAACGGCGCGTGGACGAGACGCCAGGCAGATTCAAGTAGGCGCAACTCGATCGCCGGCTCCTCCGCCTCTTCGGCAGCATGCACCAGACGCCGGAAAACATCCACGTCGATCCACCAGCGGATGGCGGGGTCGAGAACGTAGACGCCGTCCCGATGAGCGATGGTAGGAATGTCTCCTTCTTCGGCTCGTGCGTCCGTCGCGAGGGAACGGCGTGCGTCGCTCACCGTGGGGTGGAAGTTGCGCTGAATTGCGTCGGGCCCTTCACCCCGCCAAAGGGACTCCACCAACTCGTCCTTGGAAGCACGGTGCCCGGGCGCCAGCGCCAGGTACACGAGTACCGCCATCGAGCGCCGCAGGCGCCAACTCACTTCGTGACGCTCTCCGTTCGATGCGCGGCGGAATATGACTGGGTGTCCGAAGAGTCGAACCTCGAAGGCGGGACCCGAGGGAACACGAGCGGCGAGAATGTCGGTCTCGCCGCCGTCAGCGCTCAACCGACTCAGCCGCTCGGCGAGGGACCGGCGAACTGCCTGGCGTACCGATTCACCGGTTTGCCGAGCCAGGCGCCGAGCCAGAGCTTCCAGATCGTCGTCGAGTTCGAGTGCCACGCGGGTCGGCCATCGCGGCGATCAGAGCAGGTACCGCAGACCCAATTGGGCCTCGAATCCAGGTGCCGGTACGACGGCACCTGGAGCGAAGGCTCGGGTCTCGTACTCCTCGTCGCCGAGGTTGAAGAGGTTCAGATGCAACTGGAGCCGATCGAAGGTATAAGAAACGGCGGCATCGAAGAGATTGTAGCCGTCCACCTCGAAGGAATTGTCCGCAGCGATGAACTGATCATCCACCCAGCGAGCACCGAAGCCCAGTTGCAGAGATCCGAAACGCTTCGACAGCCAGAGATTTGCCAGATTCTCGGGCGCCCAGGGTACTGTGCTGCCCGCTCGGTCGGCGACGAAGAAGTCGGTGGGTCCTGTACCGAATACCACCAGCTCGCGGAACTCCGTGTACTCAGACTCCGTGTGAGCGAACGCGAATCGCAAATCGAAGTCGTCTCCGAGTGCCGCCAGCAACTCGAGCTCGATCCCTTCCGATCGCAGGGAGCCGGATTGGGAAGGAAACCCTGTGAAGTCCGGAATCGCCACACGGCTCTTGTCGAGCTCGAACCAAGCCAGGTCAGCCCGAACCTTGCCGCCGAGCCACCCAAGTTTGACACCGGCTTCCACCTGTTCGCCTTCTTCGGGCTCTAACTGCCCCACCACCAGGGTCGACTGAGGCTCGAAAGACTCGGCGTAGTTGGCATAGAGGGTAACCGCATCACTTGGAGACACCACTACACCTAGGAGCGGGCTTGCCTGCTCGTCGTCACGTGCCGACGAAGTACCTGACGCGTCCATCTCGATGGAGTCCCAGCGTGCACCCAACACGACTTGAAACACGTCGTTGAACGAGATGCGATCGAAAAAGAACGGTGCCAACACCTCAGCTGACACGTTTCCGAAGCGCGACTGCCCGGGAAATGGAAAACCTGGTGCCGTCGCCGTCTCGACCGGTTGGAACACATCGATCTGCGGAAGATTGAAAACGTCGAACCGGAAATCATCGTCGTGGCGCGCCAACTCGACACCGACCAAGATGTCGTGGGTCACCGAGCCGGTCTCTACCGTCCACGCGAACTCGCTGAGCACGCCGTAGAAATCCTGCTTGTCGTCCAGGGCCGATTGAGCACGGAAAGCCAGCGCGGTGAATCCCAGGTCGAACGTACCGGTGAAGAGCGTTCCCTCAGACTGCCAGTCGATGGAGTTGTAGTACGCCTTCGTACGCCATGTGAGCGTATCGGAGATCTCCTCCTCCAGGTTGATCTGGAATCGGATCACTTCCTGCTCCGATCGGTCGAAGGGAGCCGAATAGGACCGGTCACGGGGCACCGCCGGAATCGATCCGGAAACGATGGGTAGGCCAGAGTCCGGTGTCAACTCGTTGGATACGAACTCGAAGTGCACTCCCAGGGTCGTCTCGGCATCCTTCCACGCCCAACTGGGATTGATCGCCGCGACATCGAGCTCGTTGTCGTCTCGGAAGTTGTCGGCAGTGCGCCACAGTCCATTGAGCCGGAATCCCGAGTGATCGTCGATCTGCCAGTTGGCGTCGACCGTGCCCTCGTAGAGCCCGTGGCTGCCGCCCAACAGACCGAGATGGACGAAGTCACCCTTCGCTGGACGCTTGCGGACCAAGTTGATGGTGCCGGCCATCGCCCGTCCCCCGTATAGGAACCCACCCGCCCCGCGCAGTACCTCGACCCGATCGACGTTGTAGAGGTGCATCATCGTGCTTTCCGGCTCCACCGAGCCGTCGGACAACACGAGGCTCGAGGACAAGCCGTCTAGCCCGCGAACCGTCCATTGGTCGAACGGTCCGGAACCGGTTTGGACGTTGACGCCGGGCACATTGAGCAGTGCATCGCTCAGCGTCAACGCACCCTGGTCAGAGAGGAGTGTCGGGTCGACAGACGACAGCGATACGGGTGTCTTTCGATCGCTCGTCGGAAGCCTCCGCTCGATCCCAGCAAGTGACGGGGGTTTCGGCGCCTCGCCTTCGACTTCGACCTCTTCCTCGATCGTCAGTTTCGGCTTGGAGGTGTCGGAGGTTGGACTCTCGTCCTGAGCCGTTGCCGTCGCAGGCCTCAGTGCGGTCGTCAGGAGTAGAACGGCCGAGAGCACCAGAACGGGCCGAGGGGCCTTGAGGAACTTATATTGGGAAAACCGAGACATGGGGAAAACCTCGCATAGTTGCGGTAGTTGTCGAGTCTGAGTCGGCAATCTCGATGCAGGGCCCAATACGGTTGGATCGATCCGGAGTTCTCGGACCGATCGGCCGACTCGAGGCCTTTACACGAGGTTGACTTCAGACTCAGCCATTGATCCGGCGACCGAGCCCGAACGGATGCACCGCGACGGACACTCGGGTGCTACCATGAACTCGGAGTGGGTCATCTGACACCGTGCCGTTCGTATCCTGTCCTGATCAGCGGTTTGGGGTGATCCTATGTTCAAGACGCTCGCCATCGTGCTCGTGGCTATTTTGCTGCTGGTTGTCTGTCAGACTCAGATCAAGGGCTTGATCGTCGAAAGGCAGCTACGTCTGTCGATTTCGAGTCTCGAGCTGTCGGCGGGTAGTACCGACCGGTTGCTCGCCTTGGCTTCTCGTATCCGCCGGGGCTACGTCGAGCAAAGATACACGGAGGTGGAGAGAAACACTCTTCTGGGCCTGCGCGGTGAATTGAAAGAGCTCGTGGAACGAAAGGAGCGCACTCAGCCAAGAGTGCAGGAAGCAGAGGCACAGCGAATCGCCGGCAAGCTCGAGGCGATCCTGAAACGTCACGGCCTCTGAGCACGGTCGCCGACCGGGAACGCGATCGGTACACCCGGCAGGATTGGGCGGAGCTCAGACGCTCTGTAGGAATGCCTCCAGTCGTCGCTGGGAATCTCCCTCGAAGGCCAGAAAACGCATACCGATCCCTGCGACCTGCTCCTTGCCGATCGTCGTGTGGCGCACAACCTCCGCGACACCGCGGAGCGGCCGGGGCTCCTTCCCGAACGAGAACTCGAAGTCGATCTGTGTGCCCTTTTCGTAGCGTCGATCGGTGCGGATCAACAGGCCGGTGGTGGAGATGTTTTCCGTTTGACAGAGGAGCATGTCGTTCTTGTCGCCGAGGGTGATCTGAAACCGTGCCATGAAACGCGCGGCCTTGCGCGGAGCCACGTTCAGGACACTCGAAATATTCTCCTGAATCTCCCCTTCGCTCGCCTCGAGGCCGATCGTACGGTTCGCTCCCCTGCCAACGAACGCTCCGGCCTCGTCGGACCGTTCCGTCGGATGCAGAACGAGTAAAGACGAGCGTTTGCAAGGGCTGCGGTCTTCTCTGACCCGCTCCAAGAAGGGTGCTAGGTCCATGTCCGGAAGAGGAAAGCGGACCAGCAAGAGCTCGAAGGCGATGCGGGTCACCAACTCGACGGCACCGAGGGCGCTCGGGAAGCGGTCGACCTCGAACGACTGCCGCGAGAGGAAGGGAACGAAGCGCTGAAACTCTTCGGCGGAGAGACCGACAGCAAGAACGTTACGGCGGCTATTGGGCATTATCGGAGATGAAGGGGCATAAGGTGTCGGTGGCCTCCGGGACGGTCAGTCTACTATGGTGGCCAACCCGTCGGAACCGGATCAGGCTCGCCAACTATCGGCAGATCGCCGATTCGAAGAGCGAATGCCATGCGCGACGAGACGCTGCCGGAGAATAGGTTTCCTGGAGCCTACGGCGCGCCCTCGCGACCAGATCGTCGTAGCTTGCAATACAGTCGTCGATCGCCTCGGGCCAGCCATCCGAGGTCTCGGCGACGACGAGCTCACCGTCGTCCACGACGAGTCCCCGGGCAGCTGCCGGAGAGGCTACCACCGCCACCCCCCGAGCCCAGGCCTCGAGAATCTTCATGCGAACGCCGGAAGCCACGGTTAGGGGTACCACGAGGATCGAGTTCTCCGCTAGCGCGGTCCGGCTGTCGTCCGGCGAGGGATGAGATCTGATCGATGAACCGTGATCAGATCCGGCGACGGATTCGGTCGACAGGTCACCGAAGAGATGTAGAACAGCACCGGGATGGCGCCGGAGTATCTCGGTCCAGGCCCTTCGAAGAAACAGCCGAGCGCCCTCGGCATTGGGCTTCCAACCGGAGCTGCCGAAGAGAACCAAAGCTGGATCTCCATCCAGCTCTCGCCCCGCCGGAAGATCTTCTTCGACCGTCGCCGGTACGACCTCGACGTGGGCGCGATTTTCGGCCAGAACCCTCAGCGCTGTGGCGTCGTGCTCGGTCAGGGCAGCAGTCACCGCGCTCCGAAGTACTGCACGACCTTCGAAGTGAGCCAGACATCGCGACTGGTGGCGAAGGCCCCAACGAACTGCAGCAGATCCACCAGGCGCGGCGGCGAGAGCCTGCCACAGATCACTTTCCACGTTCTGCGCCCGCAGCACCACGGGCGGGCCCTCCGAGCTCTGGGGGATCTGGCTCAACGCCTGAACCTGTTCAGCGACCACCACGTCGTATTCGACGTCGGCAAGCTCCGCGCTCACTCGTCGGAGAACCTTCACGTTTCGATGGCGCACCAGCGTCCATGGCCGCCGTGTCGCCATGGAGAGTGCGAGGTCCAGCCCAGAAGAGCGCAGACGGCTGGGGACAAGCTCTGGCCGACAGACGGTGCGAAGCTGCGTCTCACAGGACGTCAAGCGATCCGGCTGTTGCAAATACGGTGCAACCAAGGTGACTTCGTCCCCTGCCTGCCGAAGAGCCGCGAGAGTGTTCCAGAGCAGCAGCCGGCCACCATCTACGGGTGGCCAGGGCGCCTTGGTCGCGACCCAGAGTATCTTCACGGTCGGCTCCCGTCACGGTCAGCGACAGGGCACGGCGCTCCGAATCCCGGCACGAACCCGGAGGGCTCTCCTCGAGCTCCAAGGCGACTCACTCGTTACATCACCACCGCTGGGCTGTCTTCGTCCGACAGCCTGACCAGCGGATCGTGGACCGGAGCCGAGTAGTCGGGTACCAGATCCTCTAGCAGCCGGCGTACTTCGACCTGGTCGTCCCGCCGCGCCGCGTCGTTCAGCTCTTTCACGAGTCCGAGGAGGTCTTCTGGCGGAGGTGTCGCAGCGACCACTCGGATCTTCCGATCCCGCACCGACTCCACATGCTCGCCATCCGCAACGAGCTCCTCGAACAACTTCTCGCCTGGCCGGAGACCTGTGAACAAGATCTCGATGTCTACATCGGGCACCAATCCGGCCATGGTGATCATCTGACGCGCCAGCTCGACGATGAGCACGGGCTCCCCCATTTCCAACACGCACAGATCACCGTAGTCGCCGTAGGCCGCTCGAAGCACGAGTCCAACAGCCTCGCGAATGGTCATGAAGTAGCGCTGCGCTTCCGGATGGGTGACGGTCACGGGACCACCAGCGGCGATCTGATCGCGGAACACAGGAACCACCGAGCCTGCCGAATCGAGTACGTTGCCGAACCGCACGACCGAGAAACGCGTCGGCGAGATGGCGTCCATATGTCGAACCACCTGCTCTCCCAGGCGTTTGGTGGCCCCCATGATGCTGGTCGCTCGTACTGCCTTGTCGGTCGACATGAATACGAAACGCTGGACGCCCTCGGCATCCGCGGCGCGAGCCAGGTGTAGCGTGCCGACGACGTTGGTCTTCACCGCTTCCGCAGGCGAGGTTTCCATAAGCGGCACGTGTTTGCGCGCCGCCGCGTGGAAGAGATCGTGCGGCCGGTATCGGGAGAACAGCGCTTGAACACGCGGTTTGTCGCGAATACAGGCGACTTCGGCGATCACCGTCGTGTCGGGAAACACGCGCTCGAAACGCCGCTTCAGCATGTAGAGCTCGTTCTCGTTGATGTCCACCATCACCAGACAACGACAACCCTGATCGAGCAGCTGAGCACACACCTCTCGCCCGATAGAGCCTGCGGCTCCCGCGACCATCTGCACGCCGTCCGTGTCGAAGCTCATCGGTGTGTCGCCGTGATCGAAGATCAGCTCATCTCGGACCAGCAGATCTTCGGTCACCAGATCTTGTAGAGCGGCGGCCGGGTCCCGCTCGCGCAAGCGTCCGTAGCTCACAGGCAGTACCTTGAAGCGAACTCTCCGGGTCAGGCCGAGACGCAGCAGTGAGCGAACGCGGCTCGCTGGCAATCTGGGTATGGCCAGCACCACTTGCGCCACTCGATACCGGCGAACCAGCCTCGGCAGATCGCCGAGGCCTCCCAAGACCGGCTTGCCGCCCACAATGTGGCCCCAGGTCAGCCGCTCGTCGTCGACGAAACCAATGATCTTCAGATTGTGGTCGTCGTTGCGATGAAGGTCACGGAGCAGCATCTCACCGCTGGCTCCGGCGCCCGCGATCAGTGTACGTACCGCACCTTTGCGCCGCCCCAAGATATCTGCCCGGTACATCCACCAGAGCCGAGGTGCGAACCGAATCGCGGCCATACCAGTGACGGACAACGACAGTTCCAGCACCACGACCCCACGGGCTGGCAGCTCGCTGAGCTGGTTGCGCAGAAAGAAATAGGAGAGCGCCACGAAACCTACGGTTCCGAAGAGCCCTGCCGTGAGAACCCGTACACCGTCCCGCAATCCCGAAAACTTGAAGGACCAGCGGTGAATCCTGAGATAGAGGGAGGTGGTCAGGCGCGCCGCCACCAACGCGATCGCCAGTAGGGGCAGGTCTGCAAGATGCTGACCAGGTTCGTCGAAGCGTAGGTGGAACGCGGTCCACAATGCGACGACGGCCACGACCGAATCTCCGAGAATCAGCATCAGGGATCTGGGGCCGGCGCCCAAGCGTCGGGCGAAGCGGAGCAGGTCGAAGCTGGTTTCGTCGGATCGGATCACGGTTGGAATGAGCTAAGTGCCAGAAAATACTAGCACTTGGGCTCCCGACCGCATCACGCTCGGATCAGGCGATCACCGGTTGCCTGCCGATAGACGCCGCGCGTGTCGACCACCAGAGGCGCCGACTCGAGCACCAGCTCATAGTCCACCGCCTGATGGTCGGTCACCAGCAGAACTGCATCTTGCGCGGCGAGGGTCTCGGTGGTCAGGGGTTGGCTGCGCAGCGGCGGCAAGTCGGGCCAGGTGCGCATCGTCGGTGCTACCGGGACATGAGGGTCGTGATAGGTCACGTCGGCGCCCAAGTCGAGAAGCAAGTCGAGGATCTCGAAGGCCGGGCTCTCCCGTGGATCACCTATGTCTGCCTTGTAGGCGACTCCCAGGAGAAGCACTTTTGCGCCGCGTACCGCCCGGCCTTCTTCGTTGAGCGCGCGCTGGAGCTTGCCGACCACCCACTTGGGCATCTCCACGTTGACTTCGCCCGCCAGCTCGACGAACCGCGCTCTGCAGCCGTGCTCCCGCGCTTTCCACGACAGATAGAACGGATCGATGGGTATGCAATGCCCGCCCCAACCCGGTCCAGGATTGAACCGCATGAACCCGAAAGGTTTGGTCGCGGCGGCGTCGAGCACCTCCCAGACGTCGATACCCATGGCGTCATACACCACCTTCAACTCGTTGACCAGCGCGATATTCACCGCACGGAAGATGTTCTCTGTCAACTTCGAGGCTTCGGCAACGCGGGTGGAAGAAACACGTACCGCCGCGGAGAAGCAGGCGTCGTACAGCGCCTCGGCCATGTCTCCAGCGGCAACTCCGATACCGCCCACGACCTTGGGAATCCCGGTGGTGTGAAACTCGAGGTCCCCGGGGTTCTCCCGCTCTGGTGAGTAGGCCAAGAAATAGTCTTCTCCACAGGCCAGACCAGATCCATCGAGAATCGAACGCAGTAGCTCGTCGGTCGTGCCCGGATAGGTCGTCGATTCCAGGCAGATCAGCTGGCCGGCGCGCAGGTTCGGGCCGATCGCCTCGGCGGTCTTCCGTACGTACTGAAGATCGGGTTCCCGATGCGCATCGAGGGGTGTCGGAACGCAGATGAGCAACGCGTCGGGCTCCCCCAGCCTGGCGAAGTCAGTCGTCGCCTCGAAGCGACCCGTCGCCAGCGCTGCCGCTACCCTCGATTTCGGTAGATGTTGGATGTACGAGTCGCCGGTTCGTATTGCGTCGACTTTGGACGGGTCGACGTCGAATCCCAACACCTGGAAACCCCGGTCGTGAACACCCAGGCCGAGGGGCAAACCGACGTAGCCGAGACCCAGAATGCCGACCTTCAACTCTCTGGATTCGATCTTACGCAGGAACTTCCTGCGGTGGGCCGATGCGGCGGATGAGAAGTCTTCAGACGGGCTGTGAGTCTCTATGGTGGTCTTCTCCATCGGACGACTCTACTTCGGAGCCGGCACGGTTTTCTTCTTCGGAGTCGCAAGCTCCGGGAACTCTGGCAGTTTGCGTGCGACTCGCGAGTCGAGGCGTTGAGCTGTTCGGGCTGCCTCGATCGCCGCGTCGCGATCACCGGCCGAGAGTCGCATGCGGGCTAGATTGATCCAGATCTCGGGCCGGTTCTCCATATCCAGCGCCGCCCGGTAGGAGCGCTCAGCGGCCTCCGTTCTACCGGCCACCATGAACAAACCACCCCGGGTGATCGGCACAGCCACCTCGGCGGGGTCCAGATTCTCCGCACGACGAAGCATGTCGAGCCCCAACTCGCGCGCACGGTGGGGCATAGCACCTCGGCGCGCACTTTCCAGAGCCAGAGACTCGGCGGTCTGGACCAGTCGTTGGCAACCGACCCGGGCTTTGCCGTGATCGAAGAGCCAATAAGCTCCAACGAGAGACGCTACCGCCAGGGCAACCGGCCAGGCGAACCCGTTCCGCCGGGAGCCGCGAGCTTCGGATTCCGACTCATCGGGGCGGTGTGCCGAATCCAGTAACGAAGCCACTACCAGCAGCCACGGAAACGCGATCAGGGCCAGCCTCCATGGGAAATTCGTCAGGCTCACCACGACCATCGCAACCGTCGTTGCCACGAGAAAGGCCACCCATGAATCGGCGTCCTCGGCGTCGTCATCGCGCTGACGGCAACGCGCTCGCGATCTCTGGCCGACGATCCAGAGGAGCCACACGATGGCGAAGAGGCCCGGCCATCCCAGCTCTGCAAGGATCTCCAGTACCTCGTTGTGAGCGTTGACGAAGTACGGCTGACGATGACCGCCGTGGAACTCTACACCCTGATCCTGGAGAGCCAGGCGTGCATCCCCGAACTCGGCTCGGAAGCCGCCGATGCCGACTCCGGTGAGAGGTCTCTGCTGCGCCATCCACAGTGCCGCTCGCCAGCCGTCGAGGCGTCCCGTCAAGAACACATTCACATCGCCTCGTTGGATCTGTCGCACCTTCTGGTGGACCCGGCTTCGAAGCGGTGCAACGGCCAGGACCGCTACCAACACGAGGATCGCCCCACAGCCCAACACCAGACCGAGCCGTCGCCGCGGCAACTCGCCGCGCCAAGCCAGTGAGATCCAGAAGGCGAGCGATCCGGCGATGGCTGCGAGGATCGATCCCAGAGTCTGTGTCGCGACCAGCGCCCCAGCGAACAGTAGAACGGCAGATGCCCAAATCCAGCGCCGGGCCGAATGCATCGGCAAGCCTCTTCGGCTCCAGAGCCGCTCCTGCGCCAAGATCAACGGCAGCAGGAGGTAGGCCGACAGATCGAAGGCACCGCCCGCGAGAGACGTGGTGGCCAGACGAGCCCCGATCCGTCGCTGAAACTCCATCGGCTGCCAAAGCTCCATCGCCTGCAGGAGGCCGACGAGCGCAAGGGCCGCCGCGGGCCAAATCAGGAGGTACAGCACACGCTTTCGGTCGTTTTCGTCGAGGAGGTGTGTCGTGGCCACCAGAAACACGCAACCCGCTACTAGCCATGGCAACGTGCGTACCACCAAGGCGGCGTGGTCGGACGTCCAGATTCCAGCCACCGCGGCGAGAAGAAGCGGAATCACCGCGAGGACCGCGGGGGACCGCCAGACGTGCGTTCCGCTCGACGGCAGTGGCTGACGGTGGCGCAGCAGGCGCAAGCACAGAAGTCCGACGGCTACTAACGCCAGCGTGCCTCCGAGCGCGAGCTTTGGCAACCGGAACGAATCCGCCACGCCGCGAAGAAATACGAAGGGCGGGACGAGGATCAGAAGCTGTAAGCCGAGCAGGGTCCAGTCATAGCCCTGCCTAGCTTTTCCGGAACTCTCCGTTTCTGACCGCGCAGAGTCTCCAGGCCTTGCCCGACGAGCGGGTTTCCTGTGGCGCTTCTTCTTCATCGGTAGCTTCCGAGATCGCGTCCGTCGGAGCGCCGAACCGCAATCCGTCTAACGCTACGCGTTCTGTGTTTGCGCCGCTGCTTCCGCTTTGAAGTGATTGCGTATCAACTCGACCGCGCGTTGCAGATCGTCTCCTGGCTCCACCAAACGCTCGGCAAGAGCTTGGTGGGTATGGCGTAGAGCTTCGAACTCACGTCCTCGAAGCAGCTTGACGATCTCTTCCACCACCTTGCGTGTACCCGAGCCATACGACTCGTTCTTCGACTCGCGCTCCAAAAGCACGAGCGAGAAGAACAGCTGATCCGGAAGTTCTTGGTTGGCATCGAGCATCTCGCTGGCCAGCGAACCCGCAGGCTCCTGCGCCAGTCGAGTCGGCGGCGGCGACGAAGGGCCTGGCGCTTTCACGGCTTTGGCTCCGAGATCCGCTTGTTTCACGGCCGCAGGGGGTGGCGGATTGCCCGCTCCGGGCCTCGGCACCGAGCCCGGCGGCAGTCCACTGCTCTGCGAGGGCTCCTCGAGCTGGGCTGCGTCGGTTCCCGCGCGGTCGAAGTAGAAAGGCATGTTGCGAAGCTGGCGCGCGAAGCGAGAGAACAACAGGAACAGCTCCTTCTCGGAATCGAAGTTGCCAACGAGCTTGGCGTTCTTCCCGATCTCCACCTGCTCGGTCTCTTGCAGGACCACCCGGGCTTGCGCCTGCTCCTCGAGCTGGATCGACTTGGCCTTCACCTTCCACGAGGTCAAGCTTCCCTGGACGTAGCACGTCTCGGCACAGCGAACCGCCACCGCTTCCACTTCGGCGCCGGCTTCGATGCGTATCGAACCATTCACCGATTCGATCTCGCCATAGTGACCGGAATTCTGGATCACCAGGTTGCCGGGAGTACGGACTGACAACTGTCCATGGACGTCGATCTGGATCTCCGTCCCCGACGGGATGATCATCGTGGGTGCGATCTCGTGCTTGCTCATGACACGCAGTCTACTCGCAGGTCGAGGAAAAGCTAACGTCGCATTGTTCTGGGGAGTGGCTCGAAGTCCTGGGCATCGGGCGCTCTGCGGGCGCGAATCAGGAGGCGCTCCTGGTCGCGCCAGCGATGATCCAGTATGTAGATCCGGGGATCGATCGGCTTGAATGTCTGATCGGCCTCGTCGCGGCGCCGAATCTCGTAGTGAAGGTGAGGGTTGGTGCTCCATCCGGTGTCGCCGACGGTAGCGATTACGTCACCTTGCTCGACTCGGTCCCCTCCCTTCACCATGATCTCGTCACAGTGTCCGTACAAGGTGATGAAACGCTCGCCATGGCGTAGCGCTACCAGGTTGCCGTAGCGCCACCAACCGACGTTCTGGCGCAACGGGTACCGTCCGGCAAAGGCGACGATACCGTCGGAGGGAGCCAGGATCGGCGTACCGGTGGGAGCCGCCATGTCGATCCCGGCATGAAAGTCGATCTCGCGAGTAAAGGGGCTCGTGCGTGTGCCGTATGGGCTCGTGAGCACGAAATCACTCGACTGCAACGGCGAGATGGAGGGCGTCTGCCGCACCTGGTCGTGGTTGGCTTGCTCGAAGCTACGTACTTCCTGCATGAAGGTACCGAGGACGGCAAGCTCTTCGGTGATCTTCGCGTTGAGTCCGTTGCCCTGACGAATGGTCGCCGCATAGATCGACTGCGGCCCGGGTTCCGGCTGCTCTGGATAGCCACCCTTGCCCCGCGACTCCGTCTCCGGCAGACCATAGGCGAGGAAGATCTTCGCCATCTCCATGCGAGCTCCCTCGGTCTGTTCCTCCAAACCACCGAGGCGTTGGACCAAGATCTTGAGCCGTTCACCGTGCATCGAGCGCTCGTCCATGGCGTCGAGGTAGGTTGCTTCGTGCCATCGATCTGAGATCACCTGAGGCGAGACCCACACGCCGAAACCCACCATCGTCAACCATGCCAACAACGACAGCACCGTCCACGCGACCTGCTTGCGGTACAAGAACAGGTAGCGCACACCTTTGCGGATGTCGCTCGGGTGGTATTGCACCTCCAGGAACGGCTTTCCCTCGCCGGGAGACCGACTTGGTGGGGTTCCCATCGGCGCCGCACTGCCGCCGGACGGAGGTTCGCTTCGTTTCTTGAGACGTATGCGTGGCATGTCGGAGGGGGCGCGATGGAGACGATTCGGGTACGCAGCCGGACGACGGCGCATTCGGGGCCCGCCCCGGCGGGGCTCGAAACCAAACGATTCTACCTCGATCCGGAGAGCCTGCGCAGGCTGCATCGGCAGGTGGGATCTGGCAAACCGTTGGCGGACAGGAAGATACGGCCCTCTGGCCGAAGAGTTCGTCGGGATCTCGTCATCGTCACGCGGTATGCGGTGGTACTCTGCCGCCGCCGGCGGAGAGATCGAGGATCCGTGGTTCGCTGGCGCTGCGGTGAGGAAGCGAGGTAGACGGTGAAGTCGAGGTAGACGGTGAAGTTCTGTCCGGTTTGCGGCAGAGAATACGACGACGGCAAGGTTTGCGACGCCGACGGTGCGGTGTTGGTGCAGCCGCGCGCCGTGCCGATCGACTCTCTCATCGGACAGGTACTGAAGGAGTCATACCGCATCGAGGAGCGGATCGGCGAAGGTGGTATGGCAGCGGTTTTCCGCGGTGTCCAGATCACCCTGGAACGAAACGTCGCCATCAAGGTGCTGATGCCCGGGCTGCAGTCGACACCGTCCGTGATCCAGCGTTTCTTCCGCGAAGCCCGCCTCCTGAGTCAGCTGAGCCATCCGAATATCGTCGGCATCATCGACTTCGGCCATACCGAAGACGGCATGGTCTATATGGTCATGGAGTACCTGATCGGCGCGACTCTCGACGAGATCGTGCCTCCGGTAGGCGGGCTCGATCCCGCGCGGCTCGTGAACTTCCTACACCAAATTTGTTCCGGCGTCGCCAGCGCACATCGACGCAAGCTCGTTCACCGGGACCTCAAGCCCGACAACATCTTCGTCACGCAGGCAACCGGTGAGGAGTCCGTGAAGATTCTCGACTTTGGCATCGCTCGAGCTCTGGAAGTCGAAGGCCAGGCACGTCTGACCCAAAAAGGCATGCTGATGGGTACGCCGTGCTTTCTCGCCCCGGAGCAGATCCAGAGTCTCGACGCAGATGCCCGTTCCGACATCTATGCCCTCGGTGCCATTCTCTACTTCATGGCCACCGGAAAGCGCCCGTTCTCGGGCGACACACCGCACGCCATCTTCGCCCAGCAGGTCCACCGCCCGCCGGAGATTCAAGACGCCGAATTCGGCGAACTGCTTCCCTTCGCAGAGATCGTCTTGCGAGCGATGAAGATCGATCCGGAAGAGCGGTACCAGACGGCGACCGAGCTGGCGGAGGCCGCCGAAGCGATGGCTGTCGCCCGGGGACTGATCGAAGAACCGAGCCGCTCTGTCGCGACGCGGACCCCTACTCCGGCGGTGCGGGCTCGAAAGGACGAAGACCTGGAGCCGACGGCCGTGATGGCCACCGTCCCATCTCGTGACCCAGATTCACAGACCTCCACTCGAACCGATGTCGAACCCACACGCATGCTTCGGTCCGAAGATCGCGAGGAGCTGGACACACCCCGGCCACCGCGCCCCACATGGCTAGCGTGGGCCGCACTCGTCCTGATCGTCGCGGTGGTGGCCCTGGTCCTGCTGCTCTGACGAATCGATCAGGCTAACCACGACGCTCCTGCTCCGTCGAAGGTGTGTATGGAGCAACAACACCTCGTCGATGCGGCCCGTAATGGTGACCGTGACGCCTTCCGCCATTTGGTAGAGGAACACGGCGACGCCGCTTTCCGCGTCGCCTACCGCATTTTGGGCGACGAGGCCGCCGCGGAGGATGCGGTGCAGGAGGCCTTCCTCAACGCCTACCGCAAGCTGGCGAGCTTTGACGGTCGCGCCCGATTCTCCACCTGGCTACATCGCATCACGATAAACCAGGCCATCGACCTTCGACGTAGACAGCGGCGCCGATTCGAGACCTCGTCACTGGGCGGGGAGCTCGATCCGGACCCGACGGCCGACGACCCACGACCCGACCGCCTACTGGCAGCCAAACAGGTCGGCGAAGCGACACGACGTTCTCTCGACGAGCTGACCGCCCTCGAACGCACCGCGTTCGTCCTCCGCCATGTCGAGGGCTGTTCTATCGCCGAGATCGGCGCTGTCCTCGATCTCAAACCATCGGCCACCAAGCAGGCCATTTTCCGTGCGGTCAAGAAACTCCGCTCCGCCCTAGAACCGTGGATGAGGATCCGTCATGAAGCGACAACCTGACCGGAACACCAACGAGATCTCCGACCTGGAGCTGGTCTCCCATCTCTATGGCGATGCGGACGACCCAGAAGCCGTCGAGGCAGCCCTCGAGCGGTCCGACGAGCTACGGCGCGCGTTCGAGGAGTTCCACCGAACCCTGGAGCTGGTCGACTCGGAGCCGGTACCGACACGTCCTTCGGACTATGGCCTGAATCTCTGGCAGGAGATCGAGAGCCGCCTCGACGACGCGGAGCGTCCTGCCCCGATCCTTACTTTCCCTGGCTCGAAAAGGTCGGAGCGAATTCGCTGGTTCGGGCTGGCTGCCGCCGCCGTTGTGCTCCTGGGTGTCGGCTTCTGGCTCGGGCGGCTGCAGACCGTCCCGCCCGTCGAGGTGCCGCAGCTCGTCGAGAACCAAGGCGGGGAACTTTCCGCGCTGTCGTCGAGGGCTCGTGAGCTTCTACTGGTCGCCGAGCTCTCCGACCACCTCGGTCGCTCCGAACGCCTCCTGATGGAGTTGGCCAACGACATCGACCGGAATCCGACCGAAGCCGAGCTCGAGCGGGTCTGGGCCACGGAGCTTCTGGTGTCGAACCGCCTCTGCCGCCGAGCTGCCGAGAGCGCGGGCCAAACACGCATCGCTCGCCTGCTGACGGAGCTCGAACCGCTCCTCCTGGAGCTGGCGCACGCAGACAGTGGTCTCTCCACCGACCAGACGAACGCAGAACGCATTGAGCTGCGGCGACGGGTGGACGAGCGCGGTCTGCTGTTGAAGGTCCGCGTTACGGGACGCCGCCTCGAGACACCCACCCTCTCTGATTCTCTGTGACCGCGCATCACTCGTACTCGCTTCAGATCATCACCTTGCTCGATAGGAGATACGCCATGAGTCCCATACCGAATACACCCAGCCGCCGGTCGGTCGTCCCGATCCGCAACCTCGTGCTGCCAGCTCTCCTACTTGCCGTCTTCGCCAGTTCCTCTCTGGCGCGACTCGATGCCGAGCAAGCGGAGGTCTACTATCGACAAGGCCAGGATGCGCTGGCGGAAGGCCGCTACGGCGATGCCGCCGAGCAGTTCCGTGCCTTGAGCCGCGAATC
Organism: Thermoanaerobaculia bacterium; assembly: GCA_028066595.1. Classification (GTDB taxonomy): domain Bacteria; phylum Acidobacteriota; class Thermoanaerobaculia; order Multivoradales; family J023; genus JAUIJL01. Next base: position 34,356 of record JALCBJ010000019.1, read on the forward strand.
GGAGGCTCAGGTCGATCGCGCAATCTACTGGCAGGCCTATTCGGAGGCCAAGGCGGGGAACAAACAGGCGGCCCTGTCGACCCTGAATCGCCTGACTGCGGAGTTTCCCGACAGCCCATGGCTAGACGACGCCCGGGCGTTACGACTCGACCTTGGGGGTGTTGCCGCTGCCAAGGCCGTGGAAACCAGCGATGAGGATCTCAAGTTGTACGCACTCGATGCGCTCATGCAAGCGGAGCCGGATCGAGCGGTACGACTGCTGCAAGAGTTTCTTGCCGGCGACCATGCACCCCATCTGAAGCAGCGTGCACTCTTCGTTCTCGGTCAGACCGATTCGGCCAAGGCGGCAGAGATCCTCGCGGATCTCGCGCGCAACGGCGAGGACGTGAATCTTCAGCGCAAGGCGATCCAGGCCATGGGTGTGAGCGATCAACCGGCGGCGATCTCTGAGCTGGCCGACATCTATCGTTCGAGTGAAGATGCCGGAACCAAGCTCGCAGTTCTACATTCTCTTCTGCACGCCGACGCGGCGGAGCTCACCGCAGAGCTGGCGCTCGCCGAGTCCGACCGAGATCTGCAGGCCGAAGCGATCCGGATGTTGGGGGCCATGGAGGCTATGCCGGAGCTCGAGCGCATTGCCGCGACCCTCGGGTCCGGGCAACGGCAGGCCGTGTTCCACGCCTACGGCATCGCAGACCACGCGGAACCGCTGCTGCGAGCGGTGCGAACCAGTAAAGATCTCGACGAGATCGAAGATGCCATCAATGCTCTGGTCATGGTTGGTAGCGACGAGAACATTCTGAAGACGCTCCTGGATGTCTACCACCGCACCGAGGAGCGTTCTGTCCAAGAGAAGGTACTGAACTTCCTGATGATCGAGGACGAAGCAACGCACCTGATCGAGATCTTCCGCACCGAGAAGGATGCCGAGCTCAAGCGCCAAGCGCTCCAGCATCTCGCGGTGATGGACGATCCACAAGTCCAGTCGTTGATCGAAGAGCTGCTGAGGGACTGACCCATGTTCCGTAGCTTGTGCTTTCTCTTCGTTCCCGCGGTGCTTCTCGCTGCCTCTCCGGCGCTTCCCCAAACCGGATCGAGCCTGGATCAGGAAGTCCGACGAATCGGCCACCAGACCGCCGAGTGGTTGGTGTATTCCGTGAGCTCCGAGTCCGCTGGACGGTTCATCTGCTGCCACACGTGGAGCGGCGGCACGTTGCGACCTGTGACATGCCGACCGGAGGACGATCACGGCTCCTGGGTGGTTTCCGGTAAACGTCAGACCATCGGTTCCCGGGCTCTCTTACAGGTCTACCTCGGAGTGGAGAACGGCAAGGTCCGGCGGGTCCAGACCTACTCCGCCGGCTGCGATGTCGAGACCTCCTGGCCGGTGCATGAGCTCCACAACGTCAGCCAGGTAGAAAGCCTGGCACTGCTACGCCGTCTCGCACTCGAGACGGATCGTAAGCAGAGGCCCGATCGCGACGAGGTCCTCGGGGCTCTGGTCGAGCACAGGACGGAGGAAACGGTTGTTGTCCTCGGCGAGTTGACCGAGTCCTCGATGGAGGCCGATCTTCGGGAGAAAGCTCTGTTCTGGCTCGGCCAAACACGTCGACCGACGGCCGTCGAGTTGCTGTCCGAACGCCTGACTGACGAGCCTTCGGGCAAGCTGAGACAGCACATCCTGTTCTGCCTCAGTCAGACGGATCGGCCGGAGGCGGCGAAGCGCATTCGCCGTGCTGCCGAGCAAGACGTATCAGCAGAGGTACGCGAGCAGGGATGGTTCTGGCTCGCTCAGACTGGTGATCCCTCGGCGGAGGACGCGATCTTCCGGGCGCTTCGTGACGAGCCGGACCGGAGAGTCCGCGAGCATGCCGTGTTTGCTCTCAGCCAGCTGCCCGGCGGCCGGAGTGTCGATGCACTCCTGCGGGTCCTGCGGACTTCAGATGACCGCGATGTCACACGCCAGGCTCTCTTCTGGCTGGCGGAAAGCCGAGATCCGCGAGCGCTGGAACGCATCTCCGAGCTCCTGGATTCCTGAGTCTCGCAGGCTGGCGAACAGACTTCGTTGATACGCTTCGCCGAATGCGAGGCGTCGAGTGCTCGAACAGGTAGATCTTCGTCCCAGCCTCTCGCGTGCGCAGGCAAAGCGACACGTCGGGACGCTCCGTCGTCGCCTCTTGGAGCTTCAGCAGGCCTGCTGGAACGCAGGGCTCCCCACCCTGGTCGTCTTCGAAGGCTGGGACGCCGCCGTCAAGGGCGACGCGATCCGCAAGCTCACCGAGAGGTTGGAGCCCCGTGCCTATACGGTCCACTACTTGACGGACGCACCCCGAAGTGCCGAGACCGATCTGCCGTGGATGTGGCGCTTCTGGAATGATCTTCCTGCGTTCGGCACGTTCGCCCTGTTCGATCGCAGCTGGTATCGCAGGCTCCTCTTGGAGCGTCTCCACGGCACCGCGGACCTTCTTCGATGGCGTCGAGGCATCCGCGACATCGTCGATTTCGAACGTATGTTGGCGGACGACGGATATGTGATCGTCAAGCTCTTCTTTCACCTTTCCGAGGCGGTCCAGCGAAAGCGCTTCGACGCCTGGCGTGACGAGCCCGGCACGAGCTGGAAGGCTCTGGTGGGCGAATGGTCTCGGCTGGCTCCCTACGACGAGCAATTGGAGCTGTGGGAGTACCTGCTCCAGGGGTCCGAGGCGCCCAGAGCTCCGTGGACGTTCGTCTCTGCACACGACCGTCGGTGGGCGCGCGTGCAGACGTTCGAGACCGTCGTGAGCACCATCGAGTCGGCGCTCATCGAGCGCGGCATCGAGTTACCGGAGGGTCGGTAGTGTTGCACCAGGTCGATCTCGGACTGCGGCTCGACAAGGGTGAGTATTCCGAACGCCTGCGGCATGCGCAGGTGGCTCTCTTTCGCCGCGTCCGCCGTCTGTACGAGGAACGGCGTTCGTTGGTCGTGGTCCTGGAGGGCTGGGATGCCGCCGGCAAAGGCGGATCCATCCGACGGCTCACCGAGAAACTGGACCCGCGTAGCTTCCGGCTCTATCCCATCGCCAAGCCGGCGGGCGACGACGCCGAGCGGCACTATCTGTACCGGTTCTGGCGCCGACTCTTGCCAGCGGGGGAGAAGCAAGTCTTGATCTTCGACCGCTCGTGGTACGGGCGGGTCCTGGTGGAACGAGTGGAGGGGTTCGCTGCGGAGAGCGAATGGCGGCGGGCCTATCGCGAGATCAATGACTTCGAGCGCCAGCTGAGCGACGCTGGGATGTGTCTCGTCAAGCTCTGGTTCCACATCTCCAAGGAGGAGCAGAAACGGCGGTTCGAGGCGCGAGCCCAGACTCCGCACAAGCAGTGGAAGCTGACCGACGAGGATTGGCGGAACCGCGGGCGCTGGGAGGAGTATGAGCAAGCTGTGTCTGAAATGCTGGTGAAGACCAGCACTCTGCGAGCACCTTGGACGCTGATCGAGGCGGAGGACAAGCGGTGGGCGCGGGTCAAGACGTTGGAAACCGTCGCAGAGGCTCTCCGGAGGGAGAATCCGCAGGCTGCAGACCTGTCGACCGAAGAGTCGGCGACGGTATGATGTGAGGCCTCCCGTGCAAGTTGGCAGCCGTTCGCCCGGCCGCTCTGATCCGACTCCCATGGCCCGACCCGTATCAGAATGAACGACACCTCTCCTGCTTTCGGACGGATTCTCGTCGGAGTCCTCCTTCTCTTGCTTTTCTTGGCCGGCGCCGGCACAGTCTCCTCCGGTCCATTCACGGCCAACGGTACGCAACCAGGGCTGGCTCACAACCTGCTGCCACCGAGCAACTGTCAGACCTGCCATGGCGATTTCGATTTTGCCGAAAACGCGGAGCCCTGGCCGACCTGGGCGGGCTCGATGATGGCGAATTCGACGCGCGACCCGCTATTCTGGGCAGCTCTCGACGTGGCCAACAACGACATTCCGGGTGTCGGTGATTTCTGCCTGCGCTGTCACGCACCCTCCGCTTGGCTCGCTGGCCGATCTGAGCCGCCGGGTGGTACTACCGACGGCTGCGGGCTCGTTGGCAACCTAGATGCCGCCAACGGCGACTTCTCCGGCGTTACGTGCCACCTGTGCCATCGAATGCAGGTCAACGCCAGCCCGCCGGTGGGTCAGGATCCGGTCTATTACGAAAACGGGCAGTACTGGCTAGACGATGTCGACTGCTCGGATCCGGGCTCGGGCCCTTGCCGCCGGGGACCCTACGACTACAGCGGAGGCGACACGCCACCACCCCATGAATGGGCGTTCTCGCAGTACCATGTCGACTCCGACATCTGTGGCAACTGTCACAACGTCACCAGTCCGGCCAATACTCTGATCGACGAGACCGGGGCCGATACCGGCGTGCCTTTCCCGATCGAGCGGACATTCAAAGAGTGGCAGCAGAGCGACTTCGGTCCTGCCGGCACGAATCAGACCTGTCAGGACTGTCACATGCCGAACTCGAGCGCCGATCCGGTGTTCGCCTGTTTGCAGCAGCAGAACGATCGAACAGGTGAGCTCCCGGTCCACCAGTTCGTCGGCGGGAACACCTGGGTGCCGCGGGTGCTACGCGACGAGTACCCCGCTCTCGGCAGAACGGACGAGTTCAACGCTACGATCGCTTGGGCCACCGACATGCTGCAGAACCAGTCGGCAACCGTGGAGGTCACGTCCTTGACGGCTGCGGGAGGAGGCCTGGAGGCCCAGGTGCGAATCACCAACCTGACCGGCCACAAGCTACCCACCGGATACCCCGAGGGACGACGCATGTGGCTGCAGGTCACCGCGCGAGGCAGTGACGACACGGTGCTCTGGCAGAGCGGCAGCTACAACGACGCCACCGGTGTCCTCACGGAGGATTCGCAGGCCAAGATCTACCAGGTCAAACCCGGAATCTGGAACCGAAATGGCACCAACGAATGCGACACGCAAGACGAGTTCGACGATCCCATCTTCCACTTCGTCTTGAACGACTGCATCGCCCTCGACAACCGGATTCCGCCTCTGGGCTTTACCGGCGGTTCGGACCTCGAGACGCGGCCGGTGAATTACACCTACCCAGAGACGTCGCTTGGATCGGGCGTGCTCGTGAACTACGACGACACGATCTACTCCATCCCGATCCCTGCCGGCGTAGCCGATCCGATCACCGTCGAGGCGACTCTCTACTACCAGACGACCAGCAAAGAGTACGTCGAGTTTCTCCTGGATCAAGCGGTCGACAACAGCTTCCCAGACGATTGCCTGCCCCGCTCTACCGGTACACCGGATCAGAGCCGAGGCGAGATCCTCTATGACCTGTGGAACACCTACGACCGTTCGCCACCGGTGGGTATGGGAACAGCGTCCCAACAGATCGATGTGTCGATCTTCTCCGACGGATTCGAATCCGGTAACACCACCTCATGGTCCGCAACCGTTGACTGATCCAGTCCCGGCAAGGTCCAACGCACCCTACCCAACCATCCCGGTGAAGTCGCCAGTGCAGAATCGAGGTCGACGGTGAAGTTCTGTCCGGTCTGTGGCAAGGAGTACGAGACCGGAGATTTGTGTACCGCAGATGTGTGTGCGGCAGAAGGCGTGGTGCTCATCCAACCTCAGCCTTCGCAGGCCGATCTTCTGATCGGACGAGTCTTGGGGGACTCGTATCGGATCGAGGAGAAGATCGGCGAGGGCGGCATGGGCACTGTGTTTCGGGGAGTACAGATCGCCTTGCAACGCGACGTGGCGATCAAGGTGATCCTGCCGGGACTCCAGTCGACGCCTTCGATGATTCAGCGTTTCTATCGCGAGGCGCGGTTGCTGAGCCAGCTCAACCATCCCAATGTCGTCAGCATCATCGACTTCGGACACACGGCGGACGGCCTGGTCTTCATGGTCATGGAGTTGCTCGTCGGCGCGACCCTCGACGACCTCGTGGAGTCGAATGAAGGTCTCGACGTACCTCGTATCGTCGCCCTGGTTCGGCAGATCTGTTCTGGAGTCAGTGCTGCACATCGGCGAGGCCTCGTACATCGTGACCTCAAGCCGGACAATGTCTTCGTGGTCTCCGGCAGCACTGCGACGGAACAGGTCAAGCTTCTCGACTTCGGCATCGCCCGTGCAATGGAAGTGGAGGGCCAGACCCGACTGACCCAAGCCGGCCATCTGATCGGTACCCCGGGATTCCTTGCTCCGGAGCAGATCCAAGGCGAAGATGCCGACATCCGTACCGACGTCTACGCACTCGGTGCCCTCCTCTATTACATGGTCGTGGGACAGCGGCCCTACGCAGGGACGACTCCACAGGCGATCTTCGCCCGGCAGTTGCGGGAGCTCCCGAAGTTCGAGCCCGCGGCGCTCGGCGACAGGCTACCGTTGGCAACTGTCTTCGAGCAGGCGATGCGCATCGATCCTGCGGAACGGTTCCAGTCCGCAGAGGAGATGGCCGGGTTCCTGGAGACGACGGCGCTGGATGCCGGACTCATCGACACCGACACCTCCCGACTGCCGACCGGAGTGACGATTCCGGCGCGTCAGATGCAGACTCCGACGACTCTTCTACGAGACGAGGTACCTCAGCCTGCACGGCGCCGCAGGTGGATTCCGATCGTCGCGCTGGTAGTCCTCACCCTCGCTGCAATCGCGGTCCTCTGGCTACGCCCCTGGCAGACCGGCGGAGAAGACAGCACGGCTGGCGGTGCGGCGCGCGGGGTCAGCGACGATTCGGTCCTGCTCGGTATGAGTGCGGCGTTCTCAGGCCCAGCGCGCGAGTTGGGGCGGGCGATGCAGCTGGGAATCGAAACCTGCTTGAGGGATGCGGAAGCCGGGGGCGGAATCCATGGGCGCAAGCTGGAGCTGATCGCCCTCGACGATGGCTACGAGCCCAGCCGCACAGTGGCCAACATGGCGAAACTGGCACTAGAGCGAGAGGTCTTTGCGGTTCTGGGCAACGTCGGCACACCCACGGCGGAAGTAGCGGTTCCGTTCGCCCTAGAGCAACGTCTGCCCTTCTTCGGCGCCTTTTCCGGAGCCGACCTCTTGCGCAAGGACCCACCCGACCGATTCGTCTTCAACTACCGCGCGAGCTACGCAGAGGAAACCGCGGCCATCGTCGACTACTTCCTGGATGTTCGTTGGATCCGGGCCGACGAGATCGCGGTGTTCGCGCAGCAGGACTCGTTCGGCGATGCGGGCTATCGCGGCGTCGAGGCCGAGCTGACGCAGAGAGACCATAGAGAGCCGACTCTACGACTGGGCTATCGACGAAATACCAACGATGTCGAGGAAGCTGTAGAACGTTTGCTGCGACACGACACCGACATTCGAGCGGTGGTTCTGGTGGCGACGTATCGCGCAGCCGCCGAGTTCATTCGGCGGATCGAAGATGCCGGGCTTGCTGAGGATCGGGACATGCTCTACGCGAGCCTGTCGTTCGTGGGAAGCCGAGCATTTGCCGAGGAGCTGCAGAATCTCGGTGGTCACTATGCGGACGGTGTGATCGTCACCCAGGTCGTGCCCCATTTCGAATCGGACCTGCCAGCCGTCGCGAGCTATCGCCGCCTGCTCGCCGAGCACTATCCCGCGGAGCAGCCAGGATTCGTCTCTCTGGAAGGCTATTTGGCAGCACGTATCTTCGTCGAAGGGTTGCAACGGGCTGGCCCCGATCTGAGCATCGACGGCTTTGTGGCCGCTGTCGAGTCCATTCGCGGTCTGGACCTAGGAATCGGCGAGCCCATCCACTACGGGCCGGATCGCCACCAAGGATCTCGGGCCGTGTGGGGCACGGTCCTCGACGCTGAAGGTCAGTACCGGATGCTCGATTTGGCGGGCAGACGCTGATCTCGCGTCGGGCAGTAGATCCGGTCTAAGCTCGTCATCTCACTCGACGAGCCGCATGCATCGTCTAGGGCGACTTGGCTCTCCGAAGGTTCAACAATGTGACAGCATTGATTACCATGCATATGTCGCCTTGGCGGTCAGAGGCGAAGCCTCACTAGGTGATTGGCTGTATACACCGTCGAGACATCTGGCTTCCCGAGGTCCCCACGCACCGTAGAGTTCCGGCGTGGGATCGGGTATCGCTTGGTTTGAAGCGACGTCGAGGCATCGTGGATCGTCTCGAGAAAATCGAATGCAGCGCTGGTAGTCTGAAAGAACTCCGCCGTGCCTGCCCAGACTATGACCCGTTCACGTCGACTTTCCGATCCCGTGTTGGTCGGTGGTCTCACGTGTTTTGCACTGGTCTGCGCGAGCCAGCTCAACAGGAGGTCCGAAGACGCGTCCTACACCACCTGGCGCGTGGGTCTCCTGGTTCTCCTGTGTTACCTGCTGGCGGCCTTGTGGATTCGACGGGGGCAGTCGCCCCGGCATCGGCACTTCTGGACACTACTCTTCATCTCCCTGGCATTTTGGACGGGCGCCCATCTGACCTATTGGTGGTTTTGGGAGGCGGAGCCGATCCAGCTCGGACTGATGGTGCTGTCCGACCTGCTCTATGCTGCGTCCTATCTGGGCCTCATCCTTGCCGTGGAGTGGATCGCGGGCACAGCGTCGGGACATTCGGCTCTAGACCAGGCCCGCAAGCTAGAGCTGCTAGGGATCTCGGTGTTCGTGGTGGCGATCCAGCTTTACTTCGTCATCATCCCCGCCGTGCGGGTGAGCGACGAGCTCTTCGGGCATCCAGAGCGCCAGGTGCCGTTCGTCGCTCTCGACTTCTACCTGCTCGTGCGCCTCCTGCTACTCGCACGGCAACATGTCGTCGAGAAGACTGCACTGCGCTACCTGGCGGCGACAGCCGGAATGTGGTGCTTGACAGACAGCCTCGATTTGCTCAGCCAGCTTTCGAGCTCCGGTGCTTTCCTTCCCACCCCATCTGCCTGGGACCTTCTCTGGTACCTCTGGTTTCTCCCGATGTTGCTGGCCGCGCGGTCGCCTGTACCTCAGCTCGCTGACTCCTCCGACAAACACGAGGTCAGCGCAGCGGTCGAGCCCGCACGAGCGTGGATCGAGTTGGCGGTGTTGGCAGCTGCCCTACCAGTACTCCATCTACTTCTCCACACCCTCGGAGTGCGGGCAGACACGGTGCGACAGGACCGCGATCTGCTGACATTGGTGTACGTCCTCGTGCTCGGCGGCATCGCGACGCTCCATCAACGCACCAAGGAGGCTCAGATCCGCGAGCTGGAAACGGAAAGAGCCCGGCGGAGAGAAGAGTTGGAGCGGGCGAAGGAAGAGGCTGAATCTGCCGACCGCGCGAAGAGCGAGTTCCTCGCCACCATGAGTCATGAGATCCGTACACCGATGAATGGTGTCGTCGGGATCACGGAGTTGCTCGATCGCACCTCTCTGAACACCGAGCAACGCAAGCTCGTGGAGACGATTCGTTCCAGCGGCCAGATCCTCAGTAAGCTGCTCGACGACATCTTGGATCTGTCGAAGATCCAGGCTGGCAAGCTCGAGCTACGGCCCGAGAGAGTCTTCCTGGGACCCTTCGTAGACGAGAGTCTCGAGCTCTTCGTCCCCACCGCACAGGAACAAGGTCTGGAGTTCAGTTGGTCGGTGCACCCAGACTGTCCGGGCGAGATCTGGGCCGATCCACTTCGTCTTCGACAGATCCTCTTCAACCTCGTGGGCAACGCCCTCAAGTTCACCGATCGGGGATTCGTCAAGGCCACCTTCGCGGTGAGAGAACACGAGGCCCAGCAGGCTCTGGCGATCGAAGTAGTGGACTCAGGCATCGGTATCTCCGCTGAGGATCAGGAACGCCTGTTCGCACCGTTTCATCAGCTCGCGGATTGTTTAGATCGAAACGATGGTGGAACTGGCCTGGGTCTCGCCATTTGTCGGCGCCTGGCCGACTTGATGGGCGGAGTGATCCGCGTCGACAGCGCACCTCGAGAAGGAAGTCGTTTCGAAGTCCACTTGCCGCTCACGGCTCTTCGAGAAGACACGGCTACTAGAGGATCCTCGGCTTCGGGAGGCACGGCGGCTGCCCTGAACAGCCCGGTACTGCCCCCCGACCTGCGCATCCTGGTCGTCGAGGACAATTCGGTCAATCAGCTCGTGGCGACTGGCATGTTGGCGGCGCTGGGCTACGAAGCCGACCTTGCATCCGACGGGTTGGAGGCGATCGAGAGCGTTGATCAGAGCCGCTACGACATCGTTCTCATGGACGTCCGGATGCCGCGAATGAACGGGATCGATGCCACTCGTCAGATCCGAGAGAACTTCGATGTCGAAGACGCTCCAAGAATCATCGGCCTGACCGCTAATTCCATGCCTGACGATCGGCGTCGTTGTTTGGAAGCAGGGATGATCGACTACCTGTCGAAGCCGCTGAAGCTCGAGGAGCTGGAAGATGCGCTGTATCGTGCCGTGCAGAAACCGTCACAGAACCGGATCGTCGACGCCTCCGCCGAGCGGTCGCTGAACGACACACGGAGCTCAGTGATCGATCAGTGAATCGGTCGAGCGGCTTCGCTGGAGGTGTAGGATCTCCGACCTCACGATGGATGCAGACGACCCGCAGTCCGCCAACCCCCCACGCGTTTCGTTAAAGGTCGTGATGGCCCAGCTGTTCTTCGGCATGTTCGCCATCGCTACGAGTGGCTGGCTGACCGCCGAGCCTACCTTGACGTTGCACAGGCAAGCTGACGGAAGACTGACTTGCGACTACTCCTTCAATGCCTTCGGTCGAGTTCCGGCGGTGACACGTCATCTCGATGACCTCGTCGACTACGACGTCACCGAGAGCCAGACGCAGCTTCCCGCTCGACCGCACGAATCCCACGGGCGTGTTCACAGCAGCTCGAACCTGGTACTCCAGGGCCGCGATGGGTCGAGCTTTGCGATCGGGAACGCCTTCAGCTTGGCAGAGATCGATCAGATGCTCGAGAGCAGGGCCGACAGCTCGCCACGAGAACTGAAGATCGCAGCAGGAAAGGGGCGCCTGGTCGGTGGCTGGACCCTGGCAGGGTTCGGCTCCTTCCTTCTCCTGGGAGCCATCTGGAACTCGTTGGTTCTGTTACTGCGATAGTGCTGGCGCGTCGACATGCGAGATCCTAGCGCTCCATCGCAGACATCTCATCGACGTAGCCGGCCAGGGACTCAACTCGTGACAACTGACTCGATCGGGCTGGACAGCTTCGTGACCTCTACCCGCGCGTCGTTGAAGCACGCAGCCTCGCCGACCACTTGACCGTCGTCGGGACAGAGCGCAACCGAGGTATAACCGTTCAGCGACGATCGTTTCCATGCACCCTTGGGCATGGCGATGACACCAGGTCGGATCTTGGGGTTGATTCGGGCGTGGCAGTGGACCTCGCCGAGCCAATTGAATACCTTGACGGCATCGCCGGTCGCCACCCCACGCCCCGCGGCATCGTTTGGGTGGATCTCGATCCGCAAGGTGTCGAGGTTGAACTCGCCGAAGGTGGAATTGGTCAGCTGCGAGCTGGCAGCCGAGATCATGGCCAACGGGTAGTCGCTATCTAAAGGCTGCCAGCCGTATGGGTCTTGCCCGAGGCGAGACGGAGCCAGGTCGACTCTGCCATCCGCAGTTCCGGGGCGCACCGAGCCGAACTGAACGACGGATCCACCCTCGAATTGATAGGGCTGGCGGTCGCCCGCGGCGAGGGAGGTCGACCCGGGCTCACCCGCCAGAACCAAAGACTCGCCGCATCGTCGGAGGATCTCCTGGTCGTCCCAGGTGAACGCCTCATCCTCGAACCCGAGGCGCCGTGCCAGCGCCGAGAACACCTGCATGTTGCTGCGCGCTTCGCCAGCAGGTGCGATGACCGGACGAACGCCGCCGGCCACGTATTCGCCATAGCTGACCCTGAGGTCGGTTCCTTCTAGGAACGTGACGGCCGGTAAAACGATGTCGGCCCACACGGCCGTATCCGTCATCACCTGCTCGTGTACGACTGTAAAGAGGTCCTCTCGCGCGAGGCCGCGCTCGATGGCCCGCTGATGAGGAGTCGAGGCGACCGGATTGGCGTTGTAGACGAAGAGTCCCTGGATTGGCGGCGACGGATTTTCGTCCGACTGCGGGTCGATCAAACGGCCCAGCTGCGTCATGTTGAGGCTTCGCGTCGTGTGGTGGATCGGTCCGAGAACGGCATCCCGATCAAATCGCACTCCGCCGTTGTTGCTCAAGGTGTAGCCGCCGCCGCGGACGCCGAACTTACCCAGGAGGGATGGAATCGCCAGGACTGCAGCGATCGCCTGAGCACCATTTCGATTGCGCTCCAGACCCCAGCCGCAGCGAATGACCGCCGGCGACGAGTCGGCGAGACGTTCCGCGAGAAGGGCGATGTCCGCTGCAGGAACTCCGGAGACCTCGGCAGCTCGGTCGAGACTCCACTCGGCGGCCTTGTCGAGCAGGATGTCGAGGCCGTCTGCGTGCTCGGCGAGGAACCCATGATCCAATTGTCCGGCTCGCCGCCACTGATCGATCAGGGCCAGTGCGACCGGTAGGTCTTGTCCCGGAAAGACGGGCAGATGAAGGTCGACCTCGCGGTCGCTGAGTGTCTGCTTCGGATCGACTGCCGCGACGAAAGCACCACGTCGTCTTGCCTCCTTGAGCTGGGGCACCAAGTGAATGTTCGAGCTCTTCGGATTGGCTCCCCACACGACGATGCAGCGCGCCAGGGGATAGTCGGAAAAAGGAACCCCGGGCATCTTGCCGTACATCCCGACCGCTACTTCGGTGGCTGGAACGGCACAGATGGTCTTGTCCAGGCGAGAGGCACCGAGGCGAGCGAAGAATAGATGGTCGATCAGGCCGTCGGTCAGCAGGCCGTTGGATCCGCCATAGTGGTACGGCAGGATCGCCTCGCCACCCCATTGACGTCGAATGTCGCGGAAGCGCACGGCAATCTCGTCGAGGGCCTCGTCCCAGGAGATCTCTTCAAACTCTCCCCCGCCCTTGGCACCGACTCGGCGGAGCGGTTTCGTGAGCCGCTCGGGTGCATAGAGACGGCGGTCGAAACGGGCAACCTTGCTACAAATGAAGTCAGTACCGCTGTTTCGGTCGGGCCCGATGGACCTGACCTTGCCATCTTCGGTCCGGATCTCGAGACCACAGCCGTCGGGACAATCCATGACGCAGGTCGTAGTGTGGAGGCTGACACTCATCGGCTGATCTCCTTTCGATCCTCGTCTCGGCATGCCAATGTCCGACTACTGTCCGCGATGTGATTCTGACAAAGTGACGTGACCCAAAACAGGTACAGAAAAGGCGAGACCAGCCCGGAACAGTTGGGCGAAGACTACTCGCTCCGTGAACCACGGCGTGAATGACCGGTTGTTGAGGTCTTGACGCCGTTTCGTCGCACAATCCTCCGAGTCGTCGTCGTCAGGTGGACTTCCACGATACATACTTCGCTTGACATGCTCTCCAACGAGTGGTGTTCTTTCTGCAGAGAAAGTGCGCTCACCAACCGTGTCGCCCTGCCTCTTCGCCGATCGAGGCAGGTCGACTCGATCCGCACGCTGGTCCGAGACGCCTCGAACCCCAGAGGCACCACGCCGTACAATGAGACGCTGCCATAAGAAATCCGATCATGAAGACTAGGAAAACCCTCATATTGTCGGTGTGTGCGCTGGTTCTTCCGACGCTGTGCACCACCCCCATCTGGTCGCAAGGCTTTGGACCCACGCCGGTCGGTGCAACCGCCGCGCGGAGTGCCGAGGTCCAGGCTGCGATCCATCTGTCCGGTTCGGTTCAAGCCATCCACCGCGCGCTCGTGGCATCGGAAGTGCCGGGCGTGGTGGAAGAGATCTCGGTACGCGAGGGCGCTGTCGTGGAGGTCGGTGACATGCTGATCCAGCTCCGCAACACCGTGCTGCTCAAAGACCTGGCCGGCGCCAAGGCACAGCTGGCCGAAGCTCTGGCGCGGCATCAGCTCGCGTCTACGGCGCTCGAACGTTCCCAGAACCTGCACGAGACCGGCATCGTCAGTCGTCAGCAATTCGACGATCGTTCAGCCGAAGTCCAGGCCTGGCAAGGTCGCGCCGATCAAGCGCGAGCGCTGATCGGGCGACTCGAGGCCTCGATCGCGGCTTCGACTGTTCGCGCCCCTTTCAGTGGCATCGTGGTGCGGGAACATTGCCAGCTCGGTGAATGGGTCGCTGCCGGAGGCGGCGTCGTGGAGCTGGCGGATCGCGATCGGCTCGAAGTCGTCGTCAGCGTGCCGGAACGACATTTCGCCGGTGCCCGGGTGGGATCGCGGGC
>JALCBJ010000019.1:48692-88326 GCA_028066595.1 Thermoanaerobaculia bacterium
CAGGAGGGTGATCGCATCGTCACCCGAGGCAACGAACGCTTGATGCCCGGCGCCGCCGTGGCTGTCTCGGCCGTGGAATACGGTGAGCCATGAAGGTCATCGAAGAAGCGATTCGATCTCCAGTCAAGACCGCGGTGGCTGTGCTCTTGCTATCGCTGTTTGGCCTGATCGCCGTCTTTCAGATTCCGGTGCAGCTGACTCCGACGGTCGAGGAACCCCAGATCACGGTGCAGACTTTCTGGCCGGGAGCTAGCCCGGCCGAAATCGAGCGGGAAATCGTCGACGAGCAGGAGGAACAGCTCAAGGGGCTGGACGGGCTGGTCAAGATGAGCAGCTCGAGCCAGGACAGCACCGGGACGATCAATCTTCTGTTCGAAGTCGGCAGCGACAAAAATGCCAACCTGCTCCGGGTCTCCAATCGCCTAGAGCAGGTGCCGGTCTATCCGTCGGAAGCCCAGAAGCCGATCATCCTGACGTCGGACCCCAATCAGAACGCCCTGGCCTGGATGATCCTGGTGCCCAGTGGCGAGACTCCCTTCGCCGACGAGATCTGGACGCTCCACGACTTCGTGGACGATCACATCAAACCGGCCCTCGAACGGGTGCCGGGAGTTTCTCAGTCCGCCTTCTTCGGTGGTCGCGAGCGGGAGATGCAGGTGATCGTCGATCCGGCGAACCTGGCGAACCATCAGGTGGCCTTGACCGACCTGGCCGCGGCGATCGACCGGGAGAACCGGAACTTCAGCGGCGGCGACTTTTCTGAGGGCAAGCGCCGATACGTCGTTCGCACCATCGGTGAATACGGCTCGCCCGAAGAAATCGGCGAGTTGGTAGTAGTGATCCGGGACGGCGTACCGATCCGTGTCCGTGATCTCGCCGAGGTACGTCTCGATTATCGGAAGCCTCAGGCGAAGATCTTCTACCGCGGCGACCAGATGATGGCCATCAATGTCATCAGAGAGCCGGGGGCGAACATCCTCGACGTGATGGACGGCGTTCGCGAGACCGTAGCCAGTTTGAATCGCGAGCTCCTTTCAGACAACGGCTTGAAACTCCAACTGGTCTTCGATCAGACCGACTACGTCCACAGCGCGATCGGGCTGGTGCAGCAGAGCTTGGTCATCGGCAGCATCTTGGCGGTCATCGCTCTCTTGCTGTTTCTACGCAGCCGCACCAGTACGTTCATCGTTGCGGCCGCGATCCCCATCAGCGTCGTCGGCACCTTTCTCGTCCTGAAGCTGCTTGGCCGCACCTTGAACGTGATCTCGCTAGCCGGTTTGGCGTTTGCCGTCGGTATGGTCGTCGACAACTCCATCGTGGTTCTGGAGAACATCTACCGCCATCGCCAGATGGGAAAGAGTCGTCGGCGCGCAGCACACGACGGAGCCGTGGAGGTCTGGGGTGCCGTCCTGGCCAGCACCCTGACCACCGTCGCCGTATTCCTGCCGATCCTCTTTGTGGAGGAGGAGGCGGGGCAGCTCTTTCGGGATATCGCGTTGGCGATCAGTAGCGGCGTCAGCTTCAGCTTGCTGGTCGCGATGACCGTGATTCCCAGCCTCTCGGCCAAGATTCTCGATACCGCGAATGAGCCGGAGGCTAACGAAGAAGATCCCGAGGAGGCAGAGTCCCGATCGTTCCAGAATCTCTGGGGTTGGAGCTCGAAGGTCGGGAAGATCGCTGACTCCATCGCCGCGAGCGTGGGCTGGATCTGTCGAACGACCACTCGCAGGCTGATGGTCGTCGGGTCCTTCACTCTAGCCTCCGTTCTATTCTCGGTGATGCTGATGCCGAAGGCGGAATACCTTCCCCTCGGCAATATGAATTTCGTCTTCGGTTTTGCACTGCCTCCGCCGGGCTACAACCTCGAAGAAGTGGCGAAGTTCAACGAGATCTACGAAGCTGAATTGTCCTCCTCCTGGGAAGCCAGCGGCGAAGACGCGGTCTCGCTGCCGGGCGGCGGGATGGAACAGTTCTTCTTCGGCGTGTTCGCTCAACAGGCGTTCATGGGTGCCAAGTCGCGCGACCCCCTGCGGGCGCGGGAGCTGGTCGACCAGATCCAGCAGGTGAATCAGCAGCTCCAGGGCACCATCGCGTTCGTCTCACAAGCTTCCCTCTTCTCCAGCGGCTTTGGTGAGGGACGCAACATCGACGTCGAGATCACCGGCCCCGAGCTGGAACGGTTGATCCAGCTCGGGACCCAGGTCCTGATAAGCGCCGGACAGGTGCTGCCCGGGGCGCAAGCCATGCCGATTCCAGGGCTCGATCTGGGAAATCCGGAGCTCCGGGTTCGCACGGATCGTCTGCGATCGGCAGAACTCGGCGTCTCGAACCGGGACCTCGCGTTCACCGTCGATGCGCTGGTCGACGGCGCCAAGGCCAGCGACTATCGCCACCACGGCCGCGAGCTCGACCTGGTCATCAAGTCGAAGGAGACCTTCGCGCACCGGACCCACCTACTCGAACAGATTCCGGTTTCGACACCTGATGGACAGCTGGTTACCTTGGGCTCGCTAGCGGAAGTCGAGCTGGTCAACGGGCCGGTCCAGATCGACCATCGGGAACGCCAGCGGACCATCACGATCCGAGTCACCCCTCCGGACGAGGTGCCGCTGCAGCAAGCGATGGAACGGATCGACAGCGACATCTTGCAGCCGATGCGCAGTGAGGGTGTCCTGGGTGGACTCTATCGAGTGACCTATTCCGGTAGCGCCGACAAGCTCACGAAGACCCGCCGGGCGCTGCAGTGGAATCTGTTGCTCGCCATCGTCATCACCTACCTGCTCATGGCGGCGTTGTTCGAGAGTTTCCTCTACCCCTTCGTCATTCTGTTCAGTGTCCCCCTCGCCGCGCTCGGCGGCTTCCTGGGGCTGGGTTTGCTCAACGTCTTCACCTATCAGGCGCTAGACGTGTTGACGATGCTCGGCTTCATCATTCTGATCGGGACCGTGGTGAACAACGCGATCTTGATCGTCCACCAGACACTCAACCATATCCGCCGCGACGGCATGAACCCGAAGGATGCCATCCAGGAATCGACTCGAACTCGTGTCCGCCCCATCTTCATGAGCGTGTCGACGAGCCTCTCAGGAATGCTGCCGTTGGTGCTCTTCCCCGGTGCGGGTTCGGAGCTCTACCGGGGCCTCGGCAGTGTCGTCGTCGGCGGCCTCGCCGTGTCCACGGTCTTCACGCTGTTCCTGGTCCCCGCGCTCCTCAGCCTCGTCCTGGAGGCCAAGGAAGCGCTCATCGCCCGGCGGGCCCGCAGACGCGGCAGCGACCAGGAACCGGCGCCGGCGGTCTGAAGGCGCGACACCTCAGACTACACGTGGCGGCATCCCTGGTCACGAATCGCAGCCTATTGCGCGTCGTAGTATCGCCTTGCTGCGTCTACAGGCGACGTGTCTTCTATCGGACCATCGCAGTAGAGTTCACCCCCATCTCAGAAAGGATCTCTCAGGATGCACCACATTCCCAGCAGGACACGTTCGTCTGCTATCGCAATATTGATCATCGCGTTGATCGCTGGCCCGGCTGTCCTGGCACAGGAAGTCGATCGCGAGTCGCTGGAAGCGTTCATCGCTGAGCGCTCGGCCGATGTTTCGTGGGATCGCGATGCAGTCGAGGCGAAAGCCGCTCGACTCGGCCTGCCTTCGAGGGTTCTGACCTCGAACGGCAGCGAAGCGGCTCTGATCGGCTTCAACGAGACCGACGGTCGCCCCCTCTACTACATCACCCACAACCTGAACGCCGCACGCACCGTGTCGACCGACAAGGTCTGGCTCGGCGGCGGTGAAGGGCTCGAACTCGACGGAACCGGCCAGGTGCTCGGCGAATGGGACGGCGGCAATATCCGCGATACCCATCAGGAGCTCACCGGACGAATCACCAATCTGGATGGCTCTGGTTTCAGTAGTCACGCCACCCACGTTGCAGGAACGATGATCGCTACCGGCGTCAATGCCTCTGCTCAAGGAATGAGCTACATGGCTACCATCCGTGGCTATGACTTCTTCGACGACGAAATGGAGATGGCCGCCGAACAGCTGGAAGCGAATCCCATCAGTATCTCGAATCACTCCTACGGTTTCATCAGCGGTTGGGACTCCGGCAGCTTTGGTTGCCCGAATGGCGCCGACCCGCAGCCCTACTGGTTTGGTGACGTCAGTATAAGCACCGAGGAGGACATCAGTTTTGGCTACTATGGCGGCGCATCGGCGACCTGGGACCAGATCACCTATGACTCCCCTTACTACCTACCGGTGAAGTCAGCAGGCAATGACCGCAACGACACCGCTCCTGGCGGCACCTTCTGTCATTGGGACGGCACACTGAACGATGGCGATGGCGGTTGGGTCGAGTCGAACGATACCCATCCCGGCGATGGCGTCGCCGACGGCGGCTACGACAGCCTGGGCGGCGGTGCCGGATCGGCCAAGAACAACCTGACCATCGGCGCGATCAACGACATACCCGGTGGCTATACCCAGCCGTCGGACGTCGTGATGTCGAGCTTCAGCGGTTGGGGCCCGACCGACGACGGCCGGATCAAACCCGATCTGGTGGCCAACGGCGTCGCACTGACCTCGTCGACGGCGACCAGCAACATCTCCTACGGTTCGTTCAGCGGCACCTCGATGTCGACCCCCAATACCTCTGGATCGTTGGGCCTGCTCAATCAGCACAGTCAGAATCTCCACGGCTCGCTGTTCAAAGCCGCCACCATGAAAGCGCTGGTGATCAATACTGCCGACGAGGCCGGGAGCACCCCGGGTCCGGACTACAGCTTCGGCTGGGGTCTGCTCAACACCGCCTCCGCGGCCGCCGCGTTATCCAACGCGACTCCACCGTCGTCGGTGCGTGGAGCCATCCCGCTCGTGTATTCGAACGTTCTCGAGGTTACTCTGGCGGATTCTGCGACCCTCGAGTATCAGGTGCAGAGCAATGGCACTGCGCCGTTGAAAGTGACCATCGCCTGGACCGACCCACCAGGCGCGGTGCCGGCGGCGACGATGATCGATCCGCCGGACGCGATTCTGGTCAACGACCTCGATCTACGGATCGAGGGACCCGACACCACCATCTACGAGCCCTGGGTACTCGATCCGTCGTCACCATCGAGCGCCGCGTCCACCGGTGACAACTTTCGTGACAACGTCGAGCAGATCTGGATCGAGAACCCAAATGCCGGCATCTACACCCTGACGATCACGCACAAGGGCTCGCTGCAGGACTCGGATCCACAGGACGTCGGCCTGGTCGTCACCGGCAATATCGTCGACATAGAGATCTTCTCCGACGGCTTCGAGACAGGCGACACCACCGCCTGGTAGGGCTCTGTCGAGCCCGTTGGATGGGTCACGACGACTCTGTTCGGCCTCCCGCTCGTCCCCTACCCGCCGGCGTCGCGCCGGCGGGCGCCGCGGCATCGGAGGCCCAACAGAGTCGTTCCGCACCACCAGACGTCAGGCGTCGGGGAGCTCGCGAAGCTCCCTCAGGTCCTCTGCAGCGTGGCGAGTGCGTCGACCCTCGACGCCCGTATGGCCGGCAACCATCCAGCTAGCGCGGCAACGGCAAAGAGGATCGATGGTGCGAGCAGCACCGTTGATAGATCCGATCCTTCGATTCCGAAGAGCATGGACGCAATCAAGCGTGCAACCACGAGCGAAGTGCCAACGCCCACTATGGAACCCACTCCCGACAGAGCCAGAGTTCGACCGAGAACCCGCCACCTGATCCCGTGGACGGACTCACCCAGAGCCATGCGGATCGCAATCTCCTTTTGACGTTCTGCGACCGTGTACGACAGCACGCCGTAGATTCCGAGAGCAGCCAGAAGCAAGGCAACCGAGGCAAAACCGGTGAGGAGAGACAAAGTGAATCGTCGTGGAGAGACCGCCCGCTCGACGACGCTGTCCAGTGTGCGTACGTCGTTCGTGGCCATCGAGGAGTCGACCCGACCGATCGCTGCCGCGACCGACGAGCGAATCGATTCCAGAGGGACTCCTGAGCGCACGACGAGATCGAGAGTTTCGTAGTCGTCGGTCTGGGACATGGGTAAGTAGAGCTGAAAGCCGGACCCCTTCTCGAGCGCCAGGTGTTTGATGTCCGCAACGACGCCTACGACACGAAACTCGCTACTCACCGCGATCGTCCGACCTACCGCGTCCCCTCCGGGAAACAGCAACTCAGCAGCGCTCTCGTTGATCACGGCCACCAGTTCGGAGTCGACCGTATCGGACGTCTGGAACCGGCGGCCGGCCATCAGCGGTATGGCCATCGTCTCGAAGTAGTCTCGATCGACGATATGGGAAACATATTCGGCTGTTCTCCGGGTGCGAACTCACGACCTGGAACATCGACGCTCCACTCACGATTGATACCGAGCGGAATCGCGTCGGTGAGTCCGACCGCCACTACGCCTGGAGAACTCGAAACTTCCCGGGTGATCGACTCGAAGAATGCCGTGTGGGCCTGAATGCTGTCGAACTCCCTCTCCGTGTCGATAGACCAGGCCGCCAGGCTGTCGGGCTCGAATCCGAGATCGACGTCGAGAACCTTCAGGAAGCTCTGCATCAGCAAGCCGCCCTGGACGAGGAGTATGCAGGCGATCGCGATCTCCGCGACGACCAGGCATTCACGTAGCCAACGGCTTCGGAGGCTCGAGGTCAAGGAGCGGCTGGTGGCGCGAATCTCATCGGCTGGGCCTGCCTTCGAGGTCTGGAGGGCGGGTAGCACGCCGAATACGATGCCAGCGCACGTGGCCAGGATGCATGAAAAGAACAGGGCCCATCCGTCCACCCGTACACTGGCCAGCATTGGGATTGCGACGGCTGTGCTGGTCGCGACCGAGCGAGTGATGAGCACCGCCAGCCCCACGCCCACTAGCGCACCGCACGCCGCCAGGAGCACGCTTTCGATGAGCATCTGCCGGACGAGTCGCCCGCGCGGTGCGCCCAGCGCCGTTCGCAGCATCATCTCCTTTCGCCGATGAATGCCCTTGGACAAGAGCAAGCTCGTCAGGTTGGCGCAGACGATCAGCATGATCGCGGCCGATGCTGCACCCAGGAGAAGAAGCGGTTCTTGATGTCCGCCCGAGATGGGCTCTCGTAGGGGCGACATCTGTGCCGTGAGGCCCCAGCGCTCTGGGTACTCCTGCTTCAAGTTTTCCAACGCCACAGATAGCTCGGCTCGAGCGTCCGCGATAGTCGAACCAGGTACCAGGCGGCCGATCATGGACACCGTGTTGCCCCAGCTATCGGTCTCATCATCTACCGGGAACGTCGTCAGCAGATCGACCCGCGAGCTCGGACTGAAGATCGAAGAAAAGTCGAAGTCAGGCGGCAAGATACCGATGACCGTGCTCGGCGCTCCGTTGATCGTCACCACATCGCCGACCAGCGCGGGATCGCCACCGAACGTCTGACGCCATGCCGCGTGGGTGAGGATGATCGACGAGTCGTCCCACAACCTCCCCTCTTCTTCGGTGAAGCTCCGACCCAGCATCGGTTCGATGCCCAACACGTCGAGAAAATCGTGGGTCACCCCAACTCCCGCCAGACGAACGGGCTCCCCTCGGCCGGCCAGAGTGTAGCTTTCCTGTTCGAAGAAGGCGTTGTAGCCCGCGACGTCCTGCATTGTCGACAGGCGTTGTCGGAAGTCTCGGAGGTTGCTGGTTCTTGACGTGACGGCCGATCGACCGCCCTTGCCCGTGTTGGAGATCCACACCAGCCGATCCGGCTCCTCGAACGGTAGCGGTTTGAGGAGCAGAGGGCTCATGACGCTGAACACCGCCGTGGTCGCGCCGATACCAAGCCCGACGATCAACGTAGAGAAGGTAACTAGCCCGAGGTCCGAGCGTAGAGCGCGCACCGCGTAGCGTGCGTCCGAAACGAATCCCTTGAGTGACAGTGCTTCGATCACCGGATGAGTCTCCTGCGCCCTATCGGGCTCCTGGAACGGTTGGAATATTCGCTCGAGCCACATGCCGACAGCGAGTGTCGTGGCCTCCCGCCAGTACCACCACCGGGCCCGCGTAGGCCCATGGTCTCGAAGCACCCGATAGAAGTCTTCCAGCAGGTCGCCGAGGATGCTGCTTCCCGCCGGATGCCGGGAGACGGCACAAGCGAGCCAACGTCTCGGTCTGGAGGGCGGCGGTGGATGGGATGTCATTCGTTCTCGCCGGTCAGCGGTTCGAGAGCGTTCAGAAAACGCAGCAGGACTTCCTGTTGACGCCTCGCCGCCGCGAGCCCCGTCGCGGTCACGTGCAAGCGTCGCATCGGATGCCCTCCTCTCTCAGGAACCCTCGACGGCTCCAGCTCCCAGCGGATCATCCCCTTCTGCTGCAGTCGATCGAGAGTTCGATAGAAGGCCCCTCGCGTCACCCGACGCTTAGCATTCCGCTCGAGATCCTCCCGTATTCGATTTGCATAGGGCTCTTCCGGCTGGCGCAAGATGGCCAGGATCACGAGCAGCTCGAAATCGCGGACTCTGCTCAAGTGGAATGTGCTCCTTGGGGTTTGCCGGTTCAGGCTCGGCGGGCAGGTGCTCGCTCCGCTCACTCGAAGTATACAAAGGAGACTACGAGATGCCGAGTCGAAGGTTCCGCCTCAAAAGGAAAACCCTGCTCCGAGACCTCGGAGCAGGGTTCCGGCGGGCGATTCGGCCGAGCTACCGATTCGCCGACGCCGAGATCACGTCGGCTGCCTTCTCGCCGATCATGTAGACCGACGTCACGATGAAGAATCCCGGGATCTTGGGAAAGACGGACGCGTCGACGATGCGTAGCCCCTTCGTACCATGCACCTCGAAGTCGCCGTTCACGACGCCACCGTCTTCTATCTTGCCGATGGGACACGAGCAAGAGGCATGGTGTCCCCACGCCCGGTCTTTGACGAACTGTGCGATGTCCTCGTCGGACTGCACGGCATCGCCCGGCAATTCCTCCTCGGCGATGACGCCATTCTTCTTGAGAGGTGCCGTCAGCTTGCGGACGAACTTGATGCCCTCCACCACCGACTGGACATCTTCGCCTTTCTCGTCGTTGCCTTCGTCGAAGTAGTGAAAATTGATGTAGGGCACATCGCGGGGATCTGACGAGAGCAGACGTACCTCGCCTGCCGTATTGTTGGTGTGGGCCTTGAGGATGGCCCACGTCAGGTAGTTGAGGTGGTGGGCGAAAAGTGCCGAGTAGGTAGGGAAATAGCCACGAAACAGGCCTAACAGGGCGAAGCAGAAGAGGTCGGGAAGCGGCCGTTCCTGAAGAGATCGCTTGATCACTGCGAGCACGGCGCCGTTGGTCGTGTACACGCCTTCTCTCTTCTCCGCCCACTTCTGGTACTGGGGATCGCCGGCCGAGAATTTTGCTCCGGACAGTACTTCCCAGTGGTCGACATTGATGCGGTTGACTACACCGACCTCGTAGCGATCCTGGAGATTCGAACCGACACCAGGCAGCTCTACGCGAACATCGATGTCGTGCTTCTCCAGTTCGTCCTTCGGACCGATGCCAGAGAGCATGAGCAACTGTGGTGTGTTGTATGCACCGCCCGCGAGGATCACTTCACCTGAGACGAAGACCTGCTTCAGCTCGCCGTCGTCCTGGCTCGGATCCTTATGGGCTCGGTAGAGGCGATCGCCCTTACGATACTCGATGCCAATTGCGCGGTTGTCCTCGTCGAAGAGCACGCGGGTCGCCAGCGCATTCAGCTCGATCTTGAGCCGATCTGGAAACTTGGCGGCCACGTCGAGGACGCGTTCCCGGGTCCCTGTGCGGGCATGGTTCATAGTCGCGAGCGGTGGGTACCTCACGCCCACTCCATTTTGCTTGACCAGCCGCCAGTCGTTGGGATCGGCGAGGCTCTTGAAACGAGTCTTGTTGAAGTCGGCGCCCTCCTCCTCCAGAGCTTTTTCGGCCTCGACGAAAGATGTGAGTACTGTCTCGAGAAGCTTCTCGTCCCCCGCCAGCGCCTTGACCGGAATCGCCGCTTCCGTCTGCAGCCATCCGTCGAAGCCATGTCGTGTCGGGTTGATGCCCAACTTCGACAACAGTCGCCAACCTGGACGGTGATGACAGTTCTCCATGCGCTCGAAGTACTTGCGCATGTTGTCGGCCGACCACGAGCTGTCGCCCGTGAGCATGGCTACGAAGTCCCAGTCCTCGTTGTGGGGATAGACGGTGATCTGGGCGTTGTGCGCAGTGCAACCGCCCAAGCAGCCAGCACGTGGGTACAAGACGCCGTTCACCTCCTCGCCGTCCCAGTCTTTGCGGTACTTGGGATCTCTTTCCTGCTGCGCCTGGTCCGCATAGTGACGAACGAAGAAATCCCACTTCATCGCATCGTTCTCCGAAGCGAAGGCGTGGAAGACGGGCACGTGGTAGTCGTCGGGCAGCCGATTCTTGTCCGGCTGTACCGGATCGGCACCCTTGAGCTCCACCGGATCGCCGCCGGCCTCCAGTAGAAGAACCTTGTGCCCGAACTCTGCAAGGCGCGCCGCGACGGTGCCGCCGCCGGCTCCAGAGCCGACGACGACGAACTCATATTCGGCGTTTTCGTGCGCTTCGTTACTCATCTCTCGTCCTCCGATCTGTCGGGCTACAGAGTCTTCAGGAACTCGATGAGAGCGGCCTTGTCCTCGGCGGAGAGGGGCGTCTCGCCCTCCGATTCGGGCAGGAACTCGGTGCCGAAGTAGTGACCCTTGTTCACCACGAAGTCGGGACACTTGCTGACGTCGAGGAGCGGCTGCTTGAGGTTCTTGAACACCTCCATCGCCTGCTCGTCGGTCGCGTTGGCCGGTAAGGCCTTGAGATCCTTCTTGATCTTCAGCGCCAGCTCGAGAACCTTCTTCTTCTCTTGCAGATCGATATTCGACAGCAGGTTGACCGGCGTGCCGCTCGGGATCGGGCCGAGCTGGATACCGTCGCTGGTGAACACGTTGGGCAGCAGGTTGCTGAGGAAGCCGGTGAGTGGCTGAAGGAAGTCCGGCAGGAAACCGCTGGCCACACGGAGATAGCTCGCCTCGGTGGTCACGTGGACCGTACCCGGATGCGTTTTGCCCGAACGGGTGACCACTGAGATGGTCTTTTTGCCGCTCTCTGTGTAGCCGTCACCGGTGCCGCGGAGCTCGGGATTCAGCATCTTCTGGATGCCGTCCTCGAAGGACTTGACGCGTGCGTCGACCGAGCCGGTCCATTCGAACTCTCCGACGGAGTTGTTGAGCAAGTAGGGCGCCGTAGACCACAGGCTGACCAGCGACGCGGGGCGTGTATAGCCGCGACCACCGGCCGGCATGACGTAGTCGTCCACTTCCTCGGTGAAAGGATCCTGAACCTGGATCGTGCCGACCGCCGGCAAGCCCTTGTAGGACGACGACGAGAAGTCATTCCAGATATCGCCTTCGATGGCGTTGGTCGCCAACGGTGAGCAGGCATTCGTTTCCAACAAGGTCACCGGTACCCGCAACTCAGTGCCCAGGAAGTTGTTCTCGAGGAAGTCCTCCTGCAGCACGATCTCGGTCATCGCGGTCTTGAACTCATCGGTCTTCGTCCATTGCCAATAGTCGTTCCAGCAGTGCAGGTACTGGTCGTTGACGCAACCCTGGTCGGGGAAGTGATCCGTGAACGCTTTCTCCGGGAGCTTGCTGGAATGGCAGCGGGCGCAGGTTTCGGCGAAGACTGTCTTGCCGCGGGTCAGGATTTCCTCGTCCTCTGTGAGGTACGAAGCACCGCCCGGAGCGTTGGCCAGGTAGTCGGGCTCGGCACTGCCGAGGAAGAACAAGCCCAGGTCAGGGGTCTGATTCTCCGTCGCCTGCCAGTAGGAAGAGTTTTTCTGCGCCGCGGCGATCGGGAATGGCGTGATGTCGGCTCCGCCTACCAGCGGAACGAAGTGCAACATCCACTCCTCGGAGAACAAACCGATGTTGACGAACACTCGGTTCAGCGCGCCGAGCGCGCCCACCGAGTCGGCACCATCCTTCAGTACTCGCGGAGTGAAGACGGTATCGGGTGCCTCGAATGTGTCGAGCAACGGACTGTTCTCACCGACCGCTGCGGCGTAGTCGGCGAATTGCTTGTTGTTCTTCTCTCCACCCGACAGTTTCTCCTTACCCCATTTCTGGGAGATCTCGAGACGAGCTGGCAGGTTGTACACCGCATTCATGGTGCGCGGGTTGTTGATCTGGTCCGACGACACCAGGGACGTGTCGAGGGCGCCTGGCTGCGACGTGTGGAAAAGCTGGAAGACAAAGTTCGAATAGTCGGCTTCCCACGAGAAGATGCGATCGATCCAGAAGTACTGGGCGCCCGGATTGCTGTTCAGCTGGGCCCAGGTTGGATTCTCCGGATCCGTCGGCGGGTTGGAGGGGTTGGGCCCTACATGGCAGAAGCCGCAGGACATCCCAACGCGATATGGCTTCACGAGGTCCTTGTTTTTGAAGTAGTTCGGATCGTCGTAGTAGCGAACGGGATCCCAGGCCGCTTCGGCGGCCTCGTCGAAAGCCGGATTCGGAAACAGACGAAGACCCACGATGCCGGTCGCATAGCCGTAGAAAGAGCCCGTTTCGATGTTCTTGCCCCGGGCACCGAATTCGACACCGGGGTATTTCTCGGAATTCTCGAAGGGATCCGGTGGGCAGTCGTCCGATCGAACGTCGAGCCAGAGTCCGTGGCGGTCTTCGCGTGGACCCTTTGCCTTTTCGAAGCACGGCTCGTTCACCAAACCCAGGTACTGCCAGCGGTTGTCGCGGCTGTACTTGAGGGAAGGATAATTCGATAGCGTCTTGATCAGATCCAGGTTGCCGAAACTGAGATTGGAGATCTCGTCCCAGAAGCGGTCGTTGCCCGCGGTCCATACGATCCAATTGTTCCGTCCACGGGCCGCGGCTGCCACAGCGGCCTCCGGGGTAATGCCCTCGACCCAATACGACAGCCTGGATGCCAGCTCTTCCGGCTGCTTCGTAATCCCGTAGTCCATGTCCGCGAAGTAGTCCTCGTCTGCACCTGGAAAGGTGTCTGCGGTTCGGCCATGCGCCATGGCCTCGTCGAGTACTTCACCCGATTTCGGTTCGTCTTTTTCCGAAATCGTGTTCCAAATGAACAGGCCTCCGATGATCACTGCCAACAGGATCACCAAGATCAGAAGTATGCGCATCATGTCTCCTACCTTCCTTGAACGAGTGCTGTCGCCCGAGGTCGAGCGTCGCGGCCTAGCTGCAGCCTTCGACGTCGCTCTCGGCTCGAGTAGAGGAGCGGATAGACAGAGGAATGTGAGATTCGATTGTTGATCTCAGCCTACTGGAAACCTTCCCACCGGCGCAAGCAGGGGTTCGGCAAGAAATCCGTCGAAATTTCATCGATTCTTCTTCTTGACTCCGCCGAGACCATCGGTCACCATGGATCAAACTTCCCACTAGGAGACTCTTCCATGCGACGTCTGTTTTTGGCGTTCGCGCTGCTCGCCGCGGCCTGCGCTCTGGTATCGGCGGCCGCCTCTGCCTCCGACCACGCAGATCCGATCTTCAACAAGAAACCGGACGCGGGTCTGACCGGACTCTTCGTCTTTCCGGTGATCGAATCACCTGGTCCGACCGGTGAGCAAACGGAGCCGGTCGACCCAGAGGCCACGAACCCGACCCCGGGTCATGACGCGACAGACGAACACGTCTCAGGCGAGGAGACCGATCCAGCTACCGCCGCGGCCGATGGTGAGGAAACTCGGGGACCGGACGAGCTGATTCTCATCCTCGGGATCCATCCGTCGCTGATCGCGCCCGGGCCTTATGACCTGGAAAGTTTCCAGTACAACATACATATCGATCATCACAGCGAGATCAGATTCTCGGATCCTGCAGACCTGGCGCGCTACGGTGGAACCGTCGTACATCCCGCCGGAATCACGGCGGATGTAACCCTGAGCTTCCGGCTGAACGCCAACGCCGAGCTGACCGACACGCAGGTCGAGGGTCTCGACACGGGGCTCCGCGAGGTGGTCTCCGGCGTGTACGACGACCCGTTTATCTTTCCCCGATTCTTTGGAAAGAACATCATCGCGATCGCTGTTCGCTTACCGATATCCGCCCTTCCGGCCGACCGCCAGGACTTCCTCTTCTGGGGCACGACCACCGAGGCCGATAGTGGTGAGCAGGTGGATCACGTCGGGCGATCGAACCGCACGCAGCTACCGCGTTTTGACTTTCTGAATACCGTGCCACCCAGCGAGCACGTCGACGTGATCCACGAGACGGCCCACAAGCGGCAGCGCGTCCAGAACTTTCTGAAGCGCTATCCTCCCCCTGCTCTGTGGCAAGGATTCAAGCTCCTGCAGGCCATCCGGCACTACGACTATGTGCCCGACGTGATGATCTTCAGCCTTCGCAACGAACCGGGGTATCCCAACGGTCGTCGGCTGGAGGACGACATCGTCGCTATCAGTTGCTCCACAGGTGACTGCTTGCTGCAAGAGACGTCGTTTCAGGAGAGCGAGGTCTGGCCGCGCATTACTACTAACGACAAACCGTTCACCGGTGAGTTCCCTTACTTGGCGGCACCCTGGCCCGAGAAGAAACCGGACTCTCAACCCGGATGCTTCTTCCCCACTCTGATCATCCTCCTCGTTCTCGGTCTCTTTGCCTGGCTGTTCCTCAAGATTGTCTGTGCGATCTGCCGCAGGAGGTCGTCCACATGACGAAGGATCGGCTGGGTCGAAATGAGCTCGGTTTCCAGCGTTTTGGCGACGTCGACGCCAGCTTCAGAGGTTCGCGTTTCTCTGAGGTACGCGATGCGATTTTCCAGAACCCTTACTATGGCGAGGTTTGGACGGCGGACGGTACGCTACCCGTCCACCGGGTAACGCTCGCTCATACATTGCGTGGAATCCTTCCCCTGGGCCCTAAGTGGGGATTCGTCCTGGCGGCCCGCCGGGCCGTCGACTCCCATGCCGACCTGCGTTGGGGGGAAGGCGGCAAGGGCTTCCGACGCATCCTCCATCCCAACGGAGTCTGCCTGACGGGAACCTGGGAGATCACGGAGGAAACACCGTACACAGGCTACTTTCGTCAAGGGAGCCGAGGGCTTCTCGTCGGGCGCTACTCCACTTGCTGCACGGAAACCCGGCGGGGTCACACCCGCTCTCTGTCGCTCGTGGGGCGACTGTACCCAACCGAGGACCCTGAGCACGACGAGCGTCTCACCACAGCGAGCTTCATTACGCAACAGGACATCGGCGGCGAGGACTCCCGCTCGATCAACGAGGCGGTGGTGAGCAACGCACCCAACACCACGGCTTGGCGCCGTGGGCGCGATCTACCGGTGCTCCTCTTGACCGGGCTTGCCTTCGCCTTCGCCGACCGACAGGCGACCATCCGTCAGGTGTATCAGATCGCCGAGTTGGGCAAGAAGGAAGGCGAGCTGACGAAGGCTCCTGAGTTCATGCGGCTGCGGATAGCTCCAGATCAACCGGTGATCGAAGGCGCGGCATTGGACTTTCGAGACGAGATTCTCCACCACATCTACGATCCCGGTGATCCGGAGCCCAAACGGCAGTTGGTCTTCCACATCGAAACGTCGGATGAAGGTACGACCAAGGGGCCGCCGGTCTTTCAGCGTCGCAAGATCGAGAACTGGCGGCAGGTCGGTCGGATTACATTCAATGCTGCGGTAGTGTCCTACAACGGTGACTTCGTTCTCCATTTCAACCATCCACCATGGCGGGGTAACCGCAACGATCCGGCGACCGTCCACGTCACGGCGCCGCGGCGGAGCTGATGGCGCCTTGCGCCACCTGGGATCGAAAGCCGGACTTGCTCTCCTGCTCGCGAGTCTGACCACACTGCCACTACCTGCGCAGGTCGGGGACGAGGCCGAGCGGCCTCGTTTGCGAAATCTCGGCGTTGTGCTCGGCGTCCTTCCACCGGGGCCGCTGAACGCCATCACCGACGTGGAGGGGGTCAAGGTCGGCCACCGTACTCTCATCCGAGGGGACGACGTACGCACCGGCGTGACGGCGGTGGTGCCCCATGGAGGGGATCTCTTCCGGCGGAAGGTCCCTGCCGCCGTCTATGTGGGCAACGGCTTCGGAAAAGCGGCAGGCTTCCTTCAGGTCCAGGAGCTGGGCACCATCGAGACGCCCATCGTGTTGACCAACACACTCTCGGTTGGTCGAGCCGTCGAATCAGTGGTGGCCTGGACGCTGTCTCGGCCAGGGAATGAGTCCGTCCGGTCGGTGAACGCTGTCGTCGGCGAGACCAACGACGGCTACCTCAACGATATCCGGGGCTTCCACGTGACCCGCGACGACGTGTGGGCAGCAATCGATGGTGCCGTCGACGGGCCCGTTTCCGAGGGCTCGGTGGGTGCGGGAACAGGAACGCGTCTGTTTGGCTGGAAGGGTGGAATCGGCACCTCGTCGAGACGCTTGCCCGCAAGGCTGGGTGGTTGGACCGTCGGCGTCCTGGTGCAGACGAACTTCGGCGGTGTTCTTCGCGTCGGCGGTGTTGCCGTCGGCCGAGAACTGGGTCGCCACAGTTTTAGCGGCGAGCTCGGACCTTCACCGACCAGCGCGGCCGACGAAGGATCGTGCATGATCGTGGTCGCCACCGACGCGCCTGTGCTGGCACGCAATCTGGAACGGATGGCCCGCCGCGCCGTGCTCGGCCTCGCGCGCACCGGCAGCTTTCTATCCAACGGCTCCGGCGACTTCGTGATCGCCTTCTCCACCCGCAACAAGACGACCGAAGACGACGTCCGCGAGCTACGCTCGCTTGCCAACCGGGAGATGAGCCCGCTCTTCCTGGCCACGGTGGAGGCCGTGGAAGAGGCGGTCCTGAACTCCCTGACGCGAGCCACCACCGTTCGCGGGCGTGATGGCCACGTGGTGGAAGCCATCGACCTGTACGAGCTTCAGCGGCTCGTGGCCGGTGACCGCCCCGGTCTGGATCCCCCCTGACGCCTACCGTCGGAGAACACCAAAGCGGTCGAGCTTGCCGAGACGGCGGACTCGAGCGCGGCGAGCCCTCTAGCTGTCTGCGACCACGACGAGATGCATCACACGACTTCAGATCCGACGGACTCCGGACACCGATTCGGGGTCGCGGAGTCCGAGATCAGGATTAACTCGAGATCGGGAGAGCGACACAGATCGGTCGGGTTCATCGCCCGAAGAGGCCTTTCATCTCGTCGACGAGAAGGGTCCATAGATCGCCGAGGTTTCGGAACTTGTGATCCACCTGATCGAGATAGCGCTCCAAGTTGTCGATCGCCTCGTGTTGCTCGATCTCCTCGATCTCGTGCAGCTGGCTTTTGAGGCCTCCTAGCGCCGTTTCGAGCTCTTGAATTCGGTTGCTGAGTTCTTCCTTGCGGTTGTCGAGAGTGCTCACGGTTCGTCTCTCCTTCGCAGGGCCGTGTGATTCTCAGATGCCGAAGAGTCGGCTCCCGAGGACGATGACGCTCGGGATCAGAAAGAACACGCTCACGATATAGGCTGCGGCGTAGAGCCTGTTACGAATAGTTGCTTCGGCCAGCTTTTCTGCCGCCATGACTGGCAACTCCCGAAGAATGGGAGTCCCGTAGATTACGACCACGCCGATCACGTTGTACAGAAGATGGATCAGAGCGATCTGGAGCGCGAGAACGGCGTTGGCTCCCGTGATCGCAGTCGCCGCGAGAAGACCCGTGATGCAGGTCCCGATATTCGCTCCCAAGGTGAACGGGTAGATCTGCCGAAGGCTGAATACACCCGTCCCTACCAGAGGAACGATCAGGCTCGTGGTTGTCGAGGACGATTGAACGAGGACGGTAATCGCCGTGCCCGTTCCGATGCCTGTCACCGGTCCGTGGCCGATCGCAGCATGCAAGATTTGCTTGGCTCGACCCACCATGAGGATCTTGAGAAGCTTCCCGATGACAGTGATCGAAACGAAGATCAGGACGATCCCGATGGCGATCATCGAGACTCCTCCCGCGGTGCTTCCGAAGCCACCCAGCGTCTGCTCGAATATCTCGACCGAAGGTTTGACCAGAGGCTTGACGAAGTTCAGTCCCTTCATCGACATGGAGTCGCCTCCCAGCATGAGGTTGGCGAGGAAACCGCCGATTCGGTCCAGAACCCCGAAGGCCACCTCGAGAGGAAGGAAGATCAGGACACTGACCACGTTGAAGAAGTCGTGGATCGTCGCCGCAGCGAACGCCCGGCGAAACTCCTCACCCTCCTTGAGGTGACCAAGACTGACGATCGTGTTGGTGATCGTCGTCCCGATGTTTGCCCCCATCACCATGGGAATGGCGATAGTGACCGGAAGACCTCCCGCTACCAGGCCTACGATGATCGAGGTGACGGTGCTGGAGGACTGAATGAGTGCCGTTGCCACGGTTCCGATCACCAGTCCAGCGATCGGGTTGCTCGCGAATTCGAAGAGTGATCTGGCCTGCTCGCCAGCAGCTAGTTTGAACCCTCCGCCGATTACCGAGACTGCGACGAGCAGCATGTAGACCAACGCGACGATCGACAGCCACTGCATCCAGCGAGTCCGCCTGGAAGCGGGTTCGTCGACCTGGAGTGGTGAGCTCACGGTCATGGTGCCGATACCAGGGGTGCGAGAGTCTCTGTCATGTGGATTGCATTCTCACTGGTAGGTAAGGCTGTGATCTCTTTTCGGGTTCGGGTCACGGACACCGGCCCGTCCCCGACTACGGGCTCCACGCATTCGCCTCAAGCAAGGTGGCGCGGGGCACATAGTACGAGACGAACGGGCCTACGGCGATCCGGAGTCGCGGTTACGGCCTGCGGTCGCCAAGGCCGTCGGCGATGGGCTCAGGCAGGGTGCGGTGAAGACTTATCAGAGTCGAGGATCTGCATCCGATTTCGTGGCTCAGATCGACTCTCTGAACCCAGCCACGATCGCGCCGGGGCTTCAGCTTTGAGAGTGTCAGCGAGAACTCGAGGCAGCCTATGGCATGCCCTTCGAGGGCGCCCTTTACGGCATGCTTCCGGTCCAGGCTTCGGTGTTCCCGGACTCGAACCCATCCGCGAAGATCACGCCCGGCGCTGCTCTCTTCCAGACCCAGACAGACTCGGGGCTGTGCACCAGGAGGAACAGGTCGTGGATTGGGTCGTAGAGAAAACGGCTGTAGACCGCCGAGCCAGGCGGGCCTCCGGCCTCAGTATGCTCCGCCCAAGTCATGGACTCTGGATCGTAAGTCCAGATACTCGAATCCGAGGATCCTCCAAAGAGCACGAGACGATCCGAGATCGGATCGTAGGTGAGACCCGCTGCAGAGCGAACCCCCGGCGGGTTGTCGAAGCTAACGATTTCGAAGACACCGTCATCGATATCGAATGCCGACAGTGTGGCGTCACCTCCGTAGTCGCCACCGTAGCTCCAGATCTTGCGGCGGGCAGTGTCGAGCACGCTGGAGCGCTCGATCCCGGGGTGTCCGGACTCGGTGATCCGGGCCCAGTTCCTCGACTCGAAATCGTAGGACCAGATGCCCTCTGCGGTCAGGTGGTACCAACGCTCGGTCACCGGGTCGTACTCTCCCGAGGCTCCTGGTTCTGTCAGATAGAAATCCTGCCCACCGGTGACGAACGGTGTGTGGTCGGTCCACGCTCCAGCAACGAAGTCATAGGTCCACACGTCTCCGAATGATGAACCGGCGTTGTACAGTGGAGCGTCCGCGCAGGCGCCAGAAAAGGAAAAGAGGACGCCCCCGAGATGGTCGATGATGCCGATGTGATCGTAGGTGTGGCGCGACACCGGTAGGCCATTCATGAACTTGTAGGCCGAAACCGCCTCTCCTTGCTCGTCCAGTTCATATTGGAGGATCGACGTCGGTGGTTGTTCGACTTGCCATTGGAGCTGCAGGAGATCGAAGAGCAAGAGCTGATTGCCGAAGAAGTCGTTGTGACCCCCACCCCACAGCACGATCCGGCGCCGCTCGGAATCGAGAGCCGCCCCCGAATAGGCAATGATTCCTCCCGAAGCGATTTCACACGGCGCGCCGTAGTCACAGTCTGGCACCAGCGGCCAGCCGGCGGATGCCATGTCGCTGCCGGCAAGCTCTGTCCAGCCTGACGGTAGATCCAGGAGCGTCGGATTGGTTTGGGCACCTCCGGCGGCGGCAAGTAGCGCGAGACAGCTGGCCCAGGACACCCTTCGAGTGCACATATTGCCATTTTACTATCTCAACGAAGAGGTGCAAACGCGCGACATGAGTGGACGCTGCGTAGAGATTCTCCCGCCGGCTTCGTAGAATCGAGCTCCTTCCCGTTCACACGTTCCCGGAGACCGTCATGGACCTCGCCCTCGAGAACTTCGTTTCCCTCGGCCTGCTCATCCTTCTCCAAGCCGTTCTCGGCTTCGACAACCTCTTGTACATCAGTCTGGAGTCGAAGCGGGCGCCAGCGGATCAGCAGGCCAAAGTGCGCAAGCTCGGCATCGGCCTGGCGATCTTTCTACGCATCGCGCTTCTGTTTCTCTTGCTTCGCGTCATTGGCTACTTCCAGGATCCCATTTTCGGAGTCCATACCCACGCCGTCAGTGGTGAATTCAACGTCCACAGCCTCATCGTCCTTCTCGGTGGCGTATTCATCATCTACACGTCGACCAAGGAGATCCTCCACATGATGGGACTCGAGGATCTCGAGCACGAGGAGAAAGCCCAGCGCTCGATCGGCTCGATCATCTTCTGGATCGTGGCCATGAACCTGGTGTTCTCTTTCGACTCCATACTGAGCGCAATCGCCCTGACGGACGTCTTCTGGGTGATGGCTACGGCCATCGTCATCGGCGGAGTCTTGATGATCTGGCTCGCGGACCGAGTCTCCGAGTTCTTGCAGAAGAACCGAATGTACGAGGTTCTCGGGCTGTTCATCCTCTTCATTGTCGGGATCATGCTCTTGTCCGAGGGTGGACACTTGGCACATCTCCACTTCTTCGGTCACGAGATCACGCCCATGAGCAAGGCGACGTTCTACTTCGTGATCGGTGTCCTCGTGATCACGGACCTGGTGCAGAGCCGCTACCAGAAGCGACTGATGAAGCTGAAGGAACTGTCTCAGAAGAAGAAACTGTCTCAGGGCGGTTGACTCATATGGCCCGTTGGATCGACTCGTATGAGAGCTCGCCGCGCCCCCGTGTCGGTTTTCGGGCTCAGCTAGTCAGCCGCTCGAGGACGGCCCGAACGCAGCCCACACCATCGGCTCGCCATGCAGAATAAGGTAGCGGCATCAGCCGCAATCCGGCGCGATTGAAAATCCGGTACCTTTCCAGCTCGAAGCTGCCCGCGAAGCGCCCAGGGTACCCGATCAGGTCGATACCGAGGCAACGTCCGCCCTTCTCCGCCACCAGGTCCACTGTCATCCCGGCAATCGAGTACTCCGGCCAGACCCGCATTCCCTCGAGCTCCAACCGACTCCGGACCTCGCGCAGAAAGTCGTCATCGGGTTCTGCTCGCGATGCACTCGGCGGATCACCACCTCGCTCCACGTGCATCACGTAACGACTCAAGAGGCCTTCGGGAACCTCGTCCTGTGCCAGAGAGGTATAGACGATCTGGCGCACCCGCGCGCGGGTGATGGCGACGTTGAAGACATCAGGCCGCTGCAGGTAGCGAAGGGCAGATGGGTGGGAAGCGGCATCCACGACCAGGCTGAGAAACATCACGTCACGTTCCTCGCCTTGGAACCCGTAAGCGGTCGCGACCCTGAGGTCATGACGTGCGAGCTCCGGGGCCGTCAGACGCTCTGTCAGAGCCTCGGTCAGAGCGTCGACCTGCGCCCGTAACGGCGACAGAACCCCCAGGCTGTGGACGAGCTCATCAGGCTCGTACGCCTGGGCCCGTACGTAGGCTTCTACCTCTTCTACCAAGGCCGCCAGCTCGACCCGATTGACACCCGACTCTTCGCGTCGTCCATCCACACGTCGAAGCTCTAGCGCGCGGTGGAAGTGCTGCGCCGGATGCTCCTGCATGATGCGCAGCCGGCCGGCGTAGAACTCCCGGTTGGAGAACTCGATGATCTCCGGAACGCTGCGAAAGTGTTCGTCGAGGAATGCGACCTGCGCCTGGGTGGCCAGAGTCTGGTTGACCAGGTCGAGCAAGCTCTGGTCTCGATAGTCGAAACGCCGGGTTTGCTCGCGCGTGAGCCCGTGTCGTTCTGCGAGCCGTCGTTGATGGCGCCGACTGAGGAAGGACAGGTGGCGAAGCTGTCTCGGATCACCCACCACCTGACAGCGGCGGGCGCGCTGCATGGCCGGTAACGCCGAAGCCATGTCGCATTGCGTGGCTTCGTCGAAGATCACCAGATCGAAGAGCTGCCGCTGCAGCGGCAGTACCTGGGCCGCATCGGGCGCCCGTACCATCCAGACTGGTGCCGCACGGAGCATGGCGTGCTGGTCCAGATCTGCGAAGTGACCTTCGCGCAGGCTCACGCTGCGTGCGGTCACAGACCGCCGCAATCGAGAAAGTGTCGGACGGTGCTTCGACAGCGCGCCGCGCAGCCTGGCGACCACGCGATGGCGCAACAACTCCGAGATCAGGTGAATACGACCCTCCATGGCCTCGCGATAGCTATCCATCAACTGCCAATACGGAAGGCTCCCATCGAGCTCGGCCCGACGGCGCGCGTGCCGCCACCGGCTCCAAAGCGATGCGAGGAACCCCCCTCCTACCTCCGAACCCAAACCGGCCTCGAAGTCTCCCCACTCGATCTCCAACTCGCTCCGCTCGCCAAGGTGCCGCTCGAGCACCTTGATTTTTCGCTCGAGCTGATCCAGCTCGGATTCCAAACGACGTATCTCTGACCGGTCCTGCCCAAAAAGCGGCAAGTTGCCTTCAAGCCAACGATCGAGTCGATCCGCCAGCAAACGCTTGTACTCTCGCCGACCGCCCCGGACCACCCACTCTCCCAAACCGAGCAGGTCCTCCAGCTTGTTGGCCACGACGTCGACAGCATGATTGGTCTTCGCGACCACCAGGACCGACTCGCCGAGCGTGAGGGCGTCCAAGATAGCGGCCGCGATGGTGAACGACTTTCCGGTGCCCGGCGGCCCGACGACTAGGCTCAGGGGCTCGGTCTCGGCGTTCAGGATCACGGTTTGTTGCGGTGCGCTGAGTACCGCCGACGCTTCGATCCGCCGGGCATCGCGTTTCATCCGGCTCGACATGCGCGAATCGTGCACGAGACAATGTAGCGAGTCGGATAGAGAATCTTCTTCGGCAAGACGGGACAACTCGGTCAGAACTCCACGGGAATCGATACCCCTACGACGCAAGAGTTGCATTTCGCAATGAACGCTGACCGGCCTTGTTCTGGATCGTCTCAGGCGCCGCAGGGTCGCACCATTCGCAGCTTCCTCGGCAAGTGCTCTGACGTTCAAGGTCTCGTCCAGAATTGCAGAGGCCGTCTCGAGGTCTTTCGAGTTTCTCGGTACAGCGGTGAGGCGGCTCAGGATCGAATCGAGCTCCGATTCCAGATCGTCTCGAACCTCCTCCGGCCAGTCTTCTGCGGGTGTGCTCTCGTCGTCCAGCGCCTCCGAAGAGTCTCGGCTCGAGTGGTTTGTCGTGACAACGCCGTGGCGCCACTCGACGAGCAACCGCAGCAACGGCACGTTGAGGCCGCCCTGGCTATGTTCGACACCATCTTCGCCTCGCCGGACGTGTTCCCATGTCCAAAGTGGAGCGCAGATTTGCCGACCCGTTCTGCCTCCGATGCGCCCCACGATGAAGAACATTCCCAGCAGGAGCTCCCTCTCCCCACGGCCGAGCCATGCCCGCTGCGCTAGCTTGCGTTGCTGCTGGTACCTGAAGGGCGCGAAGTCGTCGTAGCTTCCTTCCTGGGACGGATCCACCGACTCCGTCGCATCTGGAATGGTCAATACTTCGAGGCCCTCGGGCGCCACGATGCGCTCCTCGACACCACTCGCGAAGACGTCGAGGAGCGAGCCCGAGCGGTGATCGTCGCGATAGCAATCACGCAAGTAGCGAAAGAGAGGTGCGTGCGATGGCATGGTCCGAGCGAGTCTAAGGCACGCCTTTGCCATCGTTCCTCCCTCCTCCAGTGAGCCTGGCAAGATCCATCACGCATCCGGAGCTCTATCGGTAGGACGGGTCGGGATTCGGCCCTCGTCTGTTTCCTCCAGCGACCCCTCGGCTCAGAGGTGCTGGACGGCCGCGCGGAATCAGTCCGTGGATCTTGGTGGCGAGGGAAGCGACCAGCCCCGACCCTGCATCAGATCGCGCGCCTGGGAACCTTCTGACCGAAAAGCTGCGAGGCGAAGATCCTCCTCGCCCCAGACCTCCGCAAGGAGATCGGTGAATCGGCATGCAGCCGCTACGACCGCTGGCCAAAAATGGCGCGCCGGATACTCGGCGTACTCGGCGCCCACGCGCAAGGTGACGACTTCTCCGGAGTGGGAGCGGCTGACGCTCACCCGGGTGGGCTGTGTCATCAGAAGCCACGAAGACTGATTCCAGCCCTGCTGGAGGCAGCGAACTGGGGCTTTGCAGCCCAGATGAGCCAGCAAGATCGGGAGCTCGTCGTAGAGATACATCTCCGGCTGTCCGTCGGCTTGGATTCGCACCCACCCCTCGATGTTGCTCTCTCCCGAGAGGTAGGAAGGGTGCAACTCGTCCTCCGAGATTTCTTGCGTTTCTTCCGCGTTCCAGCGTAGGAGACCGAAGCGAACGATCAATTTCGGAAGCCTCCACCAAAGAAAAACAAAGGACCGGTGAATAGGCGGGTCGACTGGGCCGTAGATCTCGCCATCGTACCACTTGGCATGCAGTTCACCATCGCGATCCTCAAGATGAATGGAGTCCCCTCGGATGTCTTGCTCGCCGATTCCGATCCGCCGGAGCTCCGAACCGACTGCAGGAGAGAAGCGTCTCATGACACGAAACCACGAAGAGGAGCGACCTCCTCGGACCGCTGCCGCCGGATCCGAGCCGGCCAGCGCATCGCCGGTCGGATGGTGTTCTCTCAAGGACCTTCCTCCGGTCTATCGGGAGGCCTTCGAGACCGGTTGGGAGCCCGACGGTGACACTCATACCTTCCCGACTCACCATACTCTGAGCCTGGCTGTCCCAGGTTTGCTGCACCTAGCGCTGCCGCTGCTCTTCTTCATTCTCGCTGTTGATTATGTTGGATGGAAAGCATCCCTTCAACTCAAGGCTATCCTACTCTTGTTTTCCCCTCTGCTCTTGGTCCTCGTTCCCCGGGCGATCGGTTCAATCCGAGAGATCGTCGCCATCTCCCGTGAGCGCCGCGCAAGAAAGGCCGGCCGACATCACTTCGCGGCATTGGTAGGGCCAGACGGTCTGGCGATCCGACCGTTTAAAAGCCGTTTCGGGTTGATGCGCTGCATCTTCGTTCCCCTCGACGCCCTGGCGAAATTCGAGTTGGTGAGAACAGAACGTCGTTCCATGCGAGCAGATGCCCTGTGGATCGCGTTCCGCAGACGTTCCGGCAAGCTCGGCGAGATTTTGTTGGGGTATCTCCCCTTCGGCTCTGAGGAGGAGTCGCGGACCGTCGTGGCTGCCATCCGTTCGGCAAGCGGCCTGGAGAAACCGGCTCCGCCGGCGGTGCCTCAGAAGATCGTCGGAGCTTCGGACGAGGAGATCCTCGAAGTGCTCCGCGGCGGCAACCGCTTCAAGGCGTACGTGATCGCTTTGAAAGGCCAGAGCGGCAAGCCGGAGGATGCGCTGCGGCGCGTGAAGCGCCTCTCCCGGCGAAACAGTCTGACGGTACCCAACACCGAGGACCCGGAGTACCTCCAGTTCTGTCGCTATCACGACAACGGAACCCTGAAACGCCGTCCGCGGCGCCTCCTCTTCGAGGCCGTTGGATACCTCCTCGGATTCACGTTTTGTATTTGGATGGCCTACCTTCCCGAGCTGCGGACCTGGCTGGACGCACGAACGGCACGCGACTGGCTTCCGACTGAGGGCCTCGTAACGGATTCGGAGTGCGCTGTTTTCAGAAAGTCCACGTCGCTTCACACTGGCTCATCCCGTCGACATGGACTCAGAGTCCAGTACGCGTATTCGGTCGACGGACGGTCCTACCGCTCTGATCAACTGACGCTAGGTAGCAAGCGGCGTGTCTTGAGCCGATCACGGCACCACCCGTGGCTCAACGTACACCGCCCAGACGATTGCCGCGCATTGCGCGACGGGCGCTTCTCACCGGGAACGGCCGTGACCGTCTACTACGACCCCGGCGACCCTGGCGATGCATATGTCCTTCGGAAACCGTTGCCCGAACAGAAGAGGTCCATGAGGTTCGCCCTCTGGCTAGCAGCGTTCCTGTAATTGGCTGTCCTCAAAACTCTCCATCAGCTCAAGCAGGCTCTTCACGCACAACGATTGCTGGGCCGGAGTGTCGGGCAAGCTTTGTCGCGCGGCCGTGGAGTACAAGATTTTCACCGATGATTTCGAGTCGGAAAACACAGGTGCCTGGACGGCGGTATTCCCCTAACCCCAGAGCCGTCCGGTTGGGCTCGTAGGCAGCCGTCCGCCCAAATGGGCGGCGGATAGACAAGTGTTTCGTTTTCCCCCCAAACGAGGGCAGTGCGCCCACCTAGATCGAAAGGTATCTCCATGGAAACGACGAGAAACGTTGCGGTTCTGTTCATTGGTCTGACGTTGGCCTGCGGCGCAAGCCTTCATGGCCAACCAGCACCCACCGGTGGGCACTTTCAGGTGAACGTTCATACGACCGGTTCGCAAACTCACCAGAGCATCACCAGTACCCCGGATGGCGATTTCGTGATTGTCTGGCAGAGCCAAGGTCAGGACGGGGACTCCTCCGGTATCTTTTCGCGCCGCTTCGACAGCGCTGGCACGCCCCTGACAGGCGAGATGCAGGTCAACATCTTCACTGCCGGCTCGCAGCGCAGCCCGAAAGCACAGGTAGGTCCTCAAGGGCTTGTTGCCGTCTGGAACGACGACCTCTTTGACGGTGACCTCGATGGAGTCATGGTGAAGGTTCCCGATCAAGACGAGTTCTTGGTCAACACGACGACCTACGGCGACCAGTTATTGCCCGATCTGGCGATGGACTCTCAAGGCGATTTCGTCGTGGTGTGGCAAAGCGAGACTGGCAAGGCAACCAGCGAGATATCCGGGCAACGATTCGACTCGGCCGGTGATTTCGTGGATTCCGAGTTCCTGGTCAACACCACCACGAGTGGGGAACACCAAAGGCCCGCCGTAGATCGCATCGGAGACGGACGCTTCGTGGTCGCGTGGGACGTGACCGTGGGTGGCGACGACCTGGTACTGGCGCAGCGGTTCGCCTCCGACGGTTCGAAAGAAGGTTCGGAGATCGTCGTCGAAGCCTCGCTCAACAATAGCGAAGCCAGCGTGGCCATGGCGGAGGGCGGGAGTTTCGTCGTGGTGTGGAGACTAGGTGTTGGTCCCATCCGTGAGGTCTACAGCCGCCACTTCGATTCCGACGGAATTCCGACCACGGCGAGCTTGCCCGTGGCGTCGACGCCGAGCCTCGGCGGCCGCCAGCCTTCGGTTCAGCGAGACCCCAATGGCGACTTCCTCGTGGTCTGGTCCAACGACATGACTGACGTGTTGATGCGTCGTCTGGGATCAAGTGGCCTGGTGCTCGAAGAAGAAACCACATTGGCACAAGGAGTTCGCCCCGTGGTTGCCTTCTCGGAAACTGCGGACTACGCCGGTCTCGTGACGTGGACCGAGTTTGATACCGATGGCGACATCGGAGGGATCTACGCCCGCAGAGTCGGCGGGTCAGCGATCTTCAGCGACGGTTTCGAATCCGGAAACACAGATGTCTGGACAGCAGCGTTCCCCTAACTCCAGAGCTATCCGGATACGCCGTGGCCAGCCTTCCGCCCACATGGCCGGGCAGACAAGTGTTTCGTGTTCCCCCAAAACGAGCGCAGTGCGCCCTTACTTAGATGAAAGGTAGCCTCATGGAAACGACGAGAGAAGTTGCAGCTCTGTTCTTTGGCCTGACGCTGGTTTGCGTTACAAGCCTTCACGGCCAGCCGGCACCCGCCGGCGCTCCCTTTCAGGTCAACGTCCAAACCACCGATTCGCAGGAGCACCAGAGCATCGCCAGCACCCCAGACGGCGATTTTGTGATCATCTGGCAAAGTGACGATCAGGACGGAGACTCCATGGGAATCTTCGCACGCCGCTTCGATAGCGCCGGCATTCCACTGACAGGTGAGATGCAGGTCAACGCCTTCACTGCCGGCTTACAGCACAGGCCGAAAGCGCTGGTAGGTCCTCAGGGGCTCGTCGCCGTCTGGCGCGACAGCGTTTTCGACGGTGACTTCGACGGAATCATGGTGAAGGTCCCCGGAGAAGACGAGTTCTTAGCCAACACCTCTACCTCGGGCAACCAAGTGTCACCCGATCTGGCGATGGACTCTCAAGGCGATTTCGTCGTGGTGTGGCAGAACGAATCTGGAAAAGTAACCAGCGAGATATTTGGCCAACGATTCGACTCGGCGGGCGATTTCGTAGATTCTGAGTTCCTGGTCAACACCACCACGAGTGGGGAGCACCAGCAGCCCGCCGTGGACGGTATCGGAGACGGACGTTTCGTGGTCGCGTGGGACGCGAAAGTGGGTACCGACGACCTGGTACTGGCACAGCGGTTCGCCTCCGACGGCTCGAAAGAAGGTTCGGAGATTGTCGTCGAATCCTCGCTCAACAATAGCGACGCCAGCGTGGCCATGGCTGAGGATGGGAGTTTCGTCGTGGTGTGGAGATTGGAC
The DNA here is from genome assembly GCA_028066595.1 of Thermoanaerobaculia bacterium. GTDB lineage: Bacteria > Acidobacteriota > Thermoanaerobaculia > Multivoradales > J023 > JAUIJL01. The sequence goes on from JALCBJ010000019.1 coordinate 77,433, forward strand.
GTCGGCCTCACCCGCGAGGTCTATAGCCGTCACTTCGATTCCGACGGAGTTCCGACCACGTCGAGCCTACCCTTGGCTTCGACACCGGGCCTCGGCGGCCGCCAGCCTTCGGTTCAGCGTGACCCCAATGGTGACTTCCTGGTGCTCTGGTATACCGACATCTCCGATGTGTTGATGCGTCGTCTGGGCTCAGACGGCCTGGCGCTCGAGGAAGAAACCATGTTGGGCCAAGGACTTCGTCCCGAGGTTGCCTTCTCCGAGATCGCGGACTATGCCGGTCTCGCTACGTGGACCGAGTCTCATACAGATGGTGACAACTGGGGAATCTACGCCCGCCGTGTCGGCGAATCGGCAATCTTCAGCGACGATTTCGAGTCGGGAAACGTGACGCTCTGGTCGCTCGTCAGCCCGTGATCCGACCTGTCGTCCAGCCGTTGGACGACGTCATACACCGACTCGGGTGCTCTGAAACGTCCGACATGGATCCTTGTCCGTGAATCGCTCCTTGCCCATCTCCGAGATCAGCCGAGGATTCCTAGCCGATGAGGATCGTTGGGTCGACGAATAGGTGTCGTCTCCAGACCGTAGGTCAGATCATTCACGAAGGACCACTCCCAACGGCCTACCGACGAATGGCTGGTCGGTAGACCCCAATGAAATCAGCCTATTTCTCGATGGAGGTTTTCAGATGCACGCAGCAGGACATCGAGCCGTCCTGGGGATTGGCCTCGCGTTGGCTTGCGCTTCGAGCCTTCACGGTGAGCCGATACCCTTTGGCGAACCGTTCCAGGTGAACGTCCACACCACCGGTATTCAGAACAGACCCAGCATCGCCAGCTTCCCCGCCGGTGACTTTCTCATCGTCTGGGAGAGTGTCGGTCAAGATGGTGACTCGGGGGGCATCTACGCCCGCCGATACGACAGTTCTGGTGCACCGCTGACAGGCGAGACGCAAGTCAACGCGTTCACCGTCGATGATCAAGACCAGGTAAAGGTCAAGGTCGGTCCGCAGGGATTTGTCGCGGTCTGGAGAGACGGCGTGTTCGACGGCGACGGCTCGATCATGGTGAAAACTCCCGGTCAAGACGAGTTTTTGGCCAACACCCACACCACCGGCAGCCAAACATCTCCCGATTTGGTCATGGATTCAAATGGTGATTTCGTCGTGGTCTGGCACAACCAGGACGATCAAGACGGCGATGGCAGTGGCATCTTTGGCCAACGATTCGACTCCGCTGGTGGCTTCGTGGATTCCGAGTTTCAGGTCAACACCACGACGAGTGGAGCCCAAACGTTGCCGGCGGTAGACGGCCTGGGAGACGGGCGATTCGTGGTCACGTGGAACACCCAAACCGGCAGCGGCGATCAAGTGATGGCCCAACGCTTCGCCTCCGATGGGTCGAAGCTGGGTGCGGAAGTCAGCGTCAATACGCTCGGCCGAAGTCCCGACGTGGCGATGGGCGACGACGGGAGCTTCGTGGTCGTATGGATGTCGGACGCCTTTCCAACGGGTGAGATCTATAGCCGTCACTTCGATTCGAACGGTGACCCGACCTCAGCCGGTCTGCCCGTAGCGTCCACAGCGGGCCTCGGTGGTTACCTGCAGTCGATTCGCCGTACTCCAAGCGGAGAATTCACGGTGCTCTGGACCGACAGTACCTCGGGCAACGTGCGCATGAGACGCTTGAGCGCCGACGGTACGGCCACCGGCGAGGAATTCATCGTCACGCCCGAGGGCTTTGCCGCGGAGATCGCCTTCACCGGCACCTTCGACTCCACGGGCCTCGTGACGTGGTTCGAAGCCGACACCGATGGCGACAGCCTAGGTGTCTTTGCTCGCCAAATCGTAGAAAGGCTCTATGCGGACGGGTTCGAATCAGGAAACACGGACGCTTGGTCGCTGGTCGTCCCCTAGCGCACCGCCCAGGCTCGACGGCCTCAACCGCGTTCTTGGAGGATGAACATCCGAACCCGCGAAATACAGTTCAGTCGGTACCATCCGCAAAACCCGAAAATCGTACGGGCCGATGGTCCCGACGGGCTGTGGCTGGTGCGCGACCTGATCGATGGCCTGACGTGGAACAGCTTGCGTACACTCGTGTCGTGTGTCTCGCGGCAGGTAGGCTTTGGGACAGATCTTGTTTCCTTGACCTACGACGACGATCTGGACGATGACGAGACGCCGTTCGAGGGGGTACGTTTCGAGCACGCCTTCGAAGACGATGTGCTGATCTTGTCGCGTGCCGAGATGGACGATCTCTTCGCCCGGTTCTTGGAGACGCTGCTCGCCGGTGGTCGGTACAAGGGTGTTCCGGAGAGCGTGGCTGACTGGTGGCCGGAGCTTCGAGCTCGTCGCGACACGATTCGGGCGCGAACTCCGTGCCGATGACGTGAGACCTGGAGCTCATGTGTACCTGTGGGATGGAGCCTACAATGACGAAGTATCGTTTTCCTCGAGTAGCCACGCTGGCTATCTGTGCCTTGGTGACGGTGGTTGACCAGCCGGTCGTGTACGCACACCAAGACCGAGTCCTTCCATTGTCTCCGGCCGGCACCGTGATCGGCATTCCGGAGGAGTATGGCCCCGTGGCCGTACGAGTTATCGGGATAGGTTCTGTCACCGAGCCGAAGAGTGATCCGGAGGGAGTCGTCAGAATCCACGGCACTGTTGCGGAGCTTCCAGGGTGCGCAGCTCGTCTCTTCTTGCACCCACCGGATCTGCGTATTCGCACAACCGGTTCCTGGCATCACGACTTCGCGATCCTCCCTCCATATCTGAACGTCATCATTCCTCATCGGGAGTACGAAGGATCGGCCTTCGATGGCTATTCCCTTATATTCGACCTCCGGTCGGCGGCCCTACTCGAGATCCGAAAATGGTGGCGCGGTGCGCACGGCGTTCAAGAGTCCGCGCTTCTTACTCTAGAGAGAGTTTGCGATGAAGATCTCTTTCAGCACCAGGTGCCCGGCGACTCCGAAGGTACATCAAGGCCCGGCGAGCCACAGGGGTAGACCAGCAGGCCTTGCGAAGGGCGCTGCAGGAGCACCCGATTCGCAGTCGTTGGGCCTGGCAGCGGATCCTGATCTGGCCACCGGTGGATGGAGCCGAACCCTCTGGTCGAGGCGTTCGACGCAGTGCTCGCCGACCGAGAGGTCGACCCGATCGCCCTCGCCGATACGCCACGCCGCGTCGAGTCGCTTCCCGCGGCAGAGGAGATCGAAGTAGCTCTGCGCGAGCTGCTGGAGCCCGCCGACGCGTATCGGCTCGTGTGGACGATTCCGACGGTCGAAGAGCCGTGACAGCTCCACCGTCAGAAGATAAGATCCGCGGTCCCGCCGACGCCGGCATCTTCTGCCGTTCCTCACCCCATCGAAACTAGCCTCGAGGATTCCATGGCTGAATTCGTCTACGTAATGAAAGGGCTGCGCAAGTCGTTCCAGCCCGGTCGCGACATTCTGAGCAATATCTGGCTGTCGTTCCTCCCAGGTGCCAAGATCGGTGTCCTGGGTGTCAATGGAGCGGGTAAATCGACCCTGTTGCGCATCATGGCGGGCGAGGTCACCGACTACGACGGTGAAGCTTGGGCCGCCGATGGGGTCAAGGTGGGGTACCTTGCCCAGGAGCCCCAGCTCGACGAATCCAAGGACGTACTGGGCAACGTGGAGGAAGCAGTCGCGGAAACGCGAGCCTTGCTCACCCGATTCGACGAGATCTCCGCCAAGTTCGGTGAGGAGATGAGCGACGACGAGATGGCGAAGCTGCTCGAGGAACAGGCCGAGGTTCAAGACCGCATCGACGCCGTCGATGCCTGGAGTCTCGATCGCAAGCTGGAGATCGCCATGGATGCGTTGCGACTGCCGCCGGCCGACGCCGTCGTCGCCCAGCTTTCAGGCGGTGAGCGACGACGAGTCGCGCTCTGTCGTCTCCTACTGCAGCAGCCCGACCTGCTGCTCCTCGACGAACCTACGAACCACCTGGACGCCGAGTCTGTAGCCTGGTTGGAGCGCCACCTGCACGACTACCAAGGCACGGTGGTCGCCATCACCCACGATCGCTACTTTCTAGACAACGTCGCGGGTTGGATCCTGGAGCTCGATCGCGGCAAGGGTATCCCCTATGAAGGCAACTACTCGTCGTGGTTGGGGCAGAAGGAGAAGCGGCTCGAGCAAGAGAAACGCGAGTCGGGCGCCCGCCGCCGTACTCTGCAGCGGGAGCTCGAATGGATCGGCATGTCGCAGAAGGCCCGGCAGTCCAAGGGTAAAGCTCGCCTCAATGCCTACGAGCAGTTGCTCGAGGAAGATCGCCAATTCGATCTGGATCGGCGCGAGACCCGAGAGATCCACATCCCTGCCGGCCCACGGCTCGGTGGCGTCGTGGTCGAGGCCGCCGGGCTGAGGAAGGGATACGACGACAAGCTGCTGATTGAGGATCTCGACTTTCAGTTGCCACCGGCGGGGATCGTTGGCGTGATCGGCCCGAATGGCGCCGGTAAGACCACACTCTTTCGCATGATCGTCGGCCAGGAGCAGCCCGACGCCGGGGAGCTACGCCTGGGCGAGACGGTCGAGCTCGCCTACGTCGACCAGAGCCGCGACTCGCTGCCCGGTGACATGCAGGTCTGGGAAGCGGTCAGTGATGGCCAGGATCCCGTCCAACTCGGCAAGCGCGAGATCGCCGCCCGTGCCTATACCTCGTGGTTCAATTTCAAGGGCGCCGACCAGCAGAAGCGGGTCAAGGACATGTCCGGAGGTGAACGGAACCGCGTTCATCTCGCACGGACTCTCAAGAAGGGCGGCAATCTACTGCTCCTCGACGAGCCCACCAACGATCTCGACGTCGACACGTTGCGCGCTCTCGAGGAAGCTCTGGTCAACTTCGCCGGCTGCGCCGTAGTGATCAGCCACGACCGCTGGTTCCTCGACCGCGTCGCGACCCACATCCTCGCCTTCGAAGGCGACTCCCAGGTCGTCTGGTTCGAGGGCAACTACCAAGCGTACGAGCAGGACAAACGCCGACGCCTGGGTGCAGAGGCCGATCAGCCCCATCGCATCAAGTACAAGAAACTGGTGCACTGAAGGCAGCGGTCAGCCAAGTACGTTCTCGGCCAGCATCATCTGCCGTTCGAAGACCTCACCGAAATGCACCGCTACGCGTTGCGCGAGCTTCTCCATCGGCGGAGCTTCGGCGAGCTGCTGCTCCATGGAGGTCATCTCCACACCGTCGAGCCCACAGGCGACGATGCCGTCGAAATGCTCTAGGCGGGTCGTAACGTTGAGGGCGAAGCCGTGAATGGCGATCCAGCGCGAGAGATGAACGCCGATGGAAGCGATCTTCTGCTGACCGACCCAGACACCGATGAATTCCTTGCCGTCGTCGCGGCGTCGCGCCTCGATGCCGAACTCCGCCAGGACTCGGATCAGTACTTCCTGGAGGTTACGAACATAGAGGCCGATGTCGCGTCGATCGGGGTTGAGGCTGACGATTGGATAACCTACTAGCTGTCCCGGTCCGTGGTACGTGACCTGGCCTCCCCGATTCGACTCGCAAACGTCGATCCCCTCGTTCTCCAACCAGGATCTGTCCGCGAGGACATCGGCTGGGTCAGCGTTGCGTCCGATGGTGAATACCGGTTCGTGTTCCAGAAGCAAGAGCCGCTCTGGACCCTCGCCTGCCCAAAGCTCCCGGCGTATGTCTTCCTGGACCCCGAACAGCGATCCATAGGACCTTCGTCCGAGCCATGACCAGTACAGGGGCCGTCCTGCTGATGGGCCATTCAGATCGGGTAGTTCGTAGGAAGGTCGTCGGGGCGCCACCGATGTCGAGATCATGAGCTCGACTCGAAGAAGAACGTCACCAAGCCCGATCCCGTATTGCCGGTGCTCACCTGTTCGGCTACGAACTGAGCCTCGTAGAACCCAGGGGTCGTCACTCGGTAGCAACCCGTGAAGCGGCCCGCGATTCCGGCGCTCTGGTCAAAGGCCAGCGGGACCGTCTCCAGGCTCTGACCGCCCACGACGCCGACAGCCGCGGTGACCCGAAAGTCGTCCGGAATCCAAGGCTCACCATCATCGATCGGGCACCCACACATCATCGCCACGTTGACTTCGAGCGGCACGGTGGTGGGCACCGCGGCCAGTGCCGAATGGGTGGCAGGCTGCTGGACCTGCACCACCAATCCGGGGATCTCCAAGACGAAACCTGGTTCCGTCGGTCCGGCTGCTCCCGGAGCGAGCCATGTGGTGGCGGTGACTTGCTGAGCGCTCTGTAGGCCCCCGAGAGAACCGTAGCTCACGACCTCGACCTGCGTCGGCCCTTCGATCTCCAAATCAGCTACGAACTTGGACGAGTCGGAGTCCGCGATCAGCCATCGGATCGTCTCGGGATCGCCGGGTGTCCTGACCACGCAGAGGGAAGCCCTGGCGAGATCGCCGGGCTCGAGCTCGTCCGTCGTCTTCAGCGAGCCGGACGTGCCACGAGTGACACCCGACGCCAAGACGTCTCCGCTTCGGACGTCTCGAATCGAAATGGTCGCCCCGCCGATGTCATCGGCCAAGAACTTTCCTCCTCGAGCCTGTACCCGGACGGTCAAGGGTGTCGTCTGCGGTGCCATTCGCTCCTCCTGCGTACCTCGCCGATCTCAGGCGGCTCGTTGACGCTAGCACGGTCGCATCCGGTAGTCTCCGCCCGTGGATGATGCCCTGCAGCAGCTCGATCAGATCGTCAGCAACACCCTATCTAGCTTCGAGCCGAAGGACGCGATATTCATCGTCGTCGGATCACTGCTGCTCATCTTCGGGCGGCGTCTCTACTGGCTGGCCCTGGCGGGTCTCGGCTTCGCCGTCGCGCTCTACCTGAGCCGCGAGTATCTCTTCTTCGAGAGCGTACAGCAGGAGGTCATCGTAGGTGTGGCCGCCGGGCTTCTCGGCGGGATCTTGGCCGTCGTGGCACAGCAGCTCGCCGTACGTTTCGCGGGTATCGTTCTCGGTGCCTGGGGCAGCTTCGTGATCGCGCGTATCCTTTGGCCCGAAGCCGATTTGCTGCTGGCCATTCTGCTGGCTGTCGCCGGCGCCGGCCTCGGTTTCCTTTTCGCCGCGAAGCTATTCGACCTGGCCTTGGTGCTCGTCACGTCGATCGTCGGCGCGATCCTGATCTCGCAGCACCTCTACCTGGATGCTGCAGTACAGGCTGTCGTCTGGCTGGTTCTGACTCTGTGCGGCGTCGCGTTCCAGTTGCGCCGCAAGTCCAAGAAACTACGCATGAGACCACGAGACGATTGATCGAAGCCCGTCGTCTTAAAGTCGTAGCGGATTGGACAGAGTCATCGTCGGATCACGGGAAGGCCTTGACGATAGGGTTCCAGCGTTGCTATCTGCCCCCCGGAACATGGAAGGGTCCTTGATGTCGACGATGACGAAGACGTCCGATCGCTGCGAATTCCGGATTCTCTGGCGCTGGCCACAGACCCGAAGAGGTCTCTGCATTTCAGCGATCGCTCTAACATTGCTCGGTCTCGCAGCTCCGATTCTTGGCTCGCGGGCTCAGCCGCCGGAGGGTCTCTTGCTGGGAGTCCTGCTCGACTATACGGGTCCGCTCGGTGGCCATGGAGAGCCGACCGAGGCTGGGATCCGCCTGGCTGTGGCCCAGGTCAATCAGGCTGGAGGAGTCCTGGGGCACCCGGTCTCACTGCGCATTGCGGATGGTCGTACAGAACCCGAGACGGCCATCGCCGAGGCGGAGAACCTGGTATCGCAAGGCGTTCACGCGATCATCGGTCCGTCCGGCAGTGCTGCCACGATGGCCGTGGCCCGCACTGTGAGTGGTTCCGAGCGGATCGCGACTGTCTCCCCGTCCGCGACGTCACCCGAGTTGACCACGGTGAGCGATGAGGGCTTTCTCTTCCGAACGGCGATCTCCGACTCTGCTCAAGGTGACACTCTCGCGAAGCTGGCCGGTAGAGCCGGTATCTCGCACATCGCGGTGGCTTATCAACCCGACAGTTACGGGCTCGGACTGCTACGGACCTTCGATGAGTCCTTCGACGGCCAATTGACCACCCTCGAGGTGGGGTCTGTCGGCTCGTATCCACGGCAACTCCGGGAGGCTGCCCGGAACGGTGCCCGTGCTCTCGCAGTCTTTACGTATCTCGGAGCGGCCGAGACCTTGCTGCTCGAGGCCACAGCAGAGGGACTCTTTCCGCAATACTTTCTGGCGGACGCGGTAGCCACCGGCGACCTTCATCTCGTCATCGAGCCGGAGCATTTTGGTGCCATGCTCGGAACCGGCCCCGGTGGATCGGATCCAGAACACGCAGGATCGCGTGTCGTCGCACAAGAAATGAAGGAAGCGTTCGGGCACCTGCCTCGCAGTGCCGCACTCTCAGCGTACGACGCCACCGTATGTCTATGCCTTGCCGCCGAGCAGGCACGGTCCACCGACCGCGAGGCTATCCGGAACGCACTCCACCACGTATGCGGGGGAGACGGCCGGAGGATTGCGGCGGGTTCGGCGGGAGTCCTCGAGGCCCTCGGAGCCATTCGGCAGGGAGAGTCGATCGACTACGACGGTGCAGCGTCGGACGTCGACTGGAACGAGGCGGGTGACGTGACCGATGGGTTCGTCGGTGTCTACCGGTATTCGAAGGATGGAGCGGTCCTCCAGGAGAGGATCCGTTTCTCGCGCCCCTGAGACTCAGAACCGAGGAGAGATCTGACGAACGTCCGGCGTAGAGCATCGCCCTCCGCCGTCGCGACTGCTTCTGCCACGCCGTCGGCGCGTCGAACTACTCTCCTCCGCCGGACTCCCACAGCAGTTGCATCGTGTATCTAGTAGCGATTCTGCTCAGGGCTCCATCCGCACCGAAGCCGTTCGCCATGACATAGACGCCCTGCTTACTCGCGGGCTCCCCCACCATGAACGAGCTGAAACCCGGGATAGAACCGCTGTGTGTGATGAGCTCACGATCCCGGACTCTTGCGAGTGAGATCCCGAGCCCGTAAGGACGCCCCTCGAACTGCTGACGCCTGAGTTCACGGCAGGAATCGACTGACAGGAGTCGAACCTCTCCCGACCGACAGTCGTTCATCTGGGCGGCAAGAAACCGTGCCATGTCCGTGGCAGTGAGATACACGTCGCCGGCGGCTGCCAGGTCGTATCTAACTTGGTGGACAGGAGACGGGCGGCCGCTGGACACGTCGTACGGCAGGGCCATCCGCTCTACCACGCGGGGAGTGGGGACCGACGGAGTCTCGATCTCGACCCCCAGCGGCCGGAGCACGTGATCCGCTACGTATTCGTCGAAGGTCTGTCCCGACAGGCGCTCGACGACGTACCCGAGGATTCCGTAGCAGTCATTGCAATAGCTGAAGCTCTCGCCCGGTGGAGTTGCGGGTCGCGTATTCCGAATGACATCTTCGATGGCGATGAAGTCTCGCCTGCTCCACAGTGGGACTGTGGAAACCGGGCCTACCGGGTTGATTCTTCGGGCGGTGGAGAAGGCGTCCAGACCGGATCTGTGGGCCAAGAGGTGTCGGACGGTTACGTTGTCCGCGCCGTCGATTGCGAGTTCCGGCCCCAGCACCTCATTCAATGCCGTGTCGAGCGAGATGGAGCCTTTCTGGACCAACTGCATCACGGCTGTGGCCGTTGCGAGCTTGAAGGTCGAACCCGCGCTGTAGTACGACCCCGTCGTTGCCGGAACTTGGGCCGCGAGGTTGGCGAACCCGTAGGCGCCTGCCCACGCGACGACTCCATCACGAACGATCGCTATCGAAACCGACGGTAGCCCCGTTTGAGCGATCACCTGTTCAACCGCTTCCGCCAGCGGGCCCGTTATTGGGTCGAGGTTTTCCTGCGCCTCCACAGCGGGAGCCTCTCCAACGCTCAACACGAGGAGTAGACAACCGATCACCGAAAAGCCGCGACGCCGGTTATCGATTCGGCTTCTGCCGCTCGGCCTGATCCGGGTCCGCGACCATGCGGCGTCCCTATCCGTGACCACCGGACGAGCCCGTATAGCGAGCATCATTCGGAGCCTTCTGCGTTGCGGCCGTACGCTCGAAGCTGGAACACCTCCTCGACCGGGACGCCGAAGTGGGCGGCAATCCGCAGGGCGATCACGGTCGAAGGTGTAAATCGGCCTGATTCGATGGTGCTGATGGTCTTCTGAGTAACGCCGACCGCGGCTGCGAGATCCGCCTGGCTCATGCCGTGTTCCTTCCGGAAAGACTTGATCCGGTTCGTAAGTTCTGGGTGCACAGAGGACGGCTCCCGTCGTATCGGTCATCGACTGGATACGTGGAGGTACAGGTAGGCAACGCCGTAGCTCGCGAACAGAAGGGAGGCAAGCGCAAACAGGTGAAACAACCCACCGAAGTCCTTCACCGCGTCGTAGTTCGCCGCGCCTGCAACTAGGACGATCAGACCCATGATGGTGGTGTAGAACGAGACTGTCCGGGCTCGTCCCCTGAACATCTCGACGAGGCCGTTGTCGGTATCGGCCACGGTCCTGAAGAAGGACGCCGCCTGAAGCTTGCTGGCCTTCCACAGCCAGTAGGCACCCAAAGCAAGCCCCGGGACAACGGCGGGCAGGATGATTGCCCTTGAGGTAGCCCAGAGACCATTCAGCGGCACGGCCGCGGCGCCCAGCGCCAATACGATGCCCAGCCAGACACAAAAGACTGCCCCCACTACGTTCAACCGCTGCCATAGCTCGAGTTGATCAACACGTGCTCTTGCTCTTGCCATCGAGGGATCTCCTTGGTGTGTTCCTTCCCGGCCAAATATACCCTAGGGTATATTCTCAGGCAAGGGGTATGGGCGTTGATGCCGTAGATATGAGCTGCTAGAGGTCCGGCCGGCAACCGGCGTTTTCGAGCCGCCTAATGAGGGCGCACC
>JALCBJ010000126.1 GCA_028066595.1 Thermoanaerobaculia bacterium
GGCCCGTTGATCCACCATAGCGACCGAGGAAGCCAGTACCTGTCCATCCGATACACGGACCGCCTCGCCGAGAAGGGCATCGCGCCGTCCGTAGGCAGCCGCGGGGACAGCTACGACAACGCGCTCGCCGAGTCGATCATTGGGCTGTACAAGACTGAGTTGATCCGCCAGCGAGGTCCTTGGCGCAGTGTAGACGACGTGGAGTACGCGACCCTCGAGTGGGTCCACTGGTACCGAGCGAAGCGCCTCCTCGGTCCGATCGGTGACGTGCCTCCCGCTGAGTACGAGGCGAGCTACTATCGAGAGCAGAACTCGCCGCACGCGGCGGGACTCAACTAAAAAGATCTCCGGTGAACTCGGGGTGGTTCACGAGCACATCATCGAGCTGAACGATCAGATGGAGGTCGAGTTCTTCAGACTGATGCCCTTGGTGGGTGGATAGTGGCACCTGCCCCCGGCGTTGCCGGAGAGGAAACCTCGTCTCGAGGATCTCGGCCATCCGGCGCCCGCTCTTCCACGCAGCTTCCCGATGCTGCCGCGCTGGTCCTTGGGCTCACGGAGGTGGGACCGAGCCTACCAGCCCACGATCGCCCTTGCCGGCGTCTAGGAAGACAACGTGAGTTGTCGTGATCTGCCCAGCGGAGGCGCCAAGACTCTGTGCATATCTAGTTGCTTCTAGAACATCCAGCTGCCACTGGAATCCAGATAAGCCAGAATCTGGCGCCGACCACCGATCTGAACATCGAGCCTCAGCATGCCTTCTGGATGTGCTGAGTCGATGACCAGGTACCCTTTGTCTGCGTAGCCGTCCAGCATCTCCTCGGAAGGAATCACCCCGAAGGCACCAGCTTCGACCAGATCATCCGCCAGACTGCCGATCGCTCGCTGGTTGATCACGCTGAGCAGTGCATCGGCATCTCCGAGCGGCTGCTGCCGCCTGTCCAGCAGATCCTGCGGTGAGCCGAGTGGATAGCCTTCGTGGAAACGGAACCAGCCACCTTCCGGATCCCACGCCATACCTCCGACGCCGTCGCTGACCTCTAGAAAGACCATCACGCTGCGTGCGTAGCGCGCAGAGACCTCAGTCGATAGATCGCTAAGAACGGCGCGATAGACATCGTCGGTGTACTCACCGCGGTAGAAGTCAGAAACAGATTTCCAGTCTTCGGGCGGCAGGAAAGAGGAATCTCCGAGCTCGATTCGGACGGCTGCGAGCGTGCGCAGCACATCCGGCAGCTCGAGCCCAAGACGCGCTTCGGCACTCGCGAAGCTCGTGTCGACGCCTTCCCTGCGAAGCTCGAGCTCGATCGGTACGTAGAGGGCATCCGGATAGAGCTGATCGAGCTCGCGAACCACCTCGACGAAGCTCTGAAGCCGCTCCTCCAAGGGCCGCTCGCGATTCCAAAGGGACGACGTATGGGGTGCCAGATCAAGAATTTCTCGACGCATATCGAGACGCTTTCGTTTCTTGCCAATCGCGATCTCGCCCTTGATTCGAAGCCATCTGGCATTGCGGGAAATGTCGAGCTCGCAGACCAGCTCGGCCTCGTCCACCGAATGAGGTGCATCTTCCGGCGTGAGAGCCACCAAGCACACTTTCTGCTCGTCGATCGAAACCTCCGCGGTCATGCGACCACCGTCTTGCAAGAAAACGTAGAGGCCCGTTCTCGCATCCGAACTCGACGCCCTATCAGGGGTCGCAACGAGAATCGTTGCCATGATGCCTAGGAAAATGGTTCTTTTCTCTCGCGGCAACAACATCAGGCCCTCCAAGGCCTTCGGGTCGATCGTTGCGGGGAAAACAGAATGGACGGCCAAGTCCGTAGTACCCCTCAAGTATACCACGGTGGTAGGGCTAGACCTGTCGGTAGGGGTTCGAGGCATCAGCGCGCGAGCTCCGGTCGGCGCTTTGAAGTACGTCGTTCGATCCTTGCTTGGGTCCGGCGGACATTCCACCAACGTCCTGGAAAAGTGCCGACTTACATGCGGACACTCCGCGCGCAGGGCTACTGGAGCGGAAACAACGTCTCGAGGATCTCGGCCATCCGGCCCTGCCACATGCCCCAGCCGGCACCACTGTGGCTTTCGAAGGTCTTCGGACGGTAACCATTCTTCTCCAGCGCCGCCACCAGGATCGTGGCGTCCCGACGTGCGTCGAAGTCCCAGAACGGGATATAGCGATCGTATGAGCTCCAGTGGAACACCAGCTCGAGGTCGTGCTTCTCGCCCGAGGCAGCGGCCATCAGCTCCTCTTCGAGATCGCGATGCTCGTAGGACTGGGCGGCTGCACGGGAGAACGTCTCCGGGTGACGCAGCGCGGCGTACATGGCCGCGAAGCCTGCACCACCGTAGGGGTCCTGGCCCAGGACCCCGCGGGATTCACGGCGGGCGTCGGTGCGAAACGTCTTGTCGAGGAGAGGGATCAGCTCCTCGGCTTGCGCCTTGGCGTACTCGGCAGTCCTCGAGCCACCCAACTCGCGCCAGTTAGCGACCGGCACAAAGGCGACGATCACCGGCGCGACCGTCTTGCCGATCAGGTTGTCGAGGCTCTTGTCCATCTCCCCCATCGAAAGCGCCTGATCGCCGACGAGAACCACCAGCAGCGGGTAGCGATCGTCGCCCTCACCGTAGCCAGGCGGTAGGTAGATCTGGACTTCGCGCTCATTGTCCAGCTGCTCGCTCTCCCACTGCAGCGTCTCGATGCTGCCGCGCTGGCCCTCGGGCTCGTGCAAGTGGGACGGAGCCTGCCAGCCGGCGGTCGCGAGCACCGATAGCTCGCCGTCCTCAGAATTGGTCTTCTCTGGATTGGCCGGATCGGTCATCAGCTCGTCGAAGACCGCAAATCGATAGGTGAAGACGGCTTTCTCCGGGAGCTCATAGGTTCGAAAGTAAAAATCCGTGCCTTCGACCCGGTGCATGGCGTGCTCACTGTGATCGCGGATGAAGTTGCCAGCGACGGCAAGATCGTCGACCTCGCCGTGGTAGACGAAATGCACCAGCGTCCCCTCGAGAGTCGACCTCTCGAGATTCGGCCCCTCGAGAGTCGACCTCTCGAGATTCGGTACCTCGAGAATCGGTAGGGTCGGATGCTCGGCCAGGAAACTCTCGACCATCTCGCTCTTGTTCTCGGCCGCCGCGAGCTTCTCGACGAAGGCGCCGAATTCTCCGCGCAGATCCCAATCGGCACCAGGCCGCTCGACGGCGGCCCGCCCGGTCCTGGCAGACGACGCCGAGCTTGCTTTCGTGACGCTGACCGCTGAGATGTCGGCCGAATTTCGGACATAGACCTTGCCACCGGCAAAACTCGGCCGTGTGTAGTAGCCGCGATCCAGTGCCTGGAAACGCGATACCTCCCGATACTCCTCCGGCGTCGCCTCCACGACCACGATCTCGCCGGAGCGGGCCAGGATCACCAGGTGATCGTCTACCAACACCAGGTCTCCCTCGCCCGGAGGGCGCGACTTCCATACCGACTCGCCTGTGGCGGCGTCGACGCAGGTCAAAAAGTTGCCGGAGTAACCGTAGATGTACCCCTCATGGGACACCGGAATGGCAAAGCCACCGCGCAGGGTGCGGGAGCGCCAGGCTTCCTTCACTGTGTACCCGTCGGCATTCTTGCCGATCTGGAAGAGAGCCGACTCGGGATGGTCGGTCAAAAGTATCCCGCCCTCGCCCACCGGCACGGGCTGCGCCGATAGGAAGCCGAGACTGTCGCCCTCGGTGTGCCGATGCTTCCACAGCACCTCACCGGTCTCGGGAGCCAGGCCGAGCAAGCTCCGGTTGGTGACCGCCACCAACAGGGTCTCGCCTCCCAGTTCGAGTGTCAGCGGCGACTGATACATGACCGGATCGTCCCCGGCCGACCAGCGCAGCTCGCCGGTCTCTCGGTCGAAGGCGGAGATCGAGCGCCCATCGGCGCCGCCGGTCTCGACTACCAGCAGATCACCGATCACCGTGGGCGCGGTGGCGAATCCGTAGTACGGCTTCTCAGCGCCGGCGTCGGCCACCAGGTCGCGACGCCACTGCTCCTTGCCGTCAGGCAGGGAAACGGCGAACAGCCCGCCCCAGGCGCCCAGGCCGTAGATCACCCCGCCGTCGATCGCCGGGGTCGCCAAAGGACCGTCGTCGGAGCCGTCGTGCCCCTTGTAGGTATCGGAGATCCGATAGCGCCACAGCTCGGCACCGGTCGACGCATCGAGCGCCACCAGGAAATCCGACGTGCCATCCGAGAACTTGGTCGTCAGCCTCCCGTCGACCACGAGAATCCCTGAGTAGGCCGAGCCCAAGGGTCGCGTCCACTCCTGCTCGAAACCGAACGCGCCGTCGAACACGCCGTTGCCCGGGGCAGTCAGGTTTCCTTCCGGACCGCTCCACACCGGCCAGTCCACCCCGTCGCCTGGAAGCGCGATCGAGCGGGCGGTTCGGAGCTCGGGGTCGGTCTCGGCGATGGCCATGCTGGCGACGGAAAGAAGAACGAGACAAATCAATGCGGGTGTTTTCTGGTGCAAGGCGGACTCCTCGACGATTGGAGATCGGTTCCGGGCCTCAGGCCCTGGCGTTGAAAGAGTCTCGGCCATGCCCATCCAGCTGGCCAGGAATGATCCCGTGATCGATGTGATCTTGTCGTGATCGCTAGGGATTCCCGGACTGCAGCGCCGGCAGCGCAGTCCCAGGATGTGACTCTGCGGCTCTTGGCACAGGGTCGGATCCCGTGCGCGAGCTCCGTGCGAGCTACCGGAGCGGAAAGAGCGTCTCGAGGATCTCGGCCATCCGGCCCTGCCACATGCCCCAGCCGACGCCGTCGTTGCTCTCGAAGACCTTTGGGCTGTAGCCGTTGTTCTCGAGCGCCGCCACCACGCTCCCGGCATCGCGACGAGCGTCGAAGCGATCGTAGTTGCTCCAGTGGAACACCAGCTCGAGGTCGTGCTTCTCGCCCGCGGCGGCGGCCATCAGGTCCTCTTTGAGATCCCGATGCTCGAAGGACTGGGCAGCGGCCTGGGAAAATGCGCCCGGGTGATGCAGCGCGACGTAGATTGCCGCAAAGCCGCCGCCGCCCTGGCCAATGACCGCGCGGGACTCGCGGCGGGCGTCGGTGCGGAACGTCTTGTCGAGGAGGGGAATCAGCTCTTCGGCTTGCGCCCTGGCGAACTCGGCGGTCCTCGAGGCGCCGAACTCGCGCCAGTCGACGGCCGGCACGAATGCGACGATCACCGGAGCGACCGTCTTGCCGATCAGGTTGTCCAGGCTCTTGTCCATCCCCCCGGTCGACAGGGCTTGTTCACCAGCGTTGACCAGCAGCAGCGGGTAGCGGTCGTCGCCCTGGCCGTAGCCGGGCGGCAGATAGACCTGGGCTTCGCGCTCGTTGTACAGCTGCTCGCTCTTCCAGAGTAGCGTCTCGATACTGCCGCGCTCACTCTCGGGCTCGCGCAGGTGGGAGGGAGCCTGCCAGCCGTCGGTCGCCAGCACCGATTGCTCGTGGCCTTCGCTGCCGGTCTTGCGCGGATTGGCCGGATCGGTCATCCGCTCGTCGAAGACCGAGAACCGATAGGTAAAGATGGCTTTCTCCGGCAGCTCATAGCTCCGAAAGTAGAAGTCCGTGCCTCCGACCCGGTGCATGGCCTGCTCACCGCCTTCGCGGATGAAGTTGCCGGAGACGGCCAGGTCTTCGACCTCGCCGTGGTAGACGAAATGCACCAGCGGCCCCTCGAGAATCGGTAGGGTCGGATGCTCGGCCAGAAAACTCTCGACCATCTCGCTCTTGTTCTCAGCCACCGCGAGCTTCTCGACGAAGGCTCCGAACTCGCCACGCAGATCCCAGTCGGCGTCGCCCGCGGCGACGGTTAAATCTGCCGAGCTCGCTTCCGTGATGGCGATCGCTGAGATGTCGACCAAATTTCGCACATAGAGCTTGCCGCCGGCGAAGCTCGGCCGCGTGAGGTAGCCACGATCCAGCGCCTGGACCCGCAGCACCTCCCTGTACTCTTCCGGGGTCGCGTCTGCGATCACGATCTCGCCGGACCGGGCCAGGATCACCAGGTGACCATCGATCAGCACCAGATTTCCCCTTCCTGGTGGCCGCGACCTCCACACCCGCTCGCCGGTGGCAGCGTCGACGCAGGTCAAGAAGTTGCCTGAGAAGCCATAGATGTAGCCTTCATAGGGCACCGGAACGGCCAAGCTGCCGCGCAGCGCGCGGGAGCGCCAGGCCTCCTCCACCGTGTACCCCTCGGCGTTCTTGATGACCTGGAAGAGGGCCGACTCGGGCAAGCCGGTCAGAAGGATCCCGCCCTCGCCCACTGGCACCGGTTGCGTCTCGCCGAAGCCTGGATCATCGCCCTCCGTGTGCTGATGCTGCCACAGCACCTCGCCGGTCTCGGGATCCAGGCCGAGCAGGCTCCGGTCGGTGACCGCGACCAACAAGCTCGTCTGGCCTCGCAGATCGAACGCCATCGGCGACTGATAGCTGACCGGATCGTTCCCCGTCGACCAACGCAATCTGCCGGTCTCGCGGTCGAAGGCCGAGATCGAGCGCCCGTCGGTCCCGCCGGTCTCGACCACCAACAGATCGCCGATCACCGTCGGCGCGGTGGCAAATCCGAAGTCCGGCTTCACGGCACCGAAATCGGTCACCAGGTCGCGACGCCACCGCTCCTTGCCGTCTTCCAGGGAAACGGCGAACAGCTCGCCCCGGGCGCCCAGGCCATAGACCACTCCGCCGTCGATGGTCGGCGTCGCCAGTGGACCATCGTCGGAGCCGTCATGTCCCTTGTAGGTGTCGGAGATCCGATAGCGCCACTGCTCGGCGCCGGTCGACGCGTCGAGCGCCACCAGGTAGTCCGACTCGCCATCCGAGAACGTGGTCGTCAGCCGCCCGTCGACCACTAGGATCCCTGAATAGGACGAGCCCAGGGGCCGCGACCACACCCGCTCGAGACCGAATGGTCCGCTGTCGAACACGCCGTTGTCCAGCGACGTGAGGTTGCCCGCCGGACCGCTCAACACTGGCCAGTCCTGAAGCAGGATCGAACGCTCGGCCGGAAGCTCGGGATCGGTCTCGGCGACGGCGAGGCCGGCTACAGCCAGAACAACCAGGCAGATCAAAGCGAGTGTCTTCTGGTGCAAGGCGGACTCCTCGACGATTGGAGATCGGTTCCGGGCCTCGAGCCCGGGTTTCGAGGAGTCTCGGCCATGCCCGTCCGGCTGACCAGGAATGATCTCGTGATCGATGTGATCTTGTCGTGATCGCCTGAGATCCCGGATTGCACCGTCGGCGGCGCAGTTCGGGATATGGCTCAGCGGCTCATTGGCAGAGTGCCGGCTTGCCTGCGCGAGCTCCGCGTAAAGCTACTGCAGCGGAAAGAGGGCCTCGAGGATCTCGGCCATCCGACCCTGCCACATGACCCAGCCGGCACCGTCGTTGCTTTCGAAGATCGTCGGGCGATAGCCGTTCTTCTCGAGCGCCGCCAACAGGCTCTTGGCGTCCCGGCGAACGTCTCGGTCAGAGATCGGATCGAAGGGATCGTAGGAGCTCCAGTGGAATATCAGCTCCAGGTCGTGCTTCTCACCTGAGGCAGCGGCCATCAGGTCCTCCTCGAGCTGGCCGTGCCGGTAGGACTGGACGGCAGCCCGGGAAACAGTCCCCGGGTGATGTAGTGCGAGGTACATGGCCGCAAAGCCTGAGTCGTGGGCGATGCTCTGGCCCATGACCGCGCGGGACTCGCGGCGGGCGTCGGTGCGGAAGGTCTCGTCGAGGAGAGGGATCAACTCCTCGACCTGCGCCTGAGTGTATTCGGCGGTCCTCGACCCTCCGGTCTCGCGCCAGAACACCGGTACGAAAGCGACGATCACCGGCGCGACCGTTTCGCCGATCAGGTTGTCGAGGCTCTTGTCGATCTCGCCATTCGGGACCGCCCCGTTACCGTCGTTGACCAGAAGCAGCGGGTAGCGGCTGCTGCCCTCGCCGTAGCCGGGCGGTAGGTAGACCTGGACTTCGCGTTCGTTGCCCAGCTGCTCGCTCTTCCACTGTAGCGTTTCGAAACTGCCGCGTTTGCCCTCGGGCTCGCGCAAGTGGGACGGAGCCTGCCAGCCGTTGGTCGCCAGCACCGATTGCTCGCTGTCTTCGCTGCCGATCGTCCGCGGATTGGCCGGGTCGACTATCTTCTCGTCGAAAATCGAGAATCGATAGGAGAAGACAGCATTCTCGGGCAGCTCATAGCTCCGAAAGTAGAAGTCCGTGCCATCGACCCGGTGCATGGCGTGCTCACTTCCATCGCGGATGAAATTGCCGGAGATGGCCAGGTCCTCGACCTCGCCGCGGTAGACGAAGTGCACCAGGGTCCCCTCGAGAGTCGGCCCCTCGAGAATCGGCAGGGTCGGGTGCTCGGCCAGGAAGCTCTCGACCATTTCGCTCTTGTTCTCGGCTGCCACGAGCTTCTCGACGAAGGCGCCGAAATCGCCCCGCAGATCCCAGTTGGCACGCCGGACCGAGGCCTGCGCGGCGCCGACCAAGTCCGGCGCGCTCGCGTCCGTGACGCCGATCGCTGAGATGTCGGTCAGATTCCGCACGTAGACCTTGCCGCCGGCAAAGCTCGGTCGTGTGAAGTAGCCGCGATCCAGGGCCTGGATCCGTGACACCTCTCGATACTCTTCCGGGGTCGCCTCCGCGACCACGATCTCGCCGGTGCGCGTCAGGACCACAAGATGACCATCCACCAGCACTAGGTCCCCTTCGCCCGGCGGTCGTGACCTCCACACCCGCCTACCGGTTGCGGCATCTACACAGCTCAAGAAGTTGCCGGAGTAGCCGTAGATGTGCCCTTCGTAGGGAACCGGAATGGTCAAGCTGTTGCGCAGCGCACGGGAGCGCCACGCTTCCTCCACGGTGTAGCCCTCGGCGTTCTTGCTGACCCGGAACAGAACCGCCTCGGGGTCGTCGGTGAGGAGTATCCCGCCCTCGCCCACCGGCACGGGCTGCGCCACGCTAAAGCCCCCACGGTCACCTTCGGTGTGCCGATGCCTCCACAGCACCTCACCGGTCTCGGGAGCCAGGCCGAGCAGGCTATGGTCGGTGACTGCGACCAACGAGGTCTCGCCCCCCAGATCGAGCACCATCGGCGACTGATACAGAACCCGCTCGTCTCCGGTCGACCAGCGCGTCTCGCCGGTCCTGCGGTCGAAGGCCACGATTGCCTGTCCATCGGTCCCACCGGCCTCGACCATCAGCAGATCGCCGATCACCATCGGCGCCGTGGTGAAGCCATAGTGTGGCTTCACGGCGCCGAAGTCGGCCACGAGGTCGCGACGCCATCGTTCTTTGCCGTCTTTCAGGGAAACGGCGAACAACCGGCCCCGGGCACCCAGACCATAGACTGCCTCTCCGTCGGTGGCCGGCGTCGACAGCGGACCGTCGTCGGAACCGTCGTGCCCTTTGTAGGTCTCGGAGATTCGGTAGCGCCACAGCTCAGCGCCGGTCGACGTGTCGAGCGCCGCCAGGTAGTCCGACTGGCCGTCTGAAAATGTGGTCGTCAGCCTCCCGTCGGCCACAAGAATCCCTGAGTAGGCCGAGCCCAGGGGGCGCGACCACACCCGCTCGAGATCGAACGCGCCGCCATCGAACACGCCGTTGCCCAGAGAAGTCAGATTCCCTTCCGGACCACTCCACACCGGCCAATCCGCCCCTTCGGCCTGAAGCAGGATCGATCGCTCGGTCAGGAGCTCAGGATCGGTCTCGGCAGCGGCGACGCTGGCTACGGCCAGAAGAACGAGGCAGATCAAAGCGAGTGTTTTCTGGTGCAAGGCGGGCTCCTCGACGATTGGAGATCGGTTCCCGGGCCGCAAGCCCGGGTTTCTGAGGAGTCTCGGCCATGCACGTCCAGCCGGCCAGGAATGATCTCGTGATTGATGTGATCTTGTCGTGATCAGACTTGGAAAGGATGCGCGGCTTCGAAACGCCACGGCAGGCGCGCCCTCTCGGCGAGCAATCGTCTCTAGATCCGCGCGGCCACGAAACAGGTCGGGGGAAGGGTCACATCCGCCGTAGGATCGCCACGGGGTCGGTGCCCGCGGCGCGGCGCGCTGGAATCCAACCAGCGACCGTACCCACGCCGAACAACAGAATCGCGACTGCTGCGTAGGTTGCGGGATCGGTCGGAACGACTCCGTAGAGAAGGCCTTCGGTCAAACGACTCAGCGCTACGGCGCCGACCAATCCGAGGCCGATTCCGATCGAGGTCAGCAGGACGGCTTGTCGCAGGACCAGAGAGCGGATGCTCTCGGGACGCGCGCCGAGGGCGAGTCGGACCGCGAGCTCGTCTCGGCGCTCGACGACCGTGCCTGCCAGTACGCCGAAGATGCCTATGGAAGCCAGGACCAGGGCGATCGATCCGAATGCTTGGAACAGCCGCAGTAGGAATCGGGTCAGGGCAGCCGAGCGCAACGTGAGCTCGTGCATGGTGGCGATGCGGGTCACCGGTTGGTCGGGATCGGCGCGTCGGATGGCATCGCGCACCGGCCGCGCCTGGGCTTGGGGATCGCTGTGCGTGCGCACCACCAACGACACGAGGTTGTCGTTGAACTTCCACTGCTCGAGCGGCAGGTAGACAGCGGGTGCGACGTCTGCCGTGAGCGAGTCCTGCTTGGTGTCACCGACCACGCCGACGATCGTGTACCACGGCCCATCGTCGTGACCACCGAGACGGATGCGCTCGCCGATCGGATTCTGCTCGCCGAGCACAGCGCGCGCGAAGCCCGCGCTGATCAATGCCACGCCCGGGTGGTCCGCGTCGTCCCGTTCGTCGAGCGATCGGCCGCGCAGCAAAGGGATACCCATCGTTTCGACGTAACCAGGTGATACGGCGTAGCGACGTGCCCCGGGTGCTTCCTCGGGGTTGTCGCTCGGTCGGCTCTCGAAGTGGATGCTGTAGCCGTCGTGATCCTCGCTCAGTGGTAGCTGGCTGGTCAGGCCCGCCGCCACGATGCCGGGAAGGGCGTTGACCTCGTCGAGCACGCGACCGTAGAAGGTATGGAAGTCCTCGCTCGTTCGAAAGCCCGGCCCTGACAGACTGATGAGCTGTGTCAGCAGTCGGTCCGGAGCGAATCCCAGCGGTTCCTGAACCTGCTTGCCGAGACTCCGTAGCAACAGTCCCGCGCCGATCAGAAGCACGAGGGTCAAGGCGACTTCGGCGACGACCAATGTGGCGCGCACGCTCCGCCTCGTCGCGGTGACACGCCGTCCGGCGCCCGCCAGCCCCTTCCATGGCACCCGCCAGCGCCCGAGTACCGGCAGCAGCCCGGTTGTCAGGCCGACGGCCGTGGTGACCGCCAGGGCAAAGAGCAGGAGCGTGCCATCGAGTTGTGTCTCGTGCAGACGCGGCACGTCGGGCGGCGCCAGTGCGAGCATGATACGCCGCCCGATGATCGCCAGACCAAGGCCCAAGACGCCGCCGCCGAATGCGAGGAGGAGCCCCTCGATCACATGCAGACGTACGAGGCGCCAGCGACTGGCGCCGAGGGCGACCCGCACCGACAACTCGCCTCGTCGCGCGCCGCCCCGTGCGAGAAGCAGGTGGGTAAGGTTGGCGCAAGCGATGAGCAAGAACACGACGACAGCGCCCATCAAGAGCAAGAGCGCCGGCCGTACCGCGCGTGTGATCTGACGATGAAGCGTCACCACCTCGACACCGGGATCGACATACGCACTGGGGAAAGCGGTGGCGAGGTCTTTGATCTGCGCGTCGAGCTCGGAGGCAGCGCTGGTGGCCGTGGCTTCGGGATTCAAGCGGCCCAAGACGCTCAGGTGTCGGCAGGCGCGACAGGCCCAAGCTTGGGACACGTCGTAGCGCAACGGACGCCAAGCTTCGGCCGTCGGATCGCTCAGACTGACGAAGCCTCTGGGCATGACACCGACCACGGTCCACGCGGCACCGCTCAAGGTGAGAGTGCGACCGATCACATCCGGATCGCCGTGCAGATCCCTTCGCCATAGGCCGTCGCTGATCACCACGACTCGCTCGGTACCGCTCTGGTCGTCGGCGGCGACGAGCCCGCGCCCGATCGCAGGTTGAACGCCGAGCACGTCGAAGAACGAGGGTGAGACGCGCTGGCCCCGGATCAGTCGCGGGTCGCCGTCACCGACCAGGGTCGGGACCCATGGCCGATACGCGGCGATCGAAGCCAGGGTGCTGCTGTCGGCAGCGAGATCGGAGAAGGTCGCGAAGCCGAGATTGGAAGGTCTACCCTCTCCGTTGTGCTCACGGATGGTCACGACTCGCTCGGGATCGGGGTAAGGAAGCGGTGACAGGAGCACTCGATCGACGACGCTGAAGATGGCCGTCGTAGCGCCGATACCGAGGGTCAAGGTGAGCAAGGCCGTGACGGTGAAGAGAGGGCTGCGCCGCAGGCCGCGCAGACACCATTGGAGCTCGCGGCCGAGATCGCCCAACTGCTCGCACCAAGACAGTCGACGCTCCCGTGCGAGCGCTTCGTGACGCATGGAACGGGTATCTCCCATGCGCCGCTCGGCCTCCGCGCGTGCAGCCGCCCGTGCCATGCCTTGCGCGATCAGCTGTTCGGTGCGCAGCTCGAGGTGCAACCGGATCTCCTCGCGCACGTCCTGCTCGCAGAGATCCTTGCGGCGGATCGGCAGGCGAAAGAGGCGGCGCACACCCGGTCGGATGGTGTCGCGAGCGCGGCGTCGGATCGAGCGTCTCAACTTCTCGCCCCTTCGACTTGCATCGTCGGCGCGCTACGGAGAATCGCCGCGACGGTCTCGCTGTAGCGCAGGAGGCGCTCGGTCTCGGTCGTGAGGTGCTCGCGGCCTTTGGGCGTCAGGCGGTAATAGCGTGCACGGCGGTTGTTGGCTGTCACGCCCCATTCCGCAGACAGAAGCCCCTTCTTTTCAAGACGATAGAGCGCCTGGTAGATCGCCGAGTCGTCGAACTGCAATCGCCCCTCGCTCTGCTGCTCGATCCAGGCTGTCACTTCGAACCCGTGCATCGGTGTCCACAGAGCCTTCAGTGTCAGGAGGTCGAGCGTGCCTTTCACGACCGGTAGGGCGTAAGCGTTGGTACCGGGCTTCGGATCGTTCGCACTTTGTCGAGCCATTCGTTCGAGAACCTCTATTGAATGTTTCCATGGAGAGTCTCAATAGTAGATAGCCCAAGCTCCTCTGTCAAGGTGGCTCGTCAGGAGCCATGGTGACCTGGATGTTGCAGAGTCGAGTCGATCAGCAGCCATCGCCGCGGACGCCTGGGCCATAATTGCGTCCATGCAGGAGCTGAACACTCTGCGGATCGGCGACTTCGACGTCGAGCCCTCACTCAATCGGCTACAGAACGGGCACGAGATGCAAACGGTCGAGCCCAGGGTGATGGATCTGTTGATGTTGCTTGCCGAATCACCGGGGCAGGTCTACAGCCGAGACGAGATCCTGCAGCGTGTTTGGTCCGAAACCACAGTCCAGGACGATGCCTTGCGCCGAGTGGTGACCCTGCTCCGGCGGGTGCTCGATGACGATCCGAAGGAGCCGCGGTATATCGAGACCATCACCCGTCGTGGCTATCGCCTGGTAGCTCCGGTGTCACACCCAGAATCGAAGCCGACCAGCTCGGTTGCAAGGGCAACACCTTGGCTCTTGGGAGGCATCTTGCTACTCGTCGGCTTGAGCATCTCGATCGGCTGGCTAGCCCAGCGCCGAGGCGCTGCTAGTACCCAGCCCGACCTCCGTCCCCTCACCAGCCTATCTGGCCATGAGTCGGATCCGGCGTTCTCGGCGGACGGCAGCCGCGTAGCTTTCATCCACGAGGAAGACGGAAAGAGCG
The DNA here is from genome assembly GCA_028066595.1 of Thermoanaerobaculia bacterium. GTDB lineage: Bacteria > Acidobacteriota > Thermoanaerobaculia > Multivoradales > J023 > JAUIJL01. Next base: position 13,818 of record JALCBJ010000126.1, read on the forward strand.
CCTTGCTGGTGAAGGGCATTCATGATGGAGAGGCCAGGCAGATCTTGCAGCGACCCAGCCTGTCGACGCCCTTCTGGTCCCCGAGCGGGGATCGATTACTGGTGGTGGCCGGTGGCGACGGTTGTCAGATCCTCTCGGCGAAGGTCGACGATCCGTCGATCGTGGACAGCCTCTACACGTGTAGCGGCGGGGAGCGTCTGGCCTCGATCCTCCAGCCCGATGACGAAACGCTGGTCTTCATCCGGCGTCCTGCGCGGTTCGGCTCTCCCTGGAGGGTCCATCGTTACGATCTCGTCACGCGAGAGAGCACCCAGCTGACCCTTCCCGACGAGCCGGGATCCGGCGACATTTTCTTGGCACTGTCCCCGGATCGCCAAAAGGTTGCGGTGATTCGTCACTTGATCGCCCAGCGTTCGAAACTACTGATTCTCGACTGGGCCACGGGAGCCCAGGAAGAGATCGATAGCTTCCCCGACCATTCTTGGCGCGTTTCCTGGTCACCGGACGCGAAGTCCCTCGTCTTCGCTGATGGGACTGGCCTCTACCGTTTCGACCTCGAACGCGGAACAACGCAGCGGCTCATCTCCAGTCCGCGAGACCTGCGCCAGCCGTCGGTCAGCCCGGTGGGCCATCGCGTGGCAGTGGTGGATCGGCACCTTCGCTCCAACGTCATGAGGCAGCCGAACCCCCTGGCAGGCCCTTCTGCCGAGCCCGAGGTGATCGCCTCGTCCACCCGGATGGATTTCCTGCCCCGTTTTGGGCCGAACGAGGATCGGCTGGCATTCATCTCCGGCCGCACAGGGCGGTCCGAGATCTGGGTGACCCGGCCCGAGGGTGGGCTCGATCGCCTCTTCGGACTCGACTTGCCCAACCACATCCATGCCTTCCTGTGGTCTCCCACAGGGGATCGCATCGCGGTCTCGGATCACTACGCACGCCTCCTGATCGTAGACGTGGCCACCGGCGAATCCGAGGCCGTTCCCGGGTCGTCATTCAACGGAGAGCTCCTCGACTGGTCGGCCGATGGCTCCTCCATCTACGGCCTCGAGGTCACCGACGGCTCACCCGAAGTGTGGAAGGTCCGGCTCGACGACGGTAACCGGCGGCAGATCACCCGCTGTGGAGTCGAGGCGGCGCAGGAATCGCCGGATGGAAGATCTCTCTACGTAACGCGTCAGCACGCGCGCGGGCTCTGGCAGGTCGAGTTGGAAGGTGATGGCAGACCAACCCTGCTCCTCGAGAATGTGGTTTGGTACGCGTGGACGTCGAGCGACCGTGGAATCTACAGTTACGAGACAGCCTTCGACCAGCCTGGGATCTACTTCCGGGAATCGGTCGTAGGGGAACCGGTCTTAGCGCTTCCGCTTCCCTTGATCAAGCTCGACTTTTCGGTCTCAAAAGACCACCGGTGGCTCGCCTATACCGAAGCCAGATTCGGCGACGGCGACATCATACTCATCGAAGGCTGATCGGCCCCCGGTGGTTTCGGCGCGTGTCCGAACCTACCCTTCGGCTTTCAATCGCAGGCGCAAGAAGGCCCGTGCAGCTCTCCATTGACTATTGACCGTGGCCGTACCCACGTCGAGGAGCGCTGCAATTTCCTGAACCTCTAAACCTCCGAAATAGCGCAGCTCGACGATGTGCGCTCGCCGCTGATCGATATTGGCCAGCTCATCGAGTGCGGCGTCGAGTGCCAACAGGTGACGAGGCCGCCCTGCAACCCACGGCTCGACCTCCTCGAAGGGTACCCGTCGCGGATCCGCGCCGCGCCGTTGAGCTCGGCGACGATACAGTCGCCGAGGTAGTCAGTCGCAGCGATGGCGCCAGGGTCGACCTGGAGCTCGATCCTTCCTATTTCTCGCTCGGAATCGGCTACCGGTTCTGATCACCGGCCAGCTTTGCGAACCGCACTCTGAGATCCGGATCTTCGCGCAGTGAGCGGAGATCCGGGTCACCGACCAGGAGAGAGCGATCCTGACCGCGGGCGATGGCATCCTCGAGACGCTGCAGCGCCTCGTCGGCTCGCCCTTCGAGGGCGGCGATACGGCCGAGCTCGAGGGCCGACACGCGACCGACCCAGGGTGCCGCATTGAATCGCCCCGGTTTTCCCGGAGACCCAGACACTTGAGAGGGTTGGGTCATGGG
>JALCBJ010000020.1 GCA_028066595.1 Thermoanaerobaculia bacterium
GCAGAATCAGGATCGAACCGATCTCGCCTTGACAAACCGTCGTTCCATATCAGTCAGGACGCTTGTTGCCGCTGCGGAGAGCGACTCGACTCTGTTTGAGGTACCGGCTGCGAAGCGCCTCGGAGCCCTCTCTACCGGAGACGGATTCACTGGGGCCGTTCGAGTAGGTCGCTATCAGCTGCGCGTGTCCATCGACCAATGGTGCCGCGACAACGAAATCGGCCTGCGTGATCGCCTACGGTTGTTCCTCATGGTGTGCTCCGCAGTACAGAGCGCGCACCAGAACCTCGTCGTCCATCGAGATCTGAAACCAGGGAACATCCTGGTCGATAGCGAGGGCGAGCCGAAGCTCCTCGACTTCGGCGTCGCTAAGCTGCTGGACGAGTCACGGGCTACGCAGACCACCTTCCCGGTTCTTCAAACGGCTCCGGGCGCCTCTCCACTGACTCCTGCCTACGCGAGTCCAGAGCAGATCGCCGGCGGTGCGGTGACCACCGCAACCGATGTCTACGCCCTCGGGGTCCTGCTCTACGAGATGTTGTGCGGTCGGCGTCCTCACGAAGCGCAACAGGAGCAGCATCCACTCCACCTACTCGTAGCGATCCACTCCGAAACGCCGCGTCGTCCGTCGACCCAAGTCGCTCGTAGCGGCTCCCAGTCGATCATGGGGGAGGTGCCGCGAACGCTCGCGCGTCGGCTTCGTGGCGACCTGGACCAGATCGTGATGCACGCTCTGGCGAAGGAGCCATCACGGCGATACCCGACCGCGAACCAGCTCGACGCGGGGAACTACGACGCAGCCCTGGAAGAGGCGGAGGCATCGGCCTCCGTCTTCGCCAACGAAGACTTCGGCAACGCGTATCTGCGGGTCCTCGACGTACTGCGCGCACGATGTCTCGTTCGTCTGGGCCGCTCCGTCGAGGCGGAGAAGATCCTTCAAAAGAGGCTTGCGCACCTAGATGAGTCGGGCGCGAAGCCGAAGCGCTTGGTACCCGTCCTGGAGGCCCTCGTGGAGGTGAGGAGCGCAATGGGTGACGATCCGAGGGAGGAGCGCGAGCGGCTGCGAGCTCTTTCCGAGCCTCGATCGACGGAGTCCGTCCGGTAGATGTGGACATGCCATTGCCACAAACTCGACGTACGGCAGAGCTGACGGTGATGTCTGTCCTGCTGTGTGGGTATGCCTACCTCAAGTCGGCGTCATATCCAACACATCGCGCGCGTATTCGGCCAGGGAGCCATATGAGCGAAACGGCCGCCCCATCACGGCTTCGGGGTCGGGCAATGGGTGTGCCTGACTGACGGCGAGGAGGTTGTCGATCATCTCGAGCAGTGCCAGCTGAGCGTCTCCGGATTCCGGCAAGAAACTCCGTGCGTCGAACTGGTTCGACCGAAAGCGCACGCTGCGGATGACGTCCTTGTCGGACCAGATCGAGTCCACCAAGAGGTCGACCACGACGAAGGCTTCCTCCTGACCGTTGTCGATACGCGACGTCGCCAGGGCCTGGATCGCCGACTGCTTCATACGCCGCCGACCTTGTTCGGCTACCTCGATGGTGATCGTCTCGCCGTCCATGGCCACGGGCACGGCCGGGATCACCTTCAGCTTCCGATCCTTGGTCATGGTTTCGCTCAGCTCGATCGGGGACTGATCCCACTGATCGGGTGGGGTACGCAGGCCTTGACTCTGGGCCTGTGTCAGAAGCTGCGACAGCTCCTGGCGGTGGCCCTCGGGAATCTGTGAGTCCGACAGCAATGGACGCGCCAGTTCCTCGGCGGACGCGGCGCGGCATTGCGCGGCCACTTTCGCCAGCTCCAGACGGCTCGCCAGGGGCGTTTCATCGGGCAATGTCTCGTGGATCCGAGCCAGGAGATCGGCTGCCGAGTCCTCGTTCTCTCCGCCGGTCATAGACCGGCACAGGGCGATCCGGAAGTCGAGATCGATCTGCGGCTCTTCGGGCATCCGGTCCACCAGCTCGAACCAGTGGAAAATCGCCAGCTCACGGTCGGTTCGAAGCTCGTCTGTGATCAAACGTTGATAGGTCTTGGCGGCGTCCTGCATTCGCTCCATCTGGAGCGCCAGATCCCAGAAGAGGTGGGTCACCTCGACGTTCGACGGGTCGGCGCGCACCGCAGGTTCGAGCACACGCCACGCTTCCTCCATCCGGCCTTGGCGCCGGAGATCTCCCGCTCGCTCTGCCGGCGGCTTTTGTTCGGTCGGGTCGGTGGGTTCGGCACCGCCACGTCCCAGGTCACGCCATCCCATGGATCGTCTCCTACTTCGACTCGCGGATTGATGTCCAAGCTCTCGAAAGGCTAGCACGCACGGTCCATGAAGACTTCCATCGAATTGACACGCTCGGAGGTGTCCATTAGCTTGGTTACCATGTCCGATACCCCCCAGCCTCCGAAACCGAATCTGCCACCGATCCCATCATCCGGCGGGGCGCCGGGTGAATCCGATCCATTAGCCGAAGCCAAACGTCGGCTCGAAGACATGGACTGGCACGGCGCCGTCGAAGTGGCGGAGCAGGTCTTGTCTTCGGATCCGCAGAATCCGGAGGCGAATCGCCTGCGGGATACGGGCAGGCGGCGTGTCGACGAGCTGGAGGCCAAGCTCCAGCGCATGAAACGGGTGGCCAACGCCAAGCAAGACATCGCCCGATTGATCGATGCAGGCGAGCTGCAGGGTGCTGCCGAGCACTTACGGCGCGCGATGAACGCACTGGGCAATGAGCCGGCGCTGGTGGAGCTGGAGCAGTCTTTGCAGACCGCTCGCGACCGGGCCGACCTAGCGCGTCAGAACGAGTGGGCGCGGCGCCGACAGCGTGAGGCACAGGCGCTGATCGACGAGTCGGCTCGGCTGGCCACGCGCGGAGACTACGAGGGGATGTTGGAGAAGCTGCGCCAGGCCAAGCGGGTCGATCCGGAACACGACCAGATCGACCAGCTTCTGGCGACGGGACAGCGACAGGCGGAGGAGCATGCGCGCCAAGAGGTCGAGGATCGGCAAATCCGTGCCGCCGAAGCGAGCATTCGCCGCCTGTTGGACTCGCTTCATCTCGAGCAGGCCGAGACGCGGCTGCACGCCGCCCGCCGACGATTCGGGGAGCCGTTGCGCTTCGATCCGCTGCAGAGGCGCCTCGAAGACCTGCGCCGATCCGCCCGTATCGACATGCCGTTGCCGACACCAGAGAACCTGAAGAACGTCGCCCAACTGGCGCCGATCATCCGCCGGAAAGAGCGCTCCCTGGCCGAGGCCTATTCCTGGAATGCGGCATTGCTTTTTCCACTGCGCCGGCCGGTTCTCTGGCTGAGCCTGGCCGGAGTGCTCCTCGTCCTGGACCTCGTGGTCTACGGTCTCGGTCTGAATCCTGCCGTCGGGCTTCTCGGCCCTCTGCTCGGACTCATCCTGCTACCGGCCATCACCCGCACCACCCTCGAGGGGGTGAACGACCCGCCCTCGCCGCAGAGCTTGTTGAAGCATGCCCGCGTCGGTATCGATGCCGCGATCGTCTTCGGCTCGATCCTCGCGTTCGGTTTGCCACTCTTGCTACTGATTCTCACTCGGCGCCTACATCCTCTCCTCGAGGCCGACTCGGGGCCGCTGGGCTGGCTCTTGCTCGCGATTCTGTTGTGGGGAGCCTGTGCGCTCCTGGTGCCTGCTTGGGGTGTGGCGGCGGCTTTCGGGGCGTCCTATGTCACGCGACTCGACCGACTGGTCTCCTGTCTGGTCGCTTCGGGGCGAGGTGTTCTCACGGTGAATGCGATCTTTGTCTACTTTGCTCTCGGCCTTGTGTTGCGCGCCTTCGCCCACGATTTGGCGCCCGCGGTCGGCCTGCCGGTGTTGGCACTTTTCGAGGCATATGGCCTCGTGCTGCTGCCGCACCTCCTGGGCATCATGGTCCGCAATCGAAGGTTGGATTGGGCGATCCTTCACGCTACCTAGGCCGTTTGATGGCCGAGATCATCCTGGAACCCAGTCACCACGACGCCCTCGCTCCCCAAAGCCTTGAGCTTGTCGAACGATTGGCTCGGCACGATTGGGCGCTGGATCTGTATCTGGCAGGCTCCGCGGCCTTGACGCTCTACCTGGGCCATCGCCAGGTGCGTGATTTGGATCTCATGGGCGTTCATCGTCTCCGGAGCCCACAGCGACGCGACTTGATGCAAGATCTGCTCGCCATCGAGCCCGGTGTGCGCGTCGAGACGGCACGCGACGGATTTCTTTCCGTGCGTTTTCCCGAGAGCTGGAACGATGCCTGTCTCCGCCTCTACTACTACCCGTACCCGCTCGTTGGCCCGGAAGAGAACATCGTCGGTTTGTCGGTGGCGTCGGCTCTCGACTTGGGCTTGATGAAGCTCGGAGCTGTGGCCAGCCGCGCTGCCCGCCGCGACTTCGTCGACCTCTATCTACTGACCCGCCGTTTGCCCCTGCGAACCCTGTTGGAGCACTCCCAGGAGAAGTTTGGCCACGTGCGTGACTTTCCGCTGCAGGCCCTCAAAGGTCTCGCGGATTTGAGCTCGGCACGGCAAGAGCCCATCCCGGCGCTCAGGACCGAGGTGGGTTGGAACGATGTCGAAGCCTGGGTTCGGGGGGAGGTGCGAGAGGTGGCCCGGGAGTGGGTCGGTCTCGGAGCATCGGCGTAGCAGCCCCGACTGCGAGACGGAGAGAATCCCATGACCCTCGAAAGCAACTCCATGAAGCCGGTCGCCTTGGTCACCGCAGCGAGCCGCGGCATGGGCGCCGCGATCGCGAGACGCCTTCGCCAAGACGGGTACCGACTCGCGCTGTTCAGTCGGGGGGAAGGGCTCGATGCTCTAGCCGAGGAGCTCGACGCCCTCGCAGTCCAGGGTTCGGTGGCTGATCCGGGGGACCTGGAGCGCCTGGTCGCGGCGACGAAGGAGCGCTTCGGCCGGATCGATGCGGCCGTGTGCAACACCGGACACCCGCCCAAGGGCGATCTGCTGTCGATCTCCGACGATGACTGGCACGATGGTCTCGATCTCGTACTGCTGAACGTAGTTCGCGTCGCCAGGCTCGTGACACCGATCTTGGAGCGCCAGGGCGGAGGGGGATCGATCGTCGCCATTTCTACCTTCGGCGCCGTCGAACCTTCGCTCAGCTTTCCCGTCTCGTCGGCTCTGCGTGCCGGACTCGGCGCCTTCGTCAAGCTCTACGCAGAACGCCATGGCGCTGCTGCCATCCGCATGAACGCGGTTCTGCCCGGGTTCGTGGAGACCTACGATGTCGACGACACGACCCGTGCTCGCATTCCCATGGCTCGGCCAGCGCGAGTCGAGGAGATCGCGGCGGCCGTATCTTTCCTGCTGTCGGATCAGTCGAGCTACGTGACGGGTCAAAGCCTGCGGGTCGATGGCGGAATCACCCGCTCGGTGTGAATCGCGTCAGAGTAGTTTCCGCAGTCGACCATAGCCGGAACGACTCACCGGCAGCTTGGTGCCGTCCCGAAGAATGGCTACGCGGCTGTCTTTGGCGTAGAGCTCGAGCTTCGCCAGACGATCGACGTTGAGCAGGTAGGACCGGTGAATCCGGACGAAGCGACCGGGGTCGAGGCTATCTTCGAGCACCCTGAGGCGTTCGAGCTTGCGTAGAACGACGTCCCCCGCCACCAGCTTGACGTAGTCGTCTTGGGCCTCTACGTACTCCAGATCTTCAGCGGCCACGACGTGGATGTCGGAGCCGTCGCGGACCAAGATCCTGTCGAGATAGGGCGAGTCACGTTGGGCTTCCTTTCGCAACACGCGGCCGTCGACGCTGACCTGGGCGCTCCGCCGCTCTCTCGCCCGCTCCACCGCAGCTGCCAAGCGATCCTCTTCCACCGGCTTCAGAAGGTAGTCGACGGCGTGAACGTCGAACGCCTTCAGCGCGTATTCGTCGTACGCCGTGACGAAAATCACTTGGGGTGCGCCTTCTCCGAGCAGCTCCAGCACTTCGAAGCCATCTAGCTTCGGCATCTGGACGTCGAGGAACAACAGATCCGGTGTGCTGCCGGGTACTTCCTTGAGGGCTTCGTAGCCGTTGGCGCACTCGGCCACGACCTCCACGCCGTCGACGTCTCCCAGCAACTCTCGCAATAGCGCGCGTGCCGGCGCCTCGTCGTCGACGAGCACCGCTCTCAGCGTTCGGACCTGGTTCATGTTGGCTCCTCCATGTCTTCCGCCTGCCCCGGCTGTTCCACAGGCATGGTCAAACGGACGGAGTATTCGTCGCCCGAGTCTTGCACCTCGAGCCTCGCTTCGTCGCCCCAGGCTGCGCGCAGGCGCCTCGCCACGTTGTCGAGGCCGACGCCTCCCGGTTTGGCGCGCCGCTCGGCGTCGCAGTCGTTCCGGACCTCCAGGCGCAGCCGTTCTCCTCGACGCTCGGCGCGCAGGCGAACGTGTCCACCCTCCACCAGTTGGGCGATGCCATGGCGGACGGAGTTTTCCACCAATGGCTGGAGCACCAGCGGCGGCACCCGCAGTCGTCGGGTTTCTTCGTCGATCTCGCGTCGTACGTCGAGGCGATCACCGAAGCGGACCTTTTCCACCGACAAGTAGTCTTCGGCGAGCGCCAGCTCGTCGTCCAATGCGATGCGGTGCTCGGCTCCGAGCTGCATGGTGCGACGTAGGAACGCCGCTAGCCTGGCACACATACGACGGGCGCCCTTGGGCTCGGTACCTACCAGGCCCGCGATGGAGTTGAGACTGTTGAACAAGAAGTGCGGGTCGACCTGTGCCCGCAGGGCCTGGAGCTCGGCTTCGCGAGCCAGGATGCGCGCCTCGAAGGCCCGTGTCTCGGCCTGGCGCGATTGCTCGAGGGCGAGGAAGAGGTAGTGCACCACCAGCGACAGGATGTAGAGCATGGCAGCGAACACGAAGAGCACCACCAGGCCACCTTCATAGGTGTGCCGTACGCCGGGCGCCACGGCCTCGAGAGCCACCAGGGTGGTAATCCAGGGAAAACCCACCGCGACCATGCCGGCCGACGCCAACGCCGCAGAACCGAACGCAGCCACTGCGACCAGCTCGTCGCGCGACTCGCCCAAGGGCAGGGCCCTACACAGGTAGAACGATGCGAGGCAGCTGAAGGCATGCACGAGGAGCAGCGGAGCCACTGCCAGGAAGAGGTCGAAACGCGGTACCGGCTCGCCGCCGCCTGGAGACACACGCCGGAGTAGCTCTACCAGGACCCAGCACGCCTGCAGGAAGACCAAGAGGTAGAGAAAGAGCCGTCGGCGCTGAGTGAGGATGGGATGCATCTATCCGACCGAGCCACGCCCCTCAGAGGGAGCTAGCCGATGATGTACGTTCCGGTTCCTACCGCGATCAAAGCCGCCGTATCGACGTCGTAGAGCTCCATCCGGGTCACTGCCACACGACCACCCGCACGCATGATGCGTCCGGCGGCGCGGAAGGACTCGCCCTGGGCCACCTCCAGATAGTCGACCCGCAGATCGATCGTTCCGATGCGCGCCAGAGTCTGACGCTGGAGCTCTTCCGGCTCTCCCTCCAGGCGTTCGGCCGCACGGACGAAGGCAATCAGCCCTCCGGTGGTGTCCAGAACCGACGAGATCACGCCGCCGTGAAGAGTTTGTCGAATGAAGTTGCCGATGTGTTCGGGTCTCTTGTCGAAGGACACCTGCACCCGCTCCGGTCCTACCTGGTCGACGCGCAGTCCCAAGATCTTGTTGAACGGGATCTGATCTTCGAAGGACCTTACGGCAGCCTCGATGGCAGGGGAGCGCTTCATCTCGCCTCTCCCACCGTCGGTTCCGCCAGCAAGGACTCGTCCATCTCGCGGGCCTGGCGCTGACCTGCCTCGACATCGACGAAGAGCAGCAGGATCGCTCCCGCGACGAAGAGCACGACGACCGAGAGTACGGCCGAGTTCAAGGAGCCGGTGGCGCGGATCGCGAGAGCGAAGAGCAGGGGCCCGAAAATGCCGGCGACCTTGGAGAACACCGAGAAGAAGCCAAAGAACTCGGATGCCTTGTGCTTCGGCACCATCGATCCGAAGAGCGAGCGCGACAGCCCTTGGGTACCGCCCTGTACGAGCGCGATGAGAAAACACATCACGAAGAAGTCGTTCTCGGTCTCCATGAGGTAGCCGAGGATGCTGATCACCACATAGACACTCAGACCCACCATGATCGTTCGCTTGGTTCCCAGCTTGGCGGCGAGACCCCCGAAGAGAAAGGCGAACGGGATGCCGACGAACTGGAGCAGCAATATGGCGGTGATGACCGTCGTGTCGGAAAAATCCTTGGACGCCGCGAAGATGCCGCCCATGCGAATGATGGTGCCTATACCCTCGTTGTAGATCATGTAGGCGACCAGCATCAGAAACGTCTGGCGGTAGTCGTGTCGAATCTCCCTCAACGTCTCCCCGAGACGCTGGAAGGTGACTTTCACCACTTCCCGGAAGGACTCGCGCCCGTCCTCGGTGATCACCGCCTCGTCGAGCTCCAGTGCACGCGGTGGTTCCTTCACCCGCAGGAGAAGCGGCAACGTGAAGACGGCCCACCACAGGGCGACTCCGAGAAACGCCCAACGAGTAGCAGCACCGCCGTCGGCGAAACCGAAGGTCCCAGGGTTCTGGATGACAAAGATCTGAAAGGTCAGCAGCAGTCCGCTGCCCAGATAACCCACCGCATAGCCCGCCGTGGACACGCGATCGAGCTCGTCGCCCGAGGCGATATGCGGCAGCAGCGAGTCGTAGAAGACGAAGCTCAGAAACAGACAAAAGTTGCCGATGGCGAAGAAGATCAGGGATCTCTGCCAATCACCGGAACCGATCGTGAACAAACCCGCGGTGGCGAGAGCACCCACGCCGACGGTGGCCATCAGGAGCTTCTTGCGCCACGCCTTGAAGTCGGCCAGCGCACCCAGGACAGGGGAGGTGAGCGCCAGCACCAGGAGCGCCAGCGTCGTGGCGTAGCCTAGATACTCGGTGGCCCGCTCCGAGCTGAGCCCACCGCCGGCAGCAGCCACGGACTCGTAATAGATCGGAAAGACGGCGGTGATGACGACCAGCACGAAGGCCGAGTTGGCCCAGTCGTACATGGCCCAGGCGCGCAGCTCGGGGCGATGGAGTCCGAAGCGCTCCAGCCAGCTGGAAACGAATGACATGTACGTCCTCTAGAGATCAGTCAGCCGGCTCGCGGAGCATGCGACCCAGGAGTGCCAGGAGCACGAGGACGGCCATGACAACCGCGCCGTGGAGCAGCCAGCCGACCGGCACGGGCGAGGGCCGGGTGACCGTTTCGGCTACGCCCAAGCGGGCCGGAACGTGAGGGCGCAAGCGTAGCAGGCTCTCGATGGCCTCGAGATCGAAGCGGGCCGCGCCCGGGCTCGGATCTCCCACCAGCGGATCAGCCAGGTGAAGGCTAACAGGTGTCGAATCGATGCCTTTCGGGGCGACGAAGAGGAGTGCCGCATGTGGGCGCCATTGCTCCACATCCACCCAAGGCAGCGGGAGATCGCCGCCGTCGTCGACCTCGAGCTCGAGAGCGGTTTCAGAGCCTTGACCGACGACTCGATCTTGCCGCTCGAGCACGCAGGGCAGGGGTCCCGCCTCGAGACAGCGCCAGTTCTTCTGGCGCAGGGCGTAGTGAGTGGTGGCAGCGCGACCGCGTCGCCCCGGCCTCTCCGTGCCCAAAGTCAGGTCGCGGGAGAACGGGCCGGGAGCTCGCAGCAGGAGCTGCGAAGGCACAACCTCGGTGGCCGGCCCTGTCTCAGGGGCGATGGAAAGGGACGCCCTGCTGATGGTGGAGTCGCGATCGGCCCCAGGACGGAGCCGTGCCGACAAGCCAGGCTCTGGTACGTCCATCTCTTGCCCGACGAAGGGCAAGAGCTTTCCGCGGTGCGAAAGACGAAGGAGATCGACTCTCGTGCCTGCGTTCCGTACACCCAGCTGCAAGCGCACGAGGTCACCCGGTTTCACGCCGACGTCGAATTCGACCGGCCATGCCTTGGAGAATCCGGAACCGTCGAAGGCCTTGCCCGGGCCGGCTAGCCGGCTGTCGATGGCCGGCCAGGGCCCGGCGGTGGTTCCCGACGCCCGGATCCAAGCGGGCGGCTGCTCGGGCATTCCTTCCGCGAAGGCGCCGTGGGTCGTCCGGCCTCCCCAGACGACCTGGTGTCGGCCGGCGTGCTCGGCGCGAAAGGCGATGCTCGGTCGGGTAGCCCAAAACACGGTCTGCGACAAGAGCGGCGGGGTGCTTCCCTCACCGTCGCTCCACAGCTCTAGACGCAGAGCCGGATTCTGAGCTTCGGCGAGGAGTTTGCCGCGACCGGCCTCGTCGAACGCGACTCGAATCGCGGCACTCTCGTCCCCCGACGCAGGTTGCCGAATCCCGGCGGCCACCTGCTGCCAGCTGCCGTTTCGTGCCGACCAGAGCCGCCAGCCGTAGACATCGTCTGCGTTTTCGAGGTGCAGATCGATCCGGCTTAGCTGGCGGGCCGGAGCGCCGAGACGCAGGGTGCACGAACGACGTCCCGGGTACTTCAGGACGCAGCTCTCCGCGACCTCCAGCCGCTGCGCGGCGTCACCCTCCGCCAGGACGGTCACTCGCTCGAGAGTCGGCATTCCGGCGGATTCTGGCCAGAAGAGCCGGAGATAGCGCGCGTCCGACGCGGCGTAGTCGAGCGCCAGACGCTGAAGTGCGGTGTCGTCGCCTAGGCGGAAGAGCCCTCCGCGGCTGAGCTCGGTCCAGGTTCGCCCATCGGAGCTCGCCTGCAGAACGCAGTTGGGTGCGTCCGTCCGTTCATCCACGAGGAACTCGAGTCGCACGTGACGTGGCGGCTCGGCTCCCAGGTCGAGGCGTACCCAGCGGCCGGTTCGATCGCCTTCCAGACCCGGTTCGAGCGACGTCACGCGCACGAGCCGGCGTCCGTTCTCGTCGCCGAGCCGATAGACCTTCAACCTGCTGCCGTCGGGCGCCAGAACCGCCAGGTCGACACCCAGGTGGGCTGCCGAGGCGACGTCCAGCCGGGTCGCCACCCAGCCCGGCGCCTGGACGTCGACGGCACGCGCGCGGGCGTAGCCGTCGGGTGGCTGACCGGCGGCCGCCACCGCGTAGAGCGATCCGACGAGAAAGGCTGTCAGGTATTTCATGGTCCGGCGTCCGCGGATTCTTCTTCGTCGGCAATCGGTCGCAGCTCCGGCCGGAATACGAAGCGTTGAAAGAAGTAGGCGAGAGCCATCAGGCTGACACCGAGGCCCACCAGCGAGGCGACTCGCCACAAACCTTCGAGCTCGGACGTGTCGTAGAGGAAGACTTTCAGGGTCGCAGGGAGCAGGACACAGAGAGATCCCCAGCGCACGATCTTGTGGCGGCGTCCGAGCAACGCCAACGTGACGCCGAGGACGATCCAGGCGATGGAATAGGCGTAGTTCTCGGCGACTCCGACGGCTCCGCGGTCGAGGAATCCTGCATGCTCCGAGGTGGCGCGAAAAGCATGTCGTACCTGGAGGCTGACGAGGGTGAAGAGATCGAGCAGCAGAGCAGCTGAGAGGATCTTCTGGAGCGCACCATCCACGGGTAGGGACCGCTCCTCGCGACGCAGCGCGAGGAGCACCAGGAAGAGAAGGATCGCCGGTACGCCGTAACCCCAGAGGAGGCCGTTGAATACCGGCACCGTTCCCACAAATTCGTGGCGAAACAACGGGTTGAAGGACAAGCCGAGCGACAGGCTGCCGAGAACCACGGTGAGTACCGACAGGGCTCTACCACCCCAAGACAGTTGCGGGCGCGGCCAACGGCGTGCGGCCAGGACACCGACCCAGGCCATCGCCGACCAGGCCACGAGATACGTCGCCCACTCGAAGAACAGCGAGTCAGATGCGTCGAGGTCGCCGGGGAAAAAGTACTGACGTACCTGAAGCGTTACGAACGCGAAACCCAGTCCCAACGTCAGCCAGCGAAGCGCCTCGGCAAAGCGCCGGTCGTTCTGCTGGTCCGACCAGCGGGCCGCGACGAGGAATGCGACGATCGGGATGCCGTAGCCGTAGAGAAGCCAGTTGACGATCGGCATCGTGCCGATGGGGTAGGTCAAGACGGCGGGGTTGAGGAGCAGTCGCAGAGATGTGGCCGCTGTCAGGAGCCATGCGAGATGACGTAGCACCGGGACGTCGAGCCGGCCCGAGAGCCAGAGCAGTGCTGCGACCTCCAACGCCCACGACACCGTCAACCACTGCCGCTCCAGCTCCAATGGCAAGGCCATGCTGAGCAACACGGTGGCGCCCACCGCCATGGCTGCGAGGGGCTTCTCCATCGCGCGGTCGGCTCGGCGAGCTCTAGCGAAAGGCAGGCAGCCAGCGACGAGGATCGCTCCCAGCGCCGCGGCCACCAGGCCCCAGTGCCAGCTGTCCAGCCCCAACTCCGATTGGCCCGCCACCAGGAGCAAGAAGAAAGCGACGACAACCACCGCGCTCAGCGATGCCCAGGTTCCGGGGTACTTCGAGGGCTTGCGGAAGAAGGTACCGCGAGCGAAGAGCCAGGCAAGTCCGGCAAACAATACGCCGAGCCCGATGTGGGTAGCGAGGAACGTACCGAGATCGTCGGACGTGAGGTTCTTCTGCCACGACCCCAGCTGGAGAGTGACCACGAGTGAGGCCAACCAGGCGAGAGGTTGATAGCTCTCGTCAAGCCTTGCCAGCACGTAGCAGGCCACGGCCAGAAGCGTCAGCACCGCCCACTCCGTCCATCCGAAGCCTGCCCGGAACGTCAGTGTCGCGGCTGCCAATTGCCCGCCACCCAAGGCGCCCCAGCCAACCATTCGAGATATGGAGACTCCGGCGAGCTTTGTCGTCGTCTCTTCTTCGTCTCGGCCGACGTAATGGAAGCAGAACGACGCGACCGAAGCGAGCAGGAAGAGGCCGGCCCAGATCGCGTCCTTCGGCAGCAGACTGCCTGCCTGCCCGAATCCGACGAACGCGAAAAACCACAGGAAACCACCGCCCAGCGTGAAGATGCCGAGGGAGCCCCAGGCGCGACGTCGCGAGACGATGACAAGACCGAGTTGGAGCAGCAAGAGGTAGCTGAAGAGCGCCCACGGTCGGGTGTCATCGCTCGACACGAGAGCGGGTGTCACGAAACCGCCCACGAGTCCGAGGATCGCCACCAGATAGCCCTGGCGGAGTGAAAGGAGAACCGCGGTGGCGGTGGTCAAGGCCATCAGCGCGAAACCGAGCCACCAGGGCACGAGAGCGTAGAGATTGGCTGCGGCCCAGAACGCCACGAAGAGAGTCGCGATGCCGGCCGCGGACAGGCCCTGCGCCACATAGCCCGAAGACCGTCGGAGCCGGTCACCAGCGACCAGGAGCGCCACTCCGCCCAGGATGCCGGCCGCCACCCGTGCAGCCGGAGTGATCCAGCCACGGTCGAAGGAGAGCTTCACCAAATACGCCGCGGCCAGCGTCAGAGCGATGGCGCCCAGCCACACGGGAAGGCGGGTCCAGATCTTCTCTTCCAGGCCGGTCCACCAAGGATCCTGCGTTGGCTCGAGCTCACGCGCGGCCGGCCCAGGCTCTGCCAGCTCAGGCGCGGCCAGCTCGGGCGTGGGCGGCGTGCGCTCCGCTGGCGGTGCCTCCAGCGCGGCGGGCGAATCGGCTTCGGGAGTCGGCGGACGTGGCTCGCTGACGATCGCTTCGGACGGAAGCGGCTGTTCGACCTCTGCCGCCCTCGTCGCCGGCGCTAGATCGGCCGCGGTCGTAGTCATCGCCTCTTCAGGCTGGTCCTCGATGGGGTCCGGTGTCCGGGACTCGACCTGTCTAGAAAGATGCTGCAGCTGAGTTTCCACGGCTTTGACGCGGTGGCTCAGCTTGACGAGAAACACGACAAGGGCCAGCGGGAAACCGAGGAGGATCGCGCAGCCGAAGAAGCCGAGAAGAGTTTCCATGGCGGGTCGCCTTTCAGCAGAGGAAGAGGATGCGGTCATCTTAGACCGCGGTTCGTCCACCTCCTGAGCAGGAACCAGACCAGCATGGGTGGCCTAAACTTGTGGCAGCCGGAATGCTCTTCGTCAGATTTTGTACAGCCAGGCTGTCGAGTGATCAGTCAGGCGACAAATCATCTACGACCCGAGCTCCTCGAGCGCCGACGGACGATACCAGCCGGTCCGAACCGACATCACCGAGCGACGCCACCATGGCATCGGCGATGCGCTCGGCATCCTCGAGCGACGGGGCGAGCGCGAGCGTGGATGGGCCCGATCCCGAAAGTGTGCAGCCGATGGCACCGAATGCCAGCGCCGCATTCTTCATGGCGCCGAAGCCCGGAACCAGATGAGTGCGTCGAGGTTCGGCGATGCGGTCTTCCAGCGCCCGCCGCAGCAACTCGAGATCTCCCGATCCGAGGGCTGCCACGAGAGCACCCAGATTCGCTGCCTGTCGTACCGCTCGCTCTACAGTGATCTCTCGCGGCAGCGCTTGTCGAGCGATGCGGGTCGACACCTCGACATGGGGCCGCACCACGGCGCAGGCGAGTCCGGGAGGCACGAGCAGTGGGACGATGTCCGGAGGAAGGTTCGAACGCACCAGGACGAAACCGCCGTAGAGGCACGGAGATACGTTGTCGGCATGGATCGCCCCGGAGGCGAGTCTCTCTCCTTCCAGGGCGCAGGCCAGGAGCGTCGCCCGATCGCTCCTCAGCTCGAGGACGGCATCCACCGCCACCACCGCCGCCACCGCCGATGCCGCGCTGGAACCGAGTCCGCTCCCCAACGACATCCCCTTCGCCACATGCAGCTGCACCCCCCGTTTCGTCACACCGGCTCGCTGCAGCAGCTCCAGAGCCGCCACGCCTGCCGTGTTCTCTGCTGCGTCGGTGGGCAGGCGTCCACCGTCGCCTGTGATCTCCGCGATCTCGACCCCGGGCTGGTCGCGCCGCGTCGCGGTCACCCGATCGCCCAGGCCATCGACCGCAAAGCCGAGGATGTCGAAACCAGGTCCAACGTTCGAGGCGCTGGCCGGTGCGAAGGCTGTGGCGGAAGGAGTCGGGGCGGACATGGTGCGGCGGACTCTATCCGACCGTTGGGCCGACATGGGCTCCCTTAGACTCCTATCGCCGTGATGCGATCCCACCCGCCAGGAGCCATCTACGACGGACGCGGCACGACCTTCTCGGTCGTCTCCCGCCATGCAGAAGCCGTCGAGCTGTGTCTCTTCGAACGGCCCGACTCCGCAGCGACGATACGACGCGTACAGCTTCGGCGTCGTGGCGAAGGCTGCTTGTGGTGGACTTATCTGCGCGACGCTCCGCCTGGGACCTTCTACGGCTACCGTGTCCATGGCCCATTCGAACCGCAAAGTGGACACGTCTTCAACTCTTCGAAGTTGCTGCTCGATCCCTGGGCGCGGGCAGTCACTGGACGACCCGAAATCCCGGAGGGGTCGACTGCCGAAGCGTCGGGTCTGTGGGGCATGCGCGATGCGGGCAGTCGGCGGCTGCACGGGGAGACCTACGATTCGACGGACTCGGCCGGCTCGATGCCCAAGTGTGTGGTGATCGCCCCAAAGCCATTCGACTGGCAAGGTGTTTCAAGACCGAGAATCCCGTGGAACGACTCGTTCCTCTACGAGGTGCACGTCAAGGGTTTGACCCAGCTCCATCCGGAGCTGGCGCCGGAGCTTCGCGGGACATATCTCGGTCTCGCGCAGAAACCGGTGCTCGACCATCTCCTTCGCTTGGGAGTGACGGCGGTCGAGCTGATGCCGGTGTTCCAGAGCGCTCCGGAGGAGCATCTGCTGCGCACGCGCCGACAGAACTACTGGGGATATTCGACGGTCGCCTTCTTCGCGCCGGAGGCGGAGTACTCGCTCGACCCCCTCGGAGGGCAGGTCACGGAGTTTCGGACCATGGTCCGAGAGCTGCATCGGGTCGGAATCGAGGTGATTCTCGATGTGGTCTACAACCACACGGCCGAAGGAGGACGTCGCGGTCCCTACTACTCGTTGAAGGGCTTGGATCAGGCGCTCTTCTATCGATTGGGACCATGGAACCTGCGTCGGCACGAGGACTACACCGGCTGCGGCAACACCCTCGACGTCAACGAGCCGTTGGTGTTCCAGATGGTCCTCGACAGTCTCCGGTACTGGGTGGAAGAGATGGGTGTCGACGGGTTTCGGTTCGATCTGGCACCGGCATTGACGCGTGACCCGGCGGGCCGTTTCGCTGACGCGGTTCCGCTTTTCGAAGCCATGGCTGCCGATCCCGCATTCGAGGGCGTGAAATGGATCGCCGAGCCCTGGGACGTTCCGGACCGCGGACGACTATCCGGCTATCGGCTGGGGTGTTTCCCGGAGGGGTGGGGTGAGTGGAACGACCGTTTTCGCGATGGGGCCCGGCGATTCTGGCGCGGCGAGGCCTCTGGCGCCGCGAGCTCCGATCTGGCCCTGCGGCTCCGGGGCTCTCAGGACATCTTCGGCACGCGGGCACCACAGGCATCGATCCAATTCGTCGCCGCCCACGATGGCTTCACGCTGGCGGACCTCGCGGCATACGAGAGCAAGCACAACCTGGCGAACGGTGAGCGGAACCGAGATGGTTCGGACCACAACCTATCTCGGAACTGGGGCGAAGAAGGGTCGACGGACGATCCACAGATCCTCGCCCGTCGGGCACTGCACCGGCGCAACCTGCTGGCGACCCTCTTCTTGGCCCAAGGAGTTCCCATGCTCTGCCACGGCGATGAGATCGGACGGAGCCAGAGGGGCAACAACAATGCCTACTGTTTGGACGATGAGACCACCTGGGTCCACTGGTCGCGGACCGACTCGGAACTGCTCGATTGGACCCGTCGGCTCTCGGAGATCCGACGGCGTTACCCTCAGCTGCGGTATCTGCCGCTGCCTTCGAGCGAGGCACCCTACGACAGCCCGGGATCACGCGACTCCGACGTGCTGTGGTGGGACGTCGATGGCCGGCCGGCAAGCCCGGAGACCTGGGCAAGCGACCTCGTATCGTTCGCCATGCAGCTTTCTTCCTCGGCGCTCGGAGGCCCAGGTGGGGATGTTCGCGGTGGATTGCTACTGCTGATCCAGGGTGGTCACGAGTCCGCGATGTTTCGGTTTCCGGCCGCCCATCGGTCGTGGCGTCTGCTCCTCGACTCGTCGCGACCCGATCTCGAAGAGGAGGGCGTCGCGATCCGACGTACGGCCTATTCCGTCGGACCACTGTCCCTGGCGCTGTTCGAAGATCCGCTACCATGATCCTGATGCTCGACGTCGTCCAGGAACATGCTTGCTCGTATTTGCCGGACCGGGTCGCGCGCATGCGCTACCGCCTGATGCCGGACTGTCCCCCGGCGACCTACGAGAAGCTAGTGTCCCGTGGTTGGCGGCGCTTCGGCGCGACTCTCTTCCGTCCCACCTGCCGTCGCTGCGACGAATGTCTCGGCCTGCGCCTCGACGTCGCGACCTTCGAGCCCAACCGCTCCCAACGGCGGGCGCTACGCAGGAATACAGATCTGACCATCGTACTGCGCCGCGCGTCGATCAGCGACGAACACCTGGATCTCTACGATCGGTACCACACGGACATGGCCGAGCGACGAGGCTGGGAAGAGAAGGTGTTCGATGCTGAGGGCTACCACGCGACCTTCGTCGCCGGCGGCGACCCCTTCGCGCACGAGCTTCTCTACTACGACGGTACGCGCCTTCTGGGCGTCGCTCTGGTCGATATCTTGCCGTCCTCGCTGTCGGCGGTCTATTGCTACTACGACCCTGCGGAGAGGCAGCGCGGCATCGGAGTATTCTCCGTGCTGGCTCAGGTGGAGCTGGCGCGCCAATATGGGATCCCCTACGTCTATTTGGGCTACTGGATCGAGGAGAATCGCAGCATGGCCTACAAGTCGCGCTACCGCCCGCATCAGATCCTGGCGGGACGACCCAGGCTCGAGGAAGAACCCGATTGGCGTGACGGTGACGAATATCGTGCCTGGCGAGAGAGCGACGAGACCACGAGCGACCGTCCGGTGCTCGTGGAGGCCGCGGGATGACCCGAAAGGCGGGGCCCCGAAAGCCGCGATCATCGAAGCAGGGAGCGTCGCGAACCAACAAGAGCTCGACACGCAAGGAGCGGACCCCATCGGCCACCGCCGGGAAGGCCCAGGCGAGGGAGCAGTCCGTGCCCGCCAAGCCGGATCTCGAGAGCGAGCGGTCGGCAGTACTGCTGGGGGACGAGGGTCAGCGACTGTCGATTCTGCGGGGTGATCACGGGGATCCCTTTCTTTACCTCGGACCCCATGTCGCGGTCGTGGCGGAACAGACGGGAACGGTCGTCCGGGTTCTCGAGCCCGAGGCCCACGAGGCGGAGGTTCTCCTGGAACCGGGCGATCAGGTCATTCCACTCCGCCCCCTGGGTGGCGGACTCTTCGGCATTTTCTTGCCCGGAATCGAGTCCGACACCGAGTACCGTTTGAGACTCAGTTTCCCCAACGGAACGGTCCGCGAACGCGACGATCCCTACCGATTCCCATCGACCCTTTCGGATCTCGACCTTTACTTGCTGGCCGAGGGTACCCACCTCGAGCTGTGGAACTGCTTGGGCGCCAACCGTCGCGAGGTGGCCGGGGCTAACGGCTGGTCATTCGCGGTATGGGCTCCCAATGCGCAGCGCGTGAGTGTGGTGGGCCCGTTCTGCGCCTGGAAGGGCGCGGTCTTCCCCATGCGCCGGCTGGGCACCTCGGGCGTGTGGCAGATCTTTCTCCCCGATTCGATTCTCGGCGATGGAGACAGCGAGGTATCCGATCAGAGCGGAACTCTGTACAAATACGAGATTCTCACGCAACGCGGCCAGAAGATCTTCAAAGCCGATCCCGTGGGCTCTTGGTGCCAGCTACCACCTGACACCGCCTCGCGCACCTATCACTCCCGGTATCAGTGGAACGACGAAGAATGGTGGCAGCGTCGCCGCTGGGCCGATCTGCGGCAAGGGCCCATGGCGACCTATGAGATTCATCTGACCTCGTTCGCGCGCAGCACCTTCGACGATCGGGACCCGGATGCTCTCGTGAACTATCGGGATCTGGCTCCTCGCGTGGCGAAGCACGTGAAGGATTTGGGGTTCGACAGTGTCGAACTACTACCGATCGCCGAGCACCCGTTTGACGGCTCCTGGGGCTACCAGGTCACCGGATACTTTGCTCCCACCTCGCGCTTCGGCTCGCCAGACGACTTCCGGTTCTTCGTCGACCACCTCCATCAGGAGGGTATCGCGGTGATCGTCGACTGGGTTCCCGCCCATTTCGTCAAGGACGGTCATGGATTGGGCCGATTCGACGGTTCCGCGCTCTACGAGCACGAGGATCCGCGTCGAGGCGAGCATCCCGACTGGGGCACCTATGTCTTCAACTATGGCCGCTACGAGGTGCGAAACTTCTTGGTGGCCAACGCCCTGTATTGGTTGGAGGAGTTCCATGTCGACGGTTTGCGGGTCGACGCCGTGGCATCCATGCTGTATCTCGACTACAGCCGAAAGGAAGGCGAATGGCTGCCGAATCACCACGGCGGCAACGAGAACTACGAGGCCCTGGAGTGTTTGCGTGAAGTGAATCGGCGAATCGCTGAGCGGTGTCCGGGATGCTTCACCATCGCAGAGGAGTCGACAGCCTGGCCGGGCATCACGAAGCCGACAGAAGAAGGTGGGTTGGGCTTCACGTTCAAATGGAACATGGGTTGGATGCACGACACGCTGGACTACTTCCAGATCGATCCGTACTTCCGTTCCCACCACCACGACAAGCTCACGTTCGCCATGGTCTACGAGTACTCGGAGGCCTACGTGAATCCTCTCTCCCATGACGAAGTGGTCCACGGTAAGAGGTCGCTGTGGTCGAAGATGCCGGGAGACGCGTGGCGCAAGGCGGCTCACCTTCGCGCCCTGTTCGCCTATCAGTTCACACGTCCGGGCAAGATCCTGCTGTTCATGGGTTCGGAGCTCGGTTCACCCCGCGAGTGGAACCACGAGGGTGGGCTCGATCACTATCTCCTCGGCGACCCGTATCGAAAGGGCCTGCGCGACTTCGTGGTGGCTCTCGGCCGGCTCTATCGCGAGACGCCGGCGTTCTGGCGCCTCGATCACGAACCCGCTGGTTTCCAGTGGCTCGCCGTCGAAGACCGCTCCCGCTCGGTCTTCGCGTTTGCCCGCTACGCCGAGCCGGCCGAGGTCGTGCTGGACGACGATGAAGACTCCACCAGCCTCGTGAAGTCGTGGAAAGTTCCGGATCTCCATGCCCTCGTCGCACTCAATCTCACGCCGGTTCCCCGAGACGACTATCGGATCGGCGTTCCGGCAGCCGGGAGCTATCGTGTCGCACTGTGCAGTGACGACGAGAGCTTCGGCGGCAGTGGCTATCCCCGTGCGAAAACCGTGACGGCAGATGGGACTCCATGCGATGGCTGGCGCGACAGTCTGCAGCTCACGCTGCCACCGCTCTCGGCGATGGTGTTGCTGCCAAAGAGATGACCCTTAGGCGTGTGGCATTCGGATGCCGCACCGAATGTCTGGCACTTGCGAAAGGCGCCGATCGAACGGCGCGAGGGGCGACAAAGAAGGCCTCCGCGACGGCAACGAACCCGGCTTCGTAAGAGGTCGCGTCGCCTTGAGCTGCCAGATGCTGTGGAAGAACGGCTCGAAGGGTTACAGCCGCCACGATAGATCGAACGGCTGAGTCCGCATCGCCCGCGCTTTCAGCAGGCCCGGTAAGACCCTCACTGCGATGCGGCGTGATACCGCTCCAGCAACTCCTCCTGGGTGATCTGACGAAAGGAGAGGTGGTAGCCCTCGTAGATGGCGATTCCGTAAAACAGGAGATCCATGGGGCTAAAAGTAGCCTTCAGGAGCTCTATGGCGATGCCGAAATCGACCTGGAAGAGGACACTGAGGGGCGAGATACCTTCCTGCGCGCCAATGAATCCAAAGATCGAGAACAGATTGCCGAGTATGCAGCCGAGGAGTGCGAGCAGAGCACCCGCGATGCCGAACTTCGCCGATACCCCTCGGCCGAACTTGCGTATCGCAACGCCGACGAGGAAGCCGACACCCACCGCCATCCAGCCGATCTGGTACTCGGTAGCGACGGTGATGACGGCCCAGATTACTGCTCCTACCAGCGCTGCCACCAGGCCGGCCGAGGTACCGAGTTGAAAGTTCTGTTCCCCCTGCATAGCTGCGAGCACCTGTTGAAGCCGCTCTTGATCCAGCTCTTCGGATGCCGACTCTTCGACAATCTCCTCTGCTTCCTCGGTCAAGGCAATGTCGTCGTCGTTCTCGATCTGATCTCTGGCAGGCATAGAGCTATCGTTCTGGTCAACGATGGTCTCCTCGATTCCGGCGGATCGTGATGGATCTGACGTTAGGGTTCTTCTAAAAGTACCCGAGAAGGAACGAAAAGTCCATGCGTAGAGGCAAAATACAAACTGACTGCTCAGGCGGGGGCAGAATGGAGATGGGGGTCGGTGGCCTCCGGCGACTCGTTCGAGAGTCGCCAGCTCATCCACCCGGCTGCCAGGTCGATGGCTGCGTGCAGGATCATCAGCGGGAAGACGCTGCCGCCGAGTACGTAGAGGAGTGCCATGGTGAGCCCGATGCCTGCCACTTTCGGTAGGTGACTCGGCTGGTAGGCGTGGCAGACGGCGAAGATGGCCGTCGAGGCGGCGACGGCGAGTACCGGGCCTCCTAGGTTCCAGAAGATCGCCATGAGAAATCCCCGGAAGATCAGCTCTTCGTTGATGCCGGCGGTGACGGACAATGCCCAGAACCAGTGCAGCTCCCTCTCATTCGACGGAGTGAGGTTGCCCACCTCGTTGCTCGATCGGGCGAACTGCTCGCGGACCTGTTCGCGGAACGACTCGCTGGTGATGATGGCGCGGATCTGAAGCGCGAGACCGACGAGGCCTAGTAGGCAGAGTCCCCAAGCCGCGACAGCGCCGTTGTTCCTGGGCCAGGTGAGGCCCAGGCCTTCCAGCGGACGCGCCAGCCACCACCAGCCGAAAAGCAGGATGGCGGACTTGATCCACTGCTCGGCCACGAGCTGGCGGTAGAAGGAGATACGGGCGTTCGGGTCGCCGTCGGCGACCCGCTGGCGAACTCGACGAACGCTGCGCACGCCGAGGAGAGGCAGGGCAAGTGCGAAGTACGCGACAACGATCCAGTCGAATGGGGTGAGGTTCAGGTCGAAGGTCATGGCTTGATCTCTCGAGTAGATGGAGCTGGATTGCTCGCTTGTTGACTATTATTCAGATAAATCTGGATATCAAGCTCTGGTCTATAATCAGGCGATGAGCAGACATACCGACGGCCTTTCATCCGAAGCCGAGTTCGAAAGCAGCACCGCAAGGCCCGAGCTGGCCGTCAAGACGATCGACGACCTGGAGCAACTACGCGCCCTTTCCGATCCGCTGCGTCTGCGCATTCTCGAAGCACTCTGCGGCCCGCCGCGCACCACGAAGCAAGTGGCAGACCGGTTGGGCGAAAAACCGACCCGCCTCTACCACCACGTCGACGCGTTGGAAGCTGCGGGATTGATCCGGCTGCTCCATACCCGGCCGAAACGAGGAACCCTCGAGAAGTACTACCAGTCGGTGGCGCGCCAGTTCCGAACCGACCCTTCGATCTTTCCCCGCAGCGGCGAGGGACCATCCGACGACTCGTGGCAGCTGCTGGGGGCACAGCTCCTGGAGGGAGCGGCGGTGGATCTCCGGCGCCTGGCAGCGGCCACGGAACAGAACGAGGTCGAAGCCGACCCAGAGCGCTTCGAAGCTATGATCGCGCGGATCAAGGTCCATGCGTCGCCGTCGTCGTTGACGAGCATCTACGAAAAGCTGGAGGCGCTGCTCACCGAGTTGTCGGACGAGGATCCCGGCGAACCCGACGAATCTTGCCGGAGCTTCGATCTGGTGCTGGCGTTCTTTCCCGAACCGGAGTCCGAGTCGTAAGCAGCTCGTCCCGATTCCGAGTGCGACCGAACACTTTGGGCGGCAGTTCGTACCTGTTTCGGTAAGCTCGCTCGGAACGCATCGTTTGTCCTGTATCACTTATCTACGGGTCCAACCTCACATGACATCAAAACGTCCCCATCTGCGGGCTTCGGCCCGTCCGCTCGTCCTTCGTCTCCTCGCCGTCCTCGCTACGGTCTGCCTCGTCCTGACCGGTTGCGAGGGAATGGAATTCGGCGACCAGCAGAAGGAGAAGTCGAAACCAAAAGAAGAGATCATCCCGGTCGAAGTGGCGGGTCTCATTCGCGGCCCCATCGAGGCGGTACTCCGCTTCTCGACCAATCTCGAGGCCGAAGCCGAGGTGCAGGTCTTCTCTCAGGCGTCGCGGCTGGTGACCGAGCTGCGGGTGGAAGAGGGCACGCGGGTGAAGAAGGGCGACCTCCTACTGCGGCTCCAAGACGATGAGCAGCGGAGTCAGGTCGCGCGCATGGAGATCGATCTGGCGAAGGCACAGCGGGAGTTCAAGCGTCAGGAGAATCTCTTCGGGCAGAAGCTCGTCTCGGAGCAGGTCTTCGTAGACGCGCAGTACGAAGTCGAGCGTCTGAGCTTGGCGCTCGAAGACGCTCGTCGTCAGCTCTCGTACACCGAGGTCAGGGCACCGATTTCGGGCACGATCACCCAGCGTCATGTCAACCTGGGAGACAACGTGCAGCTCGGCCAGCTGCTGTTCGACATGGTGGACTTCGACACCATCGTGGCGCGTATCTTCGTGCCTGAGCGGGAATTGCCTCGTCTCCAGGTCGGGCAGCCGGCGCGCATTTTCTCGTCCTCTACCGGAGCCGCTCCCCGCACCGGAAACGTCGATCGGATCTCCCCCGTGGTCGACGCCCAAAGCGGTACCGTGAAAGTGACCTTGCGCATTCCACGCAACCAGGGCTTGGTGCCCGGGATGTATGTCGAGGTGGAGCTGGTGGTCGCGCGGGAGGACGATGCTTTGCTCGTCCCGAAGCGGGCATTGGTTTATGACGACGTGCAGAGTTTCGTCTATCGGCTCGCGCCCTTGCCGCCGGAGCCGGAACCGGAGTCATCGATAGAGGTCGCCGACGATGGGGAGGCGGACGACGGCGAAGGCGCCGAGGACGATGCGGAGGAGGAGCCCGAGCTGCCCGCCGACGGTGTCGTGGAGCGTCTCTTGATCGAGCCGGTGTTGGCGGATCGTGACAGCGTCGTGCCGTCGCAGACCGACGGTCTGAAGGCGGGCGAGGAGATCGTGGTCGCGGGTCAGGCGGGGCTCAAGGACGGAGCCAAGGTGCGGATCGTCGAAGGTGTGGCCGTCGAGGTCGGTCCGGCGGAGGATCTACAGGAGCGAGCCGACACACCCGCCGGGGACGAACCTTGAGCGCAGAATCCCTTGGGGAGGAACGCTCCGGGAGCGATTCCGAGATCGCCGAGCCAGCAACGAGCGGTACCTCCGGTCGCCGTCTGAAGAGCTTCAGCACCTCCCGTCCCGTCGCGGTTTTGATGGTGTTCTTGGCCGCCGTGGTCTTCGGCTACTTCAGCTACGAGCGCTTGCCGGTGACTCTGATGCCGGAGCTCTCGTACCCCACGCTGACCGTGCGCACGGAATACCCCGGTGCCGCACCGGAAGAAGTGGAGAACGACATCAGCCGGCCGGTGGAGGAGGCCCTGGGAGTGGTCGGCGGACTCCAACGTATCAGTTCGATCAGCCGGGCCGGTGTGTCCGACGTCGTTCTCGAGTTCACCTGGAAGACCGACATGTCCGACGCTCTCCAGGACACTCTGGAGAAGCTCGACCTGGTTTTCCTTCCGCCGGAGGCGGAGCGGCCGCTGATCCTTCGTTTCGATCCGTCTCTCGATCCGGTGATGGAGCTGTCTCTGTCGGGCAGTGGCGAAGCGTTCGAAGGCGAGGACGGTCTACGCAGGCTGCGCCGTATCGCCGAGCTACAGATTCGCAGGGCGCTCGAGCCAGTCGCTGGCGTAGCCGCGGTCCGGCTGCGTGGAGGCCTGGAGGAAGAGATCCAGGTACGCGTCGACTCGGAGCAACTGCGAAGGACCGGACTGTCGATCCAGCGGGTCATCGATCGCTTGCGTCAGGAGAACGTGAACGTAGCCGGTGGCACCATCCAGGAAGGGCGCACCGAATTCATGGTGCGGACCCTCAACGAGTACAGCGATCTGGAGCAGATCAAGGACACGATCGTGGCCCGTATCGACGGCCGCGACGTGCGCGTACGCGACGTAGCCAGGGTCGAGATGGGGCACAAAGAGCGCCAGATCATGACTCGCGCTGGTGGCGACGAGAGCGTGCAGATCGACGTCTATAAGGAAGCGGACGCCAACATGGTGGCGCTGTCCAAGCGAGTCCGCGAGCGTCTGGGCGACTTCGACCTGGACGATCTGGAGAAGGCCGAGAAGCCGGCGTCCCCCGGCGGAGATGCGCGGGGTGGTCGTGGTGGGCGGCGCGCGGCCGAGAGGTTGGTCGAGGAGCTCTACAAACGCGAGGGCGCAGAGCTGCGCATCGTGGCCGATCGCTCCTTGTTCATCGAGTCGAGCATCAACGAGGTGCGACAGACCGCGATCATCGGCGGCCTCCTGGCAGTGCTGGTGCTCTTCGTATTCCTGCAGAACCTTCGCACCACTGCGATCGTCGCAGTGTCGATTCCTATCTCCTTGCTGGTCACCTTCGCCCCCCTGAACCTCTTGGACGTGTCGCTCAACATCATGTCCTTGGGCGGACTGGCCCTGGGCGTCGGCATGCTGGTGGATTCTTCGATCGTCGTGCTCGAGTCGATCTACCGTTGCCGCGAGGAAGGTGACGACATTCTGCAGGCGGCCGTACGTGGAACCCTGGAAGTACGGGGCGCTGTGATTGCCTCGACCTTCACTTCGATCGCTGTGTTCTTTCCGATGGTGTTCGTCGAAGGCGTCGCGGGTCAGGCCTTCGGCGACCTGGGTCTGGCGGTGGTGGTGTCATTGCTGGCTTCGGTGGTGGTCGCCGTCAGCTTCATCCCCATGCTCGCCAGCCGTGGGGGCCGACCGCGCCCAGCCGAGGGAGGAAGCCGTCCGCGAGGGCGGCGGCTGACCTCCTGGCGTTCGTTCCGTGCCGATCTCCTGAGGCTCAAGCGGTGGCGCCGCTCTGGCGGAGGGATGCGGTGGCTCGGCTGGGCCGTGGGCTTCCTCTATCTGTTTCTGCGGCTGGTGCCACAGACCTTCTTCGAGCTCGTGCTGCGACTCGCGTTTGGCATCTTCTTGATGATCACCTGGGTGGTGACTCGAACTGGTTGGCTCCTCTTCACCGCGTTCACCTTCGTCACCAAGTGGCCGGTCCGCTGGGTTTCGAAGCTGCTCGACGTTTGCTACGCCTTCTATCCGAGAGTGCTCGGTTGGGGTTTGAAACGTCTCGGAGCCGTCGTGGTGCTGACGCTCCTCCTCTTCGGTGCGCTGGTCTGGATCGCCTATGGCCTCGAGAGTGAGCTATTGCCGGAGGTACATCAAGGCGAGGTGACGGTGGAGCTCTCCCTGCCGGTGGGTACGCCGCTCGACGTCACCAACCGGACGCTGAGTCCGGTGGAGCGGCAGGTTCTGGCAGAACCCGGCGAAGTGGAGCGCCTGCTGGTGACCGTGGGCTACGACGCCGCCAACTCCACGCGTTCCGATGAAGGAGAGCACACGGCTCGCTTCAAGGTGCTGATGGGGAACTCGTTACCCGACGTGGAAATGCGGGTCGTAGACCGGCTCCGCGGTCTCTTCGAGACCGTGCCCGACCTCGAGGCTCGTGTCACTCGGCCGGTCCTGTTCAGTTTCCGGACCCCCATCGAGATCGAAATCCATGGGAACGATTTGGTGGAGTTGAAGCGCTGGTCGCAGAGGGTTCGTGAGGCGTTGGAGGAACTACCCGAGCTGGCCGACGTGGAATCGACTCTGCGTTCCGGCGCACCAGAAATGCAGGTGATCTACGATCGCGATCAGCTGGTGCGTTACGGGCTCGACGTGCAGCGTGTGGCGGAGTTCGTACGTAATGCCGTGCAGGGCTTCGAAGCCACGCGTTTCAATCTGCGCGATCGCCGCATTCCGATCGTCGTGCGTTTCTCGGAGGAGGATCGCCGCACCGTGGAAGACGTGCGCGAGGTGGTGGTGAACCCCGGAGGGGAGCGGCCCATTCCTCTCGACGCCGTCGCCGACGTGATGCTGGGCGAAGGGCCGAGCGAAGTGCGCCGTATCGACGGTCGCCGCGTGGCTCTGGTGCGCGCGAATCTAGGTACCGCGTCGTTGGGCCAGGCTGTCGACGCGATCACCGAGCGCTTGCAGGAGATGCCCTGGCCGGCGGACATGACTTGGTTCTCGGGCGGGCAAAGCGAAGAGTGGGATCGAAGCCGGGGAAGTCTGTTGCTGGCTCTGGCGCTCTCGGTCTTTCTGGTCTACGTGATCATGGCGGCGCAGTTCGAGAGCTTGATCCAACCTCTGGTGATCCTGTTCACCATTCCGCTGGCGTTCTTCGGAACGGTGCTGGCATTGCGTGCGCTGGGCATCAGTCTGTCGATCGTCGTCTTCCTGGGCATGATCATGCTCGCCGGCATCGTGGTGAACAACGCCATCGTGCTGGTGGACTATGTCAATACCTTGCGGCGACGCGGACTGTCCCGAGACGAGGCCCTGATCACCGCCGGGAAAGTGCGTTTGCGGCCGATCCTCATGACGACGGCCACGACAGCACTCGGGCTCCTACCCATGGCCCTCGGCCTCGGTGACGGCGCCGAGATCCGTCGGCCCATGGCCATCGCTGTCATCTCCGGGCTGGTGGTGTCGACTGTTCTGACGCTGGTCATCATTCCCGCCATCTACGCCATCGCCGATCGGCTGCGCGAGCGGCTGCTGGGAGAGGGTGTGGCGGCGAGCGGCTCGGATCCCGTGCAGGCCTGAACGAGCGGAACGGATCTTGCTGGATTGGCGAGTATGAACCGCCACCAGCTTCTCGTGGCCTCGTTCGTCGGGCTCTGCCTGGCGTTTGCAGTGCCGGCGCAGGCGCAGCTATCCGATCCTGATTCACCACCTCGAGTCCAGGCATCCGAGGAGGACGAGGCTCAGCCACAGGATGTCTTCTTCGACGTGGTGACGGTCGACGAGGTGTCGGTGGTGGTCCGCGTCACCGACCGCCGTGGTCAGCCCATCCTGGGCTTGGAAAGGGACGACGTCGCGGTCCGCGTGGGTAGAGAGGTGGTGCCGGTGGCCGGTCTGCGCTGGCACTCGTCGGAGGCGGCAACGTTCTCTTCAGAGGACGGTCAACCCGGAGATCCGGAACTGCGGACGACCTCGTCCTCGATGGCGCCGGCTCCCGTCGATTCGCCGGCGATCAGAGCTCGAAGTCGCACTTTGGATGGCGCAGAGGGCAACGGAGCCTTCGACGAGGATGGCAAGCTTCTGGTGCTCTTCGTACAGGTCGGCCATCACCAGGTAGTGACCTTCGACGCGTCGTGGGTCACAGGGCACATGAAGGCGCTGCCGAGTATGAGGCGACTCCTCGCGTCGTTACCTGCTACCGACCGTGTCGCCGTGGTGTCCTTCGATTCGAAGCTGAAGCTCTGGCAGGATTTTTCCCGCGATCGCCGAGCTACCGGCGAGGCGCTCTGGGATGCGGTGGGCTTCGGAACCCCGGAGGTTCCAGCGGCGACGGAGGGTCCCTCGCTTGTCGACACCCTAGATTTCGATGCCGCGGAGGAGGCCACCAGCCCTGAGGAGGCTCTCCACGTGCTCGGAGAAGCCCTGGCGGCCTGGCGGGAACCGAAAGAGATCATCTTCCTCGGCTGGGGACTCGGTCGGCTGGTGGGAGGTATGGTGTCGATGCCCAGGGTGTATCGTGACGCCCTGGCGAGCCTGCAGGAAGCGCAGGCCACCGTCCACGTACTCAATGTGGTGCAGATGGGCGGCAATGCTCTGGCATTCGGTCTGGTGAACGTGGCCGAAGCCACCGGTGGAACCTACGGCTCGACCTTCGAGTTCGGTCGGCGCAAGATCGAACGTCTGGGGCGCGTCCTCGGAGGCTACTACCTGCTGACGCTCGATCCGGACGATTTTCCCGGGGTCCGGGGCCGTCTGCGAATCGGTCTCCGTCGGGACCTCGGTCTCGAGTTGCGAGACGTGAGAATCCATCATCGGAAGATGGTGGTGCAGGGCCGCCAAACAGCGCGCTGACAGCGGCGGACACCCAACGAGAGATCTCCTGGTGCAGCCGCTGCGGTGCACCGCACCAAGAGGCCGATT
Source organism: Thermoanaerobaculia bacterium (assembly GCA_028066595.1). Classification (GTDB taxonomy): domain Bacteria; phylum Acidobacteriota; class Thermoanaerobaculia; order Multivoradales; family J023; genus JAUIJL01. Next base: position 29,219 of record JALCBJ010000020.1, read on the forward strand.
GCGGGTCGCGCCGGTGAATCCGGCTACACTCGACGTGCAATGTCCGAGCAACCAGCGACCGAATCCACCTTCCAACTCGTTCACGAGCCCTCCTTCAGCGGCGTGATTCACGGCGTCGTGCAGACACCGGACGCCGCTGGTGCGCGTCCGACCGTCGTGGTGTGTCACGGCTTCAAGGGATTCTTCGAGTGGGGCTTCTTTCCGCCGCTGGCCGACCTGCTGGTGCAGCGGGGCTATACCGTCGTGCGCTTCAACTACTCGGGCAGCGGTCAGAAGCCGGGCGACGATGTGGTGACCGACCTGGAGGCGTTCCGACGCAATACCTTCAGCTTGGAAGTGCAAGAGACGCTACGTGTCCTGGAGGCCTTGGACGAGCTGGCGCCAGGGCGAGTGGATCTCTCGCGGCTGGCGATCATCGGACACAGCCGCGGTGGTGCGGCCGCGGTCCTCGCCTCGGCGGCCGAGCCCTGGCGAGAACGCCTGCGCGCACTGGTGACTTGGGCGTCGATCTCGAGCTACGACATCTATCGACGTGGTGAGGCAGAGGTACGAGAGAAGGGATATGCCATCGTGGTCAACGGACGTACGGGGCAGGAGTTGAAACTGGGTCCCGATCTTCTGAACGACCTGGACGCCCACCCGGAGCGGCTCGACGTATCTGCAGCCGCGGCCCGCCGCCGGTCGCCCTGGTTGATCCTCCACGGAACGGGAGACGAGACGGTGTCCACGGACGAGGCTCGTGTTCTGGCGCGCGCGGGCGCGACGGGTGGCGAGGTCGCGCTCGAGCTGATCGAAGGCGCTGGCCACACGTTCGGCGCTCAGCACCCGTTCACCGGCCCGACGCCCGACGTGATCCGTCTGTTCAACGCTACCCAGACGTGGTTGCGCGAACACTGTTGGTGAGGCGGTCCGGTGCCGTGGGTACGTACTCTCGCCCGACGTCATTCGGTCGAGATCGACAAGATCAAGGGCTCGCGCTTCCTAGCGACCGCCTCACCGGTGTCGAGCATCTCCGCCGCCGAGGCGTTTCTCGTCGAGCTCAAGGACGAGTACCGAGACGCCACACACAATTGTTGGGCGTACCGGCTGGAGTCCGAGCCGGACAGCTTGCGCTACTCGGACGACGGAGAACCCTCGGGCACAGCCGGACAACCCATTCTTCGGGAGATCGTCGGCCGCAGTCTGCTCGACGTAGCGTTGGTGGTGACGCGTTATTACGGCGGTACCAAGCTGGGCACCGGCGGTTTGATGCGCGCCTATTCGGCTGCGGCCGCCGTGGCGCTCGCCGAGGCTCCCGTCGTCGAGCGACGCATCGCCGAGGTCCTGCGTATTCGCTTCGAGTACGGCTTCACCGGGTCGGTTCAATCGGTGCTCGCGGCCCACGGTCTGAAGCCGGAGCGCGCCGACTATGGTGCGGACGTGGCGTTCGACTTGGAGGTGCCGACTGAAGACGTTGAGGCTGTACGGCGGCAGCTTGTGGACGCGACCACCGGAAGCATCGTCTTTCAGTGAACGGGTTCACTCCTGGCTCGAGCCAACCTCCGCCACTCACCACGGTCCACTCGGCAGCGCGTGGGGCAGGCTCGCGAGTACGTCCCGGCTGCCGACTCCTGGTCCCGAGTGTCGCGCGCCCTGCCCCTGAAGCCTTCCTCGGTGACGAGCGCCCGCCTAGGTTGAAACGGTCCGGAGCCGGCGTGGTCACGCGCGTCCCCTTCGGAGCCCGAGGTTCCGGGCGGGAGCTTCCTCGGGCCGGCAGACCGGCGTTCGCCTAGTCATTCCTCTTGTCAGTCATCCAGCGAGCGCCGGTCACGCTGCTTTCTCGTGCGGAGTTGGAGCCCACGGACCACTGGACGACAGGGCACGAGACCCAGGGATCACGATCGACCGAGGTTGCTTCCATGCCGGAGGACGGTCGTGCTCGCAGGTCCGTTTCGACCGGTACGTTTGGTGGTGCCCGCTCGGCGGCAGGGGCCGGTATGGCTTGAGCATGCGTTTTGCATCTCACTCGGTTGGGTATGAGAAAATCTCGGCCCCAACCTGCTAGCGAGCCGAAAGTGATGTACTACCAGAGGAAACGGACCCAACACGACACCCGCCAGAGGACGGCGGCGTCTGGCTTCGGTGACACTCCTCGGATGGGCGTGGTCGTATATCTACTGGTTGGGATCGCGTTGAGTGCTACAGCGGTGGTGGCTGCGCAAGGGGAGTCCTTCGAGACGCTGCGCCGCGACATGGTGGATCTCCAGGTGCGGCAGCGTGGTATCCAGGAGCCTGGGGTCCTCGAAGCCATGGAGCTGGTTCCGCGGCATCTCTTCGTCCCACCGTCTTTGAAGCGGGAAGCGTACGACGACCGGCCTCTACCGATCGCTCCTGGTCAAACACTGAGCCAGGCGTATGTGTCGGCGCGAATGATCGCTCTTCTCGAGCTCGACGGTGACGAACGCGTGCTCGAGATCGGCACCGGCTCGGGCTACGACGCTGCGGTCCTATCGAGGTTGGCGGAGGAAGTTTTCACGATCGAGATCGAGCCTGGCCTCGGCGAAAGTGCCCGCAGCAAGCTGCAAAGTCTGGGCTACGAGAATGTCCACGTCCGCATCGGTGACGGGTACCGCGGCTGGCCGGAGAAATCCCCGTTCGACGCCATTCTGGTAACCACGGCTCCGGAGCGCATCCCGGAGCCGCTGTTCGATCAGCTGGCGCCCGGTGGTCGCATGGTGATCGCTGTCGGCTACAGTCTGCACCAGGATCTACAGGTGGTGACCAAGAGCCGTGGCGGCGATCGCGAAGTACGGCGGGTGAGTCTGATCAGTCTTGCGCCCATGACCGGCGAAGTCACGGAGCAGAACGACGACGGCGGTCCCGGAGGCTACTGAGCGACCGGACCCGAACAAGCTCCGCACATCGCTGCTTGTGTCCGCATCGCGAGGACGTGACGCCGGCGATCCTCCGCGCGCGACGAAACGACGACTGTGTCGTCACGGCGTTATGATCGGTAAACCGTGAGGGATGTCAAGCCGCAAGAACCGCTCGATCCGACCGGCCACGGATCCGCCGCCGAGGTTCTCGGCCTCGACAATGTCGCGCTCGATCTCACGTTGGCCGGCCTCGGCAGCCGCCTATTGGCCATGGTTCTCGACATGATCGTCGTGCTGCTCCTCTGCGTCCTCGTGACGCTCGGCATCCTTCTGATCGCGGACACTGTCGGCTTGCCGGGAGACTGGACTGCGGTCCTGATCATCTTTCTCCTCTTCTTCTTCCAGTGGGCCTATTTCTCGGTCTGCGAGCTGCTGATGGATGGTCGGACGCCGGGCAAGAGCTTGGTGGGTCTGCGCACGGTGACTTCCCTGGGTGGGCGACCCTCGCTGGCCGCCGTCATGGTTCGCAACCTGTTGCGGCTCATCGATATGTTGTTGGGGTGGCCGTTGATCGCTCTCGACCGACGGAGCCGCCGCCTGGGAGATCTCCTAGCCTCGACTCTGGTGGTGCATCACCGCCAGGACGAGCACGGCATCCGGCTGGGTAGCGTGCCTTCCTCTTGGGGTAGCCGGGAGGTGGCGGTGGTGGAGAGCTTCCTACGGCGCGCGCGGCGCATGGAGTCCGAGCAGGCACGCACACTGGCGGAGCGACTCCTGGACTGGATGCGTCGTCGGGAGCCGGCATTCCTTGCGCAGCGCGGCCTCGATACAAAGGATCTGCCGGCCGACTTCATCGTCGCCGATCCGGTAGCTCTCCTCGGAGAGCTTCTTCAGGCGGAGCGAGCCTGAAGTGGACTACCGGCGTTTCGTCGAGATGCGTGAGCCCGCCTGCGACGAGTTCAAGGATCTATTGGACCGAGCTGAGCGTTCGCCCCGCAGGCTGGGACATGCCGAGCTGGAGCGCCTCAGCGTGCTCTATCGTCAGCTGCTTCACGATCATTCCCTGGCCGCGGCGCGTTTCCCCGGCACGGGTATGGCGCGCAGGCTGCGTCGCCTCGTGCTGGAGGGCACGCATTTCCTCCAAGCCGATACAGGCGAGAGTCTTCCGAGATTGGGGCGATTTATCGGCCATACCTTTCCCGTGACCCTTCGGCGCCTGGCGCCCGACATCGGTATCGCTCTGGCACTGTTCGCCGTGGCAGCGTTGTTCGGTTTCACGCTGACCACGATGGAGCCGGCTCTGGCCTCGACTTTTTTGCCACTTGTGTACCTGGAGGGGCTCGAGCAGGGAAAGCTATGGACCGAGTCGATCTTCGCCATCGCTCCCGGCTCGATACTCTCGGGACAGATCGCTACCAACAATCTATCGGTGGCCCTTACCGCCTGGGCCGGTGGCGCTCTCGCGGGATTGGGCTCGCTCTGGGTGACGCTCTTCAACGGGCTGATGCTCGGCAGCGTCTTCGCTGCTACGGCCCGCTACGGCTTGGCGGATCGCCTCTTCGAGTTCATCGCCGCCCACGGACCGTTGGAGCTGTCATTGATCATCGTTTCGGCCGGTGCTGGGCTGCACCTCGGTCGCGCGATGATCAGTGCCGGCGACGAACCGCGTGGCCAACGGCTACGCAAAGCGGCGATCGACTCCCTCCTCGTCGTCCTGGGTTGCTTGCCTTGGATCCTGGTACTCGGCTTCGTCGAGGGCTATATCTCGCCGCGCGATGAGATCGACGCTAGCGCCAAGCTCGTCGTAGGACTTCTCCTCGAGGCGGCGTTCCTGGCGTGGGCTGTTCTCCCCGGCCGCAAAGTAGGAGCCGCCCCTTGAGCCGCCTCGATCTGGTGCCGTTTCGCTTGTTGATCGACCGCGTGCCGGCGGTGGTCCGCCGTCACGCGGGTCAGTTCTTTTGGCCCACCGCACTACCGCTGTTAGCGGTTGGTGTCGCCCTGGCCATCGCGCAGGTGCGCTGGACCGAATCGGTGTTCGATACGGCTTCCGGCGGGGGCAACATGTTCGCCTTCTTCGGTCTGTTCCTGCTGATCGTCGTGCTGTCGCTGGGCGTCTATGTCTTGGTCTATCTGGCCTTGGCGGTGGTTGCCGTCGATGCCGTCGCGGGTCGGCAGGTCAGCATGGGCCGCGCGTGGCGCTTCTGCCTGCGCCCGACGGTGCTCGGCACGAGCGTATTCGCTGGAATCGCCATCGGTATCTCCTTCACGGCCTGTTGCATACCTGGGCTGTTCGTGGCACCGCTTCTGGCCCTCCTCGTGCCGGTGATGGTGGAAGAGGGCAAGGTGGGGCTCGACGCCGTCTCGCGCACCATCGAATTGGTTCGCTTCCAAGGTAGAAGAGGCCTTTCCGATAGCGGCTGGGCCCAGTCTTTCGTGGTGCTGTTCGTGGGTACCATCCTGTCCTACGCCGCGAGTACAGTGACGCAGGGTCCTTTCGTGATCCTTCAGCAAGTACTGCTCATCCGCCAAACCGCCAGTGGCCAAGCCGCCGACCCCGGCGCCGTGGTCGGTAGTTTGTGGTTGCAGGTGCCGGCGCAGGTCCTGGGTGCCCTGGTGACCGTGTTGGTCTGGGGCTATTGGGCCTTCGGCCTGGCACTGCTCTACTTCGAGATCCGGAGACGCAAAGAAGCAGACGATCTCGAGCGGGCGATCGACGACATTGTCGTCGGTCCGACTGCGCAGCCGCTGGCAACGAGTTCGCCGGCCGAACCATGAGTGAAGCCGACCCCTCGACGGTTGCCCTCGAGGAAGCAGATGTCACGGCGGGCGGGCCCGATCTGCTCCCCCACCAAGCCGACGCCGAGGCGTTAGCCGAGGTATACCGCCAGGGCGTCGATACAAGCTCAGCATCACCGGGGATTGGAGAGTACTTCCGGGACACGATCATCTACGGCTTGGGCCGACTCTTCGATTGGCTGGGAGAGAAGTGGGGCGCTTTTTCCTGGCTGAACTGGGATCTTGTCCAGACGGTGCTCAGTGCCGTGCTGCTGGCCTTGGTGGGGTGGTTGCTCTTCGTCTTGCTGCGCCGATTTCTGGCCCGTCGCGGTGAGCAGCAGAACGATGGCAGAGTGCTTGTCGATTCGCCTCGCCGACCGACTACTGCTTCCCACGATTGGGCCGAAGAGCTCAGGCTTCGTCTCGAACGCGGCGACGTGGCGGCGGCCCTCGAAGCGCTCTGGTGGTGGCTCGCAGCGCAGGTGGGTGTGCCGAACGCCGATCCTTCGTGGACCAGCCGCGAGCTGTTGATCCATGCGGGGCGAGGTGACCTCCGCCGTCCGGTTCGGAGTCTCGATCACATGATCTACGGTCCGGTGCCTCCCCGTGCCGTCGAGGTCGGGGAGCTCTGGCAGCGGTTGCAGCCTTTGGTGGTTCCGGGATCCGTCGATTCTCCGGGAGCCGGAGCCGATTCGGGAGCTGCATCGTGAGTCGTCTTCGCAGCTGGGTCCGCTGGCTCCCGTTGGCCCTGCTTCTGGCCTTCACCGCCCTGGTCCTGGCGCCGGACGAAGGTGCCGATTCGAGCACCCTGTCGCGTGAGGGCGGCGGTTGGTGGGCACTGTGGTCCTACGCAAAGGCCCGAGGTCTCGATGTGGAACGGCTCGACCTTCCATTGGATCGAGTCTTCCCGGAAGACGGCGTCGAGACGCGTGCTGGGAGTGGCGTGCTGGTCTTGGGCTTTCCTTGGCAGGTGGGGCAGCAGCCTGGGGAATCGGATGCAGTAGAGCGCCATCTGAGGGCGGGCGGTACCGTGCTGGTCACGTACCGCCTCGACCAGTTCACCGAGCTGGAGCCCATGTGGCGCATCCTCGGTGCTGACGGGACTGTGATCTTGCGGTCACCGCCGCCTGCATCGCCTAGGGCGTGGTGGCACTACCGTCACGAGCGCTGGGCGCTGGCGCCGACGGAAGCCCTTCCCCGCGGCCCGGTCTTGGAGCTGCCCGCGACCTTCGCCGCCCCAGTCGCGCCGCCCTCAGCCCGTGAGCTCTACGTCGCAGACGACACGGCTGTCCGAAACGCACCGTTGATCTGGATCCAGGAACGGCTGAAGGGGCGGGTCGTGGTGTTGCCGTCTGATCTCCTGACCAATGCCGAGTTGCGTCGCTCTGCGAACGCCGATTTCGTAGAGACGTTGATCCGGCATCTGGAAGGTCCTTGGTGGTTCGACGAGTATCACCATGGTCTGGTAGACCCGGCCCTTTTCGCGGAAGGTGGCGGCCGCGCCTACAGCTGGGATCTGTTGTTGCTTCACCTGGCGCTCGTCTACCTCTTGGGCGCCTGGGCTCTAGGGCGAGGGTTCGGCGCGGCCTGGAGCGAGCCACCGGCAAGACACGGCTCGGCCTCCAACTTTCTCCGCAGTCTCGGCGCGTTGCACAAGAAGCTTGGCCACCATCGGGACGCCGCACGCAAGTTGCTCGACCGCAGCCTCGACTATCGGAGGGGAGCCCGCCGCCCTGAAGGACGCGACGTGGAACACTTGCGACGCGAGGCCGACGCGGTGACTCGCAACGACGAATTCTTGAAGTTTGCCCGCCGGTTGGCGAGCCGTGAAGATGGATGACCGTTCGAACGAATACGAATGAACCCGTGCCTTGTCAGAGGAGACGGCCATGAGCGAGCCCGCATCGAATGAAACTCGACCACCGAGCACCGACTCGGCGCCGGCAGCCGAGGCCGCTGCAACGCGCCTGCTCGAGGCCATGGAGGCCCACGTCCTCGGCCAGCGGGAGGCGTGCGAGCTGCTCCTGGCGACCTATATGGCGCGGGGTCACGCGTTGCTGGAAGGAATTCCCGGGATCGGCAAGACGCTGCTCGCGCGGACATTTGCCTCCGCGTTGGGTCTGGAGTTCCATCGCGTGCAGTTCACTCCCGACCTGATGCCGACCGACGTGGTCGGTACCCATGTCTTCGATCGTGAGGGCGGCAGCTTTCGTCTCGTCGAGGGGCCGATCTTCACCCAGGTGCTGATGGCCGACGAGATCAACCGCACGCCGCCGAAGACCCAGTCGGCCTTGCTCGAAGCGATGCAGGAAGGGCAGGTGACGATCGATGGCGACGGCCATACGCTCGACCCGTCGTTCTTCGTCATTGCGACGCAGAATCCCGTGGAGCTGGAAGGTACGTATCCGTTGCCGGAAGCCCAGCTCGACCGCTTCCACGCCCGTATCGTCATGTCGCTACCGTCAGCCGAGGCCGAGATGGAGCTGTTTCGCCGCGCCGTTCGGGGAAGCGGTGGGCTGGCCTACGAGACGCTCCCAGAGCCTGTGGTCACGGCAGAGGAAGCTGCCGAGCTACGCAGGGCGTCGGCAAGGGTCCACGTATCGGACGGCCTGCTCGACTATCTGGCGAGGCTCGCTGCCGCGGTGCGCGACTCCGCCCACCTGGAGCTTGCGGTCAGCCCTCGAGGCGCTTTGGCGCTCCTCGAGACGGCCCGCGCTCTAGCCCTCCTCGACGAACGCGACTACGTGACTCCCGACGATTTCAAGCGTTGCCTCGGTCCCTGCTGGCGCCACCGCCTGATCCTCAATGCCGAAGCGGAGCTGGAGGGTCATTCGGCCGCGGGTCTGCTGGACACGGTGGCGGCCGACGTCGAGGTGCCGAAATGATTGTCGGTTCGAGCTCGATCGCGAGTCGGATCTGACCTCATGCCCACGGGACGTCTTCTGCTGATACTGGGTGCCGCCACACTCCTGGTCGTCGCAGGCATCGTCGAATCGGTGCTCGCCTGGGGGGTGCTGGGTTTCGATGCGTTGCTGCTCGCTGCGTTCGGAGTCGATCTGTGGCGTGCGAGCCGTTTTCGCCTGCGGGCCGAACGGGAGTGGCCGAGCCTTCTGTCCCAGAGTGCAGATTCGGAGGTCGCCGTCCGCGTCTACGGCTCGGGCCAGGGTAGGACCCTACGGATACAGCTACGCGACGTCCTCCACCCCGCTCTGTCCAACGCACCTCGCCGCACCCGGCTGGTGCTCTCGGCGGAGACACCCGAGGTCACCTGGCGCTACCGCATCATTCCGCGTCGCCGGGGGGAAGCGCTGGCAGGAGCATTGATGGCGCGTGTCGAGGGTCCCTGGCGTCTCGCCCGCCACCAGCGCCAGCTGCTCGCGCCGGAGTCTCGACGCGTCTATCCCCAAGTACGCTGGGAGGGAAAAGTAGGGCATTTGCTCCTGCTTGCCCACCGGCGGTCGTTGGGGAGCCATCCGCAGCGGCTCCAAGGACTGGGGACAGAGCCCTATGCTCTGCGCGAATATCTCCCGGGCGATCCGCTGAATCGGATCCAGTGGAAGGCATCTGCGCGACACGGCCGCCTTGTTTCGCGGGAGGACACCTGGGAGCGTGGTGCACGATTGCTGGTGTTGCTCGACTGCGCCAGGTCGATGTCCGGGATGGCGGAGACGAGCTGGTCCGAACAGGCGGTCCAGCGCTCGAAACTAGACCACGCTCTGGCCGCGGCCCTGGCCTTGGTGCGAGTAGCGGCTGCACGTGGAGATCGCGTGACGCTGGCAGCGTTCTCCGATCGCGTAGAGCGCACCGTACGGGTCCATGGCGGCCAGAAGAGCCTGCAGGCCGCGTACACCAGCATCTATGACCTCGGCGCACGTCGCGTCGAGCCAGCTTTTGACGTAGCAGCCGAGGTAGCGGTCGGTCTCGAGAGCCGTCGTTCCACCGTCGTTCTCTTCACCTCCGTCGTGGATCTGGCAGCTGCCGAGCTGTTGCGACGTTCGGTGCTGCGGCTCGAACGCCTCCATCGTCCGATCCTCATCAATCTCCAGGATCCCGAGCTGGTGGCTCTGGCGGAGGATGCACCCCGAAGCACCGAGGAAGCTTTTGCTCAGTCCGCTGCGCTGGAGATCTTGCTCAGTGGACGGCGGCTCGCGACCCGGCTGCGCCATGCCGGGGTCCGTGTCGTCTCGACGTCGGCAGACCGGCTCGCCTTGGAAGCTCTGGAGGCCTATCTCGCCATGTTCGGTGGCGTCGGAAGGCAATCGGGACGGCGGGCGGCCTGACGTCGAACGAAGGCCGGGGACGCCTACGTATCTTCGTCGAGCTTTGCTCTCGGATGAGCCTCGCGATAGACGCGCAGCAGCCGGTCTACGTCGACATGGGTGTACTTCTGTGTGGTGGCCAGGGAGCTGTGGCCCAACAGCTCTTGGATCGTACGCAGGTCAGCACCCTCTTCGAGCAAGTGGGTAGCGAACGTGTGCCGCAGAGTGTGGGGATGAACGCCGTCCGGCACGCCCGCCGCTGACGTTTGACGGTCGAGGATGCGGCGAACCGAGCGATCGGTGAGACGGCCGCCCCGATGATTCAGGAAGACAGGCGATTCCTCGTCTTTGGCAAGCGGGTCGTTGGCCCGAACGGCGTCCCAGTGGTGCCACCATGCACGGAGCGTTTCAGCGGCGGGCCGGCCGAAAGGCACCATACGCTCCTTGCCACCTTTTCCGAAGACCCGTAGGACGCGCGCTCCGAGGTCGATGTCGTCCCAGTCGAGGCTCACGAGCTCTCCGACGCGCAGACCCGCGGCGTAGAGCAACTCTGCCATCGCCCGATCGCGATCGGCCAGCGGACCATCTCGCGTCTCTGCCTCGATGAGCTCTTCGACCTCGCCGGGACGTAAATGGCGCGGCAGGCGTTTCTCGTGCTTCGGAGTCTTCACCCTCGCTGCCGGATTCTCTTGCAGCCGCCCGTCCCGGCACGCCCAGCGCAAGGCCGACCGAAGCGTCGACAGGCAGCGCCCTTGGCTGCGCCGCGAGAGGCCCTCCCGGGTCATCCAGGCGAGAAATGCTCGCACCGTCTTCGTATCGATGTCGGCTGCGTCGATGCGACCCTCCGGCTGGCCCAGGTACTCCCCGACGAAACGTCGAAAGCGCTCGAGGTCTCCGGCGTAGGCCCGTTGGGTGTGCGCGGACAGGCCGCGTTCATAGCCCACATACTCGAGGTACTCGCCGATCAGATCGGTCAGCGGCGCTCTCATCTCCGGGGCCTCGCGCGCCGCCCGGTCATACTCGCCACGCCCCGATCCTCAGTCCGGGTCCACGATCCCCGACCGTAGCGCGTAGCTGACCACCTGTGCTCGGTTGTTCAGATGGAACTTGTCGAGGATGTTGCGGACGTGGAACTTGACCGTGTTCTCCGAAACGCCCAGTTTGCTCGACAAATCGCGGTTGGAGGTGACGCCTTGCACCATCCATTCGAGCACGTCCATCTCCCGGGCCGTCAAGGCATCGGGGTCGTGCTCCTTGGGCTTTGGAGTCTTGGGATTGGCGAATTCCGTCAGCAGTTTCTTCGCCAAGAGTGGAGTCAGCGCCGGCTCGCCTCGGGCGACACCCTCGAGCAGGTGGATGAAGTCGCCCGATTCGAGATCCTTCATCACATAGCCTTCGGCGCCGGCTCGGATCGCTTCGAAGAGGTCGGCATCGTCGGTGGAGGCGGTCAGGATCACCACTTTCACCTTCTCCAAGCTCTCGTCGGCGCCGAGAATCCGGGTAGCCGAAAGGCCATCCATCTCGGGCATTGAGAGGTCCATCAGCACGACGTCGGGTCGCAAGCTGCGGGTCATCTCGACGGCTTCCCGGCCGTTGCCGGCCACACCCACGACATCGAGGCCATTCGATTCGAGCAAACTCTTCAGACTGTCGCGAAACAGCGTGTGGTCGTCTGCTATGAGGAGGCGCATGGATACGTGGTCTCCTGGATACGTGGTCTCCGCGACACATCGGACAGACCAAAAAGCGCGGGCTCTATCCTGAACAAGGAAGCGATCAGCGAAAGAAGATGCCTGTGCCTATCCTACCCTCCCTTGCCTCCCAGCCGCGGAAGCCCCACAATCGGGCACCATGAGCTGGGTTCGTTTTCTCGAGGTGCCTCTGCGCGAGCTGGGTCAAGTGACCTTGGTGCTCGGCAGGGTACTGGCGTGGACACCGCGGCCGCCCTACGATGTCGGACAATTGCTCCAACAGATGGTGCGGGTAGGTATCGCATCGGTGCCCGTGGTCCTCTTGACGGCTCTGTTCACCGGCATGGTGATGGCTCTGCAGATCTTCACCGTGCTGTCGCGTTTTGGCGCCGAAGGCTACGTCGGTTCGATCGTTGGACTGGCCATGGTGCGTGAGCTGGCGGCGGTGCTCGGAGCGCTGATGATCGCGGGGCGTTGTGCATCGGCCATGGGTGCTGAGCTTGGAACCATGCGAGTGACGGAGCAGATCGACGCCCTCGAAGTCCTGGCCACCGATCCGATCCACTACCTCGTGGTACCGCGGGTCTGGGCCACTACGATCATGTTGCCTCTCCTGATCGCCCTGGCCGACGCGGTCGGCATCTTCGGGGGGTACTTCGTTTCGGTGATCGTCATGGGTGCCAATCCCGTGACCTACATGGAGACGACGTTCCAGTACATGGAGCTCGACGATCTGACGTCGGGGTTGATCAAGGCTGCGGTGTTCGGTCTCCTGCTCTCGGTGGTGGGTTGTGCGAAGGGTTACTACACCTCCGGAGGTGCCGAGGGAGTGGGACGCGCCACCACACAGGCGGTGGTGACGGCTTCGATCTTCATCCTGGTTTCCAACTTTTTCCTCACGAAGCTGATGTTTTGATGGCCGTGCCTTCTCACCGTAGCGAGATCAAAATCCACGTGCGTGAGCTCCGCAAGTCCTTCGGCGCGAAGGAGGTGTTGCGCGGTGTCGATCTCGACGTACGCGCCGGTGAGTCCCTGGTGATTCTGGGAGGCTCGGGGACGGGTAAGAGCGTTCTGCTGAAGCACCTGATCGGGCTGCTGCATCCCGATGCAGGCAAAGTCGAGGTCGATGGTGTCGACCTGTCGACCCTGGACCATGCCGAGCTCATCGACTTCCGTCGACGCTACGGCATGTCGTTTCAGGAAGGTGCCCTCTTCGATTCCATGACGGTGCACGACAACATCGCGTTTCCACTCCGCCGGAGTCGCCCCAAGCGCTCTCGCCGAGAGATCGACACACGCGTCGCGGATTGTCTCGACCTGGTGGGTCTCGAGGGTCAGGGCCCGAAGATGCCGTCGGAGCTCTCCGGCGGTATGCGCCGTCGTGTCGGCTTTGCCCGGGCTATCGCGCTCGAACCCGACATCCTCCTGTTCGACGAGCCGACCACGGGACTCGATCCGGTGATGACCGCCGTCATCGACGATGTGATCTTGCATCTCAAGGAGAGCCTCGGTTCGACCTCGGTCACCATCACACACGATCTGAACAGCGCCTTTCGAATCGCCGATCGGATCGCCATGATCCATCGAGGAACGATCCTCGCGATCGATGAGCCCGAGGCGTTCCGCAGCACCGAGGATCCCCGGATTCGCCAGTTTCTCGACGGTCGCGCTCAGGGTCCCCTCACCGACACATAGAGGCGATCGGCTCTCACGTAAGGGACCGATATACTCGTCGCCACCATGGCTAGACGACCCGCCCACTTCGGTACGGCGCAGATCAAGAAGCGGGAGCCGGTGCGCCCTCTCATGGTTCTCCTCCTGATCGCAGCCGGAGGCATTCTTCTCTATCTCTGGCTGCAGGAAGACGCTGTCGACCCTGTGGTGTCGGTCGCGGAGGAAACGTCCGAGGCAGAGGAGACAGCTCCGGCGTCCCGCCCCACGGCGTCCGCAGTACCGATGCCTGCCCCCGTCGATGACGCCGCCGACTGGTGGTATGGCGTGGAGAGCACGATCTACAACGCCTTGCAGAGTGTGGACGATGCCAGGGACGGTCACTGTACGAGCCTGGAGTTCGCCGTTTCCGACCTGGGCACCGTTGGGTCCAGACCGGAACAGGAGATCCGCGACTCGTTCTCCGCTCTGGTCGCGGCCTTGGATGACACTCTGGCGGCCTGCCGGAACGGAGACGGTTCGGCGGTCGATCGCGCTGTGGGTGCGGCACGCGGACGTTTGCGGACACTTCTGGGCGCTTTGGAACGGCAGGATGTGCCGCCTTCGACTCTGCTGACGGACATCTGAGCCGGACTGAGAACCGACCTTTAGCGAGCACGCACCTGGATCTTGGTGCCTTCGGCGGCCAGGACGCTGTCTCGTGCCTCCAGCGCGTCCATTCCTCTGGCTCTTCGGATAGCTCACCTCGTCGCTGATGTGAATGTCGTGGCCAGGGACGGAAGATTCTCAAGCTGAGGCTTTCTTCCGATCAGAGATTTTGAAATAATGGGAGTTATGAGCAAGGATATCTCTGAAAATCGCAAATATGAGAAGAATAGCGAAACGGCCGTCGAGCGCCAGCGAGCCCGCGAGCGAATGCGCTACGTCGCGCCCGGGACGGCGGGAAAGGTACTCACGCACCATCGATATTGGACCGTACAGTTCCTAGAGTTGTATCTGGAGCGCTGCGACGAGATCGCCTTTGACGTGCCGGCCGACGCCTACCTGCTGGCACAACATGCTCCCGAGGTGGCGAGGAGGACTCGAGTTGGTCCCGAGGCCCGGGAGTTCGACACTCCACTCGACAAGCTGAGCGGGATCGTCATGGCGCTGGCGGTGAAAGGTAGCTGCTGCCGCGCACACGAGGAGCTGGCCGAGGCAGCGTTGTGTTTTCGGCGTGCCTTCGAGGGAGTTCGCGGTCGAACTGCGTCCACCTCCGTCATGGCCGAGCTCCATCGCCGGTATGCTGCGTTGCTCGCTGTCGGCCGAGAACAGGAAACCGCCCTCCAGCATCTCGAGCAGAGCCTCACGCTCGCGGACCAGGCAGGAGATCGAGACGCTGCCGCCGACGGCCTTGCCCTGCGTGGCTACTTGCAAAGCGAGGCGCGACCTGCAGAAGCTGTTCTCGACTTCATACAGGCATCACGGTTGGCAGATCTTCGCTCGCGGCGGGGCGAGCGGACTGCACAGGCGGCGCTCTACAATCTGATCGCTACGCTCGCGATGGATTCCGTCGGCCTTCGAGACCAGGAGACAGCATTGAAGCTTCTCCAAGGCTTGAAGGACCATCTCAAAGGGACTCCAACGAGCGTTCGGAAGATGAAGGTACTTTGGATCGAGGGTCTGATTCTGGCGAACCTAAAGATCGATCGGCACGCCGAACGCCAGCTGATGAAGGCCCGCAGCGGATTCGAAAAACTCCGGCAGCCAGTCGACTTTGGCGTGGTCTCCATGGATCTCGCCAAGTTCCATCTGAGTCGAGGAGCTGAGGCTGCTTGCCGTTCCCTGGCTTCGGAGACTTGGGACACACTGAAACGACTCGGTCCTGATCCGGAACAATTGGAGATCATTCGGATCTGGTGCGAGAAGGGGGCGACGGTGCACGGCACCGATCGAGCGCGCCGAGCACTTCTCGACCGATGACAAACCGGCACCGGGAACAGGAGAGCTTCGTCGGTTCGATACCGGCAGCCGTCTCCTGCACCCAGGCGCCAGTGCGATGTTGACTAGAAACAACCAACCGGGTTCGAGATGACGAGGACCTGACAAGGCGCGCGACGAGGAATAGCAGCGCTATCCGAGGAGGCGCGACACTGCCAGGGCCTCGAGATGCCCTGAGTTGGTGGATGGGATCAACCAACACCGCGCAAGGACAGAGGTTGGTTCATCCGTTGGGGATGATCAGAGGACCTACCTCGTCTTCAGGATCCGGTTCGGGGCCCTCTGAACCCGACGCATGTTCCGGGCTGTCCAACGGCTCTCGCTCGTCTTGAGGAAAGGGCTCAGCCGGCCGGCGAGTGGCGAAGTTCCTGGCGGAGAGCTCGCTCGCGGAGCTTGTCGAGTTCGCCGTCTGCCACTCCGTCACTCGGCTCAGTCGTTGCCAGAGGTCTCCGAGGAAACTGTGGACCACGTTTCCGGGACTATCGTCCGAGATCCAGCTGGCGAAGGTCTGAGGTGCAGCGGCCAGGGCCACGCTCAAAGTAAGACCGAGTACGAGATGTCTCGCGTTTCTCTTCGACGTCATTTCGCGTCTCCTGAGGGTCAGTGATGCGCCATTGCATTACTGATATTCAAGATTAAGTGACGTATAGGTCGAGAAATACGGTGAAATAAGAGATTTTTTCCGAAATTGCTCGAATCAACCAACCGCCTGGAAGGTTGCAGAGACGTCGATCGGACCTTGTGGTCGGTGTCATTGGGCTGAGCGACACGGGAGTCGGCGGACTTGCCGATCCCTCCGTGAGCCTCAGGCGAGTGACATTCGCTGTCGTACGGTTGGCGGAGGAGGAGCTACGGTTATGGAAGAGGCCCTACGCGACGTCTTGACCGAGTTGCAACGAGCACACGAGCAGATCGCCCGGCGTCAGGCCGAGCTGCGGGAGGTGGCAGCGCAGCTGCCATCGCCCGAATACGACGACGATACGGGCGGGCCCAGCAACCTGGCGGCTGCATGGCAGCTCGGACTGCAGGTCCACGTCGACGAACGACTCGAGGCAGTCGTGCGCTGGCTCGCTCGGGCCGTCGAGTGGACGGAAGAGCGATTCGGCGGACTCGACGACTAGTCGCTGGTATCCAACTGCTGGACGATCTGCGTCACTTCGGCCTCGGCCTTGCGGATCTTGCTGCGGCAAAGCTCCAGCAACTCGGTAGCCCGGCGTAGCTCCTTGGCGAGGCGGTCGATGTCGACGGAATCTTCATCGAGCCGAGTCAAAATCGATTCCAGCTCGGTCATCGCATCGGTGAACGTGGGTTCGGCTTGTTTCGTCATCTTGCGCCCTCGCTGGGATCTCGTGCTGTGCTCGACAGGCTACCGCCAGCGACACGGGTCTCCAGCAAGTCTCCGGATCGTATCTGATCGGGATGGGTGACGACGTGGCCGGTCGGGCCGCGGGTGACAGAGTAGCCGCGCTCCAAGAGGCGCTGGGGTGAGAGTCCCTGGGTCAGGCGCTCCAGGCCGTCGAGGACCGCCGCTTGCTGCTGGAGGCGGCCACCAGCGGTCCGTATCAGTTGCTTGGCGACATCCTGCCGCCTCGCCGCTGCACGCTCCAAGGCACGCTGGGTCGTGGGCACGAGTCGGCTATCCAGCTGGTCCAGGCTCTCCGCCGACTCGCGGATCCGGCGTCTTGCGAGAAGATCGAGAGACCGAGCTGCGGTTTCGAGCTGGCGCCGGCTGGCCGCCAGTGCGTGGCTACTGTTTCGTGCGATGCGATCGAGTCGCTGAAGGCGCTTCTCGGCGTGCCCGAGGGCGCGCTGTGCGGCGCTCGCCAGTTCGCGTCGGGTTCCCAGAAGGCGATCTTCGGCGTCTCGGACCCGATCGACGAGGAGCGTTGCAGCTTCGGTCGGCGTCTTCACTGACGTGTGACAGACCAGGTCGGCGATCGAGCGATCGATCTCGTGACCCAGGCCGCAGATTACGGGCCTCGAACAGCGGGCGACGGCCTCGGCGATGCGGCGACTGTCGAACGACGCCAGGTCGCTCCGCGATCCACCGCCCCGCACGAGGACGATCACGTCGAGAACCGGGCGTAGCTCGGCCAGAAGGTCCAGGGCCGACGCGACCTCGAGCTCCGCCCGAGGTCCCTGCGTGGATGCGTGGACGAACACCACGTCGAAAGCGTAGCCCCCGTCGCGGACGCTGGTGAGGAAGTCATGGTAGGCCGCGCTGTTTTCGGACGTCACCAAGCCGATTCGAAGAGGCAGCTCCGGCAAGTGCAGCTTCTGGTTTGCTTCCAGGAGCCCAGCCTGAGCCAAGGTCCGCAAGGTCGAACGTCGTCGACGTTCTAGCTCCCCGAGGCTGAACAAGGGGTCGATGTGCCTTGCCACCAGCTGCAGACGACCGCTCGGAGGATACAAGTCGATCTGACCGAAGCAACGGATCTCGTGACCTTCCGCGATCTCCTGACCCGTGCTCTCCAGCTCGGCTCGGACCCGTTGATGGTCGGTTCGCCACAGCACAGCGTCGAGCTTACCGACGATCCGGTCACCGTGTCCTTTCTCCACCAGCTCGAAATAGAGATGTCCGCGCTGGCTGACCCTCGGCCGATGAACCTCTCCCCGTACCCACAGGCCAGGGAAGACTTCCCCCAAGACATCGCGGATCTCCTCGCCCAGCTGGGAGACCCGGTAGGTGGGTTCGTCACCCGGGCCGACATGGTCGAGAAGCCTCATCGTTCAGGAGATGGGGTCGAGAATGGGAGGCTCCAGCTCGGTCGGTGCAACCGGCTTTGTGATCGCCCGCGAAAGCGACCTGATCGGCGAGGTCCGAGGCTTCGATCCCCGAGTCAGTGGTAGGTGGCCAACTCGTCCGACGATTCGAGGGGAAGAGTCTCGGCCCAGTCGAGGGCCTCATCGTCGCCCTCGAGATATTCCTTGACGAAGTCCACCGCCTCGTCGCGCGTGCCGAACCAGCGCCAGATGAACGTGTGGCCGGCAGGCGCCGTGAAATAGCAGTAGTTCTCTATGCCGCCTTCGAAGTCGAGCTTGTCGCCGTTGACGCCGACACACATGAGGCCGATGGAGCGGTAGGCCAGGGCCAGGGCCTTGAGTGCCGCCTCATAGTCGCCCAGCTCTTCCCGGGACAGATCGGTGTGGTGAACGCCCAGCTTGATGCCGTCCTCCTCTGCCAAGGGGTTGTAGGGCACGTCGTGGCGCTCCATCGCGTCTTTGGTCTCTGCGGTCGTCACGAAGACGTCATCGGTCCCCTCGACCTTGTAGGCGATGGCGTAGGTGTCCTCGCCGAAACGCGGAAAGGTCTCGCCGAGAACACTCTCGTCCTCGACCGTGAAGTAGTACAGGCGGTTATCCAAACGGGGCTTCATTCGGGACTCCTCCGGGCGGTACCCCGGATCGTGCGTCGACCTGCGGCTCTCGGCGCCGGCTACGCGTCGGGTCGACGGTGAAACGAATCGAGCTGCCGAGACACCTGGTGATGCAATTCGGCAAGCGAAGTGTCGGTCGTGGCTTGTGTCGACTTCGAGATCCGCGACGACCTAGGAACGGACGAACGAAGACCTCAGATGGGAAGCGATGAAGTTCGACAAAGTGAATTCGCTAGAGCGAGGGTGGCCGGAATCCCCCGAAGTCGGAGATACTAGCCGCCGACGGATGATAACAAAGGTCCGTCCCGCTGCATTCCGCGGCATCCATCCGATCTCTGCACCACCTGTAGCTTCCGCTAGTATCCAGCCTCGGACATCCCCCCGATCCCGTCCACCGGCGAACGAGCCTCGGTCCGTTACCACGCCCGAAAGTACTCTCAATATGAGGGATCGTCAGAGCATGTCGACGGTTCTAAGACCCTTACCCACACTGGAACTGCCTGCTGCCTTCGTACGCCTGTGGCGTGCTGATGGCTCCTCACCCTTCGCATCAGCCGAGGCCGAGGAGCGGGTACGCGGGGTATTGGCTGGTTTCGACGGAGTGGAGTTGCTCGGTCAGGACGCCGGAGGTGGTGCTGCGGCCGCAGTGGTGCCGGTGGCCGGGCGAGCTGCCCTCATCGACGCCGCCCTACGCCTTGCGCGGACGCTCCTGACGGAGGCCGAGCAGTTGGGCGCGCTCGACACGGCGGCCCTTGTCCATCCCGGCAGACTCCGTCGCGAGCCCGATGGTATCGAGCTGGTGCTCGATACGTTCGCCGAAGACGTGACCCGACAACGTCCCCAGATCGCGGCTGGCGAGGTCACCCTCACCGGATATGCAGTCGCCCGTTTACGCGATCGTCTGGAGACCGAGCCGGCTGGTACCTACGACCCGCCCTCGGGTCGTCGAGTGACTTTAGCTCTGGCGAGCGGGCCTCTCGGCCGTGTGGCGCCACTGCACGACCCGCAGATTCTGGGGCGCCATCCCAATGTCGCTCGACCGGGACTTCTCACTCAGCTCGACGAGATCCTCGATCAACCCGTCTGTCGTTTGGTGGGCCCGTTGGGCAGCGGTAAAAGTCACCTGCTGTGGCATCACCTCGGTCCCGATGGTGCGCGTTGGCTGTCCGCCGGGCCGGATCGGCTGGCATCGCCGCCGCTGGAAGAGCGCGTCGGCATGGACATCTCGGCCGAGCATCCTGGACGTTGGGTCATCGACGTCACCGCCGCTGGCGAGACGGACCGAGCCTTCGTGAACGAGATCATGGAGGTCTCGACGGGGTTGGCCAAGCTCTCCTCCCAGGTGGCTGCTCCGATGAGCATGGTGCTGGTGGAGCGGCAGCCGTCACCAGAGTGGGACCATCTACCAACCCTCGACGTCCCTCCCATGGAAGACGCCGAGGCCGAACGGCTCGCAGAGGAGCTCTTCGAGGGGTTCGAGTTGCCCGAACGCCTGCGTCGGTCGATTCTGAAGGCTGCCGCGGGTCATCCGCTGGTCTTCGGCCAGAGTCTGTTGCGGCTCCTGCATCGCGGGCTGATGAGGCACGTCTACGGCAGTTATTTCTACGCCGGCAGTGAAGAGATCGCTCTGGAAGTCACTGAGCAGCTGGTCTGTGAAGTGGAAGCCGAGGTGCGCCGGCTCGGTGATCCTCTTCCACTGCGGTTGATGGCGGCAGTCGATGAGCCGATTTCGGCCCGCCATCTGCTCCAGACGTGTGGCCGCTATGGGATCACGCTGGACGAGGATTGGGACGCACCTCTGCGTGCTGCCGGCCTGATCCATTACGAAGGCTCCGAGGACCAGCTGGCCTTTTCCTGCCCGGCCTACGGCCTGGCCCTGCATCAGACCGCGCCGGAGGACTCAGGCCGTAGCTTGCGGCATGCATTGGGTGGCGTCCTCGCCGAGCACGAAGCAGGCTGGCGTGCCTACCGTCTGTTGGCGGGTAGTCCCGAGGCCCTGCCGCCGCTTCTCGACATCAGTCGCGATGGCAAAGATACGGGCAACAAGGGCGTCGACAGGGACGAGCTCTTCAATGCTCTGTGGATCGAGCATCGGGAGCACCATGCCCGGGGCGGCGATGTCGACACCGAGTTGGAGATCCTCTGGAATCTGATCCCGCTGGCCCACCGACTCGGGACGTTGGGTCGGCTCCGGACCGAGCTGGAGAGGGCGGTAGAGCTCGCCCGAGAAGATTCCACCGGTGCGCAACGCTACGTTGCCTTGGCCGCATTGCGGGCCGAGCTCGATCAAGAACAGGGTCGGTATCGGGAGGCCGAACAGGCATTGCGACAGGCGTTGTCCGCATCCCAGGGCATGGACGACAAACGCCGTGCCGCACTGATCGTGCGACTGGGTGCCTTGCTGACGCGCGAGGAGCGATGGGGCGAAGCACGCACGGTGTTTCGTGATCTGCTCAAAGTGGCGGAGAAGGAGAAAATCAGTCACCTCGCAGCCAGTTGCCACCATCATCTCGGTCATGTGGCCCTACTGCAGAAGCGTCTCGACGAGGCTCTGGAGCACCACCGCGCGGCGGCCGCGCTCCGGGATCGACCAGGTCGCGCTGCGGCACTCGCCTCGTCTCTGGTGGCGCTCGGCCAGGTGGCCTTGGCGGAAGGCGACATACCCACCTCTTTGGATCGCTTCTCCGATGCCGAGAAGAAGATGGACGAAGGGGAGGTGCCGCCCTGGCAACGATGCTCGCTGTGGATCGGACGCGGCCGTGCGTTGCGGCGGGTGGGTGACCTGCCCGCGGCCGTCAAGGCGTTGAGACGTGCCCTCGAGGTTCGCCGGGTCGGCGACGTGCCAGAGGAGGCGTTGGCCACATTGTCCCTGGGTCAGGTGCTCCTGGAGCAGGGGAAAGTGGACGATGCGCTGGCCGAGGTGCGAAAGGCTCACTTTCAGGCCAGTCTGCTCTCCGACGCTGCGCTACTCGGCGATGCGGAACGTCTCCTGGGGCGCTGTGCCCGTCGGCAGGGACGCAGCGACGAAGCAGTGACCCATTTTCACGAAGCCTTGAGGCTCCACGGTCGCCATCAAGACGGTGAAGCGTTGGCGGAAGATCATAGTTGGCTGCTGGAGATGGCCATGGACGCCGACGACGCCGATGGCGTCTTCGAACACGCAGCCGAGCTGCGGACTTTGGTGGAAGAGATCCGTCTTCCGTCCTCCGGCGAGACTCTGGACTACCGCCTCTTTCGAGCACTCAGCTGGCTACGGGAGCGGGAGGTCGCTACTCCGGATCCAGAGATCTATCTGCGATCCGCCTATCAGGAGCTGATGCGCAAGACGAACTTCTTGCCCGCCGAACGTCGCCATCACTTCCTCTACCAGGTGCGTGAGCATCAGCAGATCCTCGACGCAGCGACGGTGCACGACCTCTCCCTACCGTATTTCTGAGAGAGCGTTCGGTGACGCTGCCGACTGTGTGGATCTCGCCAGCGCGTCGAGACAGCGACAGGGAAGACGCCTACGCTTCTGCTGCCGTCCGATCGTTCCCGTGGCCCGACCCGGCGAGAACGCGCTCCCCGTTGCCGTGCTCCAGAAAGTCGAGGATCGCGTCGGTGACATCTTGACGGTTCATCATGAACGTGTGCATGGCCGGAACCCGAAGGACCGGGATGTCGTCGAGCCGGGTCTCGTCGACCTGCACCACTGCGTCGTGGGGCCCGTCGAACGGTAGCCAGCCAAACCTGGGGCCGGCGTCACCGGCGACCACCAGGCTGGGAACGTCTGGAACGGGCAGTTCGTCGTAGAACGACGGATCCGCGATGGTCTGGCCAGCATTGCGAGTGAACGTCTTGAAGAAGAAATTGTTTCGTAGACTGCGAGCCGCAGCCGGAGGTTGGTTAGGCGGCGCCAGCATGATGAAACGCGAGAAGCCCACAGGCAGGCTCGGGTAGGCCTTGCGGGTGATGATGTTGCCGAGCGAGTGGCCGACAACGCCCCACCGCGACACGTCCTTACCGGCCTCTAGGTCTTCCACCAGGACCAGGTTCACCTGCCGCAGGAATCGTTCGACGATCTGGTCGAAGGTCTCGAATGCGACGAAGTAGCCAAAGAGGCTGGGTCGGTAGCCGGCCCGTTTCAAACGCAAAGCGAGCGGCCACATGGAAGCGGGCGACCGCCCCATGCCATGGGGCAAGAAGATACGCATGAGCGGCTAGCTAACCCGGACTCACGACGCTCCATGCGCCGTAAGAGCCGAGCTAGACGGTCGCGGCCTCCTCGTGTCCGAGCCAGCTGTAAGGGTACTCAGCGTCCTCCATCGCCAGCGCCTGCTGGGTAACACGCAGGGGGCGGAAGGTGTCGACCATCACGGCCAGCTCCTCCGTGCCCTTTTTGCCGATGGATCCCTCGTAGGTACCGGGATGCGGTCCGTGAGGAATCCCGTTCGGATGCATGGTGAACGAGCCTCGGTTGATGCCCTTGCGTGACATGAAGTTGCCTTCGACGTAGTAGAGCACCTCGTCGGAGTCGACGTTGGAATGGTTGTACGGTGCCGGGATCGCCTGTGGGTGATAGTCGTACAGACGCGGTACGAAGGAGCAGATCACGAAGCCCGGCCCGTCGAACGTCTGGTGAACGGGGGGTGGCTGGTGGACGCGGCCGGTGATGGGCTCGAAATCTTCGATATTGAACGCGAACGGCCAGAGATGGCCGTCCCAGCCCACCACGTCCAGTGGATGGTGGTCGTAGACGAACCGTGTGACGCGGTCGCGTGCTTTGACGTGAACCTCGAACTCGCCGGTCTCGTCGTGTGTCACGAGATCGTCGGGCGGTCGGATGTCGCGCTCGCAGTACGGTGAGTGTTCCAGGAACTGTCCATAGCGGTTGAGATAGCGCTTCGGTGGCTCGATATGACCGTAGGCCTCCACCACCAGGTGGCGCTGACTCACGTCGTCGTCGGGAATCATGCGCCACATGACACCGGTGGGAATCACCAGATAGTCGCCGGGACGGTACCTCAACGTGCCGAACTGGCTCTCCAAGACTCCGGTGCCTTCATGGATGAAGATTGCCTCGTCACCGTGAGCGAAGCGATACCAATAGTCCATGGTCTCGGTCGGGCGAACGACCGAGAGGACGACGTCGCTGTTGCCCATCAGCGGAATGCGTCCGCGGATCGGGTCACCTCCTTCCGGCACCGGAGCAGAGTCGAAATGTCGATGGCGAAGGTGCTCTTGCTCTTCGTACTCCAGTGCCACCGTCGTCTCCACCTCGATCTGCCGCACGCGGGTGGGCGGATGGAGGTGGTAGAGGATCGACTGGATACCCGCGAAACCATGGATTCCCATGAGCTCCTCGTGGTGCAAGCTGCCATCGTCCTTGCGGAACTGCACGTGTCGCTTGTGGGGAAGCCGGCCGAGCTTGTAGTAGTAGGTCATATCGTGTCCTTTCGGCTTTGGGGGCTGGAACTCCGAGCTACAGGTTGCCGCGGCGCGCCTGCTCTCGTTCGATGGATTCGAAGAGAGCCTGAAAGTTGCCTTGGCCGAACCCGCGGGAGCCTTTGCGCTGGATGATCTCGATGAACAACGTGGGACGGTCCATCACCGGCTGGGTGAAGAGCTGGAGAAGGTAGCCGTCCTCGTCGCGGTCCACCAGGACCCCGAGATTCGCCAAGTCGCGGATCTGCTCGTCGATGGTGCCGACGCGGTTCGGCACTTCCTCGTAGTAGGTGCCGGGCACGTCGATGAACTGGACTCCGTTCTCGCGCAGGCGGGCGACCGTGCGCAGGATGTCCGACGTGAGCATGGCGATATGTTGCACCCCGGGACCCTGGTGGTAGTCGAGGTACTCCTCGATCTGGCTCTTGTTGAGACCCTCGGCGGGCTCGTTGATCGGGAACTTGATCACCTGCCCCGACATCACGATGGACATCAGCGCGCTGTATTTCGTGGAAATGTCGTCGTCGCGAAACTCCAGGAAACGTTCGAATCCGAGAACGTCGGAATACCAGTTCGCCCACTTCTCCATGTCGCCGAATCCGACGTTGCCCACCATGTGATCGAAGGTGAGGATGCCGGTGTCCTCGGTCTCGACGATCGCCTGTTCGTAGCCCGGAAGGAACGGGCCGTCGTACTGACTCGTGTCGATGAAACTGTGCACCACGTCACCGTACGTCGCGATGGTGGCCCGCCGTACTTTGCCGTTTTCGTCTTCCAGATCGTGCGGCTCGGCGATCGGCTCGGCACCGCGCCGCACCACCTCCGCGAAGGTGGTGTCGACGTCGTCCACAGCAAAGCAGATGTCCTTCACGCTGTCGCCCCGAAGCGCCACCCTCTTCTGGATTTCGGATTCCGGCTCGTACGAGGCAGTGCAGACCAGCGTAGCCTTGTTCTGGCGCAGCACGAACGAGGTCTCTTGGCGGTCCAGTGTTTCGAGTCCGCGATACGCGATCTGCGAAAAGCCAAAGGCCTCGCGGAAGTAGTAGGACGATTGCTTGGCGTTGCCCACCCACAGTTCGACGTGATGGATCTTGCGCAGGCGCAGGGGGTTGTCGCTCATTTCGGACTTCCTGACGTAGGCGATGCGGTCCACTCGTGATCCGCATGTGATGAAGCTCCGCCAGAGCAGCGCGAAGCACAGGCTGCGCACAGTCTGGAACGGAGCAACGAGTTGTTTCGGGCTTTGATCTCCGGGAGCGTGCCCGCGGCGTTCTTTGACGTTCCTCCCGGCTCCCAGGCAATCTATCAGAAGCGATCGGGGCGTCGTGGAGCCGATCGGAAGATACATCGTCGCCCACGCCGGAGCTCTAAGGGGGTCGACTCCCCGTAGACTCGCACCGTGTCGCGAACTGGTCCGCTTTTGCGTCTCGTCCTTCGCCGACCCGGCGTACGCCGGATGGTGTTGGCGACGGTGGGCCTGGCCGCCGTGGTGCTCTTCACGGCTGTGCTGCGTCTGGAGACCGACAATTCGCCGCGGAGTTTCTTCGTCCACGGATCACCGGGCGTCGCCGACTACGAGCGCTTCTCCGAGGTGTTCGGCAGTGATCTCAGTCTGCGGGTCAGCGTCGACGGGCCGGGGGTCTTCGGTCGTGAAGGACTTCGCTATCTAGCGCGCCTCGAGGACGAACTGGCTCGACTGGACGGCGTGCTGAGGGTCTCGGGTCTAGCGCGGCACCATCAGCGATTCGGATGGCCACCAGAGGATCCTGAGGAGTTTCGCCGCCGAGCCCTCGCCGACGAGCTCGACCGGTCTGCGGGGTGGATCGATGCGGCCGGTCGTGGAGCGACGATCTTGCTGCAGATCGAGGAGCGCCGAGACGTGGCGGGGCGTGACGCGCTCTTGCTGCAGATCGAGGAAACTCTGGCGTCCAACCGGTGGAAGACTCCCGAGGGCGTGCGGGCTCAGCTCGTCGGTTTGCCCGTGCTCAACCGCGACCTGGATCGCTCCTCTGCGGAGATCGAGGGACGCTTCCTCCCGCTCTTGGTGATTTTCGCGGTCGCCCTGCTCCTGCTCTTCGTTCGCGATCCGCTGGAGCTGCCTGCACCGCTGCTCTTCGTCGGCTTGTGCGAGCTGTTGACCGTGGGGACGCTGGCGGTGAGTGGGCAGCGGATGAATCTCGTTCTGGCCGTCCTACCGCCCCTGGTGTTCGTCATCGCCCTGGCCACCGCGCTGCACCTTCTCCTTCGTCTGCGTCAGCTACACGGGCCGAGTCGGCTGGAACGGTTGGAGGCATTGTTCGAGGAGAAGGCCTGGGCAGTGTTCTGGACGGGCATCACGACCGCCGTGGGGTTCGCTTCGCTCGCCTTGTCACCGGTGGCACCCGTGCGTTCTCTGGGTCTGTGGGCTGGAATCGGTTTGCTGCTGCTCACTGTTGCTGCTTTCCTCGTGTTGCCGGTTCTCTTCTTGGTGCTGGGTCGACGTCCCCAGGAACGCGGGGCGGAGCCAGGTGGGCATGACGTTTCCAGCCACGAGGAGCGGAGTCGTGCCCTGGGCAGGCGGTGGGCTGCTTGGGCCGTCGAGCGGCGGGCGTGGGTTCTGGCTAGCGCGGTCCTGTTGAGCGTGGTTGCCGTGGTCGGCCTGCCCCGGCTTCGCGTCGAATCGAACGCGCTGCGCTATTTGAGCCCCGAGCATCCGTTACGCGTCGGTATCGAAGACCTGGAGTCCCGAAGCATCGGCGTGGCGGCGCTGGAGATCTGGATTCGCCTAGACCCGACGGGTGGCGGAGCGCCTGCACCTTTCGTCTCGGCCCTCGAGATCGACCGACTGGCGGACTTGACGGGCGACCTGGAAGACGATTCGCAAGTCTACGGTGCCCTATCGGCCGGTGACGTTCTACGCGACGCCCTCCGCTATGTTCCAACCACTCCGGGCAGCGCCGCGGTGCGTCCCCAGATGGTGCTTACAGGCCTTCGCAACGACCACCAGGGCCGCGAGGTGTTGTCTGCACTGTTGTCCGAGGACGATCGTTCGGCGCGGATCACCGCGTTCGTTCCCACACTGGGTGCCGCGCAGCTGAAGGTCCTGGTAGAGCGCGTACGACAGGCGGCCGAGCTGCACTTCCCCGATGGCGAAGTCGTCGTTACCGGTCAGTATCCGCTACTCCTCGAAGCCCAGCGACATCTCATCTCGACGCTGGTCTGGTCCCTGGGCCTGACGCTGCTTGCCGTCGGGGTGGTGCTGCGGCTCCTGCTCCCCTCGAGCCGCCTGGCACTGCTCGCACTGCTGCCCAACTTGTGGCCGGTTGCAGGAGTCTTTGGGGTCATGAGTTGGTTTGGGATACCTCTCGACATCGCCACGGTCATGGTGGCTGCCGTGGTCCTCGGCCTGGCGGTGGACGATACGATTCACACTCTGGGACACTTCCGCCGTCTCGCACCCCGGTATGGTGCCCGTCGCGCGGTGGTGGAGACCCTCGGCGCCACGGCGCCGGCCTACCTCCTCACGGGATTGATCCTGCTCGCGGGATTCGGTGTCTGCACACTTTCCGATTTCGCGCCCATCGCCCGCTTCGGTGGACTGTCGGCTGTGGGCATAGTGTTGGCGGTGCTGGGAGATCTCTTTCTCTTGCCGGCGCTCCTCGCCTTGACGCCAGACGATGTGGTGCGACGACTGCCAGTTCCTCACGAATGAGTGGCGGGTTTCTCGTACCGGATTCGTATGGCAGGTCAGAGCCGGGTCGACCTCGTGAGTTTCCCGGCCCTTCTTCCACGACGACCAACCCAAAGTTCCTCGACTCATTGGAGTTTCAAGTCACATGTTCCGATACCACCCGAGATTCTTCGTCCTGTGCGCCCTTTTCGCCTGTTGCGTCTTTGGTCTGCCCGCCACCGCCGACGTGAAGATGGTCACCCAAATGGAAACCAGTGGTACGGCCGCCACCAACGGTGAGAGTGTCGTCTACATCAAGGGCCTGAAGATGCGCACCGAGCAGGAGGTCAGCGGCCGGCAAATGGTGTCGATCCTCGATCTCGAATCGCAGCAGATGATCAACCTGAATATGAAGAAGAAGCGCGCCGAGGTATTCGACATGAGCGGCGTCGGTGAGCAGGTGGAGCAGTTCGTGGATGCCAGCACTGTCAGTGTTTCCCTCGAACCCACTGGGGCCACCCAAAACATCGCCGGAGCCGTGTGCAATGTTCACGACATGATGGTGAAGGTCGAGGTAGAAATCGCGCCGGGCTCTGGCATGGGCGCGACCATGGTGATGGACGGAACCGCTTGCTTGGTGCCTGACGCGCCCGGAGCCGAGGACTACCAGCGCTTCTATGCCGCCATGGCCGAGAAAGGTCTCTTTCTGGGTGATCCACGTGCGGCACAGGGTCCGGGTGCCGGTCAGCAGAAGGGAATGACCGAGCTATATCGGAAGATGGCCGAGAAGGGCGTTGCCTACCATTCCGACATGAACGTTGGTTTCGATGGCTCGGGAATGATGGCCAAGATGCTCGGCAACCTGTCGTTCGATTCCAAGACGACGGTGAAGAGCGTGTCCACCGACCCACTCTCCGACAGTCTGTTCGTGGTCCCGTCCGGCTGGAAGGTGAAGAACGTGAACTGAGCCTCGACCGCCTTCGCGATCGGAGCCTACTCTGGCGTCACGTTCTTCGGCGGAGGCTTTTCCCAGCCTCCGCCTTCCTCTTGCGTTTCCGATGCCTGCGCGCGTTTCTGCGCGTCCGTGCGCCAGCGTGCCAGCAAGATGGTGAGAACACCGAGGATCACCTCGTCGATGAACGGCATGGCGTCGGGCACGATCAGGTCGACAGCGAAGATCGCCGCGACGACGAAGACCAGGTTCGAGGTGCTCAGGCGGTCGAGGAACGCTGTGATACGTCCTGGTGTCTTGTTGCGATTCGAGTTCTTTGCGTCGGCGCTCATGATTTCCTTCCAGGACGACAGTCTATCTCTGTGTCCCTCTGGCCGAGGCCACTACGTCTGGCGTCGGCGGCGGATTCGTCTTGGTTCTGCCCCTTTTCGGAAAAGGGGAGTTGGAGGGGGATTTCTGAAAAACAAGACTCGGTTCTTGGAACTCCCCCTATCCCCTTTCCTAAAAAGGGGGAGTCCGACTTGCCTCACACCGAAGCCGCGCGTACTCTGAAACGTAGGGGTACCGTCTGACGGACTCGCTGATCTGGGAGATAGACATGACGCATCACGACGAAGCATCCAGCCGCGCCGCTCGCTCGGCTTTTCTCGCCACCGGAATCGCTGCGGCCGGCGCCGTGGCGCTGATTCTGCTACCCAAGGTCCGCAGGACCCTGGCCGACACGATCGACCTTGCAGAGGAAGCCGCTCGGCGGTGGTATGGCGCCGCCGAAGAAGTGGCTGAAGAGTTCACCGCACGCACCGCCGGCCCGCGCGAGCCCGAGTCTGCCGAACCTGGAGATCAGGCCAGCGAAACCACCGTCGCAGCTTCCGATGCCGTCGACGAGCCGGTGGCAAACCCCTCCGCCGAAGCGACGAAGGCCGATGTCGAAACGAAGCGTGCCAAGGGCAGAGCCGCCTCCAGCACCAGCCCGGGACACATCAACCCGAAAGGCCAAAAAGTGATACGCCGCGTCGGCAAGAGCCCTTCTTGGAAGGGGCAGTACACCTACGAGCTGGAGTGCGGCCAGTGCGGTCACCGGTATGGTGCCAACGGACCCGACATCGAGCGTGCGAATCGCGGTGAGGGACGCGCCTGTCCGGTGTGTCAGGGTGGCAAGCCGGGAGATCCCATCTAGTTGGTCACACGCCATCGCTTTGCCATCGTCGCGGCATCTTTGCTCGGCTCTCTCGCGGTAGAGTTCCGCCATGACGACGCTCGATCCTCCCCCTACACTGCGGGTAGGCGCTGAGGCGGCGGATACGCGACGCCGGTTCGAGGAGTCGGTGGCGCGTCGATCCGAACCGCCGGTGGTTCGCTCGGCTCTCGAGCTTGTAGGTGGGTCGCCGATGGTAGAGCTGACGCGCTTTGCTGCGGAAGAGCTGGGACAGGGGAGGCGGGCGGATCTCTTCGCCAAGCTGGAATGGTTGACCCCAGGCGGTAGCGTCAAGGACCGAGCCGGTTTGGGCATGGTGCTCTGGGCCGAGGCGGAAGGCCGGCTGCGGCCTGGCGGAACGATCGTCGAGCCGACCGCCGGGAACACCGGAATCGGTCTGGCGCTCGCGGGTGTGCTGCGTGGCTACGAGGTGATCCTGGTGGTGCCAGAGGGCTATGCCATCGAGAAGATCAAACTGATGCAGTCCTTGGGGGCGACAGTCGAGCGCAGCCCGAAGGCTGACGGGATCCGTGGAGCCATCGCGCGGGTTCGTCAGATCGAAGAGGAGTTGGGCGATGCCTTCGTGCCCATGCAGTGGGAGAACGAAGGGAATTCCGGTTTCCACGAGCTGACCACGGCAGAGGAGATCCGGCGCCAGATGGAGGATCGCATCGACGCAGTGGTGATCGGCGTCGGCACCGGCGGTACCTTCACTGGTGTCTGCCGCGCGCTGCGCCGTCTCCATCCCGATCTGCTGTGCGTCGCCGTAGAGACCAACGGCTCGGTGCTTCAGGGCGGCGAGCCCGGACCCCACGAGGTGGAAGGGATCGGCACCTCGTTCATTCCCGAGATCCTCGATCGTCGATTGATGGACGAAGTGATCATGGTGCATGACGACGACAGCTTCGCCACCGCGAAACTTCTGGCGCGCTCCGAAGGTTTGCTGGTGGGCGGCTCGTCCGGAGCCAACGCCTTTGCCGCGCTCCAGGTTGCGCGACGTTTGGGACCTGGTCGGCGAATCGTTACCATCTTTCCGGACTCCGCGGAGCGATATCTGTCGAAGGGTCGCTTGGGCGGCCCTTAGTTTTCCGGCTCTCCTAGCGGGTCTTCGGCGGTTCGCGCCAAGTCACTGGGGTAGAGTCGCTCATCATGAAGACGAGCGCGAAGATGGTCGGGTGGGTCGCCGCGATCCTCTGGATGAGTGGTCTCGGATTGTGGATCTCGGGTTGCCAGCATGATGGGCGTACACCCCTGGTGCTCTACTCACCCCATGGCCGAGACCTCCTGTCGTTGTTCGAGCAAGAATTCGAGAAGTTGGAGCCGACGGTCGATGTCCGCTGGGTCGACATGGGGTCACAGGAGGTCTACGACCGCATCCGCTTCGAGCGCGCCAACCCTCAGGCCGACGTCTGGTTCGGTGGGCCGGCCACCATCCTCGCTCGCGGTGCCGAGGCGGGCCTCCTGGAGGCGTATCGGCCGCCATGGGCCGATGTGGTCACCGGTGGACACCCCGACGATCTGTACTTCAGTCTGTACCGCACGCCACCCATCGTGGTCTACAACACCGACGCCGTGAGTGAGGAAGACGCGCCGCGGGATTGGGAAGACTTGCTCGATCCGAGATGGCGCGATCAGGTTCTGATCCGGGATCCCCTGGCGTCCGGTACCATGAGGACCATCTTCGGCATGATTCTGGCTCGTTCCGTCGAACAGACTGGATCGCCTCAGGACGGGTTCGATTGGCTCCGGAGGCTCGACGCGCAGACCAAGGAATACGTTCACAATCCGGCGCTCCTACATCTCAAGATGGAGCGACAGGAAGGTCTCGTCACCTGCTGGGAGCTGACGGACATCCTCTTCCAACGTCAGCGCGGTGCGCCATTGGGATATCACTTTCCCTCCTCCGGCTCGCCGGTGATCGAGGATTCCGTCGGCCTGGTCAAGGACGGGCCACACCCGGAGGTCGCTCGCCGTTTCCTCGACTGGGTGGGATCTCGTGAGGCCCAGGAGTTGGCGGCAGAAAAGGTCTTCCGTCTGCCTGCGCGGACCGATCTTCCCGCGGACGAACTGCCGGAGTGGGCGCGCCAGGCGCTCGATGAGCTGATCACTGCCGAAGTCGATTGGCAGCTGATCGAAGAACAGGGCGCTGAGTGGATGAACCGTTGGGATCGGGAGGTCCGCGGCCAGGGCACGGAGTGACCTAGTCGCCGAGAGTCTGGTCGATCCTCCTAATCCCTCCTCTCAATTCCCTCGTAGAGTGGATGCCGGATCAATGCCGATGGCCTTGCGGGCGGGCGACCAGCCGGCGGCCAAGGCCACCAGTGCCAGCAGAGTGACGGGGACGATCAGCTCCAGGGACAGTGGCTCTACGCCGTAGAGGAATCGTTCGATCAAGCGGCCTAGTGCCCACGCGCCCGCCAGCCCGACGGTCGAGCCGACGACAGACCAGGCAGCCACGCGACCGAGAACGTGGCGCGTAATGTCGCCTCGGTCGGCACCGAGCGCCATGCGCACCGCCAGAGCCCTTCGCTCGAGCGCTATGCCGTACGACGAGACGCCGTAGATACCGACCGCGCCGAGTAGCAGAGCGAGTGCCGCGAAGGCGGTGATCAGAGCCGCCCGCAATCGTGGTTGCTTGACGGTTTGGTCGACGACGTGCTGCATGGACCGAAGGTTGGCGACGGGTATGTTGGGGTCGACACTCCAAACCGCCGCGCGAACGGCTTCCACCAGACCTTGCTCTATTGCTCCGGAGGCCGGAGCGGTGCGTAGCAGTACCGTCTGCCGGCGGCCTTGCCAGCTCAGGACGGCTTGGTCCCGTGCCAGGTACACGTGCATCGTCGGCTCTTCGGTCAGTTGTAGGTGTTTGGTGTCCCCCGCGATACCGACGATCTCGACTTCCTGCCTCGCCATTCCGAATCGGGCTCCCAGGGCATCGCCTGCGGGCCAGAAGCGGTCGGCCACGGTCTGATTGACCACCGCCACCGCCTGCGTTTCGAGACGATCGACCGCTTCGATCGGTCGGCCTTGGAGGATCGGGATCCCCGCTGTCTCGAAGAAGCTCGTCGATACAGAGCGCGTCTGCGCCGACCAGGCTCCATCGGGATCCTTGGACGGTTGGCCCGGCACGATCATGCTGTTGCCATCGAAGCTGCCGGACAGCGGCAGAACGTTGGTGCTCGACGCCCGCTCTATCCCTGGCAATGTCGCCAGCCCGCCCAGGACCTCTTCGAAGTAGACGTTACGTTGTTCGATCTCCGGATAGCGTGCGGACGGCAGTGCCAGATCGAAGGTGACTAGGCCCTCGGCCTCGACGCCGACGTCGACCTGCTGCAGCCGCATGAAGCTGCCCGCAAGTAACGTTGCGCCATGAAGTAGCACCAGTGCCATGGCGATCTGTAGGGTGACCAATGCGCCGCGCAAGCGCAGGACGCTGGCGCCTCCCGCAGTCCGAGAGCCGGCCCGGGCGAGCTGGAGTCCACCCCGACCATCGCGCATGGCGGGCAGGAGTCCGCACACCAGACTCGTGGCCGCCGAGAGTGCCAGCGCAAAGACGAGTGCGCCACCGTCGATCTCGACCCGGCCGGAACGCGGCAAGCTAGGGCCCGAGAAGTCGACGACGAGGCGGACCAGTAGATGGGCGAGACCTATTCCCAAGACACCGCCCGTAACGGCCAGAAAGGTTCCTTCCAGCAGGCCGTGCCGAAGGAGCGCGAAACGGCTGGCTCCGAGGGCGCGAAGCACTGCGGATTCGCCGGCTCGCTCGGCGGCACGTCCCAGCATCATGCTGGTCACGTTGGTCACCGCGATGGCGAGAAGAAATCCCACGGCGCCCCAGAGCAGCCACAGGGATTCGTCGGCGTTGCCGACCAGCTGTTCCTGGAGCGACAGCAGTACCACCCCACGTCCGTAGTTGTTCGACGGGTGCTCGCGTTCCAGTTGCTCTGCGATGGTGGCGAGCTCCGCCTGCGCGGCCTCGAGTCGAACGCCTGGGGCCAGCCTTCCGATGGCGACGTAGGAGGAGGAGCCACGGTTAGGAAGCCGATCAGCGGTCACACCCAGGTATCCCAGCGGCCGCCAAAGAGCAATAGGGCGACCATCGTCCGATAGGTTCGGGTCCTCGAATCCGGCGGGCGCTACACCCACCACCGTGTGGGGCCTACCGTTCAGGACGACTGTCTGGCCGACGATGGCCGGATCGCCACCATAGCGGAGCTGCCAGAAGCCGTGCTCCAGGACCACGACGCGGTCTTGCCCGTCGACATCCTCTTCCGGCAAGAAGAATCTGCCGGCAGCGGGTACGCCACCGAGGAGGTCGAAGTAGTTCGTGTTCACCAGGGCGCCTTCGAGACGCAAGGGCTCGCCATCGCCGGTGAGGTTGGTCGTCCACTCGTCGTAGGCGGCGATTCCTTCGAAAGAACGGCTGCGCTGCGCCATGTCGACGATGTCGAGATAGGCCAAGGTGGCGCCGGTGCTGATCCGTCCCTCGTCGGTGCCGCACAGACGTACGAGCCGATCGGGCTCCGGAAAAGGCAAAGGCTCCAGCAAGACGCCCCGAACGAGGCTGAAGATCGCGGTATTGGCTCCGATGCCCAGAGCCAGAACCGAAACCACGACGATAGTGAAGGCCGGCCTACGCAGTAGAGATCGAACGGTCTGGCGCAGCTCGGGATTCGTCGGTAGGAGCTGTTCTCGGGATTCTGCTCCACCGAGCCGCGAGCGGAGTCGGAGGGCGCCGGGGGAGCCCGAATAGGCGCTCCGCCGGCGTCGCGCATCGAGATGGGCACCCGCCGCATCACGCAGGGTCTCGAGGGTCGCGACGACGAGGGCGGATGCTCTGTCGGCCTTGCCGTCGGCAGGACGATCGAGATAGATGCGGCGCAGCTCGTTGCCGTGTCGCGCACGAAACCGGCGTGGATAGAGCCTGAGAAGCAGGCCGAGGTAGATCTCCGCGAAGCGTTTCACGGCTCCGTCCCCAATCCATCGACGATCGCAGCACGCGCCTCCGGGGTCTGTGCCAGAGCGCGCGCGCGGAAGCGTGTTTCCGACTGCAAGCGCTGGCGTCCCGCAGAGGTGATGGCGAAACCGCGGGTGCGCTCTGCACCACGGGCTGCACCCGGCGATTCGCACTCTCGGAGCAGCGCGGCGTCCGTCAGGCGATCGAGGATCCGGTAGATATTGCCCGGTCGGATCTTGAGATGCCCATCCACCCGTTCGGTCAACGCCCGGACGAGACCGTATCCGTGAGACGGACCCTCGGAGAGAACGGCGAGGACCAATAGCTCGATGATCTGTAGAGGCCGCGTGATGGGAAGTCTCGCGAGAGCTGCACTGGCTCGTGTCATGGGAAGCGTCCTCGGTCTGTTGTGTATTCTCGTTATGAGTATACGCAGACTGAGTATTAGAGTTGCGCCTCGACGGATCTCGGAAGGTTCGGCGTCAGCTGCCGATTCCGAAGAGTCGTAGGTGGTGCTCGTACCAATCCGACCACAGGGTACCCGCGGGGTCGAGCCGGCGCTTGGCGTCCAGAAACGCGCGGAATCGTGGGTGGCAATCCTCGACCTGATCGCGGGTGGCCCAACGGTGGTACGTGAGGAAGTAGCTGCCGCCGAGCTCCCGTGCCAAGTCGATCAGGGCGCGGAAGTGTCCGGCCGCCACCTCTCTCCCGGCGGCGCCACGGTCGACGTGAAGGTTGAGGACGACGCACGCCCACGGCCTTCGCGCCCATGCCAGAAAGGAGTCGGTATCTCGCTCGATCAGGCGCACCGTTCCATAGATCACGTCGGCTGCGCGCCGTCGGAGCTCATTGGCCGCGGAAGTCAGGAAGCGCTCCAGATGCCCGCGCGGTACATAGAGCTCGCTGATCATTTCCGAGCCCGGGTGGCCGCAGCGGTCGATCTCGTCGTGATATCCGTCGACGTAGGAGGCGAGCTGGTGTGTGTCACTCCAGTAGATCTGGCCGTGGGTAGAGCGGTAGTGATCGGCATAAAGCTGAAAGGCGAGGCCCTTGTCGACATGGGCCAGGTGCAGTAGCTCGCACCACTGCTCTCGCGATAGGGCTCGGGGGCGATCGGGTAGAGGTGTCTCGTCGGAGACCTGCCGGTAGCATGAGAAGACGCCGCGCTGTAGGAAGCCAGGGGACTCCGAGTCGACCTCGAACTGGAAATCCCCGTAGAGGCAGCCATCCCGGAGTCGTGCCTCGAACGCCTGGACGAGGCCGGCCGCTTGGCGCACTTCTACGTTGCGCTCGACTTTCCTCCGTCGCATCAGACGCATGGTCATGCGTGTGACCACGCCGAACAGCCCGTAGCCACCTGCAACCAGCTGAAAGATCAGGGCGTTGTCCGTGCGGCTACAGTGGAGGACTCGACCTTGGGGAGTCACCAGCTGGAAACTCTCGACGTCGGCGACGAAAGGTGGGAAGGCGAGACCCCGTCCGTGGGCGTTGGCCGCCAGTGCACCGCCGAGGCTGAGTCGATCCGCACCGGTCTGCTTCTGCCGAAATCCCCAACGCCGCCCTCCCGCTACGCCTTTCTGAAGATGTTCCAGTGCTCTGGCCATGTCGGGCCACTGCAACCCGGCGCCCACGGTGACCAGACCACGTTCGGCGTCGAATCCATGGACCCTATCGAGCTCACTGGTGTCCAGCAGGGCACGGTCGCGAGCGAACTGCTGACCGCCCATCGCGTGGCGTCCCCCGGCCACTGACAGTCGTTCGCCTCGTTCGATGCAAGATCCCACGAGGTCCACGACATCTCGAGTGGATCGCGGTCTTTCGATGCACGCGACCTCGGTCGCGTTGAGGCGCGAATGGACATCGTTGGCGATCTGTTTCCGAGGGGCTCTCGGTTGGGTAGCTGCGGTCTCGACGAGCGTTTCCATGGATCCTCTCCTTCTCGGTTCGTCCGATCCGAGACGGTCCAAGATCCGTGCCGCGATATGCCTCCGAAACCTGGGCTTCTACGGCCTTTCCGGCACCCTCCATGCGCAGAATCTGCCGGCCCCTGGACGTCAGCTGCACAGATATTGGCCGGAGGTGCGATGGCGCCGAGGACTCTCTCGTTCAAGACCCTCAGTGGTCTCCCGCCAACTGCGGCGCATGCTGGCGAACCAGCCGCTCCACCTGCCGCCTCGCCTCAGCATCGTCCTTCGCATGCAGCTCGAAGAGTTGATACCTGGCCTTGATCTCGAGCAACAGTACGGGTGTCCGTCCGGATTGCGTCTTGCCGCGGTGCTGAAATCGGATCGAGGCATGTGGCAGGTTGTCCAGCTCGCTCAGCACGATCTCGTGTGGATGCGACCCCAGCTCGCCGACGTAGACGATCTGCTGAACGTGCCCATCGAGATCTCGTCTTTCCTCCAGAGATGGGCCGCCTACTCCCTTCCAGTAGAACATCGGCGAGCCGTTGACGACGACCCGGCCGTCAGAGTAGGAGACCTCGATCTCGCTGACCGATTCGGGGCCCTCATGGAAAACGAACCTCCCAGCCTTCGGGCTCCAGAACATGCTGACGTCGGGTGTCGTGATCATCGGAAAGCCCAGCGTCTCGATCGCGACATCGACTCCGTTGCCGAGAATCGGGACCGAGAAGACGAGGTGGCGATAGAACCGAGAGGTGCCCTCGTCATCCTGGAGCAGCCAGTCGATGTCGGATGCATCGAGCCAGTCCGCCAGGTAGTCGAGAATCTCGTCCCGCGGGAAGAGCTCACTCGCGACATCGACGAGCTGGCCGTTTGCGATCCTCAGGGCGCGTGACCGTGATTGCCCTTCTCTGGTGCATGTCGCCAGAAATCTGTCAGGGGCGTCGTCCAGGGCTCGAATCGAACAGTGAGTGACCCTGTCGTCTTCGTCGAACAGATCGACCCTCGCATACCACTCGGGGCGAGACTCGATCACGCTGACCTCGTGGTCCGGATAGAACTGAGGGAAGAAGAGCGATATGAACGTCGAGAGCATATTGAGCTCCTTGGCCCGGGCCGGGCGGGGCCCAACAGGCTGGCTTGTGTCCAAAGGAATCGGAGGATCGCTTTCTCGACGAACCTATCCCGAGGGATGTTCAGGTCGTTTGACCTGACGCAAGCCCCTGGACGAACTCGCCGGCTTGGTGCAGTGCCTCCTCCGCCTCGTCGACCCGCCCTGCAAAGAGGTGCCAGGCGTGGGTCATTCCCTGCCAAGTGTCGAGCCGGACAGTGACGCCGTGGTCGCGTAGCCGTTTGGCTAGCCCTTTTGCATCGTCTTGCAGGGTCTCCTCGCTACCGGTCTGAATCAGTGTCGGTGGTAGGCCGGTGAGGTCGGCGCGCAGAGGCGTGACGTCGGGATCCCAGGGGTCTCTTCCACCCAGATACTGTGAGGCCATGAGCTCCAGGCCGGGGCGGTCGACGAGTGGGTCGACCTTTTCGAATCGGTCCAGCGACGGCGTTGTGCCGGCATAGTCGGCCCACGGGCTCAGGCAAAGCAGGGCGTCGGGCTGGCGTGGAGAGGCACGCCTTCGCGTTGGCTGCATCTGTGCTTCGTCTCGTAGCCGAGCTGCAGCCAGCACGGCGAGGCCACCGCCCGCCGAGTCTCCCGAGAGGACAGCCCAAGAAACGTCCTGTTCCGGGTGCTGGAGCATGGCGGTTTTCCAGACCGCCAGGGTGTCTTCCAGCTGCGCTGGATACCGAGCTTCCGGCGCCCGGCGGTAGTCCGGGACGATCACCACGCCGTCCACGGCTCGGGACAGCCTGCCTGCGAGGTTGCGATGGCTGGTGGAGGATCCGGCGACGAAGCCGCCACCGTGCAGATGGACGACGAGGGTCTCGGGAGGACGGCTGCGATCGAGCCTCGCATCCACCGTTTCGCAGGGTACGCCCCCGAGCTCGCTCCTGCAGACGTCGACACCATCGAGAGTGGGAAAGCGGGCGAACAGCTTGTCGAAGTTGGTTCGAACTCGCTCCAGTGGCAGTCCGGCGGCCGCCTGCCCAGCTCCCAAGACGTGGCGCAAGAGATCGAGCTGGGCTCTGGACACGGGTCAGTCGGTCTGGAGCTCGGCCAAATCTCGAAACAGCTCCAGCGACTCGGCGTTGGCCAGTGCGTCATGGTTGCGTACCGCCTCGCCGTGGACGATGCGGCGTACCGCCAGCTCGGTGATCTTGCCGGACAGGGTCTTTGGGATGTCGGCCACCTGAACGATCTTCTTCGGCACGTGATGCGGCGAGGCATGGGCGCGAACTCTGCGGCGAATTCCATCTCGCAGTTCGTCGGTGAGCTGGCGCCCGCTGCGCAGGCGTACGAAGAGGACGATACGTACGTCGCCACGCCATCGCTGTCCGATGACGAGGCTTTCCAGGATCTCGTCGATCTGCTCCACTTGACGATAGATCTCGGCCGTGCCGATGCGCACCCCTCCCGGGTTGAGCGTAGCGTCCGAACGGCCGTGGATCACCAGTCCTCCGCGGTCGGTGATCTCCGCCCAGTCGCCGTGGCGCCACACACCTCCGTCGACGTCGGGATAGTGCTCGAAGTAGGCGTTTCGATACTTCGAGCCGTCGGGGTCGTTCCAGAACGCTACCGGCATCGAGGGAAACGGTTTGGTGCAGACCAACTCGCCCGGCTGGCCGGCGGGAAGTGGCCGGCCGTCGTCGTCCCAGATTTCCACCGACATGCCGAGACCGCAGGATTGGAGCTCGCCGCGCACCACCGGTGCTGTGGGGTTGCCGAGCGCAAAGCACGACACGAGGTCGGTGCCGCCGGAAATGGACGACAACTGGAGATCCTCGCCGATCTGCTCGTAGACCCAGTCGTAGCTTTCCGGTGCCAGGGGCGAGCCGGTGGAAAGCACGGTGCGCAGCGTCGAGAGGTCGTAGGTGTTCTTGGGTACCAGTCCTTCTTTCTCCGCCATCGCCAAGTACTTGGCGCTGGTACCGAAGATGGTCATGCCCTCCGACTCCGCGAGATCGAACAGGATGTTGGGCTTGGGTTTGAGCGGCGAGCCGTCGTAGAGCAGCACCGTAGCGCCTACCATCAGACTCGACACCAGCCAGTTCCACATCATCCAGCCACAGGTGGTGAAGTAGAAGATTCGGTCTTCTGGACCCAGGTCGGTGTGGAGTACGAGCTCCTTCCAGTGCTGAAGCAGCGTGCCTCCGGCGCCGTGGACCATGCACTTGGGTAGACCCGTGGTACCCGAGGAGTAGAGAACGTAGACCGGATGGCCGAAGGGCAACTGAGCGAAGTCCAGAGTCTCGCCTTCCGCGACCGCGAAGTCTGTCCAGAGGCAGGCCTTGCGGGCCAGCGCGGTGTGTGCCCCGAGGTCCGGCGCTGGCTCGAGATAAGGGACCACGACCACAGCTTCGATGGAGACGATTCGTTCTACGACGCCTGCGACTTTCGTCAGGCTGTCGTGCACTTTGCCACCAAAGCGATAGCCGTCGGCGCAGAACAGCACCTTGGGCTCGATCTGGCCAAAGCGATCGTAGACGCCTCGGGTGCCGAAATCGGGTGAGCACGACGACCAGACGGCCCCCAGGCTCGTAGCCGCGAGCATGGCGACGACGGTTTCCGGGATGTTGGGCAGGAATCCGGCCACGCGGTCACCAGGGCCGACTCCCAAGCGGCGCAGCGCGGCACCCACCTCAGCTACTTCACGGCGCAGCTCGCCGTAGGTATGCACCGATTGCCGACCCATTTCGTTCCAAGCGACGATGGCCGGGTGGGTCGAGTCCGCACCCCGGCCGTGCCGGAGGAGATTCTCGGCGAAATTCAGACGGGCTCCTGGGAACCAATCGGCTCCCGGGTGTCCGGTCTCCCGAAGCATGCGCAGCGGCTCGGCATGGGTGGCTTCGGGCTGGGCCGAAGCCACGATGTCAGCCTCCTGCCAGATCTTCCGCCAAAACGCCGCCGGGTCCTCTACCGACCAGCGCCATAGAGACGGATAGTCGACGACGCCGGGAGTACTGACCGACACTCCTCGGAGGAACTCTGTCAAACGTGCCGAAGCAACGCGCTGCGCTGTGGGTGTCCAGACGATGTCGGCCATGCTCTAGTCTGCGCGAGGCTAGGGTGAGGTCGACGACCAGGCGCTCGTGTTCCCCGACTCGAAGCCGTCCGTGAAGATCTCGTCGGCACTGACGACTGTGTAGAGGTTCGATCGGTAGTTGGCCAACGTACAACGCATGCGGCGAATCTGTTCTACGGTGAACTCCCACATGCAGGCGTCGTCGCTATAGTCCATGTAGTTGTGGATCGGATCAGGATCGCCACACTTTTCCGGATCGGTGCATGGGCTGAAGTGCTCTGACGCTTCGGGTTCTGTGTCGCACACAAGGTCGCCTGTGTTGTAGCAGCCCGGTGCTGCGGCTATTCCGCAACCGCCATTGAAGGTGTGCTCCATGCCCAAGTAGTGTCCTACCTCGTGAGTTGCGGTTCGGCCTAGATTGTAGGGAGGACCGCCGGGTGCCATGTCGCCGAAGGCCTCCCAATGTACGACGACGCGATCGGCGACTCCGCCGACGAACGCACCGCCGCCATTGGCCGGTAGGAAGGGCACATAACCAAGGTAGCCGTCAGCTGTGTTCGTGTACAGATTCATGTAACGATGCGGATCCCACGCCAGCGTGTTCCAGTAGGCTCCGTTGTCGTCGAACCAGGTGGTGTTGCAGCTGCGAGTGATGCCGGACGTGGGCTTCCCGTCGGGATCTTCCGATGCCAGGACGAACCGAATTCCCGAATACACACCCGGTTCTCCGTTGCTCCCGGCGAGCGCCAGAAAATCCTGGTTGAGGATATCGATCTGACTCTGCACCATCCGGTCGCTGATCACGCCGGTCGTACACGAATCGTCCATGATGATGTGGACGACCACTGAAATGACGTACACGTCGCCCGGGTCGTAGGACGGGTCGGGGTTGGTGGAATCGTCGGAGCAGTCGGCGGGAGCCCCTTCTACGGTCGACGGGCCGAACATCGCCAGACGCTCTTCGCGGTCCGGGGTACCGCATCGGAGGCCCGCAGCCTTGAAGTAGTCGGAGGTGACGAGCGCACGGTTCGACTCGAAGGTCAGGCCGTCGACGTTGCGCTG
This sequence comes from Thermoanaerobaculia bacterium, assembly GCA_028066595.1. Taxonomy (GTDB): domain Bacteria; phylum Acidobacteriota; class Thermoanaerobaculia; order Multivoradales; family J023; genus JAUIJL01. Next base: position 71,103 of record JALCBJ010000020.1, read on the forward strand.
GCAAGAGGGGCCCTCGGCGAGGGCGATCGAAGCGTCGAGACACAACAAAAGGGCCGCGGCGAGGAGGAAGCGGATACGAGCGGGTGTTCGCATGTCGGATGCTCTACGGGAGATCGATAAGAAACAGCAGGGACTGAAGAGTCGTGATAGATCAACCTATCATCCGAGTTGTCGCGGGTCCCGGCCGATTCATCTGCCTGCGGTCGGCGTAGGCCACACCACACCTCGGCACTCGCCGAAGCCGATGCCCGTGGCGCCCGGCGCTCGACACGCGCCTCGGATGACCACCTCGTCACCATCCTCGAGAAACTTGCGAGTCTCACCCGAGGGAAGCTCCAGCGGCTCGGAACCGCGCCAGGTTAGCTCCAGCAGGCAGCCGCGGCTGCCCTTGTCGGGCCCAGACACTGTTCCGGAAGCGAGCAGGTCCCCCGGCTGAAGATTGCAGCCAGCCGACTGGTGGTGGGTCAGCATCTGAGCAGCTGTCCAGTACATGGAGCGGAACGATCCGGAAGAGAGCCTGTATGGCGCCGTGCCGGCGCCGCGCATCTCGGCAGTCTGGAGGTAGACCTCGAGATTCAGGTCGATGCCACCTCGCTCCCGGTTTCGGTGCGAATCGAGATGAGGCAAAGGCTGCGGATCGTCGGCCTCGCGCTCGAAGGCTGCAACACGAAACGGAGCCAGTGCCTCGGTCGTGACGATCCAGGGCGAGATAGAGGTCAGGAAGCTCTTGGCGAGGAACGGGCCCAGGGGTTGGTACTCCCAGGCCTGAACGTCGCGAGCCGACCAGTCGTTGACCAGGCAGAAGCCGAAGATCCGATCCTCGCAACGATCCAGCGCGTCGCTTTCTCCCAGCTCATTGCCCGTGCCTACGAAGAAGCCCACTTCCAGCTCGTAGTCGAGGAGCGCGGTCGGTCCGAAGGGCGGAGCTCCACCCTCTTCCGGTGGTTTCTTCTGCCCTTCGGGACGACGCACCGGCGTCCCGGACAGCTGCACGGAGGAGGCACGCCCGTGGTATCCCACGGGCAGGTGCTTGTAGTTGGGCATCAGCGGATTGTCGGGTCGGAACATGGACCCGACGTTGGTCGCGTGGTGGATGGAACAGTAGAAATCGGTGTAGTCGCCGATGTCGACCGGCAAGACCATCTGCACCGAGTCAGCGGCCACCAACACCATCCGAGCACGCGCCGCCTCGTCGGCGTCATCTCGCAGCAACCTCTGCAGCGCTCGGCGCAGTGCCGACCAATACCGCGGCTCCATGCCCATGAGTGCGTTCAGCGTCGGCCCGGCACAGGCGCGGGCTGCCTCGTCGGCGTCGGCACCCAAGCCCTCGAAAGCACCCGCTTCTCGGCAGGCCCACACGTCGACGATCTGGTCGCCGATGGCGACTCCGACCCGGTCCGCCTCCAGCTCGTCTGAGCGGAAGACGCCGAACGGCAGGTTCTGGATCGGGAAGTCTGTGTCGGGTTCATTGGCGGAAGCGATCCAGCTGCGCAGCGACGGATCGTGAGTCTCGTTCGGGTTCGTGGCGTCGTAGGTCATCGTGTCTCGGCTGTCGGTTCAGAGTTGACGTTCGTCTACTTCGAGGCACCCAAAGTCTTGTCGACCTCGCCCTGTGGGGCAACGGTGGGAAGCCCAGGCTGAAGTGGCGTGGCAGGTTGATTCTTCAACGCCGATCGAGCCAGCCCATGTCCTTCAGTTCGTCCACAGGCTCGTCGAAGGAGCACGAGCCATAGGAGAGAGCGAAGCGGTCGCGGGCTGCTGCCAGGCCAAGCTCCGGGATCTCGCGACCTCGCCACGTGACACCGCGGCGGCCGAGGCGGAAGCTCGATGGATCCGTTTCGTCCAGTAGACGTTCCGCGCCCTCGCGATCGAGGCGTCCGGCGTGAAGCGCCGCAGCGGCAAGGAAGACATTGAGGTAGCCGTGCATCACCGCTGTCGGAGCATCTTTCTCGTAGGTCAGCGGGTATTCGCCGCGCAACGGGTGATGTAGGCCGGCAGTCGCTTTGAACGCGACTCCGGCGTCACGAGCTGCCGTCATGAATCGAGCGACCTCGGCGCTCGATGGGATCAGCTCCGGGGTGACGCCGCCGGTCCGGATCTTGGCACCGCGCAACGTCCCGCCGGTCGACTGGGTGGCGCGTACGGCAGCCATCCATGGCGCGGGGTCTTCGGCGTGGGGGATCTCGAAGAAGGTCTCGACGCCGGCCAACGTCGCACTGGCGTAACCTATTTCTTGGAATGAGGCCGGCCGGTATTCCGCCGACTCGACGCTCGCCAAGTGGCCGTGCTCCGACACGAACGCGTCGATCCGCGTGCGGTCACCATCCGGGTCGCCACCGATCAGAACCGAAAGGCCCCAGCGAGAAGAATCACGGACTTTGGTGCGCGCTTGCGCGAACTCTTCGAGTCGTGCGACAGGCACCACGAAACGGGAAAGAATCAACGCGTGGCGCGACTGCCGATGGGCGGTGAACTTCTCGACCGCTGCCCCCATGCCGAGGGCGGCTGGCGGGAACAGACCTGCGTAGTCGATCAGGCCGGCGACGAGGCTGCGCAAGGGGGGACGGATCATCTTGAGTCGAAGGGGGTGCGGTAAAAGGTCTGATGTCGACATTTCAGGGAGCCGACGCCAGCCGATATTACCGTCTCCAGAGAAAGGCAGGAGGCTGCGCGGTGGTGCGGTCGATGGGCTACCATGAACTCACCTTGTTGCGATTCCTCACCCTTGCATTGCCCCTCCTCGTCCTCCTTTTGGCCGTCTTCGGCTTCTTGGTCGGTGTTCTCGATCTGGAACCCCGCCATGGTGCCGTGATCCGCCTCGGGCTGATGGAGCAGCCTCGCATTTCCGGCGTGGTGGTACTTACCGCCTGGCTGATGGAGGCCTGCGGGCTTCTGGCGCTCTTTCTGCTGGCCTTGGGGCGCTGTGGTGCATGGTGGCTCGACGGGTTGGTGGCCGGTTCCCTGGGCTGGGTCTTCCGGGGGCCGATCTTCGTCCTGACCGTCGTCCACGCGACGCGGCAGGCTCAGGATCCATGGTGGCGCTTGGCCTTCGCTTGGTGGATTCTCTACGCCATGTGTGGGCTCGCCCTCGGCTGGCTCGCTCGGCGGCAAGGTCTAGCCGGCCGATCGGGACCCACCGGAGAGGATCGATGGCCAGCCGAGGCTGCCGGCTGAGCGGCATCGATGCAAATCGCTTCCGTCGGGCGGGCCTTTCCGGCCCACTACTACGACCAAGAGCAGCTCCTCGGGGCTTTGCGCGGCTATTGGATGCAGCAGCATCACAATCCCGAGCGATTGGAGCGTCTGCATCGGAACGTCAAGGTGGGTGGACGCTATCTGGCGCTTCCGCTGGAGGAATATCCGGATCTCACGAGTTTTGGTGACGCCAACGATGCCTGGGTACGGGTGGCGCTCGAGGTAGGTGCGGCGGCGATCCAAGACGGGTTGGAGCTGGCGGCGCTGGACGTGGAGCAAGTCGACGCACTGTTCACGGTCACCGTCACCGGAGTCGCCACGCCGTCCCTCGACGCCCGCTTGATGAATCTCCTGAAATTACCCTCGAACGTCAAACGTGTGCCGATCTTTGGGCTCGGTTGCGTCGCCGGCGCAGCGGGCATCGCGCGCGCGGCCGACTACGTCCGCGCCTATCCGGATCAGGTGGCGGTGCTCCTGTCGGTGGAGCTGTGCTCGCTGACACTGCAGCGCCAGGATCTTTCGATCCCCAACCTCATCGCCACGGGCCTCTTCGGCGACGGTGCAGCGGCGGTGGTGGTGGCGGGAGCCGAGGTCGAGCTCTCGAGCCCTCGACCAGCTCCTCGCATTGAAGCGACCCGTTCGGTGTTCTATGAGGAGACCGAGCACGTCATGGGCTGGGACGTTACCGAGCGGGGTTTCGGTATCGTCCTTTCGGCCGACGTTCCGCACATGGTCACCGATCACCTGGGTGCCGATGTCGACAGCTTCCTGCAGGATCATGGCCTCGATCGGAGTGATGTCGATGCCTGGATCTGCCATCCAGGCGGCCCCAAAGTGCTTCAAGCGATGGAGAAGTCGCTCGGTCTCGCTCGTGAAGACCTGGCCCTCACGTGGCGCAGCCTCGAGGAAGTAGGCAACTTGTCGTCGACGTCGGTGCTGTTGGTGCTGCGCGACACGCTCGAGGAGCGTCGGGTGGCTGCCGGACGTCATGCGATGCTCCTGGCAATGGGCCCAGGCTTCTGTTCGGAGCTCGTCTTGCTGCGGTTCTGAGGCATCACCGGCCCGATGACCCTGGACACGCAAACCGCCTACATCGGCCTGATCGGCCTCATCGTGCTGGAGCGCCTGGCCGAGCTGGCGCTCACCCGGCGCAATGCGCGGCGGCTGCACCGTCGCGGTGGTGTGGCGGTGGGCGATACGCACTTTCCGGCCATGGTTCTATTGCACACGAGTCTCTTGGTGGCGGCACCGCTCGAAGTCGTCTCTCTCCAACGACCCTGGCTGCCCTGGTTGGGATGGACCGCGCTGGCGGTCGTTCTGGCGACCATGGTGCTGCGCTACTGGGCCATCGTGACCTTGGGAGACCGCTGGACGACTCGCGTTTTCGTCGTACCGGGGGAAGGGCCAGTCACAGGTGGGCCTTACCGGTACCTGCGGCATCCGAACTATCTGGCGGTCGTGCTGGAAGTCGCGGCGCTACCGCTGATTCACAGTGCTTGGATCACCGCCGTTGTTGCGTCGCTACTCAACGCCTGGATGCTCCGTGTCCGGATTCGTGTCGAGGAGGCAGCCCTCGAGGAGGCGGCGCCGTACTTCGCAACATTGGGGGACCGGCCCAGCCTTTTGCCCGGAGCCACCGGACGTGAGGAACACGATTCATGAGCGACGTCCTGTTGCAGCAACTAGCGAACATTGCCCACCGTGAGCTCGACTATCAAGGCCCGCTGGAACGCAGTCAGCGGTTGGTGGAAGACCTCCGCTTGGACTCTCTGCAGCTGCTGACCCTGGCGACGGCCGTGGAGGACCACTTCCTGATCTGTCTCGACGAGGACGACGAGAGCTCTATCGCCACCGTGGATGACCTGCTCCGTCTCGTCCAGCGCAAGGTCCTTCGGCGAGAGCACGATCCGTGACGCTCATCGACCTGCTGGACCAAGCGGCCGACGCAAACCGAGATGCGGGACCCGCCGCGTCGAGCGACTTCGAGGCAGGGGGTGTCGGTTCCCTCCGTCTCGAGGAAGGCGCAGATGATGGGGTGGGCGGAGTCCCGGCCGGACTTCGCTTTCTGGACCGACGTGAACGGAGCCGGTTCTTCGACTGGGCGCAGATCGACGCGGGGGCGCGCACGGTCGCGGCGGGGCTTCAGGCTCTCGGTTTGGAGCGGGGTGAGCGGGTGGCCTTGATCTACCCGACCTGCCCAGAGTTCTTCTTCGCGTTCTTTGGCATCCTGAGGGCAGGTGCGGTGCCCGTACCGCTCTACCCACCGGTACGTCTAGGACGGCTCGACGAATACCATCGGCGCACCGCGTCCATGCTCCGTGCGGCCGGCGCGAGCCTTGTACTGACGGACGGGAAGGTGCGCACCGTACTCGGTGAGACGATGGCGCAGGCACGAGCCGATCTGCGTTGCCGCACACTGAACGACTTGCCCCGTGGAACCGCCGTTCGAGAGGTCGAGGTTTCGAGTTCCGATCTGGCATTGGTGCAGTTCAGCTCCGGCACCACCGTGGACCCGAAACCAGTGGCTCTCAGCCATCGGGCCGTCCTGGCGCAGGTGCAGGCCCTCAACTCGTTCTGGCCCGACGACGAGACCGTTCGCCACACCGGGGTCAGCTGGCTGCCGCTCTACCACGACATGGGCCTCATCGGCTGCGTTTTCCCAGCACTCGAACGGCCCAGTGTTCTCACGCTGCTTCCGCCGGAAGCGTTCATTCTGCGTCCCGCCGTCTGGTTACGCGCCGTGTCGACCTACCGGGCGACGATCTCCGTGGCACCCAACTTCGCCTATGGTCTGTGTGTCGACAAGATCCGTGACGAACAGTTGGCTGGCGTGGATCTCAGCTCATGGCGGGTAGCGCTCAACGGAGCCGAGCAGGTTGCTCCCGAAGTGTTGCGCGCCTTCCAAGAGCGCTTCGCCCGCTGGGGATTTCGAGCCGAAGCACTGACGCCGGTCTACGGACTTTCGGAGGCGACGTTGGCGGTAACGTTCTCTGATCTGCACGAGCCGTTTCGCACGGAACGGTTCGATCGAGAGGCGCTCGGCCGCGACCGGGCAGTGCCTGCGAAGAAAGGTCGTGAGCTGGCCTCGGTCGGTCGTCCACTACCGGGCTTGGACCTGCGTATCGTTGCGGAGAATGCAGTCGCCCCAGAAGGCTGTGTGGGGGCCGTCCAGGTGCAGGCTCCGTGGATTATGGACGGCTATCTTGGTCGCCCCGAGGCCACCGCCGAGGCACTGCGCGACGGCTGGCTCGACACCGGCGATCGTGGCTTTCTATGGCAGGGTGAGCTCTTCCTCACCGGGCGGGCCAAAGACGTACTGATCTTGCGAGGCCGAAATCACGCGCCCCAAGACGTCGAGCAGGCGGTACAAGACCTTCCCGGCGTCCGCGCCGGCTGCGTCGTCGCGGTGGCGCACCAGCCGGAAGGCACCGACCGGGAGCAGTTGGTGCTCTTCGTCGAGAGGGCCAAGGACGCCGCTCCGGGCGATCTGGAAGCTCTCCGGGAGCGTGCGGTAGAGACCGTTCTTGCCGTCGAACAGCTCGAGGTCGACGAGGTCGTCGTTCTTGAGCCCGGAACCCTGCCGCGTACCTCGTCCGGCAAGCTACGCCGCCAGGAGACGCTGACGCGATGGCTCGAAGATCGCCTCGATCCGCCCACGAAGGTCGGACCGGGAAAGATGGTGGGAATCTGGGCTCGGTCGGCGTGGGGCTTCGTGCGGGCGCGCCGAGCGGGCCGATAAGCCGACCTGTCAGGGTACGTGGTTGAATTGCGTACGTCGTAGTGAGCATCATCGCTCGCCGGTTCGCACGACGACCCACTCTTGGAGAACCCATATGCCGCGTCGATACCTCTTGCTGCCAACCATACTCGTCGGCTGCTGGTTGGCTGCTGGTGCGCGGGCCGAGACCATCACCGTAGGTTCCTTCGCGGCCGGATGTGACTTCTCCACGCTTTCGGCTGCGGTCAGCCGCGCGGCAAGCACCTCCGGCAGCGACTCGATTCTCTTGACGGTCGATGCAACCTGGATCGGCGGCTCGCCGCTGCAGCTCACCAACGAATCGTCGGTGACCTTCCAGGGCATCACGAGCTGTGGTGACTTCACCGCCATCCGCCGAACCATCACCACCACGGCGGGGGATCTATTCCTTTTCGACGGTACCTCGGTGACCTTCCGAAATCTGGACCTGGTGGGCGATACGGCGGGCCGACTGGTGGTCGCCAGGAACGCCTCGATCATCACCCTTCGCGAAACGACCCTTCGCGGCGGACAGAGTGCCTCGGCTGTCGACGACGGTGGCAACGTCTCGATCACCGACGGCGCCAGTCTGGTGGCGCTGTCGGGCTCCGAGATCGTCGGCGGCCAGGCCCTCAACGGGGGCGGCGTCTACTGCGAGGCCTCGGGGAACAGCACCATCGCGCTGGGCGCCGGAAGTCGGGTGGCAGACAATCTCGCCGTCAACTCCGGCGGTGGGATCTACGCAGACGAATGTACGGTCAGTGTCTTTTCCGGTGGACCGAGCACAGCAGGCCGTCTCGGTGTATTCGGAAACCACTCCGATGGCTCGGGCGGCGGCATCTATGCCGAAAGTTCCAGCGTGATCGTCGGCGGAACCGCGAGCTTCCCCGGCTCGATTCGCGGCAATACGTCGGCGGGTGCAGGCGGAGGGCTGTACCTGAGAGAATCCAGTGCCGAGATCACGGACTCGGAGGTCGTCGGGAATCTGAGCGGCAGCGATGGCGGCGGCTTCTACCTCGCGCTGTACTCGACTTTGACCATGCACCGGACACTGGCGAGTTGCGGTCGGGGCTTTCGCTGCTCGCTGCTCGCGGGAAATAGGGCCGGCTTCGGGTCGGCGACCGGGCTCGGCGGTGCCGTGCACATCTCGGGCAACAGCGATGCGGAGGTTCTCCAGACATACGTCACCGACAATGCGGCGGCAAGTGACGCAGGCCAGGTCGCGTACCTTTCCGACGTCGACACCGACCTTCTGATCGAAGGTAGCGTGCTGTTCGACAACGCCGAGACTGGTATCCAGATCTCCTCCTTCGGGCACACCCGGCTCGCCTTCGTCTCGGCCTGGGGCAGCTCGGAGCCTGGCTCGAGCATGGCGTTTGCCGAGGTTCTCGGTTTCGGACGTCTCGACTTCTATTCCAGCCTGATCGTCGAGGGCCGGGGCAACTCGCCTCTGGGTGGATCTACCGACCCGATCCTGTTGCCGCCGGGTCCCGATAGCACCTTCGAGGTCAATTGCTCCTTCTTGCACGAAGACGCCTCGACTGGCTCGACCTTCCCGGTCTTTACTGATCCGGCGACGTTGTGGCCCTTCGCAGAGGAGGGGAATCCCGGAGTCAATCCAGGGGCCCTCGCCGTCGACTATTGCAATACTGCGGTTTACGCGCCGGTGGACGACGACATCGATGGCGAGCCGAGGGGGCTGGATATCTCCATCGGCAATATCCTGGGCCCATACGACCTGGGGGCCGACGAGTCGGACGGCAGCTTTCCTGTGTCCGAGGAGATCTTCTCCGATGGATTCGAGTCGGGCAACGTGTCCGCTTGGTCGTCTTCGATCTGAACCTTCTCGGATCCGCTGTCAGGGTCTGGCGCCGGATTGCGTACGTGGCAGAGAGGGCCGGTATCGAAGCCGGGCCGCACACGTTCGGAACCGCTGGAGACCCCTATGTCACGCCACGCAGCCACCTGGCCTGTTGTTTCGATTCTGCTCCTCCTCACGTTGGCGTCGGCGCCATCACACGCCGAGGTCATCACCGTCGGGCCCACCAGCTCTGGCTGTGAGCAGTCTTCCCTGGCGTTGGCCTTTCTGCGCGCGGCAGCGACGACGGAAAGCGACACGATCCTCTTCGCCGTAGATCAAACATGGACTGGTGGCGGCGCGTTGTTGTTGACCAATGAGTCGCCGGTCGTGCTGCAGGGCATCAACAGCTGCTCAGACTTCACTCCGCGGCTGCGCAGCATCACGACCACCGTCGGCGATCTCTTCGAGTTCGATGCGACGCAGGCGACGTTTCGGAACATGCGTCTGGTCGGCGATACGGGTGGCCGGCTGATCACGGCGACGAACTCCTCCTTGGTCACTCTAGAAGACACCCTGGTGGTGGGCGGCCGGGCCAACGACGGCGGCAACGTTCACCTGAGCGGTGGCGCGTCGCTGGTCGCCCTGGCAGGGACGCAGATCTTCAGCGGCGAAGCCACCTTCAACGGCGGTGGTGTCTACTGCACAGGCACAGGCGTCGTAGGTCTCGGCGCGCAGACCAAGCTGCACGGAAACGACGCCGGCTTCAACGGCGGTGGAGTGTACGCCGACGGTTGCTCGGTGAACGTACTGGCCGGCGGACCGGCTCCTGCAGGCATCAACCACTACGGCATCGTCGAGAATCGGGCCGAGTTCAACGGCGGTGGCATATACGCCCGGGGTGGCTCGTCGGTGTTTCTCGGCGGCAACAGCCTGACGCCAGCGACGCTCCGTCGCAACGACGCGGTCGGTTTCGGTGGTGGCATGTACTTGCTCGGCAGCGGTACCTCGGCGGACGTGTTCAACTCCGAGATCGTCAGCAACCGAGGTCTCTCCGATGGCGGCGGTGTCATGGTCACCTCTCAGGCGACGCTGGTCATGGATCGCACTACCGCGACATGCGATCGTGGTGTCCGGTGTTCTTTGATGGAGGGCAACAGCTGTGGAGGCGCTGGCGCTCCGGGTCCTGTGGAGGGCGGTGCTCTGCTGGTGACAAACGGCGGCCAAGCGACGGTGCGCCAGACCTATCTGACAGGTAACTCCGCCGAGGATGCGGGAAATGTCGCGGTCGTTTCGGGTACCGACAGCTTTCTTCTGGTGGAAAACAGCGTGCTGTACGACAACCACGCGGCGGGCGTCCACGTGTTGGCGCGCGATGGTGGCCATGCGAGGTTGGCCTTCGTCTCCGCCTGGGGCAGCTCGGCGCCGAGCTCCGGCATGGCGTTCGCCCATGCCGATGTGAACGGTCGCGTCGATATCTACTCGAGTGTCGTCATCGAAGGCCAGGGTATGCCGATGGGAGGTGGGCCTGGGTCGGATCCGATCTTCCTTCCGGCCGGATCGGGTGGCTTTCAACAAGCCGACTGCGCCCTGTTTCACGAGAACGCTTCCTCCCATTCGGGTGTGGCCGTGGAGACCGATCCCAGTGCGGTCTGGGATTTGCCGTCCAGCGGTGATCCGCACTTGAGGGAAACGGCACCGGCCGTCGATTTCTGCGACACGGTCGTCTATGTGCCAACGGATGACGACATCGATGGAGACGCCCGAGGCTTCGATGTGACCTCCGTCCCGGATCAGCTGGGGCCCTATGATCTGGGTGCCGACGAAAGGGTCAGTGCTCCGCCAGAGCCGGAGGAGATCTTCTCGGACGACTTCGAGTCCGGGAATGTCAGTGCGTGGTCGAGCTCATCCCCCTGAGCATCGCTTCGGCTTTCGCGATCTGCCGCTGGTATTGCAGCCGGTAGCTACTGTGCTGAAATGCGGCGACCGCGTCTCGCAGCGCGGCCTCGGCTTGCTCGGGCGAGGCCTCTGCGATCGCTCGGCCCCATTCGATCCGGGCGAGCGCAGTATGGCGGGATTCCGCGCCGTAGGAACCCTCGAGGATAGGTAGGCTCGGCTCTGTCTGCGCTCTGGCCTCGTCGTTCCTTCCGGAGTCGTTGAGAACCTCGGCGTAGAGGGTCCGCACTCTCGCGGTCAATGGATGGTCTGCCCCAGCGGAGGCTGCCACCAGGCGAATTCCCTCGACGAGGTACTGTTCGCCCGCTGTGATCGAGGCCGTCGTCAGCGCCAGCGCGTGTCCGTAGATCACACGATAGACGCCTTGGAACGGGCCCGCCGCGGCGGGAGCCCGATCGGTAAGAGTCATCGCTTGTCGATAGTGATCCAGCGCACTGTCCTGACTACCGGCGAGGAACAACGCCTGTCCGAGGTTGAAGTGAGCGGTGGCGACATGCGGGTGCTCGTCACCCAGCAAGACCGTCTGCTGGGCCAGGACGGATTGCAGCAACTCGGCCGATTCGGCGAAGCGTCCTACATTCTTGAGCATGGTCGCCAGGTCGTTGCGCGAGATCTGAGTATGGGGATGATCCGGGCCTAGCAGCTGCTGCTGGAGCTCCAGGGCTTGGTGCTTGAGATCTATGGCCGACTCGAGATCGCCCTGTTCGGCGCGGATGTTCGACAGGATGCCGAGTGCCAGAGCCCGATCCGTTTGTTTTCCTCGCAGCTGAAGGGCCCGTTCAGCACGGCGAGCAGCCTCATCGACCTGCCCCATCTGCAGAAGAGCCGCCGCAAGCGTCGCCTCGAGGATCGCGACTTGTTCTTCCGGCGCCGAAGGCAGCCAGACTTGCGCCGAAACATCGTCGAGCCGGTCGAGTGCGACTTTCGCGCGGCTCGACTCGATCAGGTAGGTCGCGTACGAGAGCTCGGCCACAGCTCTCTCCTGGGGGTCGATCTGGCGGGCCAGCTCGATGGTGTCTGCATACCGTTGCTCGGCCAGGTCATGGTTTCCTTGCGTCGACGCGTTGTGCGCCGCGAGGCTGAGATCTCGCAACCGAGATTCGCGATCGCGCCCCTCGAGAGCTAGGTTCTCGGAGAGGAGGGATTCGGCCATGTCAAACTCACCCAGTAGATAAGAAATCTCGCCCAATACGGAGCGCAGCTGCGCTTGGGTCTCCATCTCGTCCGCCAGCTCGTGGTCGAGGCGCTCGATACCTGCGTCGAGTACCTGTCGCACGGTGACGTCGGCACCCAGGCTAGCTTCCGGATCTGCGGCCGCGAATGTGCTGACGAGGAACTCGGTGACCGCTTCGGCCCGCTGCGCTTGTCGCGCGGCTTCGTCCGCAGCGACTTGCGCTCTCCCAGACTCAGCACGGGCTACGGACGTTTGCCACAGAGCCACTCCCGACCCTGCCAACAAGGCGAGGACGGCGATCACGGCGGCTGCAAAGGCCGTCCGATGCCGCGACACGAGCTTTCGTAGCCGGTATCCCACACGATCCGGCGTCGCCACGACCGGGTGACCGTCGAGCCAGCTGTGCAGGTCCCGAGCGAGCGCTTCGGCACTCGCGTAGCGTCGCTCTGGCTCCGCTCGGAGGGCCATCAGCACCACGTTGTCGAGATCGGAATCGATACCACCCACCTTGTCCGATGTGCGCGACGGTGCGATCGGAGGTGGTGCATTCGGGAGATCGAGCATGGCCTCTGCCGGATACGGCGTGGAGTGGGTCAGCAGTCGATACAGCACCGCGCCGAGTCCGTAGACGTCGGTGGCGGTGGTGACCGCTCCACCCGAAGCTTGTTCCGGCGCGCCGAATCCTGGAGTCAGAACGCGAGTGGTCGTGAGATCTGACTCTTCGGCCGCGAGAAGCTTCGCGACGCCGAAGTCGAGCAGTCGGGGTCGGTCGTCTTCACCGACCAGGATGTTCGCCGGCTTGAGATCCCGGTGAACCACCAGGCTGCGATGAGCGAATGCGACGGCGTCACAGATCGGCAACATCAAGCGGACGATCGCGCGAGCATCGAGATCGCGCTCCGAGCAATACCCGTCGAGTCGTTCTCCCCGGACCTCCTCCATCACCAGATAGGGCGTTCCCGTATCCGTGACGCCGCCATCGAGAAGCGTCGCGAGATTCGGATGATGAAGGTCGGCGAGGATCTGTTGCTCGCGCTGAAAACGGCTAATCGAGGCGGCGTCTAGCCTGGCGGCATGCAGAAGCTTGAGCGCCGCGGTCTGTTCGAAGCCCGCATCGTCGCGGGTGGCACGATGGACGACGCTCATCCCTCCGCGACCGATCTCCGGGCCCAACCTCCAAGGTCCGATCTCTTGGCCGTTGGCCGGGCTCTCACTGAGAGCTGCGTCCGGGATACGGTCGAGCACTCCGTCGTCCGACTCGTCGGCTTGCAGCAATGCTTCGACGTATTCGCGTTCCTCCGCGTTCAGCTCCAGCTGCGCGAGCCGCGCACGCCGTGCCTCGGTGTCGAGATCGAGAATCTCATCCAGCACGGCATAGGCGCGCTGCCACGATTCCCGCGTCACGGTGTGTCCATCATGAGTCTGTTTCGGTGAGTCGTGCGTGGAGAAACGCCCGGGCGCGTTGCCATTCCCGGTGCACCGAGCGCTCCGAGATCTCGAGGATCTCGGCGGTTTCCTCCGCCGTCAAACCGGCGAAGTACCGTAGCTCTACCACTTGCCGACCGCGCTCGCTGAGGCTGCCGAGCTCATCCAAGGCTGTCTCGAGATCGAGGATCTCTTCCTCTTGGCTCCTCGAATCGCTGAGTCGCTCGGTCCAGGTGATCCTGTGGGGGTTGCCACCTCGCTTGGCCGCCCGGGACCGCCGTGCCCGATCGACGAGAAAGTGCTGCATCACTTTCGCTGCGGTGGTGTAGAAGTGGCGCCGGCTTTCGACGTTCAGGCGAGTTCCTGCCGTGAGTCGGAGGTAGGTCTCGTGCACCAACACCGTGGGCGTCACGGTGTCTCCCGAGGCCGAACGGGAGAGCTTGGCGGCTGCCATCTTCCTCAGCTCGGAATAGAGGGTCGCAAAGACCAGCCGAGCGCTTTCAGAATCGCCGTCGCGGCAGCGATCGAGAAGGCGAGTGATGTCCGAAATAGCGGCCTCCTGTTGAACCTGTTCGGATACGATGAGGCAGATAGTTCGAGGTTGGTGATGCCGACCACTGCATCCAGTCCGTTCTGCTGCAGGGCCAGCGGAGATTCTGTCAGAAGACGGGACGATACTGTGGTGTGTGCTTTCTGCCTGCGTAAGCGCTCCAGTTTGGGAATCTCTGAAGCAGCAGTTGGAAGCTCGCAGATGTTCCAGCTTGATAAACCAGATCAGATGCGATTCTGAGCCCTGCGGTACCTATTTTTCGCCTGGCTACGGAATCGTTCGAAAGGAGATGACATGGGTTCGGGTTTGAATGTCAGCACAAGAGAATTCAGAAAAATTATCAAAGAAGAGCTGGTCGACAAGTGTGAGCAACTTGGGAAGACGTACGACAACGAGAGTCAAAGAGGTGTGGCTTTTCAATACTGGATCGCGGAGCTCATCGAGTCTTTTGAGCAAGGTTATGAGCCTGGCGCTGAAGATGCTGTTCTGCAGAGTCGGGATCTCGGAGCCGATATTGTGATGGAAGATACAGAACGGCAGCATCTACTTATTTGTCAGTGCAAATGTCAGCCATACGGCCGGCCGATATCAGAGATAGACGTTAGTTCTTTTTTTGCTCGACATGAGCACTACTGCGACAAAGAGTGGGTAGAGGCACATGGTTCGCAGTACGCTGCCGATCTATTAGGGGAGTATGGCGAGAAAGTAGACGCCGGCTTTAGCGTGACATTCAGGTTCATCTCGACTGGGAAAAGCACCGATAAGTTGATAGGAACCCTGGATCACGCCAACGCCAGGTATGCTGACGGCGGGATTCCCGTCTCATGTGAACTTCAAGATTTTGGAGAGCTAAAACAGTACTACGCTCGAGCCAAAGCTGCAGAGGTCTCGACTCCTGAAGAGGTGAGAATCGATTTGCCTCAGGGGAGATTTATCCAGAAAGACGAACCGTATCGATCGGTGATTGCTGTGGTCAAAGGCAACGCTATAAGAAACTTGTACTCGAAGTGGAAGGATTCGTTGTATGCGTGGAACATTCGAGGATATTTAGGCAATAAAGGGATAAATAGTGATATCTCGAAGACTGCGAGAGAAAATCCAGGTGAGTTTTTCTATTTCAACAACGGCATCTCTGCTATCTGTACTGAATTCGAATTGCAGGGGAAGCGATCGACAACGCTGATTGCTCGTGATTTCCAGGTGATAAACGGAGCGCAAACTATCACGAGTATCGCCAAGGCTAGTCCGGACGATAGTCTGGAGATATTATTCAGATTGACCAAGGCGTTGTCTGTCAAGACTGAGAAGGGGATCAACGCGAAGATAATCCGATTTAATAACAGTCAGAACAATATTCGAGTCTCCGATTTCCGTTCGAACGATCCTATTCAGAAGTGGTTGGAAATACGCTTCAAGAAACAGCGTGCCAAAGGTCCAGTTATCAATATGCACTATAGGCGGCGTAGAGAGGTAGGTGGCGGGAGGGGAATCGGGAAGGGTGTCGATCTGCCTCTGCTTGGGAAGATTCGCTTTTCTTTCCTCGAGGAACCAACGCAACTACATGCTGTGCCCCGATCGCTCTACGTGCGAAGAGAGGATGAGCAAACTGGCTTGTATGATCGGGCCTTTGGAGTTGAGAGCAGGATCGAGGATCAATGGTCGAATGAGACCTTTAAGGAAGCGCTTTTGGCTATCACGCTCTATCAGGCGATTGAACAGCGCCTCACTCATTTGGTGAAAGAGGACCCCGGCTACCAACACCTCAAAAGGATGAGGTATCACATTCTCTCGCTCTGTGGTGAGTTCTATCGACTGAGGCAGCGCCGTGACGGCAGTAGGCCTCAAGATTTTCTTAAGTCGAAGTCTGCGTTCCGCGAGTTTTTTGAGTCCTTTAGGGAGGCTGCGGAGGATGCCGTCGAGGACGAATGGTCACGCGCGGCGAAGGAAGATACGACGGTTTTCGCTTTTCTGAGGAACACTGATCGCTGGGAATCGATAAAGGACGTCTTTCTCAAGAAGATGAAACGAAGGCTCATCTAGACGCGGTTTCTTCGTGCCTCATGTCAAAGCTACGGCTACGTTTCGGCGCAACGCCGGTACCACCAGCCTACGAAACCAAGGATTGCGCCGGATCCAGAGGTTGTTCCGCGGCGATGGGTGTGGCAACGGCAGCAGGCCGTCTCCGACGTACTCATCGAAAGATCGGACGGTCTCGGTCAGCGACGCGCGCTGGCGCCCTTCGAGATAGTGGCCTTGAGCGAATCGGCCGATCAGCAAGGTCAATCGAATCTTCGGCATGGCCCGGAGCACAGGTGCGTGCCAGAGCGGTGCACATTCAGGTCGTGGGGGAAGATCACCGCTCCGTCCTTTCCCGGGGTAGCAAAACCCCATGGGAACGATCGCGACGAGCCGATCGTCATAGAAGGTCTCTTGGTCGACGTCCATCCAGTCCCGCAGACGATCGCCGCTCGGATCGTTCCAGGGAACGCCCGTCTCGTGCACCTTGCGGCCGGGTGCCTGACCGATGATGACGATCCGGCACTCCGGCGACGCGGCGACGATGGGTCGTGGTCCGTGGGGCAGGTCGGTCGCACACTCGGTGCAGGCACGGATGCGAGTCAGGAGGTTGCGCATTTGGCCGGGGGTACGCGTCGGCTCGGCCCTTAGATGCGTCGGAGATCGCGGCGCAGC